>JAVBKV010000070.1:0-16720 GCA_031553885.1 Bacteroidales bacterium
AACAGCTGGAATGAATACACGATATAGCTAATCGGCATTAGCTACAGCCTAAAGTATGCAAAAAAAGGGAGATAAAAGGAATGTAATAACCTGAAAACAGAAATAGTCGAAAAAAAAGCATGAATGATGAATCTATTGCTCTTTTTTCGACTATTTTATTGGTCTTTTAGCGAATTGGCCGAGTTAATATATACTTTTGAATCCCCAAGTGTAACTTGTCATTGTTACATTTGGGGATTTTCTATGAATTTACTGAATACTCTAATAAACAATAGGAATTATTTACTCCATATAGAGCTGACCGGATAAATTTCCAACGATTTAACCTCAATATTATTTCCCCAGAAATGCAATCCTTCTTTGTTACCGGGATGAGGCCTGCGTTCCATGGAATAAGAATAAGCGCCACCGTCGATAAAGACCTCAATGGAAGTTTTGTCAATAAAAATATCGGCCGTGATTTCCATGCTTGTCGGATCTTCCGGAGAATAGAAAACACCATTCACCTGATTCGGGTTCATATCGTAATTGACAAGTTGCTGGCCGAATAAATTCAATCCGGCATTGGTGGCATGCGACAACTTGAAGGTGGTTTTGATCCGTAAACAGTCAGAGGAATAAAACGGCTTCATCACTTCATTTGCTTTTTCTGAAGAAAGCGAATTCCAGTTGGAAGGGGTTCCCATCAGACCTTCGATTTCGTTGACCGGAGTATTGAACAGGCGAATACCGTCTTTTGTTTTCCGGAGGGTCAATTCGGTAGGCATCAGCATCATGCCGTTGAAAGGCATGCCCGGATGAGAGATTCTTCCCCAGCCGATCTGAATGCGTCTGCCATCGGAATTGGGAATATTCGAAAAAGTCTGAGCGGCGTAGATTGATCCTGTGGTATAATAGTATTTTCCGGCTTCGGGTGTAAAGGTTTTTCCATCAAAACGACCGATCATGTAGGTACCTGATGCTCCGTACATCACCCATCGGGTATTGTTTTTATCACCGTCGACAGGCAGTTCGAAGAGTTCGGGACACTCCCAGAATCCGGTAATATGGCTTTCAAAATTCCATTCTTTCAGGTTTTTCGAAGTATAGATGGAGTGTCCGTCGCGTTCGTTCAATACCAATACCCAATGCTTGCCGGGTTTATACCAGAATACTTTCGGGTCGCGGGTATCCTTGCTGTTCCACTTGGCTTTGGAGTCGATGAGCGGATTACGACCATATTTTGTCCAGGTGCGTCCTTTATCGAGGCTATAGGCCATACACTGGACCTGTTTGTCCGGACTGTCCGCTGTATAGAAGGCAACCATAGCCGGAGTATTTCCTTTGTTGAATCCGCCGGTATTATCATAGTCGATGATTGCGGATCCGGAAAACATGGTTCCCAATTGGTCCGGGTACAATGCATCGGGAAGTTCTTCCCAGTGGATCAGGTCTTTACTGACGGCGTGCCCCCAGTGCATGTTTTCCCATTCCCTTTCATACGGATTGTGCTGGTAAAACAGGTGGTATTCCCCTTCATAGAAGATTAATCCATTGGGGTCGTTGATCCATCCCCTGCGTGTAGTGAAATGGAATTGCGGACGGTTCCGTTCGCTGTAAAGGCTGTCTTGTCCGGCAATTTGATCGTCCTGATAGATTTTGTTTAAGCCCGTATCATTGCCTTCGTAGCTGATTTTAATCGTCTTTCCTTTGAGCGGAGTCAGATCATAGAAGACCCAATAATCCGGTGTTCCGGAAGCCAGCCGGATCCGGAATTCATACGCAGGCGCATTCCCGGTTTCCAGTTTCATAATGGCTCGTTGATCCTGGTGGGCAACGGGAATATTGAGGTATTTTTTATTGACTTTAACAGTAATCTCTCCTGCTTGCAGAGAAAGAAAACTTGTTAAAAAAAGGCCGATGATACAAAGGGTTGTTTTTTTCATAATGGGTCTATTCTGCTGATTTTACAAATGGGGGTTTCTGGAAATTATCCACCCGGTCGCTTTGTATTTCGAGTTCTTCAAAAAGAATGGCATCAGGAACGATGACAGAGATCAGGTTCCCTGCCGATCCGTTATAAATCATTTCCTGGTTGGAAACCGCCAGTATTTTCTTGAAGACCTGAGCATCCATGTTGTTGATAATTGCCGAACGGATGAGCTTTTCCGAACCATCGGCAACGCTTACCTGATATAATTCCAGGGGCGCACTGCCGGCATTAGCAGCATCCCGCACGATGTAAGCATAGGCATATCCTTCCTCTTTAGCTCTGTTCAGCAAGTCCTGACGAAGCAGTTTCTTATCCTTGGTGCGTGTATCCTGTAAGCGGATAACTCCGGTATTGATTCCCGATCCTAATCCGGCGTACATGGAGTGTCCATTGGAATGAGGTACTTTGGGAGTGGGTACCCGGTCGCTCAGCAGGGTTTTCAGAATTCCGTTTTCCACCAGTGTCAGGCGGGCAGGCGGGACGACTCCCTGGGCATCGATGGGGGTATAACCGATCAGTTTGACTCCTTTGTATTCCTTGGTTCCCGTCAGATCCTCGATTGTGATTTCACGGGCGGTAATGCGTTTGTTCATCATTTCCTCCAGGCTGTTTCCTCCATAGGAGTAGCCACTTGAGGTAAGGGGTTTCCGTTCGGCAATCAACGAAAGATCACCGTAAAAGAAATTGGAATAAAAGGTCTTGACTACGGCTAAGCCTTCGAACAATACCGGTCCGGCATAGGCTTCTTCCATTTTGGGAGCGGCAATTTTAGCCCGTAGCTTTTCTGCCAGTTCCCGGCATTCTTTTTTCAGGTTATCCAGTGAGGGCAGCTCTTTCGGATCGGCAAATGTATGATCGAATGAAATTACCAGGTCTTCTCCTTCGTCGGTTTTTCCATGAACCGTTACATCAACGGTTGCATGTGTAACGGGCAGGCGGTATTCGGTTTTTTCCGTATTGTAAAAATAGATATCAGCCGCATACACCTGAACGGAAACATCGGAAGTCAGAATATCTTTATAATCAGCAAATACAACCGAAGCCTGTTTGGCATAATCTTCATATTTCGCCAGATCGAAATCGATGACCGGGGAAGGGATGTTATTCATTTGTACGGGAGTCGTTTTATCCCAGTCCGGAAGTTCCAGGTCTTTTGCCGGTATATTCAGTTGCTTGATGGCCGAAAGTTTCTGCTCGTAAGTTTCAGCCGCATTTTTATAGATGGCGTCCAAGTCCCTCCAGATCGTATAGCGGATACCTTCTTCGTTGTTTTCGATGCAGGGGGAACCGTCGAATCCCCGTGAGCCTCCTGTAGATCCGGTGAAATTTTCATCCGTACAGGAATAATCTCCGATCAACAACCGGGCTCCTGCTCCCCGCTGCGGATAATAACCGGAAGAAGTGATGCTTCCCAATGTTGCGGAAACACCTAATTGCTTCATGTCGCCCAAGGTATAGGAAATAAAAAACGGCCGTTGCAATCCTTCTATTTTCAATTGGCTCAATGCCCGTTCCACTTCCTTGCGCATGGAGGAAGCGATAACTGTATTTTTATCCGCTCCGGAAGATTTTTCATTTTCCTGAGGTTTTGAAAGGATAGGAGGTTGTGACTGGCTCTTGGCTCTTTTTTGCGTTTCGATCCGTTTGACAAACAAGGCAGGGGCTGCACAGGCAACAGGAACTCCTCCTGATTCGGCGCCGCAGATTCCATTAAATACGGCGTATTCATTGCCGCAGGCTTCGATCTGGGAAAACATGGCCAGGGGGGTTCCTACGAGATCCACACCCCGAACTAATTCATCAGGACGATTGTCCACATAGATCCGGTAAACCAATAAAGGAGTAACGTTGAAAGAATTCGGTTGATAACGGCCGGTAGTGGTAAATCCTCCGGATACTTCCTTAAAGTAATAAGCATACGAAGCTCCTTGTGACTTGGCTTCTTTTTTCAGCATTTTCCGAAGTTCTTCGTCCGAATATTTTTGTGAGCTTTCGACCAGCATGTTCGATTGCCTGGATATGGGTGCTGCCCCGATCTGAGCTCTTCCGTGTCCGTTTGATTTCAGAAAACCTTCGATGGGAGTACGGCACATCAGGAAATCATTCAGGATTCCGCTCTTGACTACTTCCACCCGTTGTGATTTAATTCCTTCGTCGTCGTACATATAGTAGCCTGTCAGCGCGGTTTGTTTGTATTGTTTCATGGTCGGATCGAAGGTAACCGAAAGGTGTTTCGGGAGTACTTGTTCACCGATTTTCTTTTTGAAAGTCTGGGCATCTGTTTCCTGTTTCAGCCGGGAACCTTCGACGCGGTGTCCGAATATTTCATGGAAGAAAACTCCTGCGGCTTCCGGCGACAGAATGGCCGGACCGGTAAATGACTCCACTACCGGTGCTTTTTTCAATGCCGAAAGGGTTTGACTCATGGTTTGAGCCGCTTTCATTATCTCTTCGTCGGAAGGTAGTTCACTCAATGAAGAAACGCTCCATGTCTTGTAAAGGGGCAGGTACATCCCGTCGTCGGCCAATGCTTCGGCCGAAAGAATCAGATTGAATGAAAGCCGGTTCTGTGCAATTTCCCGGCCTTCCGTGTCCACGATGTATTGTCGGGAAATAGAAGTAGACATGATGGCCAGTCCGTCAAGAATATCTCCGTTTTGGTTGAATATAGCGGAATATTTTTTTACTTTTTCTTCCCAGGCTTTCGGATTGAAATTCAATTCTTTCCAGGAAACCGGGTTTTCATAAAAACTCTCAGCCTTTTCCGTGGAGAAATCAGGCGATTTGTCTTCCTGTTCTACCTTGACAGCCATATTGGCTTTAATTTGTTCAAAAACCTGAATATTCCCTTTGTAGAGATCGTCGAGCTGCATCCAGATGGCTGTCCGGATGGCTTTGGGGTTATTATCCACAGGTACCGACCGGGCTTCTACCCGTGTATCCCGGTAACTGCCTTTTCCGGACTCCCGGATTTCATGGGTGTTGTCCAACGCCGGACTTCCGACCCGGAGCGAACTGGAAAGATAATGACTTGGAGAAGTTTCCTGAATTCCTGATTGCAAACGGCCCAGTCGTCCCACACAACTGACAGACTGCATCTCGTCTAAACGCAGGAAAATATAGTACGCCGGTAAAGGCTGATTTTTCAAAACGGAAAAATTACGGTCCAGTTCGGTTTTCAGTGTGTTAAATACAGGGTCCTGGCCCAGGCAGAAAGAATATCCGATAACAGATAAAAATAAAGCGATGAATATTCGTTTGTTCATTCTGATAATGATTGTTGTTTGTAGTTAAAAAAGACAAAGGTAATCAATCATCGCCATTTTATGAATACAGTTCTTAACTTTTTAACTACTTTTGCATACGGAGATTAAATTTATTAAAAGGGAGCAGTTGAATAAAAATGTTCCCTTCTTTATGGAATTGGAGAATTTTCTGCATCTACTATGTAAAAACAAATCCGTATGAAAACGAAAACTTTAATTGCCTTATTAACACTGGCTACTTTTACAACAATTGCTCAACAGGTAAAAACGCTTCCGCAGGTAACAACCAAACCGGAATACACTTTGTTATGGAAGGAGGTTTCTCAGTTTGAAAACCAATCATTGCCCCAGTCGGCTATGGAGAAAGTGAATGATATTTATAAAAAGGCGCTTGCGGATAAAAATAGTCCGCAATTGATCAAAACCTTGATTTATCAGCTGAAATACCAGTCGGCAATCGATAGAGATCAACTTCCGGACCGGCTTTCGGAAATAGAACAATACACCCGGACCGCTCCGGATAAAGTGGAGCAAAGTGTTTTGTATGCTGTGCTTTCACAATTATATTTCCAGTATTACCAGACCAATGCATATAAAATCAGTCAACGTACAGCTATTACCGGATACTTCCCGGAAGATATCAGGGAGTGGCCGGGGAATTTGTTTGTTCAGCGGATTGCCGATTATGTAAAATTATCATTACAGGCGGAAAAAGACCTACAATCGACTGATATTAAGCAATATAAATCTATTCTGGGCCAGGAAGAATTTTCTCAGAATTTATCTCCTACACTTTATGATTTTGTGATCAATCAAGGGGTCAATGTGCTTGCTCAGTTGTATCAAGTTAGCCACAGGGGAGGTTCGTTCAATACAGTTTCGTCTGTGTTGAGCGACAGGCGTTATTTTGCTCCGGTCGCTGATTTTGTTAATCAGGCCTTGAATCCCGAACCGTATGACCTTAGGTTGCAGGTACTGAAAATGTACCAGGAGTGGCTGGCATTTCATCGGAATGATTCAGATCCTAAGATCCTGTTGATTACAGATCTTGACCGTTTGAAATTTGTATACGATCGATCGGAATCGGAAGATAAATCTGCAGACTATCTGAATGCATTGGAAATCCTTGAGAAGAAGTATGCAAATAATGATATTTGTGTAGAGGTCCTGTATAAAAAAGCACGTTTCTATGATAACAGTGAATGGGGTATTATTCCGCTTGGTGAAAATGAAGCAGACCGGCAAGACATCCTTAATAAAATCGATCAGGAAAAGAACCGCCTGGCTTATGAAATATGCCAGGATGGAATCAGGAGGTTTCCCCGGTATGAGCGGATCGGTCTGTTGGAAAATTATAAAAATCAATTATCGGCTCCCCGGATTGAAATAACGGCGAAAAACACCGTATATACCGGTAAAAGCCTGGAATTGAAAGTTAATCATAGAAACACAGATGCCCTGACAGTAGAAATATACCGCATTATGGCTCCGGTGTCGGTTTATGAAAATACCTGGAACTTAAATGATCAATACAAAAAAAGAGGAAAACTGACGGATAAAAAAGTCTTCCAATTGAAAAATGAATTCCCTTATGTAGGGGAAGATACTGTTATCCGGATCGACATGAAAGACCCCGGATGTTATGAATATGTTATTTATTCCGAAAAAGATAAGTCTCAATTGGCTAATTCCCAGTTTTCCGTCTCACAGTTAGCTGTTTTGGGCAGAACTTATTCGGGGATTTATGAATTCCTGGTGACCGACCGGATCAGTGGAAAACCGGTTTCGGGTGCGAAAGTGAACATTTATAAGAAGGAAAAGAACCAACAAGTGCTGGCCAACACAATCCTGACGGGAAAAGACGGGATTGCTACCATGAAGGCTATTGAAAAGAATACATTCAGCGGATTCAATGCTTCCTTAGGGAGAGACAGTGCACTGGCAATTTCTCCGATGCCTTGGGGAAATTTGTATCAACCGTCCCGGGAAAACACAAGAAATCTACAGGTCATTACGGACCGGAATATTTACCGTCCCGGGCAAACCGTTTATTTCAAAGGAATTGCTTATAACCTGAGTTCAGATCAAAATTCGGTTTTAAGCAATGAGAACTATACGGTTTCCCTTCGGAATGCCAATCAGGAGGAAGTTGCTAAAAAAACATTGAAAACCAATGAATTCGGTTCTTTCTCCGGAGAATTTATCCTTCCCCGTCAGGTGTTGAACGGATCCTTCTCTATAGGTACCGAAGAATACAATGAACGTGCTCATTTTCAAGTCGAAGAATACAAACGCCCGAGTTTTGATCTGCAGTTTTCACCTAACGAACAAACCTTTCATTTTGGGGATACGGTCGTTGTCAAAGGAAACGCACGTACTTTTTCCGGGGTGAATATTCAGGGTCTGCCTGTAAAATACCGGGTAGTGCGACTCCCTCACTGGTTATGGAGAGCGATGTTTAATAGTGAAGTCCAGGTAGAAGAAGGAACAGTCCGGACAGATGGAGAAGGTGGATTTGAAGTCCGTTTCCCGGCAGAAAAGAAGTCTGCTGACGAACAACGGAAAGATGTATATTATACGTATGAGGTACAGGTTTCCCTGACTGATGAAAAAGGAGAAACCCAGGAAGCTTTTACTTCTGTTTCGGTAGGCGATAAATCCATGTATCTCCGGGTAGAAGGATTAGAAGGAAAAATAGATAAAAATCAGCTACCTAAAACAATAATCAACGGTTTTAACCTTGATGGAAAAGCAATTTCATGCAGTGGAACATTCCGGATTCATCAACTAAAAGCAGTGGAATCGCTGGAAAAAACACCTTCTTCTAAGGACTGGAAAACCAGCCGCGAGGTTACTTCCGGAACATTTGTTTCGGGAGAAGCGATTTTGATTGCTGCTTTGGGAAGCGAACAATCGGGTAATTACCGGATTTCAATTCAATCCAACGACGATCAGGGAAGAGCAGTTACGGATTCGATCGATTTCGTTCTGTACTCAACTTCTGATAAGCAACCTCCTCTGGTGCAATATGAGTGGTTCCTGACACCCAAGACAACCTGTGCGCCGGGCGAAAGTGCTGAAATTATTTACGGATCATCGGCAAAAGATGTTTCTGTATTGTATGAACTGTTTGGCGACGGAAAAAAGCTGCAAAGCAACCGGTTCGAACTCAGTAACAGCAATCGTCAGTTGCTGATTCCGTTTGAGGAATCGTATGGAGAAGGAGTAGTCGTTTTTCTGACATTTGTTAAAGACAATCGGATTTTCACCCGCGAAATTGAAATCAAAAAGAAAAAAGAGGACCGGAATCTGAAACTCCAGTTTGATGTTTTTCGGGATAAATTATTACCCGGACAACAAGAGGAATGGAAACTGATCGTAAAAGATGCAAACGGACAGCCGGTACAAGGAGAAATTCTGGCGGGAATGTATGACAAGTCGCTGGATAAGCTGTATCCGGGCAATTGGAATTTCCATCCGGACTATATGGCCGGATTGTGGAGACCCTCATCCCTGCAGGGAAATAGCTTTGGAAATATTTCCGATTATTTGTACTTGAATATCCCTCATAAGGAATTTCCGAATTACACTTTTGGGGCGTTCAACTGGTTCGGGTTCAGTTTTTACGGAGGAATGATGATCAGGGGTATTTCATCGACTAGAGTAGAGGCTATGAATCAAAGTTCGGCACTTGATGAGGTAACCGTGGTCGGATTTGAAGCCCAAAAGAAGGCATCGGTTGTGGGAGCGGTGCAGACGGTATCAGCTTCGGATTTGAAAGTGCCGGTTGCGCTGTCGGAAAATGCTGTTGTTGGTAGAATAAATATTGATGATTCACAAGAAGGAGGAGGTTCTACTCAACAAGGAGAGGAGGCTCTTCAAGTCCGTCAAAATTTCAACGAAACCGCATTTTTCTATCCGCAGCTTCGTACCAATGAAGCCGGAGAAACCCTGATTGCATTTACGGTTCCGGAAAGCAACACCACCTGGAAGTTCCAGGCCCTGGCGCATACAAAAGACCTGAAATATGGTTCTCTGATCAAGGAGGCGGTCAGTCAGAAGAAACTGATGGTCAGCCCGAATATGCCCCGCTTTATCCGCCAGGGTGACAAAACGACGATTTCCACGACGATTTCCAACCTTTCCGGACAAGACCTGAACGGAACCGTAAGCATCGAGTTTTTTGATCCGAATACACAACATACCACGATTACAGTCGATCATCCGCAAATCGATTTTTCAGTTGTAGCCGGAAAAACGACTGCCGTTTCCTGGACGGTCGACGTTCCGGCAGGAATAGACCTGACGGCTTGTAAGATTGTGGCTAAAACCGATCTTTTCAGTGATGGCGAACAGCACCTGTTGCCCGTATTACCTAACCGGATGCTGGTAACCGAAAGTCTGCCGTTGAGTGTTTCCGGTAAACAAACCAAAACATTCACATTGGAGAAACTGGTGAAAAATAACCTTTCATCCATTGAAAATTACCGGTTGACATTGGAATTTGCTTCCAATCCGGCCTGGTATGCCGTACAGGCCCTTCCGGCGATGACGACTCCATCCAGTGAAAATGTGATTTCGTGGTTTGCCGCTTATTATGCCAACTCGTTGGCCGTTTCGATTGCGAACAGTACACCAAGAATCAAGCAGGTGATCGATACCTGGATGCAACAAGGCGGAAGCAAAGAAACCCTGCTTTCCAATTTAGAGAAAAACCAGGAGTTGAAAACCGTTTTATTAGAAGAAACTCCCTGGGTATTGGAAGCAAAAGACGAGACGGAACAAAAACAGCAGCTTTCCCTGTTGTTTGACATCAACCGTTCGGCCAACCTGTCTTCTTCGGCTGTTACCAAATTAAAGGAATTGCAACTGGAAGATGGTGGTTGGACCTGGTTCAAAGGAATGAATTCCAGTACCTCCATTACGCAATGGATCCTTTATGGCATGGGAGAACTGACCCGTTCGAAAGCCATAACGCCATCGGAAGACATAAAAGCCATGCAAACCAACGCACTGGCTTTCATCGACCGGAAATTTAAAGAAAATTACGAAAACCTGAAAAAATACGATAAAGACTGGAAAAAGAAAACATCAATTTCCACGTATGAACTGGAATACCTGTTTGTCCGCAGTTTTTATCCGGAAATAGAAGGACAACCCGAAGAAGCCGTTCGGTTTTATTCCCGGATAGTGGATCAGTACTGGACCAATCATTCCGGTTTATACGAACGGGCCATTGCGGCGATACTATTGAACCGGACCGGTAAGACGACTACGGCACAGGCAATCCTGAAATCCCTTCGGGAGCATGCTTCCAGGCGGGAAGACCTGGGTATGTATTGGGCCAACAACAACGCACGGACCTTCATGTTCCAGAGTGCAACGGGAGTGCATACGTTTATTATGCAGGCTTTTGAGGAAGCGGGTGCTTCTGCAGGCGATAGGAATGCCATGAAGTTATGGCTGTTGAAGCAAAAACAAACCCAACAGTGGGAAAGTACTCCGGCAACCGTTAATGCAGTTTCTGTTTTACTTCAGACGGGCACTAACTGGTTAGATAATAAGGAACAGGCTGTGGTTCACATTGGTAATGAACAGGTGGGAACTGAAGCAGGTGAAGCCGGAACGGGTTATTTCAAGAAAGTGTATGAGGCTGCTTCCATTCGTCCCGAAATGGGAAAAGTATCTGTATCCAAAAAAGAAGAAGGTCCTGCCTGGGGTGCTTTGTACTGGCAGTATTTTGAAGATGTGGACAATGTGTCCCAAGCCAAAACCGGACTTCAGGTAGATAAAAAGCTTTTTGTGGAAAATGTGACAGCGAGTGGAAAATCCCTGGAGCCTGTGACTGAAACCCGGCCGTTGCAGGTGGGTGATAAAGTCGTTGTCCGGTTAACCAATAGTAACGACCGCGCTATGGAATACGTGATGCTGAAGGATTTGCGAGGAGCCTGCTTTGAGCCGGTCGAGCAGATTTCCGGCACGAGCTGGAAAGAACGCGTTATTTATTACCAGACTTCCAGGGATGCCTCCACACAGTTCTATTTCGATCACCTGCCGAAAGGAACCTATGTCTTTGAATATTCGCTTTATGTGGCTCGTACAGGAGAATATTCCAATGGAAATACCACCATTCAATGCCTGTATGCTCCGGAATACATTTCCCATACTGCCGGTACAAGGGTAGTAGTGAAATAATATACTAGTTATCGTCCCAACTCGAAGGCGAATTTGAATCCGAACGATTCATATTCGCCTTTGTTAAAAGAAACAAAAGCGCCGACATTGATCAGGTGATTTCCGACTCCGTAACCGACTTCCGTATAAGACGGCAGGGCGGGAGTATACAGCTGGCTCAGGTAGAAGCGCTCTTTCAGGACGTCGCGGGTAACACCCCGGAAGAGGTACAGGAGCATAAAGGGAGCTTCATACATGGCATGAGCCTGTATGTACGAATCGGAAGCGTTGTACCAATTCCCGTCGAGCAGGTGGAACACCCCACCGATGGGATCGTCCCAGGCCCTGGGGAAATTTCGTTTTGTAAATTTTTTGAAGTCTGCAAAGTAGACCGATTCGGTATTCGTAAAACATCCGGCACCGGCATAATACTGAACCGAACGGAGCAGGCCGAGGGGAATTTTCTGCTGGACGTCGCCCTCGATACGTTCGTAATGGCTGTTGCTTTGTAATACCCCCGAAATACCCCGTGCATATTCGAAGGAGAATGTGGGAAAGCGGGATCCTAAGTATTCTTTCTGTTTACCGTTCATCCGGTAATACTGTCCGGGTGTCCATATAAATCCGAACAAAGGAGTGAAAGACCGGTAATCGTTATCCACCAGATCGATGATATCCTCGTCCATTCCTGTCCGGAAATCTTCCGGGTCGGCTCCTCCTTTTTTGACCGGTTCGTACAGGAGATAATCGGCCCCGAGGTAAAAAAGCAGGCCGTTGGTTAGTTCTCGTTGTCCCTGGAGCGTTATGTAATAATGTTTGTAATATTCTAAATTAAAATCGTCAAAATCAATACTGTCGGGGACTTCTTCGTTGATCTGGTCAATGACTTTGGAACTGTAGGCCATATTCCGGTTTCCCAGCGAGAGTTCGATTTGTCCCATATTCCGGGGTTGGAACGACCAGGTTAGCGGGGTATTGAAGTAAACCTCTTTCCGTTCGAAAACGAACCCGATATCCGGCCGGAACATGATTCCCTGTCCCGATTCAAATACCTTATTCAGTTTCAATTGTTGCCAGTATACTACTCCGTCCAGTTTCGTGTATGCAAATTTAAACGGATTGAGTAATCCCGAATACCGGAATTGAGTGGCGTTGTATTCGAACCGTTTGGGGATAAACAATCCGCGGGCAAAATTCCAGGATCTCTTTTTACTGGTCTGAACTGTGGAATCTGAGACTGCTCCTGCCTGGCTCCAGGATTCAACGATCGTTTTCTCTTCTTCTGTCAGGGGAATCGGCCTGTTTTCCGTCCAGAAGAGAGAGTCTTTGATCACAGGCAGGGAATCCATCTGTACATTAAAATAATCGCTTAAATCATAGTTGATTTTTTTTCTTTTTTCTTTTTCATCGTATTTTATAACCGATAAATATTCGAAAAAAGAGGCGTACTGAGTTTCCAGTTCATTACCCAGTACATTTAATTTTAATGAAACTTCGGTTTGCAAAGGCAGTAAAAAATCTTTTTCCGGCAATCCGAAGTTCGTTTTTACCCGGTAACTTAAAAATTCCGATTTGCCCCTGACGTCGATTCTCAGGATGGTCCACAATTGATCGACGATATATAAATGCCCTGATATCAGGTTCCTGCTTTTGATTTTTGGGGTTACCCGTATCTTGAATATGGTATGCCCCAGTGTATCCAGAGTCGATATATACTCGAAGCGGTAGTACCTGAATGCGTTTTGGGTAACAGGCATCAGTACTTCATCGTTGAATGAAGTAGGATTGTAAATGTTCACATTCAGGAATTGCATTACCCGGTGTTGAAGTTCGTCCGTATCTAAGTTGGTTCCGTTAATTGCATGGATTTTTTGTGTGAAATGATTGGGTGACCGGAAGTGAATATCGACCAATGTCTCAACCAGAGTCGTATCATTTTTTTTATCCATGTAAAGAAAATCGGGAGCAAAGCGAAATAAAAAATTCCGTTTGATTATCTTTGTATTTCCTTTGATGTAAGCGTTGGCATCATATTCCCGGATGTAGTTTCCATAGATTTCGGTGTGGCTGAATACTTTCTCCATAATACTGTCAGCCCTTCCTGTACTTTGTGCGCAAAGTACGGAAGAACATAGATACAACCCGATAAACAGGAAGATTAACCGGAAAAAGAAACGATGTAGCAGCAAGTTATCCGTTTTTAGGGGGTAAAAATAATCAATCCTCACGCAGAAAAAAAGGGATTATTTAAAAAAACACAATTTTATACCTCGAATAAAAAACAATTTTGTACTTTTGTGCTATATAACATAGCTGTATAACATTTATCAATTTAAATGCATCACGAAGTTCTTGATTTTGCGAGCAGTTTGACCGATGTGTGGAGGTTGTTGAACGAAAAGGAGCGGGAATTGCTCCGGAAGAACGCTGTTGTGCAGCATTTTAAGAAAAACCAACCGATCTATTGTGAAGGAGACCAACCTGTCGACTTGATGTGCCTGTTGAGGGGAAAAGTCAAGATCTTTAAAGAAGGAGTGGGAGGTCGCAGCCAGATCATCCGGATGATTAAACCAATCCAGTACTTTGCTTACCGGGCCTATTTTGCACAGGAAAAATACCTGACCGCGGCAGCGGCTTTCGAACCGTCGACAGTTTGCCTGATTCCCATGCAGGTGGTGATGGAAATCCTGAAAAATAATTTTTCGCTTTGTCAGTTTTTTATTAAGCAATTGTCCGTTGATTTAGGAATTGCCGATGAACGTACGGTTAATCTGACCCAGAAACATATACGGGGACGGCTGGCTGAATCGTTGGTGTTTCTGATCGACAGTTACGGTTTAGAAGAAGATTCTACCATCAATATTTATCTGGCACGGGAAGATTTGGCCAACCTATCTAACATGACTACTTCCAATGCTATACGTACCCTCTCTAATTTTGTTACTGAAAAGGTGATTGCCCTGGATGGAAGAAAAATCAAAATCATTGACGAAGAAAAACTTCGTAAAATCAGCAAATTAGGCTGATATTTCTTTCCTTAAATTCTCCTGATTATTCGTTGTTCTTTAACTATTAAAAGTTATAGGAAAAATATTTTTTACAAAAACGTTTAAGTTGATAGCTTAAATAGTAAATATATTTAAAAATAATTTTTACTTTTGCATGTTCAATTATTTAATGTTAAACTCCCCCAATTTTCTCCAAAATCAAAAATAACGTTAAAAACCTGAAATAGAGCTAATAAGAAAATAAAAAGGGAAAGTTTTGGTATAACATTTGCCTATGCAAGGTAAAGAATGTGGTATTCAAAATTTGCTTATACAAAATGCAGATTTTGATTTCGAATTGGATTAAAGGAGAAAGAGTGAACTGTTTTTATATGGTAAACTCTTTGGTTTATTACATACATCTATTAAGAGAGAGAATGATAAAAAAGATGAATTGTATTCTTGCACTGCTTGTCTGTGCAATTTTTTCTTTACAGGCGCAAGTCGATACTTATGATTATAACCTTGCCAGCGATACGGTAGCTATGTTTATCCGAAGCTTGCAATACACTCACCGGGAGGCCGCAAATGGAGCTTATTATAAAGAGTTAAAAACCGGAAGATATGTTTCCTCCGGAACTCCAATACCTGCCACGAAAGCGGATACTCTCAGGTATATTACGACAGTTAATCCGGATGGATCCCTTAAACTGGTCGCTTATAATGATATTCCAACAACAGATCCTTGTTATGGAGCGATGCGGAAAGGAGCGGGTGTTTCATTTTATGCAAATGGTAGTTCAATCACTTCGACAGGGGTTCCGATTCCCAAAGAGACTCCCATGTATATGGTAGAGCCTTATTTTGAGCACCTGGCCTGTATAGCTTTGCTGACAAAAGGAACCGAAGAGGATAAAGCGATTGTTAAAAACTGGATGGATTGGTACATTAAGAAAGTGACCAAGTATTCCGGTTCCACCAGAAAGTGAACGCTTCACGTATCACCATTGACAATCACCGACTTATCTTTTCTTTCATCGGAAAATCCACACGATTTAGCACACGATTATTTCTCATCGTTTTGCCCGTGATTTAACACGATTGTTAGTGCAAATATACGGAATTTATATAAATCTACATATCATTCATCGAAAGAGTTTTATAGTTTACTTTATAATTGCTCAACTCTCCGGTAGCCTTCATAAAGTGAATGCCTTTTTCTCTTAGCGTATCAAGGTTTATATTGGCAGCATTCCGCTTTATTTCAATGATGTCGGCTGTTTTATCAAATTCATTGACTGTCACCATGTCGATTTCATTTTCGCCTTTTTTATCCCAATAGCCACCGATACGGGTATAGCGCATTTGCTCAATACATTGTGCTCTGAAATATCGTTCCAGTATTTTTCCACTGAATGTAGGATAATCACGAACGATAATCTCTTTCAGTTGCTCATACCCTCCTACTTCCACCATGTAGCTATACTTGTAGATAAAGCGGAACCAAAAAGTAAGAAAGTTATCTTCCAATGTATAACGTACATTTTTCGTTTCTACCTTCGCAAAAATAGGGGTGACTTTAGATATCAAGCCATAATCATGTTCCAACTTAGTAAGATACCCACCAATTTCGCGGTTTACGATAGCCTCTATTTTTGCCCTTGTATTCTCACCTCTCGCAATGGACGAAAGGATGGTAAAGTAATTGGCATACTCTTTACCAAATTCCTCAATAAGCATGTTTTTACCTTCCGGAATAAACGTTGAATCCTCTTTAACGATAGTATCCAACATTGCTTCCAGTGTATATGAACCGGAATCCATCAGAAGTTGGACATATTTGGCGACTCCTCCGGTGAAAGTATACAGTGCCAGTAAGTCTTCCGAAGTATAATCTGGATTGTGGTCTGCAAGAATTTCCTTCAATACGGATGTTTCAAATGGTTTTACCTTTAGCAGAGCTGTAGCACGACCAAACAACGGCTCTTTGGAATTTTGAAATATCTTGTGCATTAACGAATGGACAGACCCGCTCAAAAGCAAGTTCATTTTGCTTTGGTCTTTATTCACATCCCAATAATGCTGAATGTCGCTGTAAACCGATGGTGCAATATTGTAGAACTCCTGAAACTCATCAATAATCAGGTTGAAAGACCGTGTCTTTGAAAGCTCCATCAAGTACTTGAACAATTCTCCGAAACTATTAACCTCTCCCAAAATAGGAATGCCCAATTTGTCTTTTATTTCCTGTGCAAAATCCTGACATAAAAAAGGCTCGGCTTTCCGTGCAACAAAAAAATAGAGTGTAGGCTGTTCTTCGG
>JAVBKV010000032.1:0-41840 GCA_031553885.1 Bacteroidales bacterium
TTATACCCAGGATTTCAAGTTGTATCACGGCGAGGTGACTCCGAAGTACTTCGACTACGAATCGGGTATGGAGTTTGCCAGAAGGAATAAAAAGCCTGTAATGATTGACTTTACGGGTTACGGCTGCGTCAACTGCCGGGAGATGGAGGCTTCTGTGTGGTCTGACCCCCGGGTGAAACAGATTATCGATAATGATTATGTCCTGATTTCGTTGTATGTGGACGATAAATCGAAGTTACCTGAGGTTATTGAGGTCACTGAGTTCGGTAAAACCACGAAATTGAGAACGGTCGGTAATAAATGGAGTTATTTGCAGCGTAGTAAATTCGGAGCTAATGCTCAGCCTTTTTATGTATTGCTGGACAATGCTGGTCATCCTATTGCTCCTTCTTATGCTTACGATAAGGATATAGAGAAATACATTGATTTCCTGAAAAAGGGATTGGAAGAGTACAATAATAAAATAAAGAAATGAATCCTTCCGAATTAATTGCCATAGTAACCGTAGCTGTCAGTATCTGGGCGTTCTACGACCGGTCGGTGATGAACAAACTGATTTTGTCGCCCTATGCTGTTGTTCATCAGAAACAAGCGTACAGAATCATCACCCATGCATTCATTCATGCCGACTGGATGCATTTACTTTTCAACATGATTGCATTGTGGTCGTTCGGAGGAGTTGTTTATCAGTATTTTGCCATGTTGACTCCTAATCCGACGTTTCACTTCTACCTGATGTATTTTGCTGCTATTATCTGTTCTTCTGCAACAGATATTATTAAGCGGAAAAACGATCTCTATTATTTGTCGTTGGGGGCCTCGGGGGCTGTTTCTGCCGTGATTTTCTCTGCAATCTTCTTTGATCCCTGGAGCATGATCTTCATTTTCTTTATTCCCTGTCCGGGGATTTTGTTCGGCGTTATTTACCTGTTGTATTCCAGCTACATGAGTAAAAAAGGAGGAGGAAATATCAACCACGATGCTCACTTTTACGGTTCTGTCTTCGGATTCTTGTATCCAATATTGATAGAGCCTCGTTCTATTCAGTTGTTTATCGAGCGATTAACCCATCCTCACTTTTAAACTGCATCGTTATTCACTTTTAATCACTTCTGCCGGATTTTCATGAGCCGCTTTCCAGACATGAATAATGATTGTCAGGAAAATAATAATTGCTAAAACGGCAAAAATCGAGAGATAAATCCACCAGCTTATTTCTGTTTGACGGGCATATACTTCGATCCAGTCTTTTACGATTTTATATCCGGCAGCAAAACCGATCACTGAAGCCAGAGTCAGTAAAGTCAGATTTTCTCTGAAGAAAATAGACAGAATTTCAGAGACAGAAGCCCCGTTTATTTTCCGGATAGCGATTTCCTTTCGTCGTTGTTGACAAACCAGCGATGTCATGGAGTAAATTCCAAAAATGGAAATCAATACACAGACTCCACTTAAAATACCGATCAATCGGGATAAAAGCGTTTCGGATTTACAACTGTCATTAAACATTTTGTTTCGATCCTGAAATGATACTATATTACTATAAGGATCTTTCTCTTTAAGAAAAGAGGTTATGGCTTTTTCTGTTTCCTCTTTTGTATGCTCTTTATAACGAAATAAAAAATCCTTGGACCCTTTTTTATAGAAATAAACGGTTGGCCGTATTTTTATTTTGGGAGATTCTCCATAATTCATATCCTTTATTACTCCGATGATTTGATGGGAGTCTCCGATGATTTGGTCCAACACATTTTTTTCTCCAAAAAATTTTGCAGCCTCCTCATTGACAACTACCTTTCCGATGTTAAGGGCTTCATCTTCGCTAAAATTTCTTCCCTGAAGGAAAGTAACTTCAAGGAAGTTAAAATAATGTGCATTGGCACTCTTCCATTCTGCCGGGATAGGTTCTTTATTTTTTTCTTCCCGGCTTGATAGAGTACCCGTTATTTCTCCTTTGAAACTCGGATCTATTACAGCATCTGTTACTGTCGGAATTTGCTTGAGTTTTTCTAATACAGACATTTCTTCCAGGAACTCCGGGATCCAGAATCCACTCATATTATGAGGATTGTATCCGAGATTTCTTCCGTTCCTAAGTGTATCAATCTGTTTTAGCATACAAATGGTAAAAAAGATAAAACCAATACTTACTGCCAACTGAATCAGGATCGCTACCTTGGAAAAAGAGAATTTTGCCTGAGGTTTCGATCCCTGAATGAATTCCCTCAGCGATTTGTTTTTATAATACTGAAGAATAAATAAGGCCAATATGCCAATTCCAGCCAAAACGATTCCCCCATAGGTCAGTATATCCATAAATATATCCAAGTGGGTTAGTTTTATCAGGGATATTTCCCGGTATACTGGTATGATAAAATAAACCAGTAAGGTTCCCAATGTTATGGATATCAGTAATGTAAATATAAACTCCAGGGCCAGTTGGAAAGTAAGTTGCCAACCTGAGGCTCCATTTACGATCCGGATGGCAAATTCCGGTATCCGTTGTTTGATCCGGGTAATAAAAAGGGCAAAACAATTGAATATCGAACAGAGGATAACCAACAATCCTGCAATGGCAAAAACCCGGACATATCCGTATTGGCTCCTTTCGGATTTGTACTTAATTTCCGTAATTGGAATTAACTTCCAATTGTGTTTTTTGTTGTCATATTCAGTCAACTTTTTTTCAAAATCAACCGGATTTACATGAGGGTGAAGCATTACATAAGAATAATACTCACTCTTACTCGTACCAGATTGAAATTGCCCTGTATGAATTATATCAAAAGAGAGCATTGTATTTTCAGGCCATGCATCGACACAATATTTTATCTCAAAATTTCTGTCAAGATCATCTTTTAATTTTTCTCCAACAACAGAAGCCTGATTTCCAAATAGCTTTTGGGCCGCTTCTTGCGTGATAATTGCTTCGTATTTGTCAATTTTAATCCTATCCTGATCGGAAGTGTAGGTCGGATAAGACGCTAATTGAATTTTATTCCGGGAGAATCCGAATATATTGAGAAAAGAAGTATCTACAGTTACGGATTTAAATTCCGTTTTCGGCTCTATTTCGAACCTTACCCAACGATACTGTTGAATGGCACAAGCATCTTCTACTTCCGGAAATGTTTCTTTCAGAAAATTTGACATGTAAGGAGTGACATCGATATCAAAGCCAAGTCCGGTTGCCTGACGAAGCTGGTATATCCGGTTTGCATTTTTATGAAAGCTGTCAAAACTCCGTTCATACCGGATCCAGTAAACCGACAAGGCAAAACAGGCAAAACCAATGGCCAGGCCAACGATGCTGATAATACTCTGGCTCTTATACTTCCAGATGTTCCGGAATGCGATTTTTAGATAATGTGATAACATACTCAAAGCCTTACTTCAGCAACCAACTGTCCGTCGAACAGATTGATGATACGGCCGGCAAATCCGGCATCGTGTTGGCTGTGAGTCACCATAATGATTGTTGTTCCTTCCTTGTTGAGCTCGGTCAATAAATCCATTACTTCCTTCCCGTTTTTTGAATCCAGATTACCGGTCGGTTCATCGGCCAGAATCAATTTAGGATTGGCGACTACAGCACGGGCAATGGCCACCCGTTGCTGTTGGCCTCCGGAAAGCTGTTGGGGGAAATGCTTGGAACGATGGGAAATACCCATCCGGTCCATGGCAGCCTGTACCCGTTTTTTGCGATCAGAAGCAGAAATTCCCATGTAGAGCAATGGTAATTCGATATTTTCAAACACATTTAACTCTTCAATCAGATTGAAACTTTGAAAAACGAAACCGATCACTCCCTTCCGGAGCTTGGTCCGTTGTCTTTCCGTGAATTTACTTACCTCTGTTCCGTTGAGATAGTATTCGCCTCCGGTCGGATTATCCAATAATCCAAGGATATTCAACAAGGTTGATTTTCCACACCCCGAAGGCCCCATTATCGCAACGAACTCACCTTCATTGATTTCGATACTGACGTTATTCAATGCCCAGGTTTCCACTTCTTCCGTCCGGAAGATCTTTTGAAGATTTACTGTTTTAATCATGGTTCTTTGTATTAATTTTGATAAGTATATGATATGAATTAGTTTATATTATTGTTGATTATTTAACGTCACTCCTTTTTTATTACTTCTGCAGGATTCTCCCTCGCTGCCTTCCATATACTGGAAATAATGGTGAGCAAAATCAGAATCAGAGCCAGCAAAAACAGGGTTAAAAAGAAAACCCAATTCAATGCGATCCGTTGGTTGAAATCATCTAACCATTGGTTCCCCCAATAATAGATGAAAGGAAACGCAATTACAGAGACTCCGATCAGCAGAAAAATATACCCCTGGTTAAACAACAGCATGATATTCCAGATTCCTGCACCGTTGATTTTCCGGATCGCCATTTCTTTTCGCCGTCTGGCAACATTCATCCTGATCGAAGAGTATAGTCCCAACAAGCACACAGCCATCGAGATAAGGCTGATTAATACAGATACCTTTTGGAATTGATTTTCTAAATAAAAAGCAGAACTCCGGATCGATTCTTTCAACGAACAAATCTCAAATTTAGTTGCTTCAGGCAAAAATTCCCGGATGCATTGATCCAAAAACTGCCGGGCTTCTTTTTGTTTACCGGGATACGGCTTGACGTATAAGCAATAACTTTCGGAGTTGTAAACTTCTTTGAGGTAATTGAATGGCGTATAAAACAAAGGGACTCCATTAGGGTGATTTTTTTTTCTTTCAACATCGGATAAGGTTTTTTCTATAATTCCGACAATTTTGAAAACTCCCCATTGGGAAGAAAAAGTTTTTCCGATCGGATTTTCATTTTTATATAAAGAAGCAAATGTTTCATCGATCACAGCAATCCGGGGTTCCGAATCTTCGTTGTAAAATTCTCCGGAAATCAGTTGCAATTTGAAAAAATCCAAATAAGAAGGAGGAACCGCTTTGATGCTCCCTTCCGTACTTTCAAACCCGGTCCTTCCTAAATTCATTATTCCCGGTTGATGCCCGACAACTGGAGTATAACTGTAGATAACGCTTTGAACCGCAGGAGATGATTTCAAACGCTGAAGTAAGATATCCCGTTTATCACTGAGTTCGGGATAATAACAGGTGGTTCCGATGATATTTTCCTTCTCCTCTTCCGACAAAGTGTGGAGCATGTTGGAATACATTTTTTGCTGTTGTTGAAAAATAAGGATCGAAAAAGACATAAATAATAAGAAAACACTCATCTGAATTAATAGAAAAGCATTCCGGACAATTCCCTTTTTCCCCTTTTCGGAAATTCCTAATAAAGACATTTTAATACTCATTCTATTGACCGTCTTCACCGGGAAAAAACACAACAAAGCAATCAGAGGAATTCCTTCTGCCAGGTATTCCAGTAATTGTATTCTGGCTACACTGATATCGACCGGATCAATCATCGATATCGTTTCTTTAAGCATTTTGAAAAGATCCAAAATGAAAAAACATAATAACCCGATTATCAGCCAGGCAATCAAAAATTCTGAAAAAATAAGGCAAAATAATTGAAATTTTCCGGATCCGTTTACTTTTCGGATGGCCACTTCTCCCAACCGATCATAAGACCGGGTTATAAAAAAAGAAAGATAATTAAATAAACTGACTAAAAGAATCAACAATCCGATCAGGCCCATGATTGAAAAGGTCGTAAGCTCTGATTTTGAGACTTCTTTTACCAAAGGGGTAATTAAAAAATACGATTCGTTACGGACATTCTGCAATAAATAATTCAATGTACTCAGTTTCTCGGAAAATACCTTTTGATCTACGCCTTTTTTCAAACGGATAAAAAGCTCTGCAGAACTCGCTTCTGTTTTTGATTTCTCCAATTGGCCTTCCGGGTCATTGAAGATAAACCCCTCCTGAGATCGAAGCAGTCGAGCTGTGATGGGAGCATTTTTCAGAATGCCGGTTATCTGATAATAGCGGTTATCGCACAACATTTTTTTTCCGATCAAATAGCGTGGATTTCCTATTTTTTGTGCGGCTTCTTCGAACAATACAATACTGTTTGGAGTCTGCTGGGTTACGTCAAAACTACCTTCTTTAAGAGAGAGAGAAAAAAAACGGATAAAGGATGTGTCTGTCTCCGCTAATTTTAATTCAGACGCCATTTCCTTTTGATCATCGTCAATAATTATTACCGTTTTCGTTCCTTCGGATCTGTAAAAAGAAGTCACATCTTCCACATCGTTCGGGAACCTTTCTTTTGCGATTTTTTCCGTTCCGGTAAATTGATTAATTACCGCATTATACTCATTGTTATCAATTGTAAGTTTATACGCTGCTTCCAAATGATAAATCCGATCTGCTCCCGGATATGAAGTGTCAATATTCAGTGCATATCTTGGTATATACAAGCAATATACAAAACAAACCAATCCGACAGATACTCCCAGAATACCTATCAGATTTTGAGCTTTATATTTCCAGAGATTCCGGAGCGATATTTTTAAATAGTGCATTAACATGATATTCAGGTCATGACAAATGTCGTGCCGATTCATATTTGTTTGATAATCATTAAAATAAAAGAATTTGAAATTAATTCAGAGTGCATTTTCGCACAAAAAATGTTTGATTTCGCACAAAATAAAAACAAAAATGCAATTACAAGTATAATCTTTCCGGTAATTTGAAAAGTATAGTAAGGAATGAGGCGCTATCAATCGTGGTTGACAGCGCCTCATTCCTTACCATTTATCGAATTTGTATTATTGTACTATTTTCAATACTAATCCCGGGTCGGAGTAATCTCCTGCTGAAGCATTCATAAGTCCTACTCTATGAATTATTTTACCAGGAACAGTTACCCGGTTTCCATTAATCGTTACTTCACGGGTTATGTCTACCGGTGTGTCACCGGCCAGATCCTGTGCATAAATTCTGATTTTTTTGCTACCTGTTTTCTCCGGAAATACAAAGGTTACATCCTTAAAGTAGCCGAATAACCCGATGGGAGCATCCCAGCTTTCCATGGGCAATGTGACCGAAACTTCTTTGGATACATAATTGCGGCCTATGGCACGGCCAATGCTAGCCACGGCAACGGCTCCGTTCGGATATCGGGATGCCAGTATGAATGGACGGTCATTACCTGTGTCGGATACCTTGGGTAACTCCATTCCCCGGCTTACTCTTGCGGGTGCATCGACTTTAAGTATAGTTCCTTCCTTGCGATTCACCCAGGTTTCATTTGCATGTAGTTCCCAGGAATCTTCCAACTTTATGCTGTCAATGGCATAGGCTCCGTTCACGGCGAAAGGTTCCGCTATCCGGTGCCACCTGACACCCCGGACCACTTCATCCAGTCTCTTTTTTATGTTGCGTCCAACGGGAGGGAAGACGTGATCCTGCTTGCCGTTAGGTAAGCTATCCACAAACGGGTGGCGCATTACACCGATGGCACAACCCAGTCCGGCAGCGATATAGGGTTCATCTTCACAATTAATCAGGCCTTCTACCCCTGTTTCGGCTTTATAGGGTAAAAGGTCGCATATACGTTGTATTGTAACCGGTTGAGCAATAATATTCTCGACATCGTAGGTGCGGAAAACATCGCTGAATTCGATGTATTCATTCACCATGGCATGCTCGATGTATAACCGGGGAGCATATTGTTTGCCGATGGTGGTCAGCATTTTTCTCCAGTTCTTGTCCCTGTCTTTTGTTCCCCAGTCGACTTTCCAGTAATCAAACCCTGCCGTATTCGCTGCTTTTATCCGGTCGGTCCAATATTCTTCTTCAGGAACAGATGACTCGTTCCCTGCCTTTTGGGCGCAGATCCAACCTCCGGCTCCTTTCCAGCCTTCGCTTTTAATACGATCGGAAAGTTTTTTCAAACGTTCGGTCGGGTTTCCCGTGAAAGAAGGGAAACGTTCGGTGTTGAGTTCAGTCGTGCCCAAATAAGGATTATCCTTTGTGTTATTCGCATCTTTCGGAATGTCCCATGAATCATCCATGACGAAATAGAGATCCTGACGAACAGAGGGAAAAAGCCCTATCCAGTTCTGATATTTCCCTTTGCCGAAAATGTTTTCTTCTACCAGGGCCTTTCTCGTTTTATCGGAATTTTCGTAATCCACTACGTAGCCTTGCAGGT
This sequence comes from Bacteroidales bacterium, assembly GCA_031553885.1. Taxonomy (GTDB): domain Bacteria; phylum Bacteroidota; class Bacteroidia; order Bacteroidales; family Azobacteroidaceae; genus JAVBKV01. The sequence goes on from JAVBKV010000032.1 coordinate 8,143, forward strand.
TCCAGGTGCAAAAATAATCCGGAGCTGCTGAAGGGATATCCGGTACCAGGCTCTTAATTGCTGGCTTTTGAGCAACAGCCAATAGGACAGAACCGCATAGCAGAACTGTTAAAAAATATTTTCTTCTCATTATACGATCCAATTTACCACAAGAAACGAACTAAGAAGTTGTATTGGGAGATAGATGGTTGATCAAATGTTTGATCGTCGTATTTAAGAATAAACGTTACATAACCGGGTCTGAACTCGCAAGTCACCTGCTCTGTCCATTTTAAGTCGGTGCCAACAAAGAAATCGTCGAAAGGCAGGGGTGATAATCTTTCCTGGCCGTCTAAAACATAGCTGATGTATGCGTTCATTGACCCGTAAGTGTAAACCTCGGAAGTCAGGCTCGGTTCTTTTATTTCATAATAGAAATAAGTGCCGAGCTCATCCTGGGCTTTTTGCCACTGATCTGCTTTGACAGAATATTTTTTCGTGACCGAATTGACATAAGTTTCGTAGTATTCTTCTGTGGTACAGGAAACTGCAGTCAGAAGAACGAATGCAAGTAAGAGTAATTTTTTCATATTTGTTGAAAAATAATGTTTAAAACTTAAAGGTATGAAAATATTCAATACCCAGGTGTTAAAAATGTGTTATATTTTAGGTGCTTGCTCCAAAATACCCAGTAAATACTCCCAGAATCGCTGTACGGTGTCTATTTTTATCTTTTCGTCCGGCGAGTGAGGAAATTGGATCGTAGGTCCGAAAGAGACCGTATCCAGTCCGGGAACATTGGCAAGTATGATGCCGCATTCCAATCCGGCATGCATTACTTTTACCTCCGGCAGATTGCCGCGTTGTTCCTCAAATACTTTTTTCATCACCGCCAGTATGGGGGAATGAATGTCGGGATCCCAACCCGGATAAGCGCCTCCGAATTCAATAGCCGCTCCGGCCAGGGTGAATACGCTTTCGATGCTGCAGCAGATGGCTTTTTTCTTACTTTCCGAAGAACTCCGGGCCAAGACTTTGATATCGACCAGTCCTTCCGAAGATTTGATCAATGCTAAATTCGACGAAGTTTCAACTGTATCGGGAAAATCGGAGAAAAAATTGATGACGCCATTCGGACATCCGACCACCGCATGGGTTAACCCCCGTTGGATACCGGCAGGAATCAACTTCAGTCCGGATGCATCGGTTTTTTCTGCTTTGAAATGAATCTTGTTTTCAATTCCGGCATATTCCGTGTTGAATAAGTTTTCGTAATAAGCGGTTAATTTCAGGATTGCTTCGTATTTTTCTACACTGCCGACTACCAACGTGGCGAAAGCTTCCCTGGGAATGGCGTTGCGCAGCGAACCTCCATCAATGAATGAGAGGCGGGCGTTGTAGTTCAGCATGACATCTTTCAGAAAACGGAACATCAGTTTGTTGGCATTGGCTCTGCCGAGGTGAATATCCACACCGCTGTGTCCGCCTTTCAGCCCGGTCAGGGAAACCCTGAATGCAACATCCTCTTTGCCGGGAGTAAATACTTCGTCCTGATATTGGAATGAGATATTCAGGTCGGCGCCTCCGGCACAGCCGACGTACAATTCTCCGTCCAGTTCGGAATCGAGGTTCAGCATGATCTTTCCGTTGATAAATCCGGGGCGTACTTCAAAAGCTCCGTACATGCCGGTTTCTTCATCTACGGTAAACAAGCCTTCGATCGGGCCATGCTTAAGGTCTTTCGCTTCCAGAATCGCCATCGTTGCGGCGACTCCGATACCGTTGTCTGCGCCCAGTGTAGTTCCTTTGGCTTTGACCCATTCCCCATCGATATATGCATCGATCGGATCTTTGGAAAAGTCGAACGACGTATCGGAATTTTTTTGAGGAACCATATCCAAATGGCCTTGGAGGATGATGGTTTGCCGGTTTTCAAAGCCCGGAGTAGCCGGTTTCCGGATGAGGATGTTATTTCCCTTGTCTCGAATGGTTTCTAAGCCGAGGTTCTTTCCGAAGTCTTCAATGAAAGCCGTAATTTCAGTCATCTGCCCGGATGGGCGGGGGATTTGTGTCAGCGAATAAAAATGTTTCCACACGTTGGCCGGAGCCAGGTTTAAGATTGTTGTTCCCATGGTATAGAGTAGATTTTGAATTATGAATTCTAAATGTTGAATCGTTAGATCGGCATTAGCCGATTGATCAGGATTTCCGGTTCTTGAAAGAGAGCATCAGTATTCCGAAAACACCACAGAGATTGACCCACCAGAGGGACTGGAAGGCGAAGACCGCAGTCGCAAATGCTTTCGCCTGGGTGGCATCGACCATGAAAGCGCACAAGCCGAATACAGTAGCTGCCTGCCAGGGACCTAATCCTCCGTTCGACGGGATACCCATGCTTACGCTGTTAATGGCAAAAATGAACAATGCCGCAGATATTCCCAGGTGAGCGGTAAAATCAAAAGCGAAAAAAGTAATGAAAAAGTATAAAAAATAAGAGGTCCAGATACCGAAGGTATACGTGATGAAACGTTTTTTCTCCTTCATCTGCCAGACGGTCTTCATATCACTCCACATAGAGGCGATGAATGACCGGATTTTTTTTACCAGCACATTTTCTTTGAAACAGAAAAGAATGATAACCAGAAAAACAACTATGGCTATACATCCTGCGTAAAAAGTAGGAGACGTTAGAAATCCCGGCAGGTTGAAGATCTCCCTGTTTTTGTAAAACGTAGCTATGTTACATAAAAAAGCAACGAGTAAAATAAGAGCTACCATGATCGTATCGAACAACCGGTCGATGATTAGTGTTCCCAATAATTTTGGGAAAGGGATTTTTTCGTATTTGGAGATTACGCCACATCTCCAGATTTCTCCGGCCCGGGGTAAGACAAAATTGATTGCATAGTTTCCCAGCACGGCATAAATCAGGTTGGATTTTTTAGGAGCATACCCCAGGGGTTTGATTAATAGTTCCCAACGCAGGCCCCGGATGACGTTTCCCGACAATCCGAATAGAAGAGAAAAGGTCAGAATCCACCAGTTAGCGTCTTTGATATCCGCCCATAACGCTTGAAAATCGGTTCCGGCATATAAAAAATACAAAATAACGATACCTAAAATCAGCGGGAGTCCTATTTTGAAAAAACTTTTTATAATTGATTTCGATTTTAGCGACATAAACGGATTTTTGAGAAAATTTGTATACTTTTGCCCTTTCGGCATGCAAATATAAACATTTCTTGAATACAAACGTAAGAAACCGCTTGAATGAAACAGGTACGCCCTAAAAAATCCTTAGGACAACATTTTTTAAAAGACCTTTCCATAGCAGGTAAAATCGCTGATACCCTTAAGGGTTATGAAGCTCTTCCTGTATTGGAGGTAGGCCCGGGGATGGGAGTACTGACCCGGTTTTTATTGGAAAACCAATTCAACCTGACGGTCGTAGAGCTCGACCGGGAGTCGGTCGAATACCTCCATGTACACTTTCCTTCGCTGGAAGGAAAGATCATTCAGGAAGACTTTTTAAGACTCCAATTGGACCAATTGTTTTCCGGGCATTTTTGCGTAATCGGCAATTATCCGTACAATATTTCCAGTCAGATTTTTTTTAAGGTATTGGAATATAAGGAACTGGTTCCCTGTTGTTCGGGAATGATTCAGAAGGAAGTTGCCGAACGCCTGGCCTCCAGGCCCGGTAAAAAGGCATACGGGATCATCAGTGTCCTGCTTCAGGCCTGGTATGATATCGAATACTTGTTTACCGTCAGTGAGCATGTTTTTGATCCGCCACCCAAGGTCAAATCGGCAGTCATCCGGATGGTGCGCAACCAACGCACGAAGCTAGAGTGTAATGAGTCATTATTCCGCTCTGTGGTGAAAACGGCTTTCAATCAGCGGCGTAAGACCCTGCGGAATTCTTTGAAACCCTTGTTGGGTAAGGAATGTGAAATCTATCAACTGCCGATTTTTGATAAACGTCCCGAGCAATTGTCTGTCGAAGAATTTATTGAATTGACAAAAATGGCAGAACCGTATATTATTCAGGATTGAATGAAAATAATGAAAACTTTCATTTTCTCATTTTTTCTGACTATTTTTGCCTACCTGTTTATAGTAATTAACTTCAATAAGCCTCACAATAAATATGTCCGAAATAAAACTCTTTTATCACAAAGATGGTGCGATCAGGCTTAGCCGCAGCATTGAGTTTCTGAAGAAAACTCCGACAGAGCAGTTCCTGTGGATTGACCTGAACGATGTGGACGAGGAAATTGAATCCCAATTGGAGGACTATTTGAAGATTTACATTCAGGAAGAGGAAGAAATGATCGAGATCGAGACCTCTTCTCGTTACATCGAGACCCGAGATACCCTGGTAGTCAATACCAATTTCCTGCTAAGTACTTTTGACCGGAATCCGGTTTCGTTTATTCTGAAAAACAATATCTTGATATCCGTTCGTAGTGAAGAGCTGGGGTCTTTTACGGAAACTGTAAAAAAAATATTTGCCAACCCGCAAAACTATCCGACGGGTTATCATGTATTTTTAGCTTTGTTCGAGACCCGTATCGAATTCGATGCGGATATGATCGAGAATATTACCCAGGAAATTACGACACTGAGTAACAGTATTCAGGAGGCTGATGAGGATATTCTTTTGCAAATTAAGAACTTACAGGAAAAAACCATGATGCTTCGGGAAAATATCATCGACAAGCAACGGGCAATATCCAACATGATGCGCAGTACTTTGATTCCCAATGAGCTGCGTTCGAACCTGACGATCCTCATTAAGGACATCAATTCACTGGTCGAGCACATTCGTTTTAGTTTCGACCGGCTGGATTACCTGCAGGATACCTTTCTCGGTTTTGTTAATGTCCAGCAGAACAAGATCATCAAAATATTCACAGTGGTTTCGGTGATTTTTATGCCTCCTACATTAATTGCCAGCCTGTATGGGATGAACTTTGAGTTTATGCCGGAAATTCATTGGAAAATGGGTTATCCGTTTTCTATCTTGCTGATGATCATGTCTTCAATTGTGATCCTGTTGTTTTTCAAAAAGAAAAAATATTTATAACATTCAAATAAAATCGCTCATGAAAAAAACTATGTTGTTCGCTGCTGCCGCTTTATTTATGCTGGCCTCCTGTAAACAGGAAACAAAAACGGAAATCGCTACAGGGTCCGGTTTGCTTGCTTCCCAGTTTGAAACTGTTGTTGACGGAAAAGATTCGACTCATTTATATGTGATGAAGAATGCCAAAGGCATGGAGGTGTGTGTTACCAATATCGGAGGACGTATTGCTTCTATCCTGGTTCCGGATAAAAACGGAAAAATGCAGGATGTGGTGCTGGGTTTCGACAATATCAAACAATACGAGCCGACCACTACCAATTTCGGAGCTATTATCGGACGTTATGGTAACCGGATTGCCAAGGCTACTTTTGAACTGACCCGGATCACCTATAAATTGAATGCAAATAATGGAAAAAACAACCTTCACGGAGGTCCCCGCGGATTCCATACCCGTTATTTCAATATTGAACAACCGGATTCCACGACCCTGGTATGTACTTATTTGTCACCGAATGGCGAAGAAGGATTTCCCGGAAATCTGGATGTAACGGTTACTTATAAGCTGACCGACGATAATGCCCTGGATATCGCTTATAAAGCTACTACCGATTATCCGACGGTGGTTAACCTGACCAATCACTCGTATTTCAACCTGTCGGGAGATCCCAACAATACGATCCTGGATCATGTCATGACTATCGATGCCGACCAGTTTACCCCCACTGACGATGAATTGATTCCTACCGGAAAAATAGAGACAATTAAAGGAACTCCGTTAGATTTTACTACTCCGAATGTGATTGGCGACCGGATCAACGATACTACTTTTATTGCAGTTAAATATGGTAAGGGTTATGACCATAATTTCGTGTTGAATAAGCCCGGAGACCTCAATAATGTGGCTTGTAAAGTGGTTTGTCCTGCTACCGGAATCAAAATGGAAGTGTATACCGATGAGCCGGGCTTACAGTTTTACTCCGGAAATTTCCTGGATGGATCTGAAACGGGAAAAAGAGGTATTGCTTATCAGAAGAGAGCCGCTCTCTGCCTGGAAACACAGCATTTTCCTAATTCTCCCAATCAGCCCAATTTCCCGTCTACAGAATTGAAACCCGATTCTATTTATACCAGCAGGTGTATTTATAAGTTTGGAATCGAATAAATCATACGTGCAGAAACTATTACCATAAATCTTTATCACATGAATAAATACATTGATTTGACAAACCAGTTTGCTATTGAGGGGACTCCTGAAATGGCAGGTCCGTTGGGTGCCGGACATATTAACGATTCGTTTTTGGTAAAAACAAAGGAAGCAGATAAACCGGATTATCTTCTCCAACGTATTAACCACAACATTTTTAAAGATGTGGAACTGTTGCAGAATAATATCCTGTATGTAACCAATCATATCCGCAGGAAACTGATTGAGAAAGGAGAAACGGATATCGGGCGCAAAACCCTGACTATTATACCTGCTAAGGATGGAAAACTGTATCATTTCGACGGTGAAAGTTACTGGAGAGTCTATCTTTTTATCCAGGGTGGACAAAGTTTTGATGCCATTACTTCTCAGTCGGCTTATGAAGCAGGCAAGGCTTTTGGTGAATTTCAAAGCATGCTGGCGGATATTCCCGAAAAAATAGGGGAAACGATTCCTAATTTTCATAACATGGAATTCCGCCTGGAACAGTTTAAAGAAGCTCTTGCCAAGGATGCTGCCGGACGGGTGGCTGCCAATCAGGATCTGATCCGGGAAATCGAATCGAGAGCGGAAGAAATGTGTGCTCCCGAACGGATGGGACGTGAAGGTAAGCTTCCCAAGCGGATCAATCATTGTGATACGAAAGTGAATAATGTATTGTTCGACAACGTTGGACGCATCCTTTGTGTGGTCGATCTGGATACGGTTATGCCCGGTTTTGTATTGTCCGATTTTGGTGATTTTATCCGTACAGGAGCGAATACCGGGGCCGAAGATGATGCAGACCTGAACAAAGTAGGGGTGGATCTGGCTATTTTTGAAGGATATGCCAGGGGATATGCCGAAACAGCGAAAGGATTCCTGTTGCCGGTTGAAATCAATAACCTGGCGTTCGGTGCGAAACTGTTGACCTACATGCAGACAGTTCGTTTCTTTACCGATTACCTGAACGGCGATACGTATTATAAAATTCACTCTCCGGAACATAACTTGCAACGGACCCGGGCGCAACTGAAATTGTTGCAGGACCTGGAAGAAAATTACGGCAGTATGTGCCGGATTGTTGAAGAACAGTTCAAATAATGATCATAAGATCAAAGACCTTAAGGCTTTCTTAGCCTTAAGGTCTTTTTGTTAAAGGGTTGCCTATGAACCTGCATGTAACCAACGAAACAGCTGCATTAAAAACTGTCGTTTTGGGACAACCCGAATCGATCGGGAAAACTCCTGAGTTAGCCGAAACCTACGATGCAAAATCCTATGAAACGATTCTGGCAGATAACTATCCTCAGGAACAGGACCTGATTTCGGAAATGACGGCTTTCGAGCAGGTACTGAAACGCTACGGAGTCCAGGTGCTGAGGCCGGATGTGCTGATTGGCTGCAATCAGGTATTTGCCCGTGATGTGGCTTTCGTGATAGACGATAAAATCATCATTTCCAATATTATTCCGGACCGGGTCGATGAACAGGAGGCTTACCGTCGTATCTTCCGCTGTATCGATTTCAATAAAATATTCAATCTGCCGGAGAAAGCCCATGTGGAAGGCGGCGATGTGGTTTTGTACAACGACTGGATTTTCGTCGGTCATTACCAGGGGAATGATTATCCTCAATTCAAAACGGCACGGACCAATCGGTATGCTGTCGACTTTTTGAAAGAACTTTTTCCTCATAAATGCCTTCGTTCTTTTGAGCTGGTCAAACATGATACGGATTCCCGAAAAGGAGTCCTGCACCTGGATTGTACTTTCATGCCCGTGGGCGACGATAAGGCAATTCTCTATAAAGAGGGATTCCTGGATGTCCGGGACTATTATTTCCTGATCGATTTTTTCGGAAAAGATAATGTCTTTGAAATTACACAGGAGGAAATGTCCAGGATGTGTACCAATGTATTTTCTGTTTCCCCGCAGGTGGTTGTTTCCGAGCAGACCTTCGAACGGCTCAATCGTCATCTGGAGGATGCCTGGGGACTGATCGTCGAACGGATTCCTTATGCTGAAGTTGCTAAGATGGGCGGGCTGCTACGCTGTTCCACCCTTCCGTTGATAAGAAATAATTAACGATTACCAACATGAAACAGACAACGCATACGCTTTTAATGGTCGAGCCCGTTGCCTTTGGTTTCAATGAACAGACAGCGCGGAATAATTATTTCCAGCAACGGGTTGCTGTCGATAAGCGTATCCAGGTGCAACAGGATGCCCGGAATGAATTTAATGTCATGGTTAATGCATTACGCAGTCAGGGCGTCCGGGTGATTGTCGTTTGCGACCGGCGGAAACCTCATACCCCGGATGCTGTTTTTCCTAATAACTGGATCTCTTTTCACTTTGGAGGCCGGGTGGCCCTGTATCCGATGTTTGCTCCGAGTCGCCGGGCGGAACGCCGCCTGGATGTCCTGGACATATTGAAAGAAAACGGATTCCAGATCCGGGAAGTGAGGGATTATTCCAGTGCAGAAAAAGAACATCGCTTTTTAGAGGGTACGGGTAGCATGGTGTTGGATCGCACGAACCGGATCGCCTACGCTTCCTTGTCTGAACGGACGGACCTGGAATTATTCCATGATTTTTGCCGGGACTTTGATTTCTGGCCGGTTGTTTTTCATTCGTTTCAAACTGTAGGAGACAGCCGATTGCCGGTTTATCATACGAATGTGATGATGTCGGTTGCCGAACAGTATGCGGTTATTTGCTTGGAAGCGATTGATTTTCCTGAAGAAAAAGAACGGGTGGTGAAAACATTGGAGCGGTCAGGGAAAATAATCGTTCCGATCACCGAACAGCAGATGCATTGTTTTGCAGGAAATGTGTTGCAGGTAAATAACCAGGAGGGAAAGCAATTTCTGGTAATCTCGCAATCGGCGTTTGATTCGCTTTCCGGACAGCAACGGGAATTATTGGAAAAATTCAATCCTCTGATTGTTGTTCCTGTTCCTACGATCGAACAGTACGGAGGAGGGAGCGTCCGCTGCATGATAACAGAGGTTTTTTATCCGCAATAAGAAAGTGTCACGAAAATAAATAAAAGTAGCACGAATATGAAAACAGAAGATTTTATACTTCGGGAAGATTGTTACGGAGCGCATAATTACCATCCGCTTCCTGTGGTGTTGGAAAGGGGAGAAGGCGTTTATGTATGGGATGTCGAGAGCAAACGTTATTATGACTTTTTATCCGCATACTCTGCCGTAAATCAGGGCCATTGTCATCCAAAAATAGTGGAAGCGCTGATCGATCAGGCCCGGCGGCTGACACTCACTTCTCGTGCTTTCTATAACAATCGCCTGGGAGAGTATGAAGAATTGATCTGCCATTGCTTCAATTACGATAAAATGTTACCGATGAACACCGGGGCAGAAGGAGTGGAGACGGCCCTCAAGATTTGCCGGAAATGGGCTTACGAAAAGAAGGGAATCCCTGAAAATCAGGCTCAGGTTGTTGTCTGTGAAGGAAATTTTCATGGACGGACTACTACCATCATCTCGTTTTCCGTTGATCCGGAAGCTTATACTCACTACGGGCCTTACACTCCCGGTTTTATTGTTATTCCTTATAATGATCCCGTAGCGCTGGAAAAAGTCCTTCAGGAGAATCCCCATATTGCCGGTTTTCTGGTAGAGCCCATTCAGGGAGAAGCCGGAGCCCGGGTCCCGGATGATGGTTATTTGAAAAAGTGTTATGACTTATGCCGGGAATACCAGGTGTTGTTCATTGCCGATGAAGTGCAGACCGGTATTGCCCGGACCGGGAAGTGGCTGGCCTGTGATCATGAAGGTGTGCATCCCGACTTGCTGATTTTGGGAAAAGCCCTTTCCGGAGGACTCTATCCTGTGTCGGCCGTTCTGTCGTCTGATGCAATCATGGAAGTGATCCGTCCGGGGCAACACGGCTCCACTTTCGGGGGAAATCCTCTGGCAGCTGCAGTTGCCGTAGCAGCCCTGGAAGTAGTCCGGGAAGAAAACCTGATGGAAAATGCCGATCGTATGGGTCGCATTTTCAGAGATGAAATGAAAAAGATCTGTGCTGTCTGCGATAAAGCGGAAGCAGTCAGAGGGAAGGGTCTGCTCAATGCCCTGATTGTAAATAACAGATATGAAAAGAACCTGGCCTGGGAAATCTGCCTGCAACTCAAAGAAAAAGGATTATTGGCAAAACCTACGCATACCCATATTATCCGCTTTGCTCCGCCGTTGGTAATCACGGAAGAACAACTCCGGGAATGCATTGAGATTATCCGCTCTGTGCTTGTCGGTTAAAGAGTTAAAGTTTGTCTAAACATGTTGTCAGATATTAATAAGGGATGTGAAAACGATGAATATTAAATTAAGTTTTCTATCTTTGCGGCAAAATTTTTGTTCCGGTTAAGGAATTTAATCGTCATTAAATAATCGATATATGAAGAATTACAAGTTGGTGAATAATGCCTTAGGTTGGCTGGTGTTTGCCATTGCAGCGGTTGTCTACCTAATGACTATAGAGCCTACTGCCAGTTTCTGGGATTGTGGAGAATTTATATCTTCAGCGTACAAATTGGAAGTAGGACACCCTCCCGGAAACCCGATCTTTATGCTTACGGCTAATCTGTTCACCCAGCTTGCTTCCGATCCAACTCAGGTAGCGTTGATGGTAAATGCCATGTCGGCGATTTTCAGTGCTTTGACTATATTATTCTTGTTCTGGACTATTACTCACCTGACCCGTAAAATCGTTTTGAAAGACGAAAAAGAAACTATGACTTTACCCCAGATGATTATAATCATGGGAGCCGGTCTGGTCGGGTCGTTGGCTTATACATTCAGTGATACATTCTGGTTTTCCGCGGTAGAAGGAGAAGTATATGCGTTTTCTTCGTTGATGACAGCATTGGTTTTCTGGTTGATTCTCAAGTGGGAAGATGTGGCCGATCAGCCACATGCCGATCGTTGGTTGATTTTAATCGCTTACCTGATGGGACTTTCGATCGCCGTTCACTTGTTAAACCTGCTTTGTATTCCGGCTATCGTACTGGTTTATTACTTTAAGAAAAAACCGAATCCTAATTTAAAAGGAGCTCTGTTTGCTTTATTGCTCTCGTTTGCGATGATTGTACTTATACTTTATGGATTGGTTCAGGGGCTTGTAGAGGTTTGCGGTTGGTTCGAACTCCTGTTTGTCAATGTATTGGGTATGCCGTATAACAGCGGGGTTGTCTTCTACGTCATTCTGATTGTAGCTGTCCTTGGTTGGAGCATCTGGGAAACCATGCGGGAAAAACAGCACCCGTTGCGCATAAAAATTTCTTTTATCCTTGCTGTTTCTTTACTGGGAATACCTTTTATCGGTGATGGATATGTATTGGGCGTTTTACTGATAGCTGCGCTTACGGCTTTTCTTTTTTATTACAAAAAAGTCAATCCGGCAGCATTGAATACAATCCTCATCAGTTTGCTGGTAATTACCATCGGTTATTCATCGTATGCCCTGATCATGATCCGGTCGGCTGCCAATCCTCCCATGGACCAGAACTCTCCTGAAGATATTTTTACATTGAGAACTTACCTGAGCCGGGAACAATACGGAGAAACTCCGTTGTTTTACGGACAGACATTTGTTTCTGAATATAGTTATAATCCCGGCAGTGAGCCTGGTACTTGTGTGGTTGAGCTTAAAGACGGAGGTCCGGTCTGGTCCAGGATCGTAAAAGATGATCCTTCGGAAAAAGACAGGTACTTTGTTTCTTCTCATAAGGAAAAACCTGTTTATGTGGATGAACTGAATACGTTGTTTCCCCGGATGTTTGATAAAAAATATGCTCAGGCGTATAAGAGCTGGTCGAATTTTAAAGGAAAACAAGTTACATACAATCTTTGCGGAGAACCCCGCACTGCAATGATGCCTACATTCTTTGAAAACATGAAATACTTTTTCTCCTATCAGGTCAACTATATGTACTGGAGGTATTTCATGTGGAATTTTGCCGGAAGGCAAAACGATGTCCGGGGAACGGGTGATATTATGGACGGGAACTGGATTACAGGAATCAAGTTCCTGGATGAGTTGCGGTTGGGTCCTCAGGACAACCTGCCGGATGATATTGTGAACAATAAAGCCCATAACAAGTATTACATGTTGCCGTTGTTGCTGGGAATCTTGGGATTGTTGTTTCAGGCGTATGCCGGTGAAAAGGGAATTCAGGGCTTTTGGGTTACTTTTCTTCTATTCTTCATGACCGGGCTGGCTATTGTTATCTACCTGAATCAGACTCCGGATCAGCCGCGTGAACGGGATTATGCGTATGCCGGTTCGTTCTATGCATTCTGTATCTGGATCGGAATGGGAGTGGCCGCCCTTGCGAAGGGAATGATGAAATACGGTAAAATGCCAGCGTTGGCATCTTCCTGTGTGGCAGCGTTTCTTTGTCTGCTGGTGCCGGTACAGATGGTTTCGCAGACCTGGAATGATCACAATCGTTCCCATCGTACCGTAGCACGTGATTTTGGATATAATTACCTGACTACCTGTGCTCCGAACGCGATCATTTATACCAATGGAGATAATGATACCTTCCCCTTGTGGTATTCGCAGGAAGTAGAAGGATACCGTACGGATGTGCGCGTTTGTAATCTGAGTTATCTGCAGACCGACTGGTACATCGATCAGATGAAATGCCAGGCTTACCAATCCGCTCCTTTACCTATCGATTGGAAGCGTTCCGAATATACAGGAAAGCATGATATGGCCAGGTTTATCCCACGGACTGACAGATCGATGACGGCTGCAGCCGTACTGGATTGGATTAAGTCGGACGATCTCCGGACCAAACGGGTACAAGGGTCAATGAATCAGGATCATATTCCTACTTATAAGATTACCATTCCGATCGATTCGGCCGCCGTTATCGCTGCAGGTATCGTGAAACCAGAAAATGCACACTGGATTCCGAAAGAAATCTTGCTTGATTTTGGCGAAATCCGTAATGAAAAGGGAGAGGTCGTAGAACCGGCAAAGAGAGAATTAATCAAAAATGAAATCATGATTCTGGATATGTTGAAAAACAATACGGATTGGACGCGTCCTATTTATTATGCATCGACCGTTCCTTCAGATCTGTACATGCGTCTGGACGATTATTTCCGGTCGGATGGTATTGCTTACAGGATCGTACCTTATAACACCAGAGAACATGGACAGGTAGATACGGATGTTCTGTTTGATAACATGGTAAATAAGTACAAATGGGGTGGACTCGATTATCCGGGAGTGTACCTGGATGAAACGGTACTTAACATGGCTTCTAATTTCCGGATGCGGTTTGGAAGACTTGCCAGCGCCCTGATAAAAGAAGGAAAAACAGACAAGGCCAAACAGGCGTTGGATTACAGTCTGAAAGTGATTCCGGCGATTAATGTTCCCTATAATTACATCAATACATATGAAACGGCAGAATGTTATTTTGCGGTTGGAGAAAAAGACAAATCAATCGAATTGTTTGAAGAACTCGCTGCCCGTTCGATGAAAAACCTGAGATGGTTTAATCGTTTGGATAACAGCCAATATGCTTCTGTATTGGGAAAAGTGAGGAGTGACATGCTCTTTATGAATGAAATATTGTCGTTTTACGAGCAAAATAAGCCAGAGTTAGTCGAGAAATATACAAAAGAATATAATTCGTACTCGGAACGCTTTTTCAATACTGTCCGGCGGACATCGGTCCAGGGAGGCAGGAACCAATAAAAATAAAATATGCTGATAGAACAACCCCCTGTTTTATACAGGATATTTTTCCCTGGAGCCATTTGGAGAATTCGTCCGGAAGAGAAGAATGTTTATCTTACTTTTGATGATGGCCCGATACCGGAAATAACCCCCTGGGTGCTCGACTTGCTGGATAAATACCAGATCAAGGCAACATTTTTTTGTGTCGGGGATAATGTAAGAAAGTATCCGGAAGTTTATCAGATGGTACTTGATCGGGGCCACCGGGTGGGAAATCATACCTTTCACCACAAACAAGGGCTACGTTCGTTGACCAGCCGTTATGTGGCTGATGTGGCAGAGGCCAGGGCGTTCATTTCCAGTAAACTCTTTCGTCCCCCTCATGGGCACATGCGTGTTCATCAGTTTTTTCGCCTGAAAAAGGATTATAAAGTGGTCATGTGGGATGTGGTGACCCGCGATTACAGTTGGAGGATGACTGCCGATGAGGTGTTTAACGTAGTAAAAAAATATACCCGCAACGGTTCGGTTATTGTCTTTCACGATTCCATCAAAGCCGGAGACCGGATGAAAGAGTCCCTTCCCCGGTCCATTGAATGGTTGCTGGCACAAGGCTATTCTTTTAAACAGATCGAAGAGTAACGACACTATGAATACTTCGGAAGCTTCCTGTCTGATCAAGGCGGAAGCCTTGCGTCTGGGTTTTTCTGCTTGTGGTATTTGTGAACCCGGGTTTGTCGGAGATCAGGCCATATACCTGCAAAAATGGCTGGAAAAAGGGTTTCATGGCCGGATGGCCTATATGGAGCGTAACGTGGAAAAACGTTGCAATCCGCTTCTTCTTGTCGAAAATGCCCATTCTGTGGTTGTTGTTGCAATGAATTACTACCCTGAACGGAAACAACAGTCGGATGCCGCCCTCGTTTCCTATTACGCCTATGGTAAAGATTATCACCTCGTTGTTAAAGAACGCCTGCAACAATTGTATGCATATATTCACCGGGAAATTGCTCCGGTAAACGGACGTGTTTTTTGTGATACGGCTCCGTTGCTGGAAAAATACCATGCTGTAAAAGCCGGATTGGGTTGGATAGGGAAAAATACACAACTGATTATTCCCGGAAAAGGTTCTTTTTTCTTTTTGGGAGAATTGGTACTGGATATACCTCTTGCTTATGATGAGGCTTTTGCTGTTAACCGTTGTGGAGGTTGTACAAAATGCATCGATGCCTGCCCGACGAAAGCATTGACTGCTCCGGGAGAACTGAATGCCAACCGTTGCTTGTCGTACCTGAGTATTGAATATGCAGGGGAGTTGCCGGAATTTTATGCCAAGGCGGCCGGTCACCGGGTGTATGGCTGTGATACATGTAACCAGGTTTGTCCCTGGAATAGCGATGCCGTACCAACAATTGTCCCAGAGTTTTCTTCATCCGAAGCCTTGTTAGCTCTTTCTCCGGAAACCATTGATGTGTTGGATGAGGCCGGATTCGATACGCTATTCAGCCATTCTCCCATCCATCGGATCGGATTAGGCAGGCTTAAACGGAACCTTGCGCATATAAATACCTGAAAAGATCAGTTGGCAACCCGGTATTTGTTTCCTCCTAACGAATAAACGCGATAAGTCCGTAATCCCAGCTTAGCTCCCGAAATCGGATTTCCTACTCCGTTCCCGATGTTATAGACAGCCCCACATTTGGGACAGGTAGCTTTTCCTGTTTGATCCGGCTTGACAGTGACACTTCGTTGCACTTCGACCGGGCAGGCTAAATCGTAAGCGAAAAGGTTGACTATATTTTGACCGAATCCGTTGATAACCAATATCCCTCCATAGCCCAAACGATCAGATTCCAACCGGCGGGTGGTAATTGCTTCATAGGCCAATGCTGCATTTAAGTCCTTGTCCTTAAACTCCAGGTCCAGGGTCAGACTCACCGGAGACAGTGGAATAGAGGAAGTTACTTCATCTTCGCAAGCGAATGAAAGGAAACCCAGTAAAACAATCAATCCGATTTTCTTCATCTCAGAATATTGTTGATTAATGTTAATTCATTTTCCGAGAACTGACAATTTTTAAGTGTGTCTAGATTGTCCTGCAATTGATCGACCGAACTGGTCCCTACAATTACAGAGGTTACCTGTTTATGGTTCAGCACCCAGGCTAAAGCCATTTCTGCAAGTGTTTGTCCCCGTTGTAAAGCCAGTTCATTGAGTTGGATAATCCGGCTTATCTTATCTTCCGTAACCTCACTTCGTTGCAGAAATCCGTGGCTTTTGGCTGCACGGGACGATTCCGGAATACCATGGAGGTACTTGTTGGTTAATAAACCCTGTGCCAATGGAGAAAAAGCAATAAATCCCACACCGTATTTCTCGATCAGGGGGAATGATTGCGTTTCCGGATTGCGGTGGAGGAGGCTGTATTTATCCTGATAGATCAGACAGGGTACCTGCTGATCCCTCAATAGTTGATAGGCCTTTTCTGCTTGTTCGGGAGGATATTTTGAAATTCCGATATATAAGGCTTTTCCTTGGCGGACTATATCGATCAGAGCCTGGATCGTTTCTTCTATCGGTGTTTGCGGGTCATAGCGGTGGGTGTAAAAAATATCGAAATACTCCAACCCTGTACGCTTCAGGCTTTGATTGATGCTGGCCATCATGTATTTGCGTGAGCCCCCGTCGCCGTAAGGCCCTTCCCACATGAGGTGGCCGGCTTTGGACGAGATGATCAGTTCATCCCGGTGATTTTTCAGTTCCCTTGCCAAGACTTTCCCGAAGTTGATTTCAGCGCTTCCGGGAGGCGGACCATAATTATTGGCTAAGTCAAAATGAGTTACTCCCTGCTCAAAAGCACGGCAAATCATATCACGGGCGACGGAAAAATTGTCTACATCGCCGAAATTATGCCACAGGCCCAACGAAATCCGGGGCAACTGCAAGCCACTGTTCCCACAAAAACTATATTTCATATTAGTATAATAACGTTCTGAAAGGTCGGTATGGTATATAAAAAAAGTTAAATCAGACGGATCAGCCGGAGTTCATTCTCAAAATTAGGTGTGAATATCCCTTTACCCATGTTTTCCCGGATAGATTCCGGAGACCAGAACCGCCCGTCGGACAATTCTTTAGGGTCGATCTGAAAAGTCCCTTCGTAAATAGTTTTATAACTGTATACCAGTTCTTTCTCAATTTCGGACTCGAAAATGTATTTATGCAGAAAAACCGGCATGAAATCCTGTATGCCGAGTTCTTCCCTGGCTTCCCGGCGCAACGCTTCTTCTACCGATTCTCCGAATTCGATGTGTCCTCCGACCGAAGTATCCCATTTCCCGGGTTGAATGTCTTTATTGTCGGCTCGTTTTTGCAGGAATAATTCACCTTTTGAGTTGAAAACATGCAGGTGAATGACCGGATGCAGTAATTTGGAACCATTGTGGCAGGTAATCCGGCTTGCTTTTCCGGTAACCTGTCCGTTTTCATCTACCAAAGGAAAAAGTTCTTCCATGCAATCGTAGAGTTAGTATTTTTGGAGTAAAGTCAGTAATTTACGATCCAGCTTTTGTCCGTACCAGTCTTGGTAATCCACATCTTTTCTTCCTGAGTTCAGCAGGCCGAAGTCTCCCTTGAAATTCCAGAGTCCCCAACCGATGTTATGACTTGTAAGTATATCTAACTGATCGTTGAACCAAGCTAAGAAAACAGGATGCGGGGTTTGATTGTAGCATCCGCATTCACCGCAGTGGACGCCTACACCCTGGTTGACCAGGTCGATCCAGGGTTGATAGAATTTTTCAAGCGATTGCCGGTTAAATTCTATGTTGTCTATTGTACCCGGCCAAACCGGAACCGGAGCATCATCCGGGTTTTTCCATACCCATCCTGCCCGGTAGTGTGAAACATAATGCGGATAATACCCGCGACAGCTTTGTCCGATTTCCAGGTCAGTCAGTTCCGGAATGACCTGTGAACCTCCATGGTTGCCATCAGCTACGACGATCCGGTCAGGTGTCTGACGGTGAATGACGTTCAGGCATCCGATGGCGACTTTCCGGTATATTTCTCCGGGAATTGCTGTGGATTTTCCGTGCTGGTCATTCATGTCTTCCTTGTAACAGGGTTCGTTCACTAAGTCAAAACTCAGTAAACTACGGGGTATGTGCCTGAACCGTTTTGCCCATAAATCCCAATGAGTGTAAAATGCCTGTTGGGCAGCTTCGTCCTTCCATAAGTTGAATGGTTCGTGAAAACCGGCATTGATACAGAATCCCGGAGCGCGATGCAGATTCAGGCTCACATGCAAGTTGTATTTATTGGCTGCATAGACTAATTTTTCAATAGCCTCGACAGCTTCTTCTCTGAAATCGATTGTTTCTTCGGGTTTTATGTCTCTGCCACAGGCCGGATCGTAGTTCAGGTAGGAAGGGTATGCGATCGGTATACGGACAAAATTGAATCCCCAGTCTGCCATCCATTGAAAATCCAGTTCTGTCGTAATTTTGTCTGACAAACCTTTAACTTTATACGGCTGAGGCGAAAAAAAGTCCAGGATATTAAATCCTCTCCAACGTGGTAATTTGTTTTTTATTACAGGATTGTTGGATGCAGGAAGATTTCCTGTGACTCCCAACATGGCTAATCCGGCAGTAGCCGTTTTAATAAAAGTACGACGATCAACCGATTTCATAATAGTATGATTAGTGATTACTTTCCAAGTAAACGAAGCATGGCTTTCCGGGTATTCTCAAAACGAAAGCTGCTCATAATCTGTTGCTTCAATGCTTCTATTTCTTCATTACACAGGTTGCCGATGCTTCCTTCATGTGTGTGATGTACTTGTTTTTCCGAAGAAAAAATCCCGGCTTCGATTTCCAGCCCTACTTTTTTGTAAGCGTCCCGGAAAGGCATGCCCTGCAATACCAGTTCGTTTACCTTTTCAACACTAAAAAGCAGATTGTATTTCTCGTCATTCAGGATATTTTCATTGACTTTGATTTCCTGCATCATCAGGATTACCATATCCAGACAGTCGGATAGCTCGCCGAAAGCAGGCAGGAACACTTCTTTGATGATCTGTAAATCACGGAAATATCCGGAAGGCAGATTGTTTGTAATAAGTGTGATTTGTTGCGGAATACATTGGATCAGGTTGCATTTCGCCCGGGTCAGTTCGAAAACATCCGGATTTTTCTTGTGCGGCATAATGCTTGAGCCGGTGGTAAATTCGTCCGGCAGCTTGATAAACCCGAAATTCTGGCTGTTGTACAGGCAGGCATCAAAAGCTAATTTGGATAGCGTTGCTGCGATTCCGGCCAATGCAAATCCGGTGGTACGTTCCATTTTGCCGCGTCCCATCGGGGCGTAAACGACATTGTAGTTCATGGAATCAAAGCCAAGCAGGTCTGTTGTCATCTGCCGTTTGAGGGGAAATGACGATCCATATCCCGCCGCAGATCCCAGGGGATTACGATTACAGACTTTGTAAGCAGCAAGCATCAGTTGCAGGTCGTCGACCAGTCCTTCCGCGTATGCTCCGAACCACAACCCGAAAGAAGACGGCATGGCAATTTGTAAATGGGTATATCCAGGTAGCAGGACATCCTTGTACCGGTTGCTTTGAGTAAGTAAGACATCGATCAGGGAAGAAACTTTTTCTACAATATCCCGGATTGCATCCCGGGTAAAAAGCTTGATATCCAAAAGTACCTGATCGTTGCGGGAACGTCCGCTGTGTATTTTTTTTCCAACATCCCCCAATTGGCGTGTCAACATCAGTTCCACCTGGGAATGTACATCTTCCACGCCTTCTTCGATAACGAAGTCTCCGGATTCGGCTAAGTCGTAGATCTTTCTAAGTTCGGCGAGCAGGATGTCAAGTTCTTCTGTCGTTAACAACCCGATGCTTTTCAGCATGGTGATATGAGCCATAGATCCTGCTACATCATGCCTGGCCAGGTATAGATCCATTTCCCTGTCTTTCCCGACCGTGAATTTTTCTACGGCTTTATCTACCTGAATGTTTTTTTGCCAGAGCTTCATTCCTTGATTTCGTTGTAAGGTATCACAGCCAGGATGTCGGCAATTTTATTGATCCCGTCTTGTAAGGGTTTGGATAGCATAGGTTTGAGAAATGGATTCAATTGAGCTTTTACTGTCAGTTTCATCCGGGTGTCGTTATCTTCCACCTGTTTGAGTTGAATCCACATATTGACCTCGATAGGGGCTCCGTCGGCCATAAATTTGATGGTTTTGTTAGGCTCCCTTTCCACAATCGAAAATTTAACTTTTCCCACCGGATCTACGGAAAAGGTACAGGAATCCTTATCAAAAGAAAAATCCCTGATCTTATCCTGGGGAATTCTGTCTTTTAGACGCTCCAGGTTATTCAGATCTGACAGGACTTCGAATATTTTTTGTTCGCCGTGAGGAATTGCTTTTATTTCACTAATAAATTCTGTCATGAGTTGATTTATTTAGGATTCCATTTTTCCGGATTTTTTCTCCATTCCTGAAGCGTTTTTATTTCCGATTCGTCAATGTAATCGGTTTTCAGCGCTTCATCCAGGACTGCGTCATAATTGCAGAGCGTGGTCAGATTAACTTTTGCATCCTTGAATTTACTGGCAGCGATAGGGAATCCATAGGTAAATATGGCCACCATTCCGACAACGTCGCAACCGGCATTACGTACCGCTTCGACTGCTTTCAGGCTACTTCCTCCGGTGGAAATCAGGTCTTCGATTACAACAACCTTGGATCCGGGTTTCAGATCACCTTCAATCAGGTTTTCCAGTCCATGATCTTTAGGCGTTGCACGGATGTAAACGAATGGTAAATTCAGTTCTTCCGCAACCATAGCGCCTTGTGCAATGGCTCCGGTAGCCACACCTGCAATGGCATCTACATTATCATATTTTTCCAGGATGGTCCGGGATAATTCCAGTTTGATAAAATTCCGGATTGCCGGATAAGAAAGGGTTTTCCGGTTATCGCAGTATATAGGGGATTTCCATCCGGACGCCCAGGTAAACGGATTGGCCGGTTGAAGTTTGATAGCTTTGATTTTAAGTAATTTTTCTGCTAAAATTTGTTCCAGTGTTTTCATCTATACAGGATTATGAATTGATTAAATTTACGTTTTTCCGACAAAAGTAATGAATTGAAATGAGAACTGCACTACAAAAAGGTTACTTTTTAGGAAGTATTGTACGTTTTACGCGGTTTATTGTACGATTGCTATGTGGTACTGTACTAACCTCCTCCCCCCTGCCTCCAGCGGGGGGAGAGGCTGACGCTCAATTTCATTATTGGGCAATCGCGAGAGTTAAAATGCTGACTGTAGTTCCCGGGCAGGTTAACAGGCAGTGGACGCAGGCTTCTAATGTTGAGCCTGTGGTAAGTACATCGTCAATCAGTAAAATGTGCTTGTCGGTAATCATTTCTTTATTTTTTAAGCCGAAAACCGATGTTGTGTTTAACCAGCGTTCATAAATGCTTTTCCGGGTTTGGGTCGGATTAGCGATTTTCCGGTACAAAGAGGACGTGTCTATGGGTATTCCTGTTACAGAGGCGATTCCGATAGCCAATGCTTCGGATTGATTAAATCCCCTCGCTTTTTGTTTTTTCTTGTGTAGCGGAACCGGAACTATGTAATCGACATCCTGAAAAAAACCGGAAGCCTGCATGTCTTTAGCCAGGTAAGTTCCCATCCATTCGCCGAATTGCCGGTTTCCTTTGTATTTGATTTCCGCAACCAGTTGTTGACAGATACCCCCTTTGTTGTAAAATAAGTATGAACTCACTTTTTGCAGCGGAACTTTTCCCAGGAATTTATCCGATGCGGAATTGTCGGGACAACGGTGGTAATTGGTTCGGGGCAATCGCAGTAGGCAGTGCAGGCAGCAATAATCTTCGTTTATAGTCAAGGGCGCTTGGCAGACTACACAAAGTTTCGGGTAAAATAAAGACAAAAAATGATTGAACAAGGTTTTGATTTTTTTGAAATAACGCTTTATCATAAAAATAACGCTAAAAAATGAATATACCCAAACTATCAGGTGGTGCGTCAGCACCGAAATTTTCATAGCTCCAGGCGTCAGCCTGGGGGAATTTGTGGTTAATAATATCGTAAAATTAATATTTTTTTTTGATTATTCCAAACCGATCGCATCCAGAGCCTTTTCAATTTCGTCCAATGAGAAACCCCGTCCGGCGGCAAAACGGATGAGCTTCTGCCTGATTTCGAATCCGTTTTTCCCTTTAACCGTTTTGTATTTGGATTTCAATACTTGTACCAGCTGTTCCCGGCTCTCGTCCGGAACAAGGGCTGCCAGCGCTTCCCGGATGAGCTCGTCCGGAATTTGTTTTTTTCTTAGCTCATAGTTGATTTTATGAGGTCCCCATTTCCCGTACTTACTTTTGTCGTTTACAAATGCCCGGCAAAAACGGGATTCATCGATGAATCGTTCTTTTTGCAGGCGGCGGATAATTTCCATGTGTTGTTCTGCCGGAATTTCCCAGCGGATGAGCTTTTGCTTTACATCGTACACACACCTTTCTGAACGGCTGCAATAAGCAGCTAACCGGTGCAGGGCTTGTTCGGGTGATATTGTTTTCATAGTGAAGCCTTAATCATCCGGTCTTTCCCGGAAATATCTTTCTGTAGCATGATGTTCTTGTATCCCTTATTTCCCAGCATCCGGGCGGTTTCTTTTCCATGAAGCGAGCTTACCTCAAAATAAAGATATCCTCCCGGTTTCAACAGGGAGAGTCCGGCTTCGGCAATCGTTTCGTAAAACAACAGAGGGTGTTCTTCAGGGACGAATAAGGCGACATGTGGCTCATAATTCAAAACATTAGCTTCCATGAATTTTTTTTCTTCCGGAGTGACATAAGGAGGATTGCTGACAATAAGATCCCATTGTGCCGGAAAAATTCCGGGGGGAAACGGTTGGAAGATATCCTGGCGGAAAAAAGAAACCTCAGTCTGGTTGAGAGCGGCATTTTTCCGGGCTACCGATAATGCATCGTCAGAAACATCGATGGCATAGACAGAAGCCTCCGGAAGGTGGTGGGCAAGGCTGACGGCAATGCATCCGCTGCCGGTTCCGATATCTAAAATCTGAAGCCGGGATGAGCGGTTTTTTTTCTCCTGTGGTGTCAGGCTGCGGATGTCCCGGATGATCCGGTCGACCAGTTCTTCTGTTTCCGGTCGAGGGATCAGCACATTTTCGTTCACTTCAAAAGTCAATCCATAAAATTCTGTCTTTCCCAGGATGTATTGGATGGGCCTGTATTTCTTCAGTTCGGAGACAATCTCCTGAATCCTGGTATGCTCATTTTCCGATAATTGTTTATCTTTGCCGAGCCGGATATCCTGTCTGCTGATGCAGCAGGCCGATTCCAGGATCCAATGCGTAAAGGATTGAATTTCATGCAACGGATAAAATGGAGTTAACTGTTCCCGGATGTAACGGATGCTTTCCTGCATAAGGTTTGTTTTCCGGCAAAAGTAGACGAAAGAATTAAGAAATCAAAGCGTAAACCGGCTGGAGATGTTGATTCCTGAAGAAAAATACATGTTACGCTGCCTTCAACTGGCAGAATACGGAAAAGGATTTACGGCACCTAATCCTATGGTAGGTGCCGTATTGGTGTATAATGGACGGATTATCGGGGAAGGTTTCCATCGTTGTTGCGGAGGGCCTCATGCAGAGGTTCATGCGGTAGCTTCCGTTAAGGATGAGCAGTTGCTCCGGGAGTCGACCTTGTATGTCAACTTGGAGCCTTGTTCGCACTACGGTAAAACACCTCCTTGTGCAAAATTGATTATTGATAAGCAAATTTCCCGCGTCGTGATCGGACATGAAGATCCCTTTCCGGAAGTAGCGGGAAGGGGAATCCGCATGTTGCAGGACGCCGGGGTCGAAGTTGTTTGTGGCTTTTTACGGGAGGACTGCGAAGAATTGAATAAGCGATTTCTGACTTTTTTCCGGAAGGGCAGGCCTTACATTTTTCTGAAATGGGCGCAATCTTCCGATGGCTTTCTGGATCGGTTCAGGGAGCCTGGAGACGGTCAGAATGCGGTTCGGTTTTCGAATGTTTTTACTCGTATGGCTGTTCATAAGATGCGTGCGGAGGAGAGTGCGATTATGGTGGGGAAACGTACTGAGATGCTGGATAATCCCCAGTTGAATGTGCGTTACTGGTCGGGCAACGATCCCCTGCGGTTGATTGCCGACAGCCGGAAAACACTTTACCAGCAACTGAATGAATTGAAGGAGCAAGGTATTCAGTCCCTGATTGTGGAAGGAGGGGCTGCTTTGTTAACTAATTTTATACAAGAAGGTCTGTGGGATGAAGCGCAGATCGAAGTTGCTTTTATTTCATTGGGCGCTGGAGTAAGGGCGCCCAGGCTTTCCGGAAAGTTACGGAGTGTTCATAAATGTGAAAATTCCATAGTTTCCATATATAAGAACGAGTTTAACCCCTAAAAATTTATAAATATTGGTTAATATAGCGGATTTAGTCAAAAATGTTTCTACTTTTGCAGCCAATAACATGTTTTCTATAACTTTATTCGAATGAATTTAAGAAACGGATTTTACATTCTTTGTTGTACGTTGTGCTTGTCTTTACTCGCTTCCTGTCTGAAAAATAGCGATGCGGATGAATATATTTTATCGACCGATGCGGAAATCCTCTCTTTTAAACTTTCCCATGATTCCATTCCAGCATTGGATAGCGTCGTGTTTTCCATCGATCAACTCAGCGGTTTGATATATAACCACGACTCCATGGCTTTTGGTACCGATATTTATGAAAAAGTAATCGTTACCTATGAAAGCGATGCGCCATATCGTAATGTGTTGAATGTGACTGACGTCGCTAATGGTGACTCGACTTGGGTGTCTCCCGGAGATTCGCTTGATGTCTCCAAACCTGTTCGTTTCAAAGTCTTTGCAATGGATGGACTAACCACCAAATATTACTGGATGAACCTGAATATACACCAGGTAGATCCGGATTCCATGCAGTACAGGCAGGTGAATCATGACCTGGCTTTCTTGAATGCCGATGAAACAAAATCCATTTTGTACGGTGGTTTGTATTATAATTATTCAAAGAAGGGATCTATCGTTTCACTGAACCAATCTACTGATCTGATTTCCTGGACTTCGGCATCGTTGACAGGTCTTCCGGGAACGGTTGAGCTGAGAGGAATGCAGCAGAGCAGTAAAGGGTTGTATGTGTCTTCATCCGACGGAGGGTTGTATTTTTCATCGAATGCCATCAGTTGGCAGAAGGTAGCAACCGAGTATCCGGTAAAAGCTGTGCTGGGTTACCTGAATGCGAGTTCCACACAGGTCGAGGGCCTGACATTAATCGTTGAAAAAGAAGGAAAAAGGGTGTACGCATTTACTCCTAACCTTACTTCTTTCGTTTATGGATCTGAGGTTCCTGAGGATTTTCCTGTAAAAGATTATTCCACTATCAATATGGTTTCTATGTTGAAGCAACGGGTTACGATTGTGGGTGGAATTTCGGTTTCCGGGGAGGCAAAAAGTGCAGTCTGGTCGACGCTGGATGGCTTGTATTGGGGTAAGCTGACGGATGAAAAACAGGGATTATTCCCGGTTATGAGCGGGGCGAATGCCTTCTTATATGGGGATGAAATTTACCTGATGAACGGCTTGCTGGAAAATGGAGTATACAATAAATCCATTTATTGTTCAATCGACGGAGGAACTACCTGGCGTCAGAAACCTGCAAAATATGAGTTTCCAGCTGATTATCCCATGCGTTATCAGTCATCCCTGGTGATGGATGGTACCGGAATGTATTTTTACATAGTGGGAGGTCGTAATCCCAATGCATTGAATGATATTTGGAAAGGATTCCAGAATAAGAAGACTTTCAGATAACAAATACAGAAAACGGATAAGTAATATAATTTTGAGCGACTTTTAGCGTTTTCATAAAGAAAAGTAATACAATGTGTTTTTTATGAAAAAAGCTTCGTGGTCATATAAATCCGCATGTGTCGGGATTTTGTCGGTCTGGATTTTACTTACCGGGGCAACAGCGGTTGCACAGGAATATAAATATGAAATAGGAGGAATGGCCGGAATGTCCATGTATATGGGAGATGCTAATCCGAACTCCTTTTTTCAGGGATGGAATCCTTCGGCAGGAGCTGTATTCCGGAAGAATTATAATTTTCGCTGGGCCTTTAAAGCCGATTTGCTGATGGGGAAGGTGAGCGGAGATACTAAAAATACGAAAAACGTGTTCCCCGGGGGAGCTCAAACCTCTTTTGATCGTACTTTTTTCGATCTGGGAGGTCAGATGGAGTTTAACTTTCTGCCTTACAGCGATAAGTTTGCTTATCTGAATACAAGCCGTATTGCACCTTACCTGCTGGCAGGGTTGGGTATAACGGTTGCTCCCGGCGATAATCAGACATTTTTCGGAATCAATATGCCCCTGGGAGCAGGGGTTAAATATAAAATAAAAAACAGAGTAAATTTAGGTTTGGAATATTCGGTTCGAAGGTTGTTCAGTGATGGCTTCGATGCTCCGAATTCCAAGGGATTTAATCTGGACAACCCTTACAAAATGGATAGCGGAATGTTCAAGAATAAGGACTGGTATACGCTTCTGATGTTTTCCGTTACGTGGGACTTTGGTCCCAACGACCGGAAATGTTCCAACGAATAATGTAAGGCAGGATGATATATGTTCTAACAGCATAGCATGTCGTTGAAAGATAAAATAGATCGGTCGCGATTGCCGGTTCATATTGCAGTTATTATGGACGGAAACGGACGCTGGGCTCAGAAAAACGGGAAAGAACGTTTTTACGGGCACCAGGAGGGAGTAGTATCTGTCCGGAAGATTGTGGAGGCTGCCGGTGATATGGGTATCCGTTACCTGACGGTTTATACATTTTCCACGGAAAACTGGAATCGTCCCAGGGAGGAGGTAGACGCTCTGATGGCCTTGATGGTGACTGCTATTCAGCGGGAAACTCCGGATCTGATGGCGAATAACGTTCGTCTCGGAATGATTGGAGATGTTTCCCGTTTACCAAAGGAAACCCGTGAGAATCTGGAAAGCTGCCTGAAGGAAACCAGTGGAAATACCGGCTTGACCTTAATTTTAGCGCTTAGTTATTCATCCCGTTGGGAGATAACAGAGGCGGTACGTTCGATTGCTAATGAAGTGAAAAACGGATGCCTGGATGTCTCGCAAATCAATGAGGAGTTGATTTCCGACCATCTGACAACTAAAAATATACCTGACCCTGACCTCCTGATCAGAACCGGAGGAGAATACAGGATCAGCAATTACCTAATGTGGCAGTTATCCTATTCTGAACTTTACTTCACAGATGCATACTGGCCCGAATTCAGGGAGGAAAACTTGTATGCCGCTATTTTGGATTATCAGAACAGGGAGCGCCGTTTCGGTAAAACCGGAGCACAGGTACAACTAAAAACTAAAAGCAATACGGAAAAATAAATATGTACAAAAAACTTCTACTTTTTTGCCTGTTGGCTTGTATCGGAAATGCTTTGCCTGCCCAGGAGAAAACAGATTCCATCTCTACGAGTACGGTTGTCGATTCTCAGGATGAAATACCATCCATATCCTATTCGATCAATGATAAACGAAAATATGTCATCGCCGGAATAAAAGTGTCCGGAGTGGAACGATACGGGTATGAAGATTTTGTCCTGATCGGTATATCCGGACTTTCCATAGGAGATCGTGTCGGTGTTCCCGGAGATGAAATCACGAATGCAGTGAAACTGTATTGGAAACACGGGCTTTTTTCGGATGTAAAGATCATGGCGACGAAGATGAGGGAAGATAGTGTGTGGTTGGAGATCGCACTGAAGCCGAGGCCGATTATTTCGGATGTGAAAATTGTCGGTGTAAAGAAAGGGGAGAGAGAAGACCTTGAAATGAAAGTGGGTATCCGGAAAGGCTCACAGGTGACTCCCAATCTGGTTAACCGGGCCAAGAAGCGAGCTAAAGATTATTTTGATGAAAAAGGCTTCAGTAATGCGGAAATCAATATCAAGCAGGAAGAAGATCAGTCCAGCGAAGGGAAGGTTATTGTAACAGTAGATATCGACAAGAACGAAAAAACCAAAGTACACGAAATCGTTATTGAAGGAAATGAACAAGTTTCGGATTACAAGCTGAAACTGGCTATGAAGAAAACCAATGAAGGTTTCGACCTGAAAAAGCGTTTCAAACTCAGTTGGCGGGAATTGTTCAGTACCAAGAAATTTGTCCGGGAAGAATATGAAAATGACCTGGAAAACATTATTCAGAAATATTACGAATTGGGTTACCGGGATGCGATTATTGTTTCCGACAGTGTGGCTCCTTACGACGATAAGCATATCAGTATCTACCTGAAAGTAGAGGAGGGTGAAAAATATTTCATCCGGGATATTCGCTGGGTAGGGAATACGCTGTATCCTTCGGAACTGCTTTCCAACGTGTTGTCCATGAAGCCGGGAGATGTTTACAATCAGAAAAAATTAAATGAACGGCTGACTACCGATGAAGATGCAGTGTCTAACCTGTATTCCAACAACGGTTATATCTTTTCATACATGTATCCGGTGGAAACCTATGAGGGTAAAGATTCAGTAGATGTTGAAATCCGGTTGACCGAAGGTATTCAGGCTACTATTAATAAAGTAACCATTACCGGAAACGATCGTCTGTATGAAGATATCATCCGTCGCGAATTGATGGTTAAGCCTGGTCAGTTGTTCAGTAAAGAGGTATTGATGCGTTCAGCCCGCGAGATTGCTCAAATGGGTCATTTCGATCCGGAGAACATGGATCTGCAGCCTATTCCCAATGCGGAAACAGCGACCGTTGATATTAATTTCGGACTGACATCCAAAGCAAACGACCAGGTGGAATTTTCTGCCGGTTGGGGACAAACCGGGGTGATCGGACGGTTGAGCCTGAAGTTTACCAACTTCTCTTTTCAGAACCTGATACACCCCAGTACTTACAAAGGAGTGATTCCTCAGGGAGACGGACAAACATTGACCTTAAGCGGACAGACCAACGGACGCTATTACCAGTCTTACAGTATCTCGTTCCTGGATCCGTGGTTCGGGGGCAAACGTCCGAATTCTCTTTCCCTTGGTGCTTATTACATGATTCAGACCGGAGTAGAAAGCCGTTATTACAACAATTATTATAGTAATCCGTATTCTTATTATGGATCCGGATATGGTTATAGTGGTTACGGTAACAGTAGTTCCTATATTACATACAACGATAACGAATCGATGAAGATCTTCGGACTCTCGCTTGGTTACGGAAAGCGCTTGTCCTGGCCGGATAATTATTTCAGCCTGATGGGAGAAGTTGCATTCCAGAAATACATGTTGAAAAACTGGAACTATTTTATTGTGCAGAACGGTAATTGCAATGATATTTCGTTGGGATTAACTCTGTCGCGTAATTCGATCGATAATCCGTTGTATACCCGTGAAGGATCTCAGTTCTCCCTGTCGGTAGCTGCTACACCTCCCTATTCCTTGTGGGACGGTGTGGATTATGCTAACCTCAGTAATACGGATGGATCTAAATATGAGTGGATCGAGTATCACAAATGGAAATTCAAAGGAAAAATTTATATCCCGTTGGCTAACAAAGAAAAAGTGAAGCGTACCCCAGTATTGATGAGCCGGATTGAATACGGATTTGTGGGTTCATACGATTCAAATAAACGTTCGCCTTTCGGAACCTTCTACATGGGAGGAGACGGTATGACCGGTTACTCCAGTACGTATGCCACAGAAACTGTTGGTCTGCGGGGGTATGAAAACGGTTCGTTGACCCCTTACGGTAGCGAAGGTTATGCTTATTCCCGTATGGCATTAGAACTGCGTTATCCTTTCTTGCTGGAACCCAGTTCTACAATTTATGGATTGGCATTTATAGAAGCAGGTAATGCCTGGAATGATATCAAAACCTTTTCTCCGTTCGGTTTGAAGCGCTCTGCGGGATTCGGTGTGCGTATTTTCCTGCCGATGGTCGGTATGATGGGTATCGACTGGGGATATGGATTTGACAGGGCTACCCGTAGCAGTTCTATTTCCGGATCTCAGTTCCACTTTGTATTGGGACAAGAGTTCTAAAGAGTTAAGAATTAAAAGTTAAAAATTGAAGCGATTGTTTGAGTAAGTTTAACATTCAAAATCGAAAAAATATGAAAAAGATAATCGGATTATTGCTTTTGTTGACTTTAGGTGTTGCGAGTACTCATGCTCAGAAGTTTGCATTGATTGATATGGAGTATATCCTGAAGAATATACCTGCTTATGAGATGGCGAACGAACAGTTGAATAATATTTCAAAAAAATGGCAGGCTGAGGTAGAAACCTTGCAACAAGAGGCACAGAATTTGTATAAGAGTTATCAGGCTGACTTGGTCTTCCTTTCTCCGGAAATGAAAACCAAAAAGGAAGCTGAGATTGTAGCTAAAGAACAGGCGGCTCAGGATCTGAAACGAAAGTATTTCGGAGTTGATGGTGAGTTGTTTAAAAAAAGGGAAAGCCTGGTCAAGCCGATTCAGGACGAGATTTTTAATGCACTCAAGGAGATTTCCGAAGCAAAGGGATACCACATGATTATAGATAGGGCTTCGTCAATGAGTATTGTTATTTTTGCTTCCCCTAAGATTGATATCAGTGATGAGGTATTGGCAAAACTCGGATATTCAAAATAAATATCTATATTTGCTGCTTTAATTAATGAATAAAAACTATTAATTTAATAATTTATGTTTAAGAAAATCGTATTATTTGCTTTGTTGCTCGTACCTGCAGGTATGTTTGCTCAGGAAGCCGCTCAGAAAATTGCTTATTTTAACTCACAGGAAGTTATCATGGCCATGCCGGAAACATTGGCTTTGCAGGATTCGGTAAGAAAGCAGGCAAGTGCTTTTGAAGCGGAATTGAAAATATTGGAAGAAGAATTTAATAAAAAATTTGTAGCTTTTCAAAGCCAACAGGACACGTTGATCGAAAGCATAAAAATACGCAGACAACAAGAACTGGCAGATTTGAATGAGCGGGCAACTGCATTGAGACAACAGGCAGGCCAGACTATTGAGAAATTACAACAGGATTTGTTGGCTCCGATTGAAAAAAAGGTTCGTGATGCGTTGACTGCTGTAGGTGAAGAAAATGGTTTTGCTTACATCATTGATTCAGTATCAGGCGTGCTTGTTTATACTTCTACTAAAAGTCCGGATGCTACTCCGTTGGTGAGAAAGAAACTGGGGCTTAAATAGTATTTTAATAATTGAGAATTGAGAATTGAGAATGACTGTATATTTCATCATTCTCAATTCTCAATTCTCAATTCTCAATTTATGAACTCTTCTGGTCCGATAGGTGTTTTTGATTCTGGTTATGGAGGATTGACGATTCTGGAAAAGTTTCGTGACCGCCTGCCGGAATATGATTTTTTGTACCTGGGTGACAATGCACGTTCTCCTTATGGAGTACGATCTTTTGAAGTAGTTTACGAATTTACTCTGCAGGCGGTAATCCGGCTGTTTGAAGAAGGTTGCTCCCTGGTTATTTTAGCCTGCAATACGGCTTCTGCCAAAGCCTTGAGAAATATACAACAAAATGATCTTCCCCGGATCGATTCCCGGCGAAGGGTGCTGGGGGTTATTCGTCCGACGGTGGAAAGCGTGGGTGCTTTGACCCGTACCCGTCATGTGGGGGTCCTTGGGACTCCCGGAACGATTGCTTCCGAATCCTACTCCATTGAAATCCATAAGTTATTTCCCGATGTTGTTGTTACCGGAGAGGCTTGTCCGATGTGGGTGCCTTTGGTAGAAAACGGAGAATACGACCGTCCCGGTGCAGATTATTTTGTCCGTCAGCATCTGGATCGTATCCTGGAGCGGGATCCGCAGATCGATACCCTTATCCTGGGTTGTACTCATTATCCTTTGCTGGAAAATAAGATCTGTTCATTCCTTCCGAACTCCATTCAATTATTATCACAGGGAGGCTATGTGGCAGATAGTTTGAAAGACTATCTCCTCCGGCATCCGGAAATGGATGCTTGTTGTTCAAAAAATGGTACCTGCCGTTTTTTTACTACTGAAGCCGAGAATAAATTCTCCGGTATGGCTTCTGTTTTTCTCAAAGGAAATATCGAATCCGTACGCATCAGTCTGGGTTGAAATGTTTTCGGAAGCGACTCTTCAATTCATAAACCGGTACCATTCGGAGGATGTCAGGCAACTGGCACTGAAATACGGAGTAAAAGGTCCTCCGGATGTCGATTTGGCTGCTGCTTTGACGCAGATTGCCGGAAGACAGGCTGTCGAGCACAAGATTCCTTCCTGGCATTCCACCGCCGGATTGGTTTATCCTCCTCCCTTATCTGTAGAACAATGTTCCTCCGAAATGACTGCCCGATATAAGTCGACTCTGTTTTCCGGTCGTTCCTTTGCCGATCTGACCGGTGGTTTTGGGGTCGATACTGCATTTATATCTTCCCGGTTTGAACTTGCTTATTATGTGGAACGTCAAGCTGGTTTGTGTGAAACCGCCCGACATAATTTTCAGCAGTTGGGTTTAAATCATGTCCGGGTTTTTAATGAAGATGCTTTGTCTTTCCTGATGCAAATGACTCCGGTCGATTGTCTTTTCCTCGATCCTGCCCGGCGTTCCGTTACTGGGAAGAAACTAATTTCTATTGCCGATTGTGAGCCGGATGTAAGCGCTGTTAAAGATTTGTTGCTGGAAAAGTCAGGCTGTGTCTGTGTTAAGTTATCTCCCATGCTGGATATTGCATCAGCATTTCGTTCCCTTCCGGAAACGAGTGAGGTGCATGTGGTGAGTGTGGAAAATGAATGCAAGGAATTACTTTTTCTAATGAAAAAAGGGTGGGAAGGCGATCCGCTCGTGACTTGTATTAATTTTCCCTCAAAGGGACAACCTCAGTCTTTTGTTTTTCGAAAAGAAGAGGAAAAATATGTCCGGACAGCATATACTTCTGAGTTGAAGAAGTATCTCTATGAACCGAATGTTTCTCTACTTAAAGCCGGAGCATATAAAACCGTCGCTTTTCGTTATGGTCTTCAAAAATTACACCCGGACAGTCATCTTTATACTTCAGATGGACTTCTTCCCGATTTTCCCGGACGGGTTTTTGAAATTCTTTCTGTATCTTCCTTGAATAAAAAAGAAATGAAAGGTGTATTGAGCGGACTGGATCGTGCTCATATCTCTGTTCGTAACTTTCCTTTGAGCGTAGATGAAATCCGGAAAAAAATGAAATTGAAGGATGGAGGATCATTTTATCTGTTTGCTACTACTCTGGTTGGCGGAAAAAAGGTCATTTTATATACGCAAAAACCTAAAAGTTAATATTGGTTTGAAAAAGATCCTTTAAGTTAAAAGGAAAATAATTGGTATTAAGTACGTGATATAAATTAGTTTCTATTATTTATTACCTTTGCACCCATTATGGGACGAGTTAATACTCCAGTTCTAACATCAGCACAGCGCCAAGCGTTGGAATTGGGATTAAAACAAGGCGCAAGCCACTGTTTCCGGATGCGTTGCCAAAGCATACTACTCAAAGCTGAAGGTCGCACATCCGAGGAAGTCGGTCGCATCACAGGGATGTGTAATGTGAGTGT
>JAVBKV010000016.1:0-83565 GCA_031553885.1 Bacteroidales bacterium
TGCTGTTCAAATTCTATCTGATGAGTTAGAACACGAACGTGATATTGAAGATTGGTTGAAGGATATAAAACTGATGAAACAGCATATCAAATAAACCACTCCAATTACCTTGTAAAATTTAAATGCCTTCAGGAACAGATGTTGTACTGAAGGCATTCATTTTACAATATCGTCTGCACTGTTCACAAATAGAGCGAAAAAACATACATTTTACCGGGCTTGAAACTTCTACGTTGATGTACGAGGAAGCCTGCCGTATCAATCATCAACTTACCGGAAACAATCAGATAGATTTCAAGCTCTACGATGGAATGAATATTCCTTTCCCTGATAACAGTTTCAATAAAGTGTTTACAGTTAACACGCTCTATTTTTAGGAAGACGCGCATCATCTACTGCTGGAACTGTATAGGGTTATGGTTCCCGAAGGTTTACTCAATATAACTTTTGGGCAGGAAAGCTCGATGAAACAAGCGCCTTATACACAGTTTGAATACAAACTGTACAGTACAGAGACAGTTATGAAAATTATCGAATCAACGCCTTTCTCTATTGAGAATATAGTTGACGATACAGAGGAAATACGAAAATAAAAAAAGAGTTACCTATAAAAAGCAACTCTTTTTTCGAAAAAATGTGGTCCCTGTTGGGCTTGAACCAACGACTCCCTGATTATGAGTCAGGTGCTCTAACCAACTGAGCTAAGGGACCTGCTTAGCTATTTGCTAAAAGCGACTGCAAAA
The DNA here is from genome assembly GCA_031553885.1 of Bacteroidales bacterium. GTDB lineage: Bacteria > Bacteroidota > Bacteroidia > Bacteroidales > Azobacteroidaceae > JAVBKV01. Next base: position 744 of record JAVBKV010000016.1, read on the forward strand.
TTATGAAATTTTCTCGACTTATACAAATAACAGTCAAAAAAACATTATATCTAATCTTCACCTCCAAATTCCATCAGATAAGCCTTGATAAAATTATCGATGTCTCCGTCCATAACAGCTCCTACATTAGATGTCTGATAGTCGGTACGATGATCTTTCACCCGACGGTCGTCGAATACATAACTGCGAATCTGGGAACCCCATTCGATTTTCTTTTTTCCGGCTTCAATTTTTGCCGAAGCCTTGCGGCGACGCTCCAGTTCCAGTTCGTAAAGTTGGGATTTCAATAACCGGATCGCATTGTCTTTATTTCCGAATTGAGAGCGGGACTCCGTATTCTCAATTACAATTTCTTTGATTTCACCAGTATCCGGATCCTTATAATTGTAATGCAAGCGAACCCCGGTTTCCACTTTATTTACATTCTGTCCTCCCGCACCACTCGAGCGAAAAGTATCCCAGGTGATGTCTCCGGGATTTACATCGATTTCAATCGTATCGTCGACCAAAGGAACAATGTACACCGAAGAAAAAGAGGTCATCCGTTTACCCTGAGCATTATAAGGTGAGACGCGAACCAACCGGTGAACACCGTTTTCACTTTTCAGGTAACCATAAGCATAATCACCTTCCACCTGCAAGGTAACCGTTTTGATTCCGGCATCATCCCCATCCAGCCAGTTAGTAACAGTGACTTTATATCCTTTACTTTCACACCAGCGGCTGTACATGCGATAAAGCATTTCCGCCCAATCCTGGGCCTCCGTGCCTCCTGCTCCGGCATTGATTTTCAAAACGGCACCCAGATGATCCTCTTCCGAACGAAGCATATTTTTCATTTCCAGGTTTTCGAGTAATTCGACCACATGATTGTAGGCCGTATCCACTTCCTCTTCCGTAATAAGTTCTTCTTTCAGGAAATCAAATGCCAGTTGAAGTTCTTCTCCTGCAGCTTTTACTTCATTATAAGCGATTACCCAGGACTTAATTCCCCGGATTTTCTTCATTTGTTCTTCCGCACGTTTGGGATCCTCCCAGAAACCCGGGGCCTGGGTTCTTAATTCTTCTTCTTCCAATTGGATAATCTTCGCATCGATGTCAAAGATACCCCCTCAGCGCGGACTCGCGCTCCAATACATCACGTAATTGGTCTGTCGTTATCATTTATGTTTATTATTTATGTTAATTGATTGTCTAATTGTTGTTTTTCATTATCAATACAAGCCGATAACTCCAAACGGGCTGCAAATATACTCAATAAATCTCAATATTGAAAACTACAATTTCCGAGTGACTGCTGATGCGTAACGGAAAACCGGAGAGTCCCAGGCCGGAAGTCACATAAAAACTACAACGATCCGTTTGTGTCATGCCGTATACTTTTGTATAAAGTAATCTGCCCAGCACATTCATGGGAAAAACCTGTCCTCCGTGAGTATGTCCGCATACAGTCAACGGAATCCCATATCTGCAGGCATCCGGAATATCTCCGGGTTGGTGGGCAAATAGTATGCAAGGCTTGGAGATATCCACTTTTTTTATCAATTCATCCATGGGTAGACGATGGTCTTCATTTTTTCTGTCGTCACGTCCGATCAGCCAAAGAGCATTGTCAATATCGGCTACCGAGTCTTTCAGAACGGTCATACCTGTTCCTGCAATCCAGTTTAATCGTATTTCCGGGTCAAATTTATATTCATGATTTCCGGGAATGAAATAGACCCCCTTAGGTGCCCGGATTTTTCGTAAATCTTCATCCATCCTTGTGGCAACAAGAGGACGCAGGGTATAATCGATGAGATCTCCATCGATAACAACGATATCAGCTTGTTGCGCGTTTATTATCTCTACGTATTGTTGCAGTACTTTTTTATCAATAATATATCCCAAATGAAGATCGGAAGCCACCAACAGTTTATAGCGATACCGGGGTAATGCTCCCGGAGCCGGCGGACTGTTAAAAGCATAGGAAAACGTTCTCACCCTTGGATGCAGAAAGTTTTCGTACCCGATATAGAGTTGTGATCCGATGAAAAGAAAAAAAATGAGAAACGTGTAAATCTTTATTCGCCGGATGGTTTTATCTTTCAAATGAATGAATAACCGTCTTTTTTTATTGATCAGGTATATCAGGTCGAAACATAAAAGTAAACCTCCAAGATAAACATGGGCAATTACCCATATTCCGTTTATTTTTTGAATCAACGCGAACGTTTCTACCGTTATTTGCTGGGAACAAAACAAGCCGGTAAAGTACAGAATTGTTTCCGATGCATATACTCCTGATAAAAGTATTTTTGCATACCGGGGTAATTCCCTGCTTTTCCAGATACGGAATACAAAATAAGTATTCAGCAAAGTCTGTGCAAAAAACGAACGGAGAAAAAATACCATTGAAAACTGTTTTATTAATCAAACTGAATATTAAAAACAACTAACTCGGATTGGGTTCCTATACGAAACGAAGGTCCCCAAAGAGCCAGCCCTGACGAAGTATAAACGTGGGTTTTCCCTTTTTGTTTATATCCGTGTCCCAATTCGTACATTTTACGAACCAGGAGATTAAAAGGCCAGAGTTGTCCTTCGTGAGTATGCCCCGATAGTTGAAGGTCAATACCGTTTTCCTGAGCTTCTTCCAGGTGATACGGTTGATGATCCATCAGAAATAGAGGTTGTGTGATATCTGTCTCTGATATTAGTTCTTTTAATGCTTTTCGATGTTGCTGGCTTCTGTCATCTCTTCCTATGATCCAGAATCGATGATCGACACAAACAGCGCTGTCTGCCAAAAGCTGTATGTTCGTTTTTCGGAAAAATTCCAGGCTTTCCTTCATTCCGCTGATGTATTCATGGTTTCCCGGACAGGCAAATATCCCCAAAGGAGCTTCCAACCGATTGAGTTCTTCGTACATTTTCTCAGCATTCAAAGGCCTCAAATGATTATCAACCACATCTCCGGCAATTAAAATCAGGTCGGGCTTTTGCCGGTTAATCCATTCAATGTAATTACTCAATCTCTTTTTATCGACAGACAAACCGAGATGTATATCGCTGATGCCTAAAATCTTCAGTTGTTTTAGACCTTCGACATGCTTGTTGATTTTCAGGTTATATGTTTCAACTACCGGGTGAGAGAAACGATAATAGCCTACAAATAGCAAAATTACGACTAAGACACTTCCAGAAACGAGTTGTATTTGGTGAAACAAAGTGGCGTTTTCTGTTATTTTATTCGGTAAAAAGTGAAAAAAATGGTTAAGCAAATGAACGATATCCGTAAGCAGGAAAAATAAAGTCAGATACAACATACAGGCCAACCAGGTCGTTCCGATGGAATACAATATTTTCAATATACCAAGAGGTAAAGTGGCTCTACCCAGCATGGCGATAATAAAAGAACTGTAAACGATTATGCAAAAAGCAATATAGATTATCCGATAGAGTGGGGAAGATGGGAGGGCCTGCCATCCCCTGTAAAAAATATAACTATTGACCAGGGTGTAAATAAGGAATACAATAATAAAAAAATATTTCATGAGAGTCGTTTATTAATAAGGTTGCAAAGTTAATATAAAATATGTTCTTTCAGGCCGGGGATAAAGGATTCTCCTTGTTATTCGGAATATTTTCACTTCGTTTTCACACTTTTTTCCAACATTTTTGGTAAAATGTAAAAAATATCCTACCTTTGCAGGCGCAAAAATAAGGATGGTCCGGTAGCTCAGCTGGATAGAGCAACAGCCTTCTAAGCTGTGGGTCGTGGGTTCGAATCCCGCCCGGATCACTAAGGGGTCAAAATCAAGTTAGACAAGACCCGAAAAGGTCATGACAAAACCTCCTAAAACGTTGATTTTAGGAGGTTTTTCTGTTTTTTTGTCCATCATCCTACTTTCTACTTTTTATAAGCATTTAATAATCTAAAGGCATATAATAAATATGATTCAAAATGGATTTCCCTCCCTGATTTTTTGCTTATGTGCACCGATCACTTGATTACCATCACCAAAATTACTGTTTCTAGGTAAAGGCTTCTGAGAGAGCTGCTGTTTACAGTGCTGAAGGTTTGTATAAGATATTCCTTGAAATATACGAAGAGTGCTTGTAGCATCATGAAGATTTTTGAGTCATGCTGAACGAAAAGTGCAAATGTTCTCATAAATGCACTTTTCATTCAGCATTTTTCATTATCTTTGCCTAATAATCTAAAATACAGTAAAATATGGAACGATTATTTGAATTATTTCACAACCTGTTGAAACAGACAAGTACCACATTTTTACGATACTTGCATGAAGAAATTGACTGGCGAAATCGTTTAATTGCAATTGTCGGAGCAAGGGGAGTAGGGAAGACAACCCTTATTCTGCAGCATATCAAATTAAACCTTGATATCCAGACAACATTATATGTAAGTGCCGATGATATTTATTTCGCTGAAAACAAGTTGTTTGACTTGATATCTTCATTTTATAAAAACGGAGGGAAGCATTTCTTCATTGATGAAATCCATAAGTATAAAGACTGGTCTAAAGAGGTAAAAATGATGTATGATTATTTTCCCGACCTTCAGATAGTATTCACAGGTTCTTCCATTCTGGATATTTATAAGGGCAGTGATGACCTGAGCCGAAGGGCGATTTCTTATCATTTATATGGAATGTCTTTTCGGGAATACCTGAATATGTCTCAAGATTTATCTTTATCGGCCTATTCTTTGGAGGAAATTATTCAGAATAGAGTTAATCTTCAGGGTATTCAGCATCCATTACCCCTTTTCAAAGAATATTTAAAAAAGGGATATTATCCTTTCTTCAAAGAGCCTTCTTACGAGGCAAGGTTACAAAACATTCTCACACTTATTTTGGAAACGGACATTCCTATTCATGCTAATTTAACAATCTCAACATCAAAAAAAATCAAACAACTACTTTACATCATATCTCAAAGCGTGCCGTTTAAGCCTATATTTACAAAAATTGCCGATAAAATTGATGTGCATCGTAATCAAGTTGTTGATTTTTTCTTTTATCTGGAGAAAGTGCAAATTATTTCACAACTTCGGAATCATACCAAAGGAATCCAACTTTTAGGAAAGGTCGAAAAAGTATATCTCAGTAATCCTAATCTGATTTATGCTCTTGCAGAGGATAAACCGGACATTGGAAATATGCGTGAAACCTTTTTCTTCAATCAACTTTCGGTAAAGAACAATATATTTTCATCTCCTGTCTCCGATTTCTTGGTGAATGGTTTTACATTTGAGGTCGGGGGAAAAAATAAAGGTCAAAAGCAAATTGAAGGAATGGGTAAAGCGTTTGTGGTAAAAGATGATATAGAAGTCGGATATGGGAATGTGGTTCCGTTATGGATGTTCGGGTTTAATTATTAATTATGGCTAATAATATATCTCCAGAAAGAAAAAACTTGTTAACTACAAAGTTTATTAACTATAGCAAATATCCTAGGTATACCTTCTTTACTTTTTACAGAATATATTCCGGAAAAGAAACTGAACAACGGGGTACCCAGACTTATACACAAAAAAGTTTTTCTTGCGGCTATGGGCTTTCACAAGTGTAATACCGCAACGCATATATACACATACAGTCATTTAAGTTGGATATAAAGGGAACAATATATCCTTTTTAGGAAGAAAGTTCTTTTTGTATATTGATGTCTGAAGCCCCCCCGTGCTCAATGCTGTTATTTATCTTTTTTCTTTTGTTCTGTTTTAATTTTATCCCGATTTTGCTTTAATAAATATTTGTTAGAAAACAGAAACAAAAATAATTCCAACAACCTTTCAAAATCAAGTAAACAATGAGGTTTTTCGTTTCTTTTTTGACAATTATTTTATTTGAAATTTCATTTATAAAATAATTTTAGTACATGACACTATTTTCGAAAATAATATTATTTCCGATGCGTTTTATGAAACTCTTTATTTTTACAAGAAAATAGGGTGGTGACCCGAAAATTTAGTTCCGGAGCGGAAGTTTTGGTTTATTTTTGTGACATTGATTACCTCAGACTGGAGAAATGCAGCGCATCGAGTTTTATAACTGTAGAATTTTATCAAAACGATTACTCAAGTCTTGTAATTCTTCCTGTGTTGGGTTACCTCCCTGTTCCGTAGTCAGCCATTCGGAAGTATAATGTGTGCGGATTTCACGCATCACATTGGCCCAATTCACATTACCTTCGGTCAGTTTTACATTGAACCCGGATACCCGGCCATTTTTTTCTGCCAACTCCTTACTGAATTCTTTAATATGGATCCGCCCAATCCGGTTTCCCAATATCCGGATCCATTGTTCGGGCCAGCCATACATCAATATATTTCCGCAGTCAAAATAAAAACGGATATATGGACTCTTAAACTGTTCAACGTATTTACACGCTTCTAATGGACTTAATAGAAAATTATTCCACACGTTTTCAATACAAATTTTCACTTTCAGTTTTTCTGCTACCGGAAGTAATTTTTTGACACACTCGGTGGAGCGATCCCAACATTCATCATAAGTAACCGATTCATTCACGACTCCGGGTACAAGCAAAACTGCGTCCGTCCCATACGCTTTTGCATCTTCCAGAGCAACGATCATCCCATCCATTCCTTCCTGCCGGATAGCAGCATCAGGATGAGAAAGCGGCTTACCCCAGTGGGTGGAACAACACACATCCGAAATGCCCAGCCCGGTGGTCTTTACAGCAGCCAGCACTTCCTTCCTGTCCATGTGGCTATTGGGTTCAATTCCCTGATAACCTGCCGCTTTTACAGCCTTGCATTTATCTAATACGGAACCTTTTATACCCACGGTACCCCACATAACCGATTTTTTAAAAGTCTTTTGTTGCAGAGAATCGGAAACCAAACTTCCGGCATACATCTCGTTCCATACCGAAGACATGGAAAATGCACCCGCAGTCAACAGGGTGCTCTTTATAAAATTACGTCGTTGCATCGTTCAAATGGTATTAACTTGCAGCCGTTCCGGCCACTGGAATCACTTCTTGTACTTCAGGAACAGGACCAAAAGCATACGTTTCTGGTCCTAACTTCTGGGTAGAGGCCATAATCTGGTCCCAGGTCACAAATTTTCCGGTATAAGCAGATTCCCGGCCCATGATAGCAATAAGAGTAGACTGTACATGTTTTTCACTATCATTGATGGGCTTATTGGTACGAATAGCAGTCACCAGACGAATTAATTCCTGTCTGTAAGGATCGGGTACCGCCATTGATTGATCTGCATCCTCCGGTTTCGGATAAGGGTACTTCCAGGCGACCGAACCATCTAGATTGAAAATCGTATCGAAACAATTCGTATAACCTTTTGTACCATAAATCATAATCAGGTGGTTACTATCACAGCCATCAATCTGACGTGAAGTACAGTGGGTCCGTAAACCTGTCTCGTATACATATTCAATGCTAAAAAAATCGAACATATCTCCGGTAACCCGGCGTTGCCTGCCTCCGGTCGCTTCCGCTCTCACTGGATGGACATCACCCATAAACCACGACATCATATCAATTTCATGAACAAATTGCTCTACCACCAAGTCACCCGAAGTCCAACAAAAATTGATCCAGTTACGCAACATATACTCCATATCACTCCATTCGGGACGGCGTTTTTTATTCCACATCCCTCCGCCCAAACGGGAAACATGAGCCGATACAATATCCCCAATGGCACCACCGGCCACACGACGATATGTTTCTATACAATCTTTTTGTGACCGGCGAATCGTACCGCTGATGACCGAGAGATTTTGTTGGGCCGCTCTTTTTCCGGTAATCATAATCCGCCTGGCTCCTACAGGATCGACAGCACAAGGTTTTTCAATAAAAGAATGTTTTCCTTTGTTTACGGCATATTCGAAATGATCCGGACGAAATACCGGCGGTGTACATAACAATACCACATCAACCCCCGAATCAATCACTTTCTGATACGCATCGAAACCGACAAAACAATTTTCATCGGCAATTTCCTGTCCCTTCTTTTTTAATGTTTCCCGGCAACTATCCAGTTTCTCCTTAAACACATCACCAAGAGCAGTTATCTGCAATCCATTCCCGGAATCAATAAAATTAATAGCTGCTCCCGTTCCACGTCCACCACATCCTACAAGTCCGGCTTTAAGCGGTTTACCATCCGGTGCAGAACTCAGTATTTCAGGAACACTGACTTCTTTCAATTCCTCTTTCTTAGGAGTAGAACACCCCGTACTGATAAAGGCGGGTACAGTTAAAGTCCCCAGGACTCCCAATGCTGATTTTTTAAAAAAATCTCTGCGATTCGATTCTAACTGATTTTTCATTGGTATTAATAAATTATAAAATTTCAGGGTTATTTGCAGGTAAAGATTAACAAAAATATAAAATTCCGGAAATAATTGTCAAAACATTGAATAAAGTCAGATATATTTAACTTTTTATAAGGAAAAATACCTACAGAAATAACTTACAAACAACTATTTTTGAAGAATCCTTACGGAAGCAATCCAACTAATATAAATAAGTCTGTATAATTCAAAAACTTTAACTTACTGTATTTGTTTATATATCAATTGGATCAATCAACTTAAATTAAGGCTATCATGAATAATGTGATTAAAAATCTGGTAAATGCTGCACGCCATTTCACAGCAACGGACTTCGGCGTATTCAAAATATGTCTGCTGGCAATCGGTATCCTGTTAGGATCATATTTCAGCCTTTTCTTCTTGAAATACATCACCCTGGTATGGATTATCGGCATTGCGGCATGGATTATCTTAATCATTCAAATTATCCGGTATTTCAATAATCCGAAAGGAGAAGGATAAATTCGATATACAAAAAGAGCTGAGATCCAGAAAACATTACGAAAATCCGAAGGCTGTTAATCTCCGGATTTATTCGGTATAAATTTCTCTCATTTTCCCGAGATCGACCTCTAGGTATTGGGTCAAATAATTTTCCATTCCGCCATATTCATTATCAATAACGTCAAAAGCAGCCTGAATATATTCCGGTCTGACTTCAAACAACGGAGCCAGATAAGGAATAGAATCCGTTATCGGCTTATATTTATCTTTCAGATATTGGTTGGTCAAAAGATAATCCTGAATAATCGTTTCACGATTTACTCCCAGCGAGGAAAGGAAAAGAACTGCTGCAAATCCGGCCCTGTCTTTCCCGGCCGAACAGTGAAATAATAAGGGGGCATTTTCCTTCTCCATTAGCAAATGGAAAAATTCCCGGTACTGCCCCTGATTATCTCTTACAAAATGTTTATTCCCTTCAACCAGCAAAGTAGAAACTGAAGATGAATCTATCTTTGTAAAATCAATGACATTACCGGTAGCAATAGTAAGAAATACTTGTTTTTTCAACGAAACCGGTGTTTTATCAGGCGCTGCTGCAATTTCGGCAGAATCACGGAAATCGATATCGGTTTTTAAAGGGATGGAAGTCAGGAAGTTTAAATCCTCATCAGTCAAGTGATGTAAATCGCCGGAACGAAAAACAGTTCTCCATTTTACGGTTTTATTGTCTGCTGCTTTATAGCCTCCCAAATCGCGTACATTGTAAGCGCCTTCAAGAGGCAACAACCGGCTTTCCTGGCTGGTTTTCGTAGCACAGGACGTTAGTAAAAAAGATAGCATAATAATCAATGTTGTTCTATAGTTTTGAATCATTTCCATTACACACTTTTTGAAACAATATCTAAAAATACCGTTTTTCGCATAAAAAAACCGCTTTGAAACATCTTTTAACATATTGAAAATCAAAAAATATGACCCCATCCCACAGGATAGCTACTTCTCTACTATCAACTGATAAGGGATCCTGATAAAACGAGGACGATAATCAGAAACCTTATCCGTCGGTTGGTGAGTATTAAGACAATAACTTACCAGCAACATGCCGTTTTCGTCATATTGTGGATGCGCCATCGCATTGTATGCGAAAAGGTTCTTGTCATATAGGGGTTCTGGCGTTGAATAAACTTTCTTTTTGTTGGTCCACGGACCTGTCGGGTTATCTGAAACAAACGTATAAATATCGTTTTTTCCTATACCTTTTTCTTGTGTAAGAAGAATATAGCGATTTTTATAGGGAAAGACGCTGAACTGTGAACTCACTGCGACATCAATGCCATCCAACGGATTTGTTTGCAAAGGGTCAGTATTCCAACCGTTGCCATCGAAATATTCACAGTCCTGCAACATGCCTTCTTTAAAGCGTGCCCGGGCAGCATGCAACGAAGACGAATATCCTTCAGTCTTGATTCCATAAAAATAGTAGTATCCGCTTTGTTCATAGAATCCGTAACCGTAGTCAACCTGATTGAGCGGATAAACAGGTAATTCGATACTATCAATAACCTTGAATTCCGGATAGGACAGCCGGAAATAGGCAATAGCCCGGCAACTGAAATCCCACATATTACCGCCGCCGAATACAATATTTGAGGCAAACACATGCAATACGGAATCCTGTATGAATCCGTGGTGAGGCCACCAAACAGCGACTTTGCCGTCTATATTTCCTCCGGGTATCACAGCCTGTGGATGAGCCGGGTTTTCGCCACAACTAGTATGTGCGTTATCACCGTCCAACATAACAAACACGTTACCAAAAACCATACGGGCAGTAGAATCCCTTTTTCCACAAGTAATTTTACCGACATAAGAATCACCCCAAAGCCATACACTCTGATGCTGTCCTACAGGAATAGATATCGCTCCGTCGCCAGCGGTAAGTCCGGTATCCCCTTCGGGAAAAAGAAGCCTGCCCATCACTGTGTCAGGGATTACTCCTTTGGGCTTACCAATGTTACTCTGTTGTCCATTGCATTTCAGACATCCCACGACGATAATTAATAGGGTAAAAACAATGCTTTTTATCATTTTCATGTTCCTTTTTTATTTCCAAGATAACAGTTGTACCATGGGCAATCCATTTTATCTATTTTGAAGTCTCTTCTTTTCATATTGATTGCAAAATTACAAACAATTAACTGAATGATAGAATATTTAAATTTACAATCTTCCCTACGACCTGTTAAAAAGCTTTCTGCATAATTAGAGGATAAGATATTCCACATGAAATTTATTTTCAATATCTTTGCTTTTAAAAGGCTAAGTATAGTAGTCGTCATTGGAAATATGTCAACCATACCCAAAATAGAAGGGTTGATGTCATCCGATGACGGCAACAATCAAATTGGATGCAGGCCCAGACAGCGTTTAGGCAATGAAACAAAAAATTAAACTTGAAAATTTATGGACAACAATTTCAGCTATTATTTTATAGTAGAGAACAACAAGGGAAAAGTACCATCTCTTGAAAATGATGATGAAGTAGAGAGTGATGAAGCAAATAGCGCGGATTTGGAGAATAAACCATTTATTAAAATAGTAAGTATGACCTCATTTATAAAAAGAAAATTTGATATGTATTTGCCTTGCTGTATTAGGCCTGTGATGTTGAAAAAATTATTCTTGTTAGCGGTTCTAATTATTCTTTGTCCGATGCTTTTTGCTCAATCTTCTGAGCAACATCCTATGTTTGAACCTCTGAATCCCGAGGTCATGGCGTCGCAGAATAACCTTTTCTTTAATGCCAAGGTGACGGTCAGCGGATCATTTGAAAATGACAGACCGGAATTGGCGGTGGATGGCAATGTAGATCCCGACAAATATTGGGGAGCGGAAAATTTGCCCGTGTGGCTACAGATTGACATGGGCGGAGAAAAATCTCTTTCAGTCATTCATATCTGGCCGTATTGGAAGGACGGACGCATTTACAAATATAAAATAGAAGGTTCGCAAGACGGGCAGACATGGAAGATGCTCGTTGATCAGACCGCCAATTCCATCACCGGTACAAAAGACGGGAGTGCCTTTACGTTTAAACCTGTGAATGTACGCTATGTTCGCACGACAATTCTCGAGAACTCGAGAGGTGCGAAGAGTGGTGGACATATTGTTGAAATACAAGGATTTGAAAAACATGAAAAGGCTGTTTTATCAGGCTCCGCCGTATCTGAAAATGCGCGCGTGCCTCAAATAGGTATACCCGATGAAAAAACTAGATTGCAACAGATATCCGCAACAACATGGCGGGGTGAGCGCGTGAATGGTCAAATTGCGCTGTGGTCAAATAACAATTTGGAGCAGATCTCTCTCAAGGCAACTCATCTCACGAGTGCAAAAGGAGAAAAAATTCCTCTTCAAGTGTCGTTTGTGCGCTTTACCCGTGCTAAAGATAAATTCTATGCTGACATTATCGACCCGATTGATCGTGTTGATCTCCCCGGCGGTACGACGCGCACAGTGTGGGTAACGGCTGATATTCCAGCGGAGACGTCTCCCGGCATTTACAAGGGCGAAGTATTGGCGAGAGCAAAAGGCGGCAGTATGATCAAGGTACCCGTTAGTGTAGAGGTATTGTACCCTGTGTTGCCACCTGCTTCGAAGTGGAAGTGTCACCTGGATCTCTGGCAGCACCCGGCAGCAGTTGCCCGTTGGCACGATGTGCCGATGTGGTCTGACGAGCATTTTGCATTGCTTAAACCGATTATGAAAAGGCTTGCCGACGCAGGGCAAAAAAACATTACTTGCTCGTTGCTTGACGAGGCATGGAATGCTCAAACCTACGACTGGTGGCCTTCAATGATTCAATGGAACAAAAATTCGGACGGTTCCATGAGCTACGATTATACCATCTTTGACAAATGGGTTTCCTTTATGCTTAACGACGTCAAGCTGAACGGTATGATCACCTGCTACACCATGATTCCCTGGTCGATGAAGGTCCGCTATTACGACACAGTCAAGGAAGATTACGATTTCATCGAACTCGATCCCCAAAAGCCTTCCTATGAGGCCGTGTGGGGACCATTTCTTTCCGACTTCCGCAAGCATGTCAAGGCGAAAGGATGGATTGATAGAACCTGTATCGGGATCGATGAACGCCCGGATCACATGGTTAGCGCGGCTAAAGCTATTCTCGACAAGTATGCGCCTGAGTTCAAAATCGTTTCGGCAGTGAATAATCCGACTGAATTGACAAGAGACGTCTACGACCTCTCCGTGATCATCTATCATGCCAATACTGTGTTTGGCGAATTGGTCGCCAAACGCCGTGCCGAAGGTAAAAAGACGACATTTTATGTGTGTGTGGTACCCGGTAAGCCCAATACTTTCACAGATTCTCCATTGGTTCAAAGTGAGTGGTTAGGTTTCTTTGCCGCTGCCAATCATCTTGACGGATTTCTCCGTTGGGCCTATAATTCATGGAGCAAGGATCCTTTTGACACAACAGACTACGCCAACTTTCCGCCGGGCGACTGCTTCCTTGTGTATCCGGGAAATCTCAGTTCGCTTCGCTTTGAAAAACTGCGTGATGGATTAGAGGAACTTGAGAAAGTCAACATACTTCGCGCCAAAGCAACTCTGCCCAATGCCAATGCTGCTTTCAAACAGTCCGTAACCGAAATGGATGAGCTTCTTGCCAAGCTATTCACCATTGAAAAGAGTAGAGAAGACCATCACCATGCTGATGATTTGCGCCAAGCCATCGAAGCGGTGAATAAAGCATCTATGCTTTTGAAATAAAACCGACTCTGAGTAGAGTTTAGTCTCTGATTTGTAAGATCTCACTTAAGAGTCGGTTTACTTCTTCAGCTTTCTTCATAACCATCAAATGATCACCGTCCTCAATGAAAAGAGCATCCTGTATTTGTTTGCCGGGAAAAACCTGGTCTTTTGTCCCATGGATATGATATAAGTTTTCGATTTTTATTGTCGGTTCCCAATGAGTAATCTGATAACTTGCCCACTTCATATATTCGGGCGAAGTATAAGTCACGCATTGTTCGATATCATCGATAGGCATATCGTAAACTAAATGAGTAAATAGGTTCGAGATGCTTTTATTTGTTATGTATAGCCGTTTGGGGATATCGGATACCTCCCAGAGAATAACCGACAAGAATGAATGGCTCGGTTACATCTATTGGCTTAGCTAAGGCCTGACCCGAACCTCCAATTGAGGTTCACCGAAGTCTTACACTATCCAATTTAATTGTCAATGAATCAATGTAATGGATACAGTTTTCATTACCAATATTACTTTTATTACATCCGAAAAATGTAAAAATGAAAAACAGAGCAAACGATGTAATAATTCTTGTTCTGTGTTTATTCATAATAATCGTTTGATTAAATTATAAAGATAGTATTATTGGGGATAATTTGCAATTTTTCGCTGAATATTCCCCAAAATCATTATTTTTGTCGTTTCTAATAATCATTGAAATTAAATAATAATATGAAAAAAATAAGGGCGGCCATTGTCGGATATGGTAATATCGGCAGGTATGTACTGGAAGCGCTGGAAGCATCACCTGATTTTGAAGTTGCGGGAATCGTACGTAGAAATCCTACAGAAAAACCCGCAGAGATCGCTCATCTGGAAGTTGTTGACGATATTCGCAAATTGCAGGATGTTGAGGTAGCTATTCTTTGTACGCCTACCCGCAGCGTAGAAAAACACGCTAAAGAAATCCTGGCCATGGGAATCAATACGGTCGACAGCTTTGATATTCATGGTGGCATTGTAGAACTTCGCCGCGAACTCGATAAAGCGGCCAAGGCCGGAAAATCCGTAGCTGTAATCTCAGCGGGATGGGATCCGGGAAGCGATTCTGTAGTGAGGGGTTTGATGGAAGCAATTGTTCCGAAAGGAGTTACCTATACGAACTTCGGACCAGGGATGAGCATGGGACATACGGTTGCAGTAAAGGCCATTGAGGGAGTCAAAGCCGCTTTATCCATGACAATTCCTACCGGAACAGGTATTCACCGCCGGATGGTGTACATCGAAGTAAAAGAAGGATATGACTTCAATCAGGTAGCTGCTGCCATCAAGGCGGACGATTATTTTTCCCACGACGAAACGCATGTAACTCAGGTGAATTGTGTGGATGACCTGATCGATATGGGGCATGGTGTTCACCTGGTACGCAAAGGTGTTTCGGGTAAAACCCAGAACCAGTTGCTGGATTTCAATATGAAAATCAACAATCCTGCGTTGACAGCTCAGGTATTAGTCGCCGTGGCACGTGCCAGTTTCAGGCAACAACCAGGTGCATATACCATGATTGAAATTCCGGTTATCGATATGCTGGCAGGAGAAAGAGAAGATTTAATCCGAAAATTAGTATAATCATGTTGTCATACATTACCTGGACCGCTGATCCGGTTGCTTTCACCATTCCTTTTATCGGCAGGGAAGTCCGTTGGTACGGAATTGCTTTTGCCGTTGGTTTTGCTTTGGGTGCCTATATCGTCCATAAAGTATGGAAAAAAGAAGGTTTGAAAGAAGAATGGTTTGATAAACTGTTTTTCTACGTAATTGTCGCAGCCACAGTAGGAGCGAGGTTGGGACATTGTCTCTTCTATAATCCGGATTATTACCTGGCACATCCGCTCGAAATTTTTAAAATATGGGAGGGTGGATTAGCTAGTCATGGCGGAACACTGGGTATCATTATTGCCATTTATATCTATTCGAAAAAGGTAACACACAAAAGCATGCTATGGACTTTCGATCGCCTGGTATTGCCTGTGGGGTTTGTCGCTGCGTTGATCCGGCTGGGTAATCTGATGAATCATGAAATTTATGGGCATGAAACTACAGCACCCTGGGCCTTTCGTTTTATTACCAATATACAAGCCTGGGAACACAAAATACCTCCTGTCTTTTCACCTCCTTCACATCCCACCCAGATCTATGAAGCCATCTGTTATATCCTGACTTCATGCATTTGCTTGTGGTTATATTATAAAAAAGATGCCGCCAAATACCAGGGATTGATTTTTGGAATATTCCTGATTGGAATTTTTCTTTCCCGTTTTTTTATTGAATTTTTTAAAAACGTCCAGGAAAGTTTCGAAGAAAGTTGGATCCTCAATATGGGTCAACTCCTCAGCATTCCGTTTATCCTTGTCGGATGCTGGCTTGCCTACAAAGGAATAAAAGAAATGAAACAACAAAATAATTGAGAATTGAGAGTGGAGAATTGAGAATGAAAAAATTATTCTCAATTCTCCACTCTCAATTCTCAATTTTAAAAATAATTCTATGTTGAAGCCGATTGAAATACAAAAAAATCTGTTTTATGTGGGGGTAAATGACCGGACAAAAGTGTTGTTCGAAAATCTATGGCCCCTGCCTAAAGGAGTATCGTATAACTCCTATTTGTTGAAAGATAAAAAAAATGTATTGTTTGATACCGTAGATGTTTGCTATTCGGAAGTGTTTTTTCAAAAATTAGAAACAGCGTTGGATGGAGGAACACTCG
Source organism: Bacteroidales bacterium (assembly GCA_031553885.1). Taxonomy (GTDB): domain Bacteria; phylum Bacteroidota; class Bacteroidia; order Bacteroidales; family Azobacteroidaceae; genus JAVBKV01. The sequence continues at coordinate 17,117 of JAVBKV010000016.1, forward strand.
ATTACTTAGTCGTTAATCACATGGAACCGGATCACTCCGGATCGATTGGTTTACTCCGGAAACAATACCCTCAGGTTCAAATCATCGGTAATGCCCGTACCCTAGATATGGTCAAGGGTTATTACGGAGTGACTGAGGGAGTTATTGCAATTAAAGACGGAGATGAATTGTCGATTGGAGACAAAAACCTACGTTTTTATCTCACCCCGATGGTTCACTGGCCGGAAACCATGATGACGTATGAGACTACGGAGAAAATTATTTTTACCGGGGATGCTTTCGGTACATTCGGCACCCTGGACGGCGGAATAACGGATGCTCAATTAAGACCGGAAAAGTATTGGGATGAAATGATTCGTTACTACTCCAACATCGTGGGAAAATACGGAAATCCGGTACAAAAAGCACTGGCCAAGTTATCCGGAATAGAAGTTTCGGTCATTTGTTCTACGCATGGTCCGGTGTGGACGGAAAAAGAAAATATTGAGAAAGTTATTTCTTTATACGACCGGCTAAGCAAATACGAAGCCGATAATGGGGTGGTGATCGTATATGGAAGCATGTACGGACACACTGAACTCATGGCCGAGGCAATTGCTGCTGAACTGGCTGCCCAGGGAATCAGGGATATCATTTTACATAATGTTTCCAAACGCGAACATTCTTACATTATCCGGGATGTTTTTAAATATAAAGGCTTGATTATCGGTTCTCCGACATACAATAACGAATTATATCCAGGTGTAGAAGCCATGCTTTCCAAAATTCAGGGAAGGGATATGAAAAATCGTTTCTTCGGTTATTTCGGATCTTTTACATGGGCCGGAGCTGCTGTTAAAAGGCTGGCTGCTTTTGCTGAAAATTCCGGTTTTGAAATTATCGGCGAACCGGTAGAAATGAAACAGGCTCCACAAAAAGATACACTGGAAGGTTGTATGGCCCTGGCCAGGGCAATGGCAGAAAAGCTGAAATGATCACAGTAGAAATAATTACTATCGGGGATGAATTGCTGATTGGCCAGGTGATCGATACAAACTCAGCCTGGATGGCCCAGCAATTGAATAAAACCGGACTGGATGTCCGGTTTAAAACAACCATTGGAGACAATGAATCGGATATACTGGATGCGGTGGAACGTGCTTTTTCGAGGGCTTCGGTGGTTTTGCTGACAGGAGGAATCGGTCCGACCAAGGATGATATTACAAAAAAAACACTGTGCCGTTTTTTCAATACGGAATTGGTCTTCGATGAAACCACGTTGAAAAATGTGGAAGAAGTAGTCCGGAGTATCAATCGTTCCTTGAATGAACTTACACGTAACCAGGCTTATGTACCTGAAAATTGCACAGTTATACAGAACAAAATGGGTACGGCCCCGGTGACCTGGTTTGAAAAAGAGGGTAAAATACTGGTATCGATGCCGGGTGTTCCTTTCGAAATGAAATGGATCATGCAAGAAGAGGTAATTCCACGGATTCAGGCCTATTTTCATCCTGCAGATTCCATCCGGTTCCGGACATTCTGGGTAAATAATTATTCAGAATCCCTGTTAGCCATGCACCTGGAATCTTTTGAAAATGAATTACCTGAATTCATCCGGTTAGCCTATTTACCTGCTTCCGGGTTGATTCGTCTGCGGTTGACCGGGAAATACCCGGATGAAACGGTTTTATCTGCACAAATGGCAGCACAACGCGTTAAATTGTTAGCCTTGTTGCCCGGAGATATCATTTCTGAAGAAGAAGATTCTATCGAGATTTTATTAAATAATTTACTAATAGATAAAGGATTAACATTAAGTATAGCAGAAAGCTGTACAGGAGGAAAAATAGCGTCCCTGCTGACTGCCATACCCGGATGTTCCCGTTACTTCAAAGGAAGTATCGTTTCCTATTCCAATGAATCCAAAGAAAAGATTCTGAAAGTAAATTCTTCGGATATAACTAATTACGGAGCTGTCAGTAAAGTTGTGGTTGAACAAATGTCTCAACATTGCCAGATCCTTTTCGATTCGGATTGTTCCATCGCTACTTCAGGCATTGCCGGACCGGACGGAGGATCGGATGAAAAACCCGTCGGAACAGTCTGGATTGCCGTACGTTTCCGCAATCAGCTGAGTGTTAAAAGATTTCAGTTTTCCAGAAACCGGGAAAACAACATACTTAGAGCAAGCAATACCAGCATATTAATGCTGATAGAATTAATAAAAAGTTTTTAATATGAAAAAGATTTTGTTGATTTTTAGTATCTTGAGCGTTAGTTTTTTGAGTGTAAGTGCGCAGTATAAAGGCACTTCAATTGGTGTTCGCGGTGGATTAACCCTTCCTAAAATCACAGCAGGGGGAGATAACCCGATGAGTCAGGGATATAGTTCCCGTTTAGCTGGAGGAGCAGCCCTGTTTGCCGAATTTCAGTTCAGCGAATTATTCTCCTTTCAACCCATGCTCGAATATTCTCAACAAGGAGGAAAACGCAACGGAATGCAGGCCATTCCTCAACGGATGCTTTCTCCGCTGTTTTCAACAATCGCAGCCCTTCCGGATCCGATTAAATCGTCAATTTCAAATCAACTACCGGACTACCTGTATGCCGACTTCGACAGTGAAACCAAGTTCGATTACCTGATGGTTCCCCTTCTGGCAAAATTCGGATGGAAACTGGGTGAAAATTCTCCCTTCCGGGTCTATGTCAGCGCCGGTCCTTTTGTTTCCTTCCTACTCGATGCACATCAGGAAACCAATGGCAGCAGTCAATTGTATCTGGACAAAGAAGGCAAAGTATCCCTAGGCAATGCAATACAAGGTGTGATAGCGTCGCTGGATCCTGCAACTTTAGCAGCGCTGGCGCAAGCCGGAATACAAATTCCAACTATTGGCGAACAATCTTTCGACCGGGAGGACAACATCAAGGCTCAAATGAATAAAGTAAATTGTGGTTTTGAAGGAAATGCAGGTATTTCTTATACCAAAGGTCGTCACAGCTTCTTTTTCGAAGGAGGAGGTAACTATGGCTTTATTAAGTTACAGAAAGACAGCCAGAACGGAGATAACCGGATCGGAGCCGGAACACTCATGCTGGGCTATTCTTATAAATTATAGTTGAAATTTTGAATTCTGAATTTTGAATTTATTAAGGACCTTAAATTAATTCAAAATTCAGAATTAAAAATTTCAAACTTCACCCCAAATCAATGATATATGAAAACATCACTTTTATCCATCGTATTCGTTTTTTCTCTTACCGCATCGGCTCAGAAATGGTCAGACCCGAAATGGGATGAGTTCGAATATCCTGAAGTTCATTTCAAAAATAAAGCACCGGAAACGGAAGGTTCAACTATTTATAACCGGATTATTCCTGATCCCGTTAACTTTATCAAGCAGCATGCATTGTGGGTCGTACAGACACTGTACTGGTCTCCGGCTGACTCGATTCCGAATATAAAAAACATTTACTATACATTGGAAGACGTGGATGGAATTTCAGCCAAAGGGGGTGGGGTACCCAATATTCACATCTTTTACAGTTCACGTTGGGTAGAGCGTTCTGAAAAAAATAAAGGAGATGACAAGGTGATGTTCGAAACCCGGGGAGTTTTATACCATGAATTAACCCACGGTTTCCAGTTAGAACCGCAAGGCATAGGAGGTTATAAGCAAGGTACCGAATTTTGGGCATTTATCGAGGGTATGGCCGATGCCGTACGTTATCAGAACGGATTCTTCCCGGTCACAAACCGCAAAGTCGGAGGCAACTGGATGGACGGCTATCAGACTACCGGATTTTTTCTTCAATGGCTTACTTCCAAAGATCCTGACTTTCTCCGGAAATTCAACCGTTCCACCCTTGAAATTATTCCCTGGAGCTTTGATAAGGCCATGAAACAGGTGTTGGGTGAATCCTGTGGAGTTGATGCCATGTGGAACGAGTATCAGCAGTTCTTAACTCAGAATCCCTGAAAAAAGCTTCCGATCTGATAGGCTAAAAAGCTGACAATCCAGGCAAGAGCGGTCGTATAAACGATAACAAAAGCGGCCCATTTCCAGGAACCCGACTCGTTCTTTATAGCGGCAACTGTAGCGATACAAGGGAAATAGATCAAAACAAAAAGCAACAAACTGATCACTATCGGCGGAGTAAATGCCGGAGAACCATCCGCCCGTTTTTCCGTCAGCAGGCGTTCTTGCAATACGCTTTGATTATCCTCTCCTGCATATAATATACCTAACGTACTAACGACTATTTCCTTAGCAGCCATCCCGGAAAGCAGGCTGACACTGATTTTCCAGTCAAAGCCCAAGGGACGGACAAGCGGTTCGGTCATCTGTCCCAATTGACCAATGAATGAATTTTTCTGATGTTCTGTCCGCTGAATACGCAATACATCATTGACCAACCGGTCCCGTTCCCTGGTTTGTTCCGGTAGGCTATACTGCTGCTCGATCCGGGCTATTTCCTGCTTAGCCAGTTCATTCCGTTCTTTGTTTTGAGGAAAATATTCCAGGAACCAGATAATAATGGATGCTATCAGTATAATTCCTCCCATTTTTCGCAGGTATTGCGACGATTTATCCCACATGTGGCGAAAAATAGCCTTTCCGGTCGGCATCCGGTAGGGGGGAAGTTCCATCACAAAAGGCAAGTCTTCTCCTTTTACCAAAAAACGTTTGAAAATACGGGACATCAGAATTGCCAGTAAAATTCCTGAAATATATAACCCGAACAACACCAATCCTCCGTGTTTCGGGAAAAATGCAGCGGAAAAAAGCAGGTAAACCGGCAGACGTGCCGAACATGACATCAACGGATTAACCAGCATCGTCAACAATCGGGTATTCCGGCTTTCTATGGTCCGGGTACCCATAATAGCCGGGACATTACACCCGAATCCCATGACTAACGGGATAAACGATTTTCCGTGAAGCCCCATTTTTTGCATGAATTTATCCATGATGAATGCGGCCCGGGCCATGTACCCGGTATCTTCCATGAAGGAAATAAATAAATACAGAATAACGATATTGGGAAGAAATACAATCACACTGCCTACACCCCCGATAATACCCTGGGTTATCATATCTTTCAATGGGCCTTCCGGCATATTATTTCCGATAAAACCGCCAAAAATACCGACCAGCCACTCAATCCATTGCATCGGATATTCTCCCAACAAAAACGTACCTTCGAACATCAGGAACATAAACAGGAAGAAAATCGGATAACCCCATACTTTGTGAGTCACCCAGGCGTCAATTTTATGAGTGACCACCAGAGGATCTGTTTTACCTTCCCGGTAGGTCTGTTTCAATGCTCCGTCAATAAATCCGTAACGTGCGTTGGTTAAGGCCGTTTCACAATCTTCGCGAAGCTCTTTCTGGATCTGGAGAACCTGATGATCCCGTTCTGCCAGTATTTTATCTGCTCCAGGTAATGAATGGATGATATTTTCCACTTCCCGGTCTCCCTCTAACAACTTGATACTTAAAAAACGACGGGATGTTTCCTTACCTATGCTTTCTTCATTTTTCAGTAATTTCCGGATTTGAGTAATGCCCGTCTCCAGTTGTTGGTTATAATTGATATGAACATGACGGGATATGTCACAGGTTCCCTCATAGACTTCAATTACTTTATCGAATAATTCATCAATCCCTTTTCCTGTTTTTCCGATCGTGGGAACAATCGGAAATCCGATCATCTTACCCAACGAAGGATAATCGAACTCAGCTCCCGATTTTTCCAGTTCATCATACATATTCAAAGCGATGACAGCAGTTGCATCCATATCGATCAGCTGAGTGGTCAGGTACAGGTTTCTCTCCAGATTGGATGCCGCAACCACATTGATAATAATATCCGGAGTTCCTTCCGTAATCTGCTTTCTTACATACAATTCTTCCGGCGAATAAGCCGACAACGAATAAGTACCAGGCAAATCGATCAGTTTGAATGTATAACCCTTGTGTTTAAATCTTCCCTCTTTTGCATCTACGGTAACCCCACTGTAATTACCTACCCGTTCGTGTGTTCCGGAGGCAATATTAAAAAGAGACGTCTTACCTGAGTTCGGATTACCAACCAATGCCACATTAATCACCTTACTGCGTTCAATAGCGACTTCCCGGAGCCGGTTGCTGTCTAAGGTCAGTGGGATGTTTTCGTCGGGCAGGTTCTGAGCTTCTTCCCGGGTAACGATTTCAATCATTTCAGCCTCACTTTTCCGTAAAGAGACTTCATAATCCATAACCTTGTACTCGATCGGATCTTTGAGTGGAGCATCCAGTATGACCTCCACCGTTTTTCCTTTCACAAAGCCCATTTCTATGATTCTTTTACGAAATGCTCCGCGACCGAGAACTTTTACAATGATACCCTTTTCTCCGGGATGTAAATCAGAAAGCTTCATTCGTTTTTCAAAATTTCCTGCAAAGTTCGTAAAATCCTTTGAACCGGCAAGCTTTTTCGAATCATTATTTTGAATTATTATAAATAACAAAGCCTAATGAGAATCGATATATGTTAATAAAAGTTAAATATTAAACTTATTTTAATCAACCTTGTTTTAACATCAGAAACTGGAAAACGAATCAGAATTATGGCAAAAATAACATTCAAAGGATCCGAAGTTAATACGAAAGGAAATTTACCTGAAGTAGGAAGCAAGGCTCCGGGATTTCAACTGGTACAAACCGATTTGAGTACACTGGATCTAAACGATTTAAAAGGTAAAAAAGTTGTATTGAATATTTTTCCAAGCTTAGATACCAGTGTTTGTGCAGCTTCTGTCAGACGTTTCAATCAGGAAGCATCTCAAATGAAAGACACGGTAGTTCTGGCGATATCCAAAGATTTGCCATTCGCTCATGCACGTTTTTGTACGGTAGAAGGTATTCAAAATGTAAAACCGTTGTCCGCATTCCGTTCTTCGGATTTCGAAAATGCATACGGAATTGTGATGACAGACGGACCATTAAAAGGTCTACTGGGCAGGGCGGTTGTTCTGATTGACGAATCCGGTAAAGTAATTTATACGGAACTTGTGCCCGAAATTGCACAGGAACCTGATTATAAGGCTGTGATAGCACATCTACAATAATTTTTGTTTTTCATTAGTTAAAGTTAAGGGTTAGTGATTGGGAAGGTTATCGAAGTGATTCGGTAGCCTTTTTTTCAAAATAATAGATCATTTTTTTTGTATCATCGGATCTAATTCTTATTTTTGTAGGAAATTTGGTGTTATCTATGACAGATGATCAAGGAAAGTTGTTGGCCGTTTTTGAAGCCAGGATTCGTCAGCTGATGTTTATCTGTGACAATCTCAGGCTTGAAAATGATGAACTTAAAACCAAATTGGCAGCTGAAAAAGAGTTTTCCCTGTCAACATTGGAAGAGGTGAAAATGTTAAATACCAAATACGATAACCTGAAAATGGCTCGGATTATTTCGGTCAAACAGGATGACCTGAAAGGAGCGAAACAACGGTTGTCGAAGTTAGTGCGGGAAGTCGATAAGTGCATCGCTTTACTGAATGAATAATAAACGGAGGTGCAATGAACGATGAATTTATAATACAATTGGAGATTGCCGATAAAAGATACAGGTTTCGTTGCAAGCGTTCGGAAGAAGCGATTGCAAGGAGAGCGGCAAGACAGATAAACGATAAAATACTTCAATACGAACGGGCATATCCTGAATCCGGGTTGGAGTTGAAAGATTTGCTGGCGATGGTTGCGTTTCAACTTTCATTTGAAGATTTGAAAGTGGAAAAAAAAGCAGATGCATCTCCGGTGTTTGATAAAATAAAAGGGTTAAATCTGGAATTGGAAGATTACCTCAAATCAAACAAGTAGTCCAATTGTTTGGAATAAATTGTATACCGCACTACTGTGCTTTTCAGAAATTATTTTCGAAAAAGCGTGGTGGTGCGTTTTTTATAAAGAGATTAGTAAAAAAGAATGTAAATTTATAACACTTAAAGCATAAATCATGGTAGTAACAATAATTATAGGAGCTATTTGTCTGATTGTCGGAGGGGCTGTTTCCTGGTTTATTTTCAATTCGATGACCCGTTCGAAAAGCAGGCAGATCATCGAAGAAGCCCAGAAAGAGGCTGAAACAATAAAAAAAGACAAACTGCTGGAAGTTAAAGAAAAATTTATCAGCCTGAAAGCGGACCTGGAAAAGCAGGTAAGTGCAAGAAATGCAAAGATTCAGTCCCAGGAAGCTAAACTAAAACAGCGGGAACTGATAGTCAACCAAAAACAGGAAGAAAATCAAAAGAAAAGGAACGAACTGGATGTGGTTCGCGAAAACCTGGAAACCCAATTGGAAGTAGTTGATAAGAAAAAACAGGAACTGGATAAAATCCATAAACTGGAAATCGAACGATTGGAAGCGCTTTCCGGATTATCTGCTGAAGAAGCCAAAGAACGCATGGCAGAATCGCTGAAAGAAGAAGCCAAATCCCAGGCGTCCGCCTACATCAACGAAATCATGGAAGAAGCGAAAATGACCGCTAATAAAGAAGCAAAAAAAATCGTGGTACAGTCCATTCAACGAGTGGCGACGGAAACTGCGATTGAAAATGCGATTACGGTTTTCCATATTGATTCGGATGAAATTAAAGGACGTATTATCGGAAGAGAAGGACGTAACATCCGGGCGCTGGAAGCAGCCACTGGTATTGAAATCATTGTTGATGATACCCCGGAAGCCATAATCTTATCCGGATTTGATCCGGTCCGCAGGGAAATTGCCCGGTTGGCCCTTCACCAGCTGGTACAGGATGGACGGATTCACCCCGCACGCATCGAAGAAGTGGTTAACAAGGTTCGGAAACAAGTAGAAGAAGAAATCATCGAAACCGGAAAGCGAACCACCATTGATCTGGGAATCCATGGCCTGCATCCGGAACTGATACGAATGATCGGACGGATGAAATACCGTTCTTCCTACGGCCAGAACCTGTTGCAACACTCCCGTGAAACAGCCAACCTCTGTGCGATCATGGCTGCCGAATTAGGATTAAATCCCAAAAAAGCAAAGAGAGCCGGTTTATTGCACGATATAGGTAAAGTGCCTGATGATGAACCCGAGTTGCCACACGCAATCCTGGGTATGAAACTAGCTGAAAAGTACAAGGAAAAACCGGATATCTGTAATGCCATCGGAGCTCACCACGACGAAGTGGAAATGAATAGCCTGCTGGCACCCATTGTTCAGGTTTGTGATGCAATCTCAGGAGCAAGACCGGGAGCACGCCGTGAAATTGTAGAAGCCTATATCAAGCGGCTGAATGACCTGGAACAACTGGCCCTGTCTTATCCGGGCGTAGTGAAAACATACGCCATTCAGGCCGGTCGCGAGCTTCGGGTAATTGTAGGAGCAGATAAGATCGACGATTTGCAGACCGAAAACTTATCCAACGAAATTGCAAAGAAAATTCAGGATGAAATGACTTATCCGGGACAAGTAAAAATTACGGTTATCCGGGAAACAAGATCGGTTGCTTTCGCCAAATAGACCAGAGAAAATGAGAAAAATGAAAAAATGAAAAAATGAAAGAAATTAACATCCTCTCATTTTTTCATTTTTTTCATTTTTTATTCTTTTCATTTTAATACATTTGTATGACTGTTGCAGTAATAAAATACAACGCCGGAAATATATATTCCGTTGATTATGCCTTGAAACGATTAGGGATGACTCCGGTTGTCACTGCTGACAAAGAAACTATATTATCGGCCGACAAAGTGATTTTCCCAGGAGTAGGAGAGGCAAAATCTACCATGGAGCACCTGAAGACAAACAAGTTAGATAGTCTGATAACAGATCTGAAACAACCGGTATTGGGAATTTGCCTCGGAATGCAGTTGATGTGCCGGTTTTCGGAAGAAGGAAATGTCGACTGTCTGGATATTTTCGATGCGGATGTTAAGCGGTTTATTTCATCCAGACAGGAAGATAAAATACCTCATATAGGGTGGAATACACTTGAAAATGTAAAAAGCGGCTTGTTTGAAGGTATTGAAGAAAATGAATTTGTTTATTTTGTTCACAGCTACTACGTGCCGTTAAGTCCATTTACAATTGCAGAAACACGGCATATTTTACCGTTCAGTGCTGCTTTGAATAAAAATAATTTTTACGCCACCCAATTCCACCCTGAAAAGAGTGGAAATGCAGGATCGAAGATATTGCAACATTTTTTGAACTTATAATCTTTTGAAATTATGAAGTACGATGAATTGAAAAAACTGGAAGAATTAAGGAATAACGGTACAATTACCGAAGAAGAGTTCCAACGGGAAAAAAGTAAAATTCTGAATGGTCCCGAATATCAGGAAAGAAATAAGTCTAATCTCTGGGGATTTCAGGAAAACACCTACATCATGCTGATGCATTTATCTCAATTCGCAGGGTTCATTGTGCTGGGATTAGGCTTTATTCTCCCTATAGTCATGTGGATGGTAAACAGCGGACCCGAAGGAAATGCCAATGTGGACAGACATGGAAAGAACATTGTTAATTTCATGATCAGCATGTTTATTTATTATGCAGTAGCAGGAATCTTATGCCTCTTACTGATTGGAATTCCATTGCTGATTGCACTGGGTGTCATGCAGTTCGTTTTTATTATTGTTGCCACGATTAAAGCTGCCAACGGGCAATATTGGCATTATCCCATGACTATCACGTTTCTGAAATAAATCATTATGATTGAAATTATTCCGGCAATCGATATTCTGGATGGTAAATGTGTCCGGCTTTCCCAAGGGGATTATAAACAGCAAACTGTTTATAACGAAGATCCTCTGGAGGTTGCCAAAATGTTTGAAGACCACGGCATTCACCGTCTTCATCTGGTCGATCTGGATGGCGCAAAAGCACACCGGATCATCCATTATAAAGTATTGGAAAGGATCGCTACACGTACTTCCTTAGTCATTGATTTCGGAGGAGGACTTAAATCGGATTACGACTTGGAAATCGCCTTCGATAACGGGGCAAAAATGGTAACCGGTGGAAGTATTGCAGTTAAAAATCCAGCGGTTTTTCAACGTTGGATCGATAAATTCGGAGGTTCCCGTATTATATTGGGAGCGGATTGCCGGTACAAAAAAATTGCCGTAACCGGTTGGACTGAAGATACAGATGAAAATATTGTCCCTTTCATCGGGAAATGGAGAAAAAACGGCATTCATAAAGTTATCTGTACGGATATCAGTAAAGACGGCATGTTGAATGGACCCAGTATCGACCTTTACCGGGAAATCATTCAACAAGATCCGGAAATACAATTGATCGCCAGCGGAGGCGTATCGGGTATCCAAGATGTTGAATTGCTGAGTGAATCAGGAATTCCGTCAGTCATTATAGGTAAAGCCATTTATGAGGGCCGGATTCAAATGAAAGAATTGGAAAAGTTTTTGTAATTCAAATAATATGCTAGCAAAACGAATTATTCCCTGTCTGGACATCAAAGACGGAACTACTGTCAAAGGAATCAATTTCATCAATTTCCGTGATGCCGGAGACCCTGTCGAACTGGGAAAACAATACAGCGAACAGGGTGCCGACGAATTGGTTTTTTTGGATATCACAGCCTCGCATGAAGGTCGTAAAACATTTGTCGATCTGGTTAAGCGGGTCGCCGCCAATATTAATATTCCGTTTACCGTAGGTGGAGGAATTCATGAATTATCGGATGTAGACCGGTTGTTGAACGCTGGAGCGGACAAGGTCTCCATTAACTCCTCGGCCATCCGTAATCCGGTTCTGATTGAAGATATCGCCCGGAATTTCGGCAGCCAGGTTTGCGTGGTAGCCATCGATGCGGATTGGGTAGACGATCGCTGGACCTGTTACCTGAACGGGGGACGTATCCCGACGGATAAAGAACTGTTTGCCTGGGCCAAAGAAGCGGAAAATAGAGGTGCCGGAGAAATCCTGTTTACCAGTATGAAACACGATGGTGTAAAAACCGGTTATGCCAATGAAGCCCTGGCTCAGTTATCCGAAAACCTGAAAATTCCGGTTATTGCTTCAGGTGGTGCCGGTAAAAAGGAACATTTCAAAGATGCGTTTATCGAAGGTAAAGCTGATGCGGCATTAGCTGCCAGTGTTTTTCATTTCGGAGAAATCAACATTTCGGACTTAAAGCAATACCTTAAAAACGAAGGAGTAAACATCAGATAAGTAAAATATATGCAGTTGGATTTTGAAAAAATGGGAGGTTTGATTCCCGCAATTATACAGGACGAACAAACCAATAAGGTGTTGATGCTTGGATTTATGAATCCGGAAGCATTGAAAAAAACACAGGAAACCGGTAAAGTGACCTTTTTCAGTCGTTCGAAAAACCGGCTTTGGACCAAAGGGGAGGAGAGCGGTAATTTTCTTTATGTGGTTTCCATTTATGAAGATTGTGACCAAGATACGTTGCTGATCAAAGCAAATCCGGCTGGTCCTGTTTGCCATACCGGTAATGATACCTGCTTCAACGAAAAAAATGAAGAAGAGATCATGTTCCTGAAATATTTACAGGATTTCATCGTTCGCCGTCGTCAGGAAATGCCGGAAGGATCATATACCACCACTCTTTTTAATAAAGGGGTCGGGCGCATGGCACAGAAAGTAGGAGAGGAAGCTGTTGAAACGGTTATCGAAGCCATGAATAATAACGATGAACGTCTGCTTTATGAGGCCTCTGATCTGCTCTATCACCTGATTGTATTGCTGACTTATAAAGGCTATCGGTTGGAAGACCTGGCTGCAGAACTGAAAAAGAGGCATAAATAACAACTGCCTGATGGTAACTTGTTAGGGGATATAAAAATAATTCGCAAATAAAAAGTAAGAAAATGGAAAATGATGTTTTGATCCGATACGAAAACGTCGGAATCTGCCGGGAAGAAAATATTATTTTACAGAATGTCTGTTTTGAACAACGGAAAGGAGAATTCCTTTACATCATAGGAAAGGTAGGATCAGGCAAAAGTACGTTGCTCAAGACCTTGTATTGCGAAATGCCGATTGTCCAGGGATCGGGCTATATCTTAGGTTATGATCTCAATAAGATTAAAAACAAGGAAATTCCTCTTTTACGCAGGAAATTGGGTATTGTTTTCCAGGATTTTCAATTGCTGACAGATCGTTCGGTGGAAAAAAACCTGGAATTTGTGCTGAAAGCCACTGGCTGGAAAAATTCAATAGAAATAAAAAGCCGGATAGAAAACGTACTTACCCAGGTCGGCATGTTGAATAAAGGGTATAAATTACCTCACGAACTTTCCGGCGGAGAACAACAACGGATCGTGATCGCCCGTTCCCTGCTGAATGCCCCGGAACTGATTCTGGCTGATGAACCTACCGGAAACTTAGATCCGGAAACAGGAAGTAAAATCGTTCAATTACTTCACGACATCAGCGAAAACGGGACTACTGTTATAATGACTACACATAATTATCAATTAGTACAGGCATTTCCAGGAAAAGTAAAGAAATGCGAAGATGGGCAACTAAAGGACTACAATATGTAAAATAGTTGCCCCGGTTTAATGAATTCGTTATCTTTGCAGGTAAATTTTCATAACTACTAAAATAATCAGGAAAAATGAAAGTATTAAAGTTTGGCGGGACTTCCATTGGATCGGCTTTAAAAATGAAAAATGTGGCCCGTCTGATTCAGGATGGCAATAAGAAGTTGGTTGTTTTTTCGGCATTACCCGAAATAACAAATACATTGGCTGAAATTTCCGACTACCTTTATAAAAAGAATCCGGATGTCGCCAATGAAATAATCAACCAATTGGAACGTAATTGTTCGGCAATGATATCCGGGCTTTTCGAAACCGATACTTTTCAAAACCAGGCTAGTATCCTGCTGAAAGAACACATCGAAACGGTTCGTTCTTTTACCAATGACTTGTTTACTCTTTTTGAAGAAAGAGTCGTCATGGCGCAGGGTGAACTGATTTCTTCCGCCCTGATGTACTTGTTGTTACAGGAACAAAAAGTAAAAGTAATGCTTATTCCGGCTCTCGAATTCATGCGGATGGATAAAAATTCTGAACCGGATCCTTCGTATATCAAGGAAAACCTTCAAAAACAACTGGATGCATCGCCTGATTACTCCATGTATATTACTCAGGGATACCTCTGCCGGAATGCCTACGGGGAAATCGACAATTTTGAACGCGGAGGAAGCGACTATACGGCATCACTGATCGGAGCAGCCATTCAAGCAGAAGAAATCCAGATCTGGACGGATATTGAGTGCATGCAGAACAATGACCCCGAATATGTGGAAAATACAGCACCTGTTCGTCAACTGCAATTCGAAGAAGCGGCAGAACTGGCTTATTTCGGTGTGCGGATTTTACATCCGACCTGTATTTTACCGGCCAAATTAAACCGGATTCCGGTCCGGTTACTGAATACCCTGGATCCGGAAGCACCCGGAACATTGATATCCAATCAATTGGAAAAAGGAAAAATCAAGGCAGTTGCAGCCAAAGATGGAATTGTATCCATTAAAATCCAATCCGGAAGGATGTTGCTTGCCCATGGATTTTTACGTAAAATTTTCGATGTTTTCGAGAGTTTTCAGACAGCCATCGATATGATCGCAACTTCCGAGGTCGGCGTTTCGGTAACAATCGACAATACAAAACATCTGCCTGAAATAGTAAACGATCTGAAAAAATTCGGATCCGTCACTGTCGATGATCAGATGACAATCGTATGTGTTGTCGGAGACCTGGATTGGGACCATCCGGCTGTAACATCACCGATTGTTAGTGCGTTGAAAGAAATCCCGGTCCGCATGATTTCGTACGGAGGAAGTAAATATAATGTTTCTTTCCTGATCAAAAAAGAAGATAAGAAAAGAGCGTTACAAGCGCTTCAGGTTCTGTTTGAATAATGATAAATTCTATTCGTTTCATAATGAACGAATAAAAAGACTTAAGACACATTCGATTTAAAATAGAAAAGGATGAAAGTAAATTTCCCGGTAGAAAAATTCAAAGGGCTAAAGACCCCATTTTATTATTACGATACGGATATTTTAAGAAAAACGCTGAAATCACTGACCGAAGAAGCAGGTAAATACAACTATCATGTTCATTATGCTGTCAAAGCAAATGCAAATCCCCGTATTCTTTCCATTATCAGGGAATATGGAATCGGAGCGGATTGTGTAAGCGGAGGAGAAATTCAGGCTGCTTTGGATGCAGGATTCCCCTCTGAAAAAATTGTTTTCGCCGGGGTAGGGAAGGCCGATTGGGAAATTAACCTGGGGTTGGAAAACCGTATTTTTTGTTTCAATGCGGAATCCATTCCCGAACTACAGGTGATCAACGAACTGGCAGCTGAAAAAGACCAGGTTGCTTCTGTTGCATTAAGAATCAATCCGGAGGTAGATGCAAATACGCATCATTACATCACTACGGGAATGAAAGAAAATAAGTTTGGTATCAACCTGAGCCAGTTGGATCAGGTACTGGATTCTCTGGAATTTCTTGAACATGTAAAACTGATCGGAATTCATTTTCACATCGGTTCCCAGATTACGGATCTGACCTCATTCCAATCCCTGTGTTCCCGTTTGAACGAAATTCTGCAACAACTGGATAAACGAAACCTTTTCGTCGAACACATCAATTTCGGAGGAGGATTAGGCATTGACTATGAAGAACCTGACCTGCACTCCATTCCTGATTTCAAGGCTTATTTTGAGGTTTTTTATCACAATTTCCAGCCGAAGCCCGGCCAGCAAGTTCATTTCGAACCGGGACGCTCGATCGTCGGACAATGCGGATCATTGATATCCCGTGTATTGTATGTAAAAGAAGGGGTAAGTAAAAAATTTGCCGTGCTGGATGCCGGATTTACAGAACTGATTCGTCCTGCACTTTATGACGCTTACCATAAAATAGAAAATCTGACTTCGGACGAACCGGTTGATACTTACGATGTAGTAGGTCCGATCTGTGAGTCTTCGGATTGTTTTGCCAAATCGATCGAATTGAACAAGGCACGGAGAGGAGACTTATTTGCCCTGCGCTCTGCTGGTGCTTACGGAGAAATAATGGCATCCCAATACAATTGCCGGAGATTACCGGAAGCTTATTTTTCGGATTTGATTTAAATGATTACTTTAGATAGTACCGGTATTGTTCTGTTAGCCGTTATGGGCCTTTGTTTTCTTGTGCAAATGGTCTATTATTGGGTATTTTTGCTTAAACCTTCCCGTTTTCAGAAGACTTCGGACCGGAACGAAAATGAAACCGGATCTGCAAGACCCTCTGTTTCCGTGATTATATGCGCCAAAAACGAATCTGAAAATCTACGTCGTTTCCTGCCCCGCATGTTGGAACAGGACTATTCTCAATATGAAGTAATTGTAGTAAACGACGGATCTACGGACGAAAGTGAAGAGGTATTGGGCGAACTTGAAAAACAATACTCTCATCTTTACCGGACCTATATTCCGCAAGAATCTAAATACCTGAGTCGCAAGAAGCTGGCAATGATGGTTGGAATCAAAGCAGCAAAATACGATGTATTGCTGTTTACCGAGGCCGATTGCGAACCGGTGAGCAGGAACTGGATTTCATTGATGGTAAGACATCATGAATCAAACTGTCAGGTAGTAATCGGCATGAATCTGCTCTCAAAAAAGAAAGGGCTGTTACACAAATTCGCAGCTTATGATCACCTCATCAATGGGTTACAAATGCTTTCCCTGGCCTTGTTTCACCGGCCTTACTGCGGAAACGGAAGAAACCTGGCGTATAAAAAGGAACTTTTTTACGAACAAAAGGGATACTCCAAGTATATGAACCTACAAGCCGGAGAAGATGATTTATTCATCAACCAGGTGGCAACTTCCGGAAATACCAGTGTGGAAATCAGTCCGGAGAGCCAGACCCATTCTTACCTGGAGGGTTTTTATGTCTGGAAAGAACTTAAAATCCGTAAGGCGACAACACAACGTTACTACAAATCCGGACCTGTAGCTTTCTGGAGGTTTGAAATATATACAAGGTGTATTTTTATAATTGCAATGGTTACCTCCATTGTTTATGGATGGACTCAATTGATCCTGCCCGTTGTTGCCGGTATTTTGTTCTTTATCCGTTTTTTTTCACATTTGTACATTGTTAACAGGACATCTAATTGTTTTCAAACGGAAAAATTCTACCTGACACTGCCGTTGTTCGACTTTTTACAGCCTTTTTTTGATTCTTATTTTCATATACACCGTATTTTCAGAGGAAAAAAAGACTATACATGGAAATAGAGTAGGGCGTAAAACTTCTTTAGCTTGAAATTTGTTAAATTATTAAGAGAAAAGAAGTAGAAAACTCTAAAAAACGTATCTTTGTAATAGTATGAAAAATGAAGATGATATATTCAATGAATTTCAACGGTCGCTGGAAACACTGAAAGGTAATCTACACGTACTGGAAACCAATGTACCGGTAGAGAAACAAATGGAGTATTTCCGTTATTCCGACGATGTGAGAGCGAAAATGCAGGACAAGAGTATTGAAAGCCAGATCGATGCATTGAATGCGGAAGGTACTCCTCAGGAAGATAAAAAATTTGCTATGACTTTTTTAGCTATTTCCGGAGATGTCAAAGCATATCGTGCGTTGGAACATTACACCCAGGATCATGCCAATGAACCGACAGATCTGGGAGACTGGCTGAAATTATCTTTATTACAGGCCAGAATCACGCTGGAATCGGAACTTTCAGAAGAAAAGCATATTTTTATTTCTTCCGGACTGGGAGGAAAGGAAGATAAACTTCGTTTCTTTTCCATATTCAGGTCCAACGATCTGTTGCCGTTTTCACCTTACCAGATTCATCTGATAGAAAAAGAAATCCCATTTTTCATTGGAGAATATCATGGTGAAGTAGAAAATATCACAATCAAAGAAAATTATTTTACCATTGTATTTCTTATCCAGTTAAAGGTAAATATAAAGGAGGTACTTGAAAAAGCGCTGAATGAATGTAATCAGTATGGAGATTTTATCAGCCGGAAATTTATAGTTACCAATGTAAAAATATACAGTGACAAAGAAATTCAGGAAGAACTACAGAAACATTGATGGACAAAAAATTTTTTATTCAAGCCTTAAAATACGGAATCGTTGGCGTAGCTAATACATTGATAACCGCATTGACAATATGGATCATGATGCGATGGGTGTTCAGGGTGAAAGGAGAGGAAGACGTCTCTTCCCTGGTTGTTTCCATATCCAATGTGATCGGATTTATTGCCGGCCTTCTGAACAGCTTTATCTGGAACCGAAACTGGACATTCAAGAGCCAGAAGAATTGGAAAATTGATTTCCTGAAATTTATGCTGGCATTTATCGTCTGTTTTATTCCTC
This sequence comes from Bacteroidales bacterium, assembly GCA_031553885.1. GTDB lineage: Bacteria > Bacteroidota > Bacteroidia > Bacteroidales > Azobacteroidaceae > JAVBKV01. Next base: position 35,530 of record JAVBKV010000016.1, read on the forward strand.
AATTATTACTGGTCGTATTATTGAACAAGTATGCGGCCATTCCTTCTTTCAAATTTCATTGGATGCAGAACGAATATCTGATAACTTCTGCTTATATTTGTCAATTAATAGGAATCGTGTTTTATACAACACTGAATTTCCTTTGTAATAAATATTACGCATTCAAAAAATGACCAGAAATGAGGACTTTGAGTGTTATAGTTCCCTGTTATAACGAAGAAGCTGTTATTGAAACAACCTACAACCGGATCAAAGCAGTATTGTCCGGTATGCACCAGTTGGATTCCCGGATTATTTTTATTAATGATGGAAGTACGGATCGTACCTATCCGATTCTTTTTCGTATTGCAAGCGAGGATAACCGGGTGAAAGTAATTCATTTTTCCAGAAATTTTGGTCATCAGGCTGCAGTTACCGCCGGTATCAATCATTGTGATTCTGATTTGGCTGTTATTATTGATGCCGATCTGCAGGACCCTCCTGAACTTATTCCGGATCTGATTGCTTTGCAGGAAGCCGAACAAGCAAATGTAGTTTATTGCGTCCGCAAATCGAGAAATGGAGAAAGTAAATTCAAACGATGGTCGGCTAAGTTTTTTTATCGTACGCTGAATCGGATGTCGGAAGTTAAATTTCCATTGGATACAGGAGATTTCAGACTGATTGATTCCCGTATTATACAGGAGTTCAACCGTTTTAAAGAACGGGGAAAATACATCCGTGGTTTGATATCCTGGGTCGGGTTCAAGCAAGTACCTTTTTTCTACGAGAGAGAAGCCCGTTGGGCCGGAGAGACCAAGTATCCGTTGAAAAAAATGTTTTCCTTTGCCTCTACAGCTCTGTTGTATTTTTCCAAGAAACCGCTGTTGTTGGCAACCAGCTTAGGTTTTATCGCCGTATTCATCGGTATAATACTGGCACTCTGGTATATGTTTGGTAAAATATTCGGCTTTACCCACGCAGAATCCGGATGGACCTCCATCATGATCATCGTTATCTTCTTCGGAGGAATTCAACTGCTAACTATAGGAGTATTAGGGCAATACATTGGTATTTTATTCGATGAAGTTAAAGAAAGGCCGGAATATATTGTTGAAAACACATTGAACATTCATTGATTCAACCGAATAATTCCCGGAATGCTTCTTCCACTTTTTTGACCGGAACAATTTTAATCGGGACTTTTTTTGCATCGAAACCCTTCAGGTTATTATGAGGAATAATAATGGTATGGAAACCCAGTTTCTTGGCTTCCAGAATGCGCTGTTCAATCCGGTTAACCGGACGGATTTCCCCGGAAAGACCGACTTCTCCACACATACAGACTTCACGCTCAATCGCTAAATCGAGGCTGGAAGAAAGAACAGCACTGATTACAGACAAATCGATTGCCGGATCATTGACTTTCAATCCTCCGGCTATATTGAGAAATACATCTTTCTGAATTAATTTAAAACCGGCCCTTTTCTCCAGAACGGCCAGTAACATATTCATCCGGCGTATATCAAAACCAGTAGCACTGCGTTGGGGAGTTCCATAAGCAGCCGTGCTGACAAGCGCCTGAGTTTCAATCAAAAAAGGCCGAATTCCTTCGATGGCTGCTGCAATCGACACACCACTCAACCCTTCATGATTTTGAGTCAGTAATAGTTCGGAAGGGTTCGTAACTTCCCGTAGGCCATGCTGCATCATCTCATAGATTCCTAATTCAGAAGTACTTCCAAATCGATTCTTTATGCTGCGAAGAATCCGGTACATATAATGCTGATCTCCTTCAAATTGCAACACCGTGTCCACAATGTGTTCCAGCACTTTTGGACCGGCAATATTACCTTCTTTATTGATGTGACCGATGAGTAGGACAGGGGTTCCTGTTTCCTTGGCAAATTTGAGAATGGAAGCCGAACATTCCCGGACTTGGGTAACACTTCCCGGAGACGACTCGACCCGTTCAGTATAAATTGTTTGTACAGAGTCAATTATAACCAAATCCGGTTTTACATTCTGAATATGCGTAAAGATTTGTTCCAGTAATGTTTCACAAACAATATAACAGGAAGGATTAGTAAATCCCAATCGTTCAGCTCTGATTTTCAACTGCTTAGCACTTTCTTCCCCTGAAATATAGAGGGTAGTGTAATCATTTAACTGTAAAACGGTTTGTAAAACCAAGGTAGATTTGCCGATTCCAGGTTCTCCGCCAATCAGCACCAAAGAACCGGGTACCAATCCGCCACCCAGAACCCGGTTAAATTCTTCATCTTTCAATGAAATACGAATTTCTTCGCCAATCGTAATATCATTGAGTAATAAAGGCCTGGATTTAGGAGATTCAAAATTAGAAAATCCTGGAATTTGTTGCGAAGCATTTGTTTTTGTTACAATTTCTTCGGTATATGTATTCCATTCGCCGCAAACCGGACATTTTCCCAGCCATTTAGGAGATTCATTACCACAGGATGTACAAAGAAATACAGTTTTCGTTTTAGCCATTCAATTCAATCAAATTATTGTTTTAAATACAAAGAGTAAAAATACGAAAATTAATCTGTGATTCAAAGTAGAGAAGTATTAATAATATTCTCCATTGTTCTATTAAACATAATAGTAATTATATTCGAATATAAGAAGCAAAAAAACCGACTATTGAAAAGCCGGTTTTTCTGAGTTGTATCACAATTATTATTTGTTCAAACTATTGAGTAAAGCATCCATAGCATCAAATTTATCACCCATTTCCAGGTTATAATAAATTCCTCTGAGTGCTATGATATAATCTCTTTCTTCCGGTTTCAATTCATGTGCTTTTTCAAAATACGGCATAGCTTTTTTGAATAAATCTTTTGCTTTTTGAATAGCGACCTGATACTGCTTATTATCATTTATATCATTAGCAGCAGCTTGAGCTTCAACACCTTCGTTGAAATAAATCCGTCCGAGGTTTCCTAATGATTCTGCATACGCAGGATCAATGGATAATGCTTTTTCAAAACTTTCCACAGCCTTGGGAATATCTTTTTTATTTTCATAAATCCGTCCCAATACGTCATGGAGTTGTGCATCATTGGGTTTACGACCGATTGCTTCTTCCAGGTAACCAATTGCTTCGTCGTTTTGATTGGAATAAATGTATTGATTGATCAGGCTCAATAAATAATACGGTTCATTCGGAAATTTTTCAACCCCTTCCTTCAATGTTTTAACCAGTCCAATGGTATCTTTCAGTTGTTCATATTCATAACAAAGGTATTGATACACTTCGTTTTCTTTATAGTTGTCATTTTTCAAACTCTCATACATCTCTGCCGCTTTTTTAGGATCTCCCATTTGGGAAGCGGTAACTGCTGCATAATATTTAATCTGAATGTAAGTTGTATCTCCGGGCAATACGATTTTGTCACCTTGGAACATATCCAAATTAGGAATATCAAGGTATTGCTTGAAAAATTCATACGCTTGCTTATAATCCTTTTTTTCAAAGAAATAAGCGCCACCATTGATGTAATAAGCACGGTTAGCCTGGATAATGGATTTCATATCCTTTCTGAATTTAGGTTTTACTTTTCCTTTTTCATCCGGTTTCTGATCCAGTTCATCCGCTTTCAAGAAATAAGGATTAATTGCTATGAGACTTTTGTACATTACATCCTCATTGGGTTTCTGTCCTAAAATTTCTTTTGCTCTTTCCGTATCAAATTGTTTGTTTTCGACCAAACCGGCAACATACCATGTTTCAGCATTGTCTTTTGTTTCCGGATCAGACATGGCCCCTTTAATCAATGTACGGGCTTCCTCAATATTGGGTTTATCGCTTTTGGCTTCGTTTTTAGCAGCACCTACAGCCTTCTTTTGTCCAAAGGACAAACCGACGATAAAACTCAATGCAACTGTAAAAAATAACTTCTTCATTTTCGGTATATTTTTAATATGTTTGCTAACAGATTGTAAAATTATAAATTATTCTGTAATATCAGGAATTTCAGACAGATTTTCCGTATTATTATCATCATCTAGAGCACTTTCGGTCATTCCGTCTTCTTCAATCTCAGACATTACTTTACAAACAGATGCAATTTCATCGTTTCTTTTTTCCAGATTGATCAGTCTGACTCCCTGAGTAGCCCGTCCGATAACATTCAAATCCGACACTTTCATACGGATTGTAATACCGGATTTATTGATAATCATCAGGTCATTGTCGTCCGTGACACTTTTTATTCCTACTAACGCTCCCGTTTTTTCTGTGACATTCAGCGTTTTAACACCTTTTCCTCCCCGGTTGGTAATCCGGTAATCATCAATTTTGGAACGCTTTCCGTATCCTTGTTCGGAAACCACCAGAATAGTCTCTTTTTCAATATCCTTGATACAAACCATTCCGATTACTTCATCGTCCTTTTCATCCAGTGTAATACCTCTTACCCCGGCGGCAGTACGACCCATACAACGAACAGTCTTCTCATGGAAACGGATAGCCCTACCCTTTCGGTTCGCAATGACAATTTCATTGTTTCCGTTGGTCATCCTTACCTGGATCACTTCATCATCTTCACGTAAATCAATGGCTATCACACCATTAAGACGTGGCCTAGAATAAGCTTCCAGTAATGTTTTCTTGATGACTCCTTTTTTTGTACAGAACATCAGGTAGTTGGAATCCACAAAATCCTTATCATTCAATTGCTTAACACGGATAAATGCATTTACTTTATCATCCGGATCAATGTTCAGCAGGTTTTGAATGGCCCTTCCCTTGGAAGTTTTGGTTCCTTCCGGAATCTGATACACTTTCAACCAGTAACATTTACCTTTTTGGGTAAAGAACATCATGGTATTGTGCATACTGGCCGGATAAATGTATTCCACAAAATCCGCATCACGGGTTTCCGTACCTTTCGCCCCTACTCCTCCCCTGTTTTGAGAACGGAATTCGGCCAAAGGAGTACGTTTGATGTATCCCAAATGAGAAATCGTAATAATCATCTCATCATCGGAATAAAAGTCTTCAGGATTGAAATCTTCGGTAGCATAAATGATTTCGGTTTTACGATTATCACCAAATTTATCCCGGACCTCGATCAGTTCGTCTTTAATCACCTGCATACAAAGATCTTCATTGGAAAGAATTTCTTTCAGGTAAGCGATTAATTTCTGTACTTCTTCGTATTCGGCGCGTAATTTATCCTGTTCCAGTCCCGTCAGTTGGCGCAAACGCATCTCAACAATTGCACGGGCTTGTATTTCTGATAATTGAAAACGCTCGATCAAACGCTCGATCGCTTCGGAAGGACTCTGGGAAGAACGAATGATCGCGATTACTTCATCGATATTATCGGATGCAATAATCAATCCTTCCAGGATATGCGCCCGTTCTTCGGCCTTTCTCAGGTCGTATTTTGTACGGCGAATGACCACATCGTGGCGATGGTCCACAAAATATCGAATCATATCCCTAAGATTCAACATTTTAGGACGACCGTTAACCAACGCGATATTATTTACACTGAATGATGATTGAAGAGCTGTCAGTTTATACAACTTATTAAGCACAACACTTGAATTGCTGTCTTTTCTGATATCAACCACAATTCTCATCCCCTGACGGTCGGATTCATCGTTGACGTTGGATATGCCTTCGATTTTCTTTTCTCCGACCAGATCAGCGATATGCTTAATCAATTCGGATTTATTGACCAGGTAAGGGATTTCAGTAATAATGATTTTTTCCTTCCCGTTTTCGTTTTCGATTTCAGCTTTTCCCCGTAAGATAATTCTTCCTCTTCCGGTTTCAAAAGCATCTTTGACTCCGGCATACCCATAAATATATCCACCGGTCGGAAAATCAGGTGCTTTTATATGAACCATCAACCCTTCTGTATCAATTTCTCCGCGCGCATCGATATAAGCAGTAATGGCATCGATGGCCTCGGTGAGGTTATGAGGAGGCATATTGGTTGCCATCCCGACGGCAATTCCGGACGCACCGTTCATCAATAGATTGGGAATACGAGTGGGTAAAACGGTCGGTTCCTTCAACGTATCATCGAAGTTAAGTTGAAAATCCACCGTTTCTTTATCGATATCTTTCAACATTTCTTCCGCCAGTTTACTTAAACGCGCTTCGGTATAACGCATAGCCGCCGGTTCATCCCCGTCGACAGACCCGTAATTACCTTGTCCGTCCACCAAAGGATAGCGTAACGACCAGGGCTGAGCCATACGAACCATGGCATAGTATACGGAACTATCTCCGTGGGGGTGATACTTACCCAACACTTCTCCTACTATTCTCGCCGACTTCTTAAACGGTTTATCGGATGTGTTTCCCAGCTCATTCATTCCGAATAAAACACGCCGGTGGACAGGTTTGAAACCATCCCTGACATCCGGTAGTGCACGAGACACAATGACAGACATTGAATAATCAATGTATGCCGACTTCATTTGTTCCTCGATATCGATTCGAATAATTCTGTCTTGATTATCAGTCATTTATTTATTTATTGGTTTAACTTCAATTGAACGATTTCAAAAAATCGCACTAAGTTACTACTTTTTTTTCAATTACAGAAATGACTATCGCTTAAATTGATGAAATAAAAACAAATCTGCCATTTTGATCGTTTAGTTCAAAATGGCATACGTTTTGACTAAACAAGAGAGTAAAGATTTTGTATATTTGTAGCAGATTATAGAGGAAATAAAATTATGAAAAAGAATTTTTCAGAAAACGTAAAAGATATCCTGACATACAGCCGCGAAGAAGCTGGTCGCCTGCACAACAATTATGTTGGAATAGAACATTTGTTGTTGGGGATCCTGCGCGACTCCCATTGTACGGCTTCTACCATTATATATATGCTGGGGGTTGACCCGGCAGACTTAAAAATGGCTATTGATAACGAATTGTATGAAGACGGAGAATATAGGACAGAGAACCAATTAATCATAGATAAAAGCATTGAAAATCTGCTTCGTATAAGCATATTGGAGTCCATGCGGTTAAATTCCGAGGAAACCGATACGGAGCATTTATTACTGGCCATCCTGAAAAACCAGGAATCATTGGCTTCCAAGGTTTTACACCAGTATAATATTGACTATGACAAAGTCTATGAAATTCTGACAGACGAAAAATCTTCAGATCTTTCTTCCCAGGAACCTCAGATGGGTGCCGGATTTACAGATGATGGAGATGAAGAGGACGAGGATCAGTTTTCCAAGAAAAAAGAAACATCCAAACCGGGAACTCCAGGATCTAAAAGCAGCGATACTCCTGTTATCGACAGTTTTGGTACGGATATGACCCGAGCTGCCGAAGAAAATCGCCTGGACCCCATCGTCGGACGCGAACAGGAAATCGAGCGTCTGGCCCAGATCCTGAGCCGGAGAAAGAAAAATAATCCGGTATTGATCGGTGAGCCTGGCGTTGGTAAATCTGCAATAGTCGAAGGATTAGCCCTGCGGATCACCCAACGGAAAGTTTCCCGGGTGTTGTTCGACAAACGGGTGATTAACCTGGATATGGCGTCTATTGTTGCCGGAACCAAGTACCGGGGACAGTTCGAAGAACGCATCAAAGCCATTCTGAATGAATTGTCCAAGAATCCGAATATCATCCTGTTTATCGATGAAATTCATACGATTGTAGGTGCTGGAGGAGCGAGCGGATCCATGGATGCGGCGAACATGCTGAAGCCGGCATTGTCCCGTGGAGAGATCCAATGCATCGGAGCTACTACACTGGACGAATACCGTAAAAATATAGAAAAAGACGGAGCCCTGGAACGTCGTTTCCAAAAAGTGATGGTCGATCCGACTACGCCTGAAGAAACGCTGCAGATACTCCAGAATATCAAACCGAAATACGAAGACCATCACAATGTTATTTATACTCCGGAAGCCATCGAGGCCTGTGTAAAACTGACGGAAAGATACATCAGCGACCGGAATTTTCCGGATAAAGCCATTGATGCCCTGGATGAGTCCGGTTCCCGGGTTCACATATCCAACATTGTGGTTCCCAAAGTAATTGAAGAGCTGGAAGCTTCCATGGAAGAGACCAAACAATCTAAACTACAAGCGGTTAAGTCTCAAAACTTCGAGTTGGCTGCCAGTTTCCGGGATCAGGAAAGACAACTGTTACTTAAACTGGAAGCCGCTAAAGCCAGATGGGAAGAAGAGTTACAGGAAAATCGCCAACTTGTGGACGAAGAAAAAGTAGCCGAAGTAGTAGCCATGATGTCGGGAGTACCTGTACAACGAATTGCTAAAGCAGAGAACCAAAAGTTGCTGGAAATGGGAGAAATCCTTAAATCCAAGGTAATCGGACAGGATGAAGCGGTTGCAAAAATAGTCAAAGCGATCCAACGGAACCGGATCGGATTGAAAGATCCGAACAAACCGATCGGCACTTTCATGTTCTTAGGTCCTACCGGTGTTGGTAAAACTCACTTAGCTAAGAAATTAGCAGAATATTTATTCGATTCGGCCGACACCCTGATCCGTATCGATATGAGTGAATACATGGAGAAATTTACCGTATCCCGTTTGATCGGAGCGCCTCCGGGATATGTGGGTTATGAAGAAGGCGGACAGTTGACGGAAAAAGTACGCAGAAAGCCCTATTCTGTCGTGTTGCTCGATGAAATAGAAAAAGCTCATCCGGATGTGTTCAATTTATTGCTGCAGGTAATGGACGAAGGTCGCCTGACCGACAGCCTGGGACGTCGGATCGATTTTAAGAACACGATTGTCATCATGACCTCCAACGTCGGCACGCGCCAGTTAAAGGATTTCGGAAAAGGAATCGGGTTTACATCTGCCAGTACATCGACTTCCGATGATAAAGAATTCTCCCGCGGGGTGATTCAAAAAGCATTGAATCGTGCATTTGCCCCTGAATTTTTAAATCGGGTAGATGACATTATTATGTTCGATCAACTGGATAAAAACGCTATATACAAGATTATAGACCTCGAATTGAAAGGATTTTATCAACGGGTCAATAACCTGGGATATCAATTGATATTGACAGATAAAGCCAAGGAATTCATTGCTTCCAAAGGATACGATGTTCAGTTTGGCGCTCGTCCGCTGAAACGTGCTATCCAAAAATACCTAGAAGATGAACTGGCAGAAATGATTATCAAAGCCAGTGTCAGTGAAGGAGATGCTATAACGGTTGATTTTGATTCTGAAAATCAGAAAATAGTTACTCAAATCGAAAAAAAGATACCAATCAATTCATGAAGTAAATTCAGTAAAAAAGTATCACATAAGACAAAATGTCAGTTCTTCCCGGACTGGCATTTTTTTTGACCTTACTTTTTCATCTTAAATAAACATAAAAATAATAACATAAATTAGTATCAATATGAACAAGGAAAAGCAAAAAGGACAAATTGGGGTAACAACAGAAAATATTTTCCCCATCATCAAGAAGTTTTTGTACAGTGATCATGAAATATTCTTACGAGAATTAATATCCAATGCTGTCGACGCCACTCAAAAATTGAAAACACTCGCTTCTGTCGGTGAATTCAAAGGTGAACTGGGTGATCTGAGCGTACGGGTCAAATTGGATAAACACACCCTGACTATTTCTGACCGGGGTATAGGGCTGACTGCGGAAGAAATTGAAAAGTACATCAACCAGATTGCCTTCTCCAGTGCCAATGACTTTTTAGACAAGTATAAAAAAGATGCAAATGCGATCATCGGGCACTTCGGGCTAGGTTTTTATTCTGCATTTATGGTTTCAAAGAAAGTCGAAATCATTACCAAATCCTACCAGGATGCTCCGGCAATGAAATGGACATGTGATGGTTCTCCGGAATATACGATGGAAGAAACCAAAAAAGAAGACCGGGGTACTGATATTATATTGTACATAGACGATGAAAGCAAGGACTTTTTGGAAAAATCCAGGATAGAAGGATTAATGAAAAAATATTGCCGCTTCCTTCCTGTACCGGTGGTTTTTGGAAAAAAGGCAGAATGGAAAGATGGAAAATCTATTGAAACAGAAGAAGATAATGTAATCAATGATACTAATCCACTCTGGACCCGTAAACCGTCCGAATTGAAAGAAGAAGATTATAAAAAATTCTATCAGGAACTATACCCCTTCAGTGACGAGCCTTTGTTCTGGATTCACCTGAATGTGGATTATCCTTTTAACCTGACCGGTATCCTCTATTTCCCCAAAATTAAAAGTAATCTGGATTTACAACGGAACAAAATTCAATTGTACTGCAATCAGGTTTATGTAACAGACTCTGTAGAAGGCATTGTCCCCGAGTTCCTGACCTTATTGCACGGGGTAATCGATTCGCCGGATATTCCTTTGAATGTTTCCCGCTCCTACCTGCAAAGTGACAGTAATGTGAAAAAGATTTCCAATCACATCACAAAGAAAGTGGCCGATCGACTGGAAGATATTTTCAAAAATGACCGCCCTCAATTGGAAGAAAAATGGGACAGTCTGAAAATATTTGTCGAATACGGAATGTTGAGCGACGAGAAATTTTACGAACGTGCCGAAAAATTTGCTCTGCTGAAAAACATTGACAATAAATTGTTTACCCTGGAAGAATATAAATCGCTGATCCAGGATAATCAAACCGATAAAGACGGAAATCTGATCTACCTTTATACCAGCAATTCCAGCGAACAATACGCTTACATCGATGCGGCAAAAAACAAAGGATACGATGTTTTGCTGATGGACGGTCAACTCGACTCTCATTTTGTCGGTAAGCTGGAGCAAAAATCAGAAAAAAGCCGTTTTGTGCGGGTCGACAGCGATGTTATCGATAACCTGATCAAGAAAGCCGACAGCAAGGAAGTAAAACTTTCAGAAGACGAACGTAACTCCCTGGTTGACACGTTTAAATCAGTTATTCCAGCGATGGATAAGACCGATTTCATCGTAAGTTTTGAACATTTGGGTGAATACGGAAATCCGATTACAATCACTCAAAACGAGTTCATGCGAAGGATGAAAGAAATGTCTGAAATGCAGGGAGGTATGAATTTTTACGGAGAAATGCCTCTGTCTTACAATATGGTTGTCAACCTGGACCATTCTCTGGTTAAAAAAGTACAGGAAGATAAAGAAGGTTCTATGGAAACCGTCAGCCAATTAGTAGATCTCGCATTGCTTTCTAATGGAATGCTTAAAGGAGAAGCGCTGAGTAAATTTGTCAAACGAAGCATAGATATGATCTAACTCCTGATTTTATTAATTAAAAGACTGAACATCATGTATCTTAAAAAATTGTTACCCTTATTTCTTACTGTGTGTTTTCTGTTTCCATGCTCCGATCAGCATTCAGCAAAGTCCCAGAAAAACAAACCGGTTCGGGAAGACATCGAATGGCTGGATGTCTGGATGCCGAACACCAACGACAGCAAGTTGCCTCGTGTGCTTCTGATCGGTAATTCCATTACCAGAGGGTATACCAGAGGAGTCATAAACCTTCTGGAAGGAAAAGCGTATGTTGCCCGGCTTTCTACATCCAAATCATTGGGAGATCCCGGATTATTGGCGGAAATTGCACTGATTATGAGTTATGAAAAATTTGATGTAGTACACTTCAATAATGGCTTACACGGTTGGGGATACACGGAAGAGCAATACAAAAAGAGTTTTCCGGATATGATTAAAACGATCCGGAAATATGCTCCGAAGGCGAAACTGATCTGGGCAAGCACAACTCCGATCCGTATGGGAGATGGAATGACTGAATTCGATTCTAAAACCGAACGTGTCAAAGCCCGGAATCAAATTGCCCTGGAAGCGATTAAGGGAAAGAATATTAAGGTAAATGATTTGTTCGCTCTTGTAGAAAATCATCCGGAATATTATGCCGGAGGAGACGGTACACACCTGGTCACGGCCGGAGGTAATGCCCTCATTGAACAAGTTGCTAAAGTTATTTCGGAAACATTAGATGAAAAATAACAAAAATCTGCATAAAAAAAGAGAGGTTTGACAAAAAGCCTCTCTTTTTTTATCTTCAATTACTGAGTAATTTTTTGTTGATTCAGCCAATCCAAAACCAATGATTTCATCATTTCATGATAACGGAAACCAGCATTAAATCCCCAACCATGAGCTCCTTCCGGGAATATATATAAACTGGCAGGAATGTTTTTCTTTTTCAACGCCTGATAGAAAAGAATACTGTTTTCCGGAACCACTGTCTTATCATTGTCGCTCAACAATAAAAGAGTCGGAGGAGTCGTTTCCTTCACCTGCTTTTCGTTGGAATAATAATCGACCAGCTCCTGCTTTGCCGATCCTTCCTTACCCAACAAGTTGGTCCGGGAACCAATATGAGGATTAAACTCTCCGTCCAATGAAATAACCGGATAAAACAAAATTCCGAAATCAGGACGGGAAGCTTCATCGAAATGAGTCAATAAGGTAGAAGCCAGGTGACCACCGGCAGAAAAACCGGAAACGCCGATTTTACCGGGATTAATTCCCCATTCAGCCGCCCGAGAACGAATAATCCGCATGGCTTCCTGTGTATCTTTAAGAGGAATTTCATGGTGTCCGTAAGGCAAACGGTATTTCAATACAATTCCTGTTATTCCGTTTTTAGCATACCACTCTGCAAATTTAACTCCTTCATGGTCAGCAGCCTCAATAGCATAGCCACCTCCCGGGCAAATTAAAACAGCTGCACCTGTATTTTTTGCCTTATCGGCCGGATAAACCTTGAACGAAGCAACCGAGATATTCTCTATTCTACCCTCTTTTGTCGCTTCCGGAAGTGTCATTCCGTTACTTTCTGCCGGCCCATTCGGCCATACGAGCACCTCAAGTGGTTGCTGAGCGGATAATACCATACTGATACACAATAAAAATGTCAAAATAGTTGTTTTCATAATATTCTTGATTTTTTAGTCACTGGCTGGCAAACTTACAAAAAAAAGTTTTAACTTAGCATCAGAATTAATTACAAAATACGTCATTGCTCCAATGCCGTGAAGAAACACAACTGCCATGAAAGTAACTATCGGATGCAAATTGCCAGATTACCCGGTTTTCATCGATGGTATCCGTCGTGCACCCGACCGGGGATTTAATTTATCGCCAGATCAAACGGAAACGGCCCTGATGAATGCATTGCGCTACATTCCGAATGAATTGCATGCTGCTCTTGCTCCCGAATTTATGGAAGAACTCCGTACACGTGGCCGGATTTACGGCTACCGGTTCCGACCACCGGGAGACATTCGTCCTAAACCCATCCGCGAATATACAGGAAAGTGTATCGAAGGAAAAGCATTTCAGGTAATGATCGATAACAATTTGAGTTTCGACATTGCTCTTTATCCCTATGAACTGGTTACTTATGGAGAAACCGGACAAGTATGCCAGAATTGGATGCAATACTGTCTGATCAAGCAATACCTGGAGATATTAACCAACGAACAGACCTTAGTCATCGAGTCAGGCCACCCCCTCGGACTTTTTCAGTCTAAGCCGGATGCTCCGCGGGTAATAATTACGAATTCTCTGATGGTAGGCATGTTCGACAATCAGTACGATTGGGAAATTGCAGCCCAGATGGGTGTAGCCAATTACGGACAAATGACTGCCGGAGGATGGATGTATATTGGTCCCCAGGGTATTGTTCACGGCACTTTCAATACCTTACTCAATGCAGGACGACTTAAATTAAATATTTCTCCGGATCAGGACCTTAGCGGGTATTTATTTGTTTCCTCGGGATTGGGAGGTATGAGTGGCGCTCAGCCCAAAGCCGCCGAAATAGCCGGAGCTGTCGCCATTATAGCAGAAGTGGACCAATCCAGAATTGAAACCCGACATAAACAAGGTTGGGTACAACATATTACTTCTGACATTAAAAAAGCATTTCAATTGGCCGATAGAGCAATCCTTCAAAAAAGCCCCTGCTCGATCGCTTACCACGGAAATATTGTGGATTTACTGGAATACGCCGAACGACATTCCATAAAGATCGACCTGCTTTCCGACCAGACTTCCTGCCATGCCGTATATGAAGGCGGGTATTGTCCGTCCGGTATTTCTTTTGAAGAAAGGACCTGTTTGCTCCAGGAAGATCGTATTGTTTTTTGTCGTCTGGTCAACGAAACGTTAAAGCGTCATTTTGAGGTAATCCGGAAGCTGGTAAATAAAGGAACTTATTTTTTTGACTATGGAAATTCCTTTATGAAAGCGATTTATGACTCCGGGATTAAAGCCATTTCCCGAAATGGAACTGATGAAAAAGACGGCTTTATCTGGCCTTCTTATGTGGAAGATATTATGGGACCCGAATTATTCGATTATGGCTACGGTCCTTTCCGCTGGGTTTGCCTGAGCGGTAAACCGGAAGACTTGGCCAAAACCGACCGGGCTGCTATGGAATGCATCGACCCGGATCGAAGGCCCCAGGACCGCGATAATTACAACTGGATCCGGGACGCAGAGAAGAATCAGTTGGTGGTCGGTACACAGGCTCGCATTTTATACCAGGATGCTGAAGGAAGATTGAAAATTGCCTTGCGTTTCAACGAAATGGTTCGTAACAAAGAGATAGGCCCTGTCATGCTGGGACGTGACCACCACGATGTCAGCGGAACGGATTCTCCTTTTCGGGAAACGGCTAACATCCGGGACGGAAGCAATGTCATGGCCGATATGGCCGTACAATGTTTTGCTGGTAATGCAGCACGCGGAATGAGTCTGATAGCCCTTCACAACGGCGGCGGAGTCGGTATCGGCAAAGCCATTAACGGAGGGTTCGGCATGGTATGCGACGGAAGTCACCGGGTCGACCGGATCCTGCAATCCGCCATGCTTTGGGATGTCATGGGCGGTGTAGCACGGCGTTCCTGGGCGCGCAATCCGCATGCCATGGAAACCTGTGAAAAATTCAACCGGGAGCATAAAAAAGAATATTCGATAACCTTACCATACGTTCCGGACAAAGAATTAATAAAATCAACCGTAAGTCATTTACCAGAAAACAAATAAATTATATATAACGTTGTATCTTGTATGAATAAAATTGTTGAATGTGTTCCTAACTTCAGCGAAGGACGGGATCTTAGAAAAGTGGAAAACATTGTCGACGCTTTCCGGGCCAAGGAAGGTGTCAAGTTGTTGGATTACAGCAGTGATAAAGATCATAACCGAATGGTAGTTACAGCCGTAGGCGAACCTGAAGCTATCAAACAAGCTGTTATAGAAGCCATTGGAACTGCTATTCAGGAAATCGACCTTACCCGGCACGAAGGACAACATCCCCGGATGGGAGCTGTTGATGTAGTTCCCTTCATTCCGGTTAAAAACATGAGTATGGAAGAAGCGATTGCACTTTCTAAAGAAGTAGCCCGGGAAGTCGCCGAACGTTATCAATTACCGGTATTTTTATATGAAAAATCAGCTTCCGCCTCTCACCGGGAAAACCTGGCTTCCGTTCGCAAGGGTGAATTCGAAGGGCTTTTCGACAAGATGCAACTTCCTGAATGGCAATCCGATTTCGGCCCGAAGTTACCCCATCCGACTGCAGGAGCGGTAGCCATCGGTGCCCGCATGTTTCTGATCGCATACAATATCAACCTGAATACCAATAACCTGGAAATTGCCGATAAAATCGCCAGAAAAGTCCGTCATCTGGGAGGAGGACTGCGTTTTTGCAAAGCCATGGGTGTCGAACTGAAAGAACGCAACATCGTACAGGTATCCATGAATCTGACCGATTATACAAAAACGACCATCTATTCCGCTTTCGAAATGGTTCGCTTTGAAGCTCAGCGATACGGAGTTACCATTGCCGGCAGTGAAGTAATCGGAATGCTTCCCCTGGGAGCCCTGGTCGACACGACCTCCTACTACCTCGGATTGGAAAATTTCACCATTCAACAAGTCCTAGAAAACCATCTAATCAGCTAAATAACATAAAAATACAACTTAAAACTAAACTCATTTTTAATTCTTAATTACTCCATGTTTTCCGATCGGAATATAATCATAAAGAACGCCGCCCAAGTCGTGACCTGTTCCGGATTTTCTGCCAAAAAAGGCAAGGAAATGTCTGATCTTTCCATTATTGAGAATGGAACGGTAATTGTCACGGACGGGATCATTTCCTTTGTCGGAAACAATACGGACCCACTTCCGCCGGAATCGGATAATTATCCAGTAGTCGATGCCACAGGAAAAGCATTGCTACCGGGATTTGTGGATTCGCACACCCACTTCATATTCGGAGGTTACCGGGAGAAAGAATTTTCCTGGCGGATGAAGGGAGACAGCTACATGTCGATCATGGAACGCGGAGGAGGAATATGCAATACCATGCAAGCGACCCGCCAGGCCTCGTTCGAAGAATTAAAAATAACCGGTAAACATCGTTTAGATAACATGCTGGCCATGGGAGTTACAACCGTAGAAGGAAAAAGCGGTTACGGAATGGATAAAGACACCGAGCTCAAACAACTCCGGGTAATGAAATCCCTGAACGATGAGCATGCAGTGGATGTAATAAGCACCTTTCTCGGCGCTCATGCCGTTCCTCCGGAATATAAAGGCCGTGAAGACGATTACATCGATTTCATGCTGAACGAAGTCATGCCGGAGGTTCAAGAGGAAAAACTAGCCCGGTTTTGCGATGTTTTCTGTGAAAAAAATGTTTTCAGCATCGAACAATCGAGAAGATTGCTGAAAGCGGCGTATAACTTAGGATTTCAACTGAAATTACATGCGGATGAAATCGTCAGTCTGGGTGGAGCCGAATTGGCCGCCGAACTAAAAGCCGTTTCTGCAGATCACTTGCTACAAGCTTCCGACCGGGGCATTCAGGATATGGCTAAAAACGGAGTAACAGCCACTCTCCTGCCCTGCACAGCCTTCTCCCTGAAAGAGCCTTATGCCAGGGCACGAACGATGATTGATTCCGGATGTGCAGTTGCATTGGCGACTGATCTGAATCCCGGTAGTTGCTTTACCTCATCGATCCCACTTACTTTTGCTTTGGCCTGTATCTACATGCAATTAACACCCGAAGAAGCCGTTTCCGCATTGACGATCAATGGAGCTGCCGCGTTGGGAATGGCCGGTGAAATCGGGAGTATTGATGTTGGAAAACAAGGAGATATGGTCCTGTTATCGTATCCGTCCTATCGTTTTTTACCTTATCATATCGGAATGAATTTGGTAGAAAAAGTAATCAAAAAAGGTACATTAATCAATTAAAAACAATACGTATGTTACCCGAATTATCAATCAAGGATTTTTTAGCAAAAACCGCCGGAGATGAACCGGTTCCTGGAGGTGGGTGTGTCTCGGCATTGAATGCGGCATTAGCTTCCGCTCTGACCGAAATGGTGGCCAACCTCACTATCGGAAAGAAAAAATACGAAGAAAAAGAAAACCGGATGAAAGAGATTTCTTCTTTTGCAAAAAAATATCAACAAATATTTGTTGAAAGCATCGATGCCGATTCGGATGCATACAATCAGGTATTTGCAGCCTTTAAATTGCCGAAGGAAACAGAAGAGGAAAAATCCGAACGAAGCCGGCAAATACAGGCAGCCACTAAAATAGCGGCGGACGTACCGATGGAGGTTGCCCGCAATGCGTTCAGGATGCTTGAAACCATTTCAACCGTGGCCAGAGAAGGTAATTCGAATGCAGTAACCGATGCTTGTGTTGCTATGATGGCCGCACGAACAGCCATCCTTGGTGCTTTATTGAACGTACGGATCAATCTCTCCTCACTGAAAGACGAAACCTATGCTACACATCTTTGCGAAGAGGCCGACCACCTGGAAAAACAGACCATCCAGGCGGAAACCGATCTGTTGACCTGGGTAAGAACACAACTATAGTCATTGGCAGAAATGAAAAATGTATATTACGTCGGTTCCGGAGAACTGAATTTCGAAATCATCGAACAGATTATCGATAATAACCTGAAACTCGAGCTGGCTCCTGAAGCTAAAGAACGCATACAGAAATGCCGGGATTTCCTGGATCAGAAGATTGCATCTTCGGATGCTCCCATGTATGGCATTACTACCGGATTCGGTTCTTTATGCAACAAAAATATCTCTCCGGACGAACTCAGCCGCCTACAGGAAAACCTCGTCAAATCGCATGCCTGCAGCGTCGGACAGGAAATTCCACCGGTAATAACCAAACTCATGATGTTGTTGAAAGCACATGCCCTTTCGTTGGGATACAGCGGTGTACAAGTAATAACCGTGCAGCGCATCATCGATTTTTTCAATAACGATGTCATGCCGATTGTCTACGACCGGGGATCTTTAGGTGCCTCAGGCGATCTGGCTCCGCTGGCTAACCTCTTTCTACCGTTGATCGGAGCCGGAGATGTTTATTACCAGGGGAAAAAGCGGGAAGCTATGAGTGTCCTGGAGGAGTTTGGCTGGAAACCTGTCCGCCTGATGAGTAAAGAAGGCCTTGCCTTGCTTAACGGAACCCAATTCATGAGTGCAAATGGAGTTTATGCCATTCTTAAAGCATTCCGGTTTTCCAGAAAAGCAGACCTGATCGCAGCTCTTTCGTTGGAAGCTTTCGACGGACTGATCGATCCTTTCCTGGATTGCATCCAGCAAATGCGTCCGCATCAGGGACAAATCGAAACAGGTGATAATTTCCGAAAATTACTGGAAGGAAGCGAGCTGATTGCCCGTAAAAAAGAACATATCCAGGATCCCTACTCTTTTCGCTGTATCCCCCAAGTACATGGAGCAACGAAAGACGCCATCCGTTATGTGGCTTCTGTTTTATTGACTGAAATTAATTCAGTGACAGACAATCCAACTATTTTTCCCGATGAAGACAGGATTATTTCAGGAGGAAATTTCCATGGGCAACCTTTAGCTATCGCTTTTGACTTTCTGGCTGTCGCCCTGGCTGAACTGGGAAATATTTCCGAGCGCAGGGTGGCTCAACTCATTATGGGATTACGGGGACTGCCCGAGTTTCTGGTTGCCGATCCGGGCCTCAATTCAGGATTTATGATTCCTCAATATGCCTCGGCATCCATGGTGAGCCAGAACAAAATGTATTGTCATGCAGCTTCCAGCGATTCCATCGTTTCGTCCAACGGGCAGGAAGACCATGTCAGTATGGGAGCTAATGCAGCAACCAAGCTTTTTAAAATCATGGATAACCTGAATCACATCCTGGCTATTGAACTGATGAACGCAGCGCAAGGACTCGAATTCCGTCGCCCGGCAAAAACATCGCCTTTTCTGGAAAAATTTTTAAAAGAATACCGGAAAGAAGTCCCTTTCATTCAGGAAGATATCGTGATGTACAAGGAAATTCATCAAACGGTAGCCTTTTTAAATCGAACAACAGTCGATTTTTAATACCCGGTTGTGTAACCTATGATCCGGTTTTGCGTCCAATGGACATGAAAAACTTCAGCGACCTGTTCTACATACGACGTGTTAAAGCCGGAGACGTTCAAGCTTTTTCCTACATCGTATCACATTATCAGCGTATGATATTGACGACAGTTCTGAAAATTGTAGATAATCGTGAAGATGCAGAGGACATTACACAGGAAGTTTTTATCAAGGTATTCAAATCCTTAAGTCAGTTTAAAGAGGAATCTGAATTTTCCACCTGGCTGTACCGGATAGCATACAACACGACATTATCAGAATTGAGAAGAAAAAAAATAATATTTCATTCATTGGAAGATCATTCCTATCATCTGCAGGATGAGGAATTATGCGATGAAATCGACACATTGGGAAAAGAAGAGAAAATGCAATACCTGGATGAAGCAATGAAACGGCTTTCTCCGGATGAAGCATTTCTGATTACTTTATTTTACCTGAATGATCAGTCCATCGACGAAATAAGCCGGATTACCAGCCTTACTGTCGCGAATGTAAAGGTAAAACTGCATCGCACAAGAAAAAAACTAGCGATAGAAATGAATAAATTAATGGCACAATGAATACAATAAACAAACAACCAGCCAACGACAGGTTAAGGGATTTGTTCCGTGAAATTCCTTTGGAAAGCCCTTCGGAAGATTTTACGAAAAAGCTGATATCACGGATAGAAAAAGAAGCTGCCAGAGAAAAGAAGCAAAAAGAATGGCTGTCAATGGCTTGGATCTTTTCCGGAGTTATCGGTATTCTGGGAATCCCGGCAACCATATTTTATTTCATGGGATTTAATGTTACTTCGGAAATATCACAGGGTTTCCCGAAATTCCTGCTTCCTTTATTTTCAGCTTTCAAAGGCCTAAGAATTGATTCTTCGGTTGTTATGTTAGGAGGCACGATTTTAGCTCTTCTTATTCTAGATACTCTACTAAGAAAGATGATTAACAAAAGAAAAGAAAAACCTGTTGAACATGTATAAAAATCGCTATTGAGCACAATATAACCAACAACCCGACGTTACAAATTAACTTATGTAACTATGTAAATAAACTATTTATCTTATGAAAAATTTATTCTTAACGGTATTTTTAATTGCCATTTTATGTTCCGGATGCAGCTCTGATGATAACAAAAAAAATCTTCTTCCTGAAGATTTTCAAATTACTTTGTATGATAAAAACAAAGAAGCGATCGCCTATATCGATTACCGTGACGACGCAACTATCTATACGTTTGAAGGAGAGCCTGTCGCTTACATTGAGTCGGAAGAACAGGTCTACGGATTCAATGGCAAATTTTTAGGGTGGTATTATGATGGCGTTTTATACGACAAGACTTACTATGCTGTCGGCGCAAAACATGGAATTGCAAGAGGTGGAATAAATACAGTATCTACACGACCTGAAAAAATAAAAGGCACCAAACATCTTAGACCTTTTAAACCGGTCACTGGAACTGGTTACGAGCGCCCTGTCCTAAAAGATAGCTGGAGTGAAATATTACTTACGGAATTTTTTACAAGAAAAATTATGTTGTGCGATAAAAATAAAGAAGCTATAGCTTATATCGATTACAACGACGATGCAAGTATCTATACATTTGAAGGAGAACCTGTCGCTTACATTTATAATGAAGAAGAAATTTATAATTTCGATGGTAAATTCTTAGGATGGTATTTCAATGGAATTGTGTACGACAAAAATGCCCTCAGCGCAGTCGGTGCTAAGTATGGAGTCTCAAAAGGAAACATACATACAGAAGTTATTACACTGCCCGAAAAAACAGAAGGAGTTAAACATACAAGGCCAACTAAATCGGCCAGAGAGGTCGCCCCTGTTCGTCCTATTCTGGATAATAATTGGAGTACAATAACTCTTATGGAATTTTTCACAAAAAAATAAGTTAGAAAATGAGGCTGTATCTCTTATGATTAAATATTCTCAATGTTGATACAGCCTCATTCCTTCAAATAAACTTCTGATCTGAATTTCCTCTAATCGATACTCGATCCCGAATTCTTAATTCTTAATTCTTAATTCTTAATTCTTAATTTTAGCCAGTTACCTGTATTAAATTTGTATAATTGCCTTCTCTGACATTGTTTTGTGGACAGTTTTATGTAATTTTGCATGCGAAATTAATAAAACGTATTTCTGTTACTCAATTAAATGAATAAAATTGTCAACAAAGAGTTTCTCTCTGAGAATGTAGTCAAAATCGAGGTTGAAGCTCCCCTCATTGCCCGGTCCAGAAAAGCCGGACATTTCGTTATTGTCAAAGTAGGAAAATACGGTGAACGGATTCCGTTGACCATTGCTGCAGCAGACAAAGAACGGGGTACCATCACCCTTGTGATCCAACGCGTAGGTAGTTCTTCACAAAAAGTATGTGCTTTAAACGAGGGAGAAAACATCACCGATTTGGTTGGTCCATTGGGACAGGCAACTCATATCGAAAACTTCGGGACTGTAGTCTGCGCCTGCGGAGGAGTTGGTACTGCCCCTATGCTGCCCATTGCAGAAGCGATGAAAAAAGCAGGAAATAAAGTCATTGTTGTCCAGGCAGCCCGAACCAAAGAACTCATCATTCTGGAAAAAGAAATGCAGGCTTTTGCCGATGAAGTAGTCATCATGACAGACGACGGATCTTACGGTAAAAAAGGCTTGGTAACAAATGGTGTGGAAGAAGTGATCCAACGGGAAAAAGTGGATCTGTGTGTAACCATCGGACCGGCAATTATGATGAAGTTTGTCTCTTTATTGACAAAAAAGTACGATGTTCCGACCGTAGCGTCCCTGAATACCATTATGGTAGACGGAACCGGCATGTGTGGAGCCTGCCGCGTCACAGTAGGAGGAAAAACGAAATTCGTATGCGTGGACGGACCGGAATTCGATGCTCATCAGGTGGATTTCGATGAAATGATGATGAGACTCAACGCCTACAAGGGAATGGAATAAAATAAAAATTATACTTACCCCATGTCCGCAGAGCGGACAAATATCAATAACCACGGGTGTAAACCCTTGGAAAACAAAAAGATGAAAGATATAGAAAAGACAGAGTACTTGAAAGCTCAACGCAACGAACCGTGGAGGGAAGAATTGCGCAAAAGCATGAAAAATAAAGAACGTACGGATATTCCCCGTGTTCACATGCCTGAACTGGACCCGGAATACCGTAGTCACAATTACGAAGAAGTCAACCTGGGTTTAACCCGAGAACAGGCCATGAAAGAAGCGCTGCGTTGCCTGGATTGCCCAACGCCATCCTGTATGTCGGGTTGTCCGGTCGAAATTAACATTCCTAAGTTTATTAAGAATATAGAACGGGGAGAATTTCTGGAAGCTGCCAAGGCATTGAAAGAGACCTCTGCCCTACCCGCTGTTTGTGGCCGTGTTTGTCCCCAGGAAAAACAGTGCGAAAGTCAGTGTATCCATTTGAAAATGGGAAAAGAAGCAGTTGCTATCGGCCATCTGGAGCGTTTTGCTTCGGATTATGAAAGAGAAAGCGGATGTATTTCTGTTCCGGAAACAGCACCGGCAAACAATATCCGGATTGCAGCTGTGGGTTCAGGTCCGGCAGGACTTTCATTTGCCGGAGATATGGCTAAACTGGGCTATGATGTGACCGTTTTTGAAGCACTCCATGAAATCGGAGGTGTTTTGAAATACGGAATTCCCGAATTCCGCCTGCCGAATGAAATCGTCGATGTAGAAATCGATATACTGCAAAAAATGGGGGTGAAATTCATAACCAACTGCATTGTAGGAAAAACAATCAGTTATGAAAACCTCCATGAGCAAGGATTTCAGGGAATTTTTATTGCCAGCGGAGCCGGATTACCGAATTTCATGAATATTCCAGGAGAAAACCTGGTCGGTGTATTGTCTTCAAATGAATACCTGACACGGGTAAACTTAATGGCTGCAGGTAAACCGGAATCGGATACTCCGGTCTTTCACGGTAAAAAAGTAGCCATTATCGGAGGAGGAAATACAGCTATGGACTCGGTACGTACGGCCCGTCGTTTGGGCGCCGAAAAAGCCATGATTGTATACCGTCGTTCGGAAGAGGAAATGCCTGCCCGGTTGGAGGAAGTGAAACACGCAAAAGAAGAGGGAATCGTTTTTATGACCCTGCACAACCCCATTCAATACATTGGCGACGAAAAAGGCCGTGTCAGACAAATGGTTTTACAAAAAATGGAACTCGGTGAGCCGGATGCTTCCGGAAGAAGAAAACCGGTTCCGATGGAAGGGATAACCGAAACAGTCGACGTAGACATGGTGATTGTGAGTGTGGGAGTATCTCCTAATCCGCTTATTCCAAGCGCCTTTCAAGGATTAAACATCAGCAAATGGGGAACCATTATTGTTGATCAGGAAACCATGCAGTCCGACCTATCGGATGTATATGCCGGTGGCGACATCGTACGGGGAGGCGCTACGGTAATTTTAGCTATGGGCGATGGACGGAAGGCTGCTGCATCCATGCATGCAAAACTCCAACAAAGTACCATATAACCGGCTTAATAAATAACGTAGTATGAAAAAGACAATTTTAGCCATGACTACAGCAGCATTATGCTTTTCATGTACGGGTGAAAAAAAAGAAAAGGAACCCGTAACCAATGCGTTTAATTATAAAGTAGAAAAATTTGCCGATCTCGAAATTCTGCGCTATGAAGTCAAAGGTTTCGATCAGTTGAGTTTACAGGAAAAAAAATTAATTTATTACCTGTCGCAGGCTGCATTGGAAGGCCGTGATATACTATTTGATCAGAATAACCGATACAATTTGGCTATACGCAGAACGTTAGAAGCGATATACTCGAACTGGAACGGAAATAAGGATATTGAAGATTACAAACAATTCGAAGTATACCTGAAACGGGTCTGGTTTTCCAACGGAATTCATCACCATTACGGAGAAGAAAAATTCCTGCCTGGTTTCAGCAGGGAATTTTTTGCCGAAGCTGTACGTTCTCTCGATCCAGCCCTGGTGCCGGTAAAAGAAGGACAAACGGTAGATGCTTTTATTGCCGAACTGACCCCGGTAATGTTTGATCCTTCCGTATTTGCGAAGAAAGTCAACCAGGCTTCCGATGTCGATGTGATTCTTACTTCGGCCAATAACTATTACGGAGAAGGCGTTACACAAAAGGAAGTGGAAGATTTTTATGCCCGGATGAAAAATCCGAACGACTCCACTCCTGTTTCCTATGGTCTGAATAGCCGATTGGTCAAGGAAAACGGACAACTGACAGAAAAGGTATGGAAAATCGGGGGATTATACACCCAATCCATTGAGAAAATTGTTTACTGGTTGAACCAGGCCAAAGACGTAGCTGAAAATCCGGAGCAAAAACAGGTAATCGAAACCCTGATCGCCTACTATCAAACAGGTGATCTGAAAAAATTCGATGAGTACGCGATTGACTGGTTAAAAGACAAACATTCCCGAATTGATTTTGTTAATGGATTTACGGAAAGCTACGGAGATCCCCTGGGCATGAAAGCCAGTTGGGAATCTCTTGTCAATTTCAAGGACCTGGAAGCAACCAAACGCTCGGAAGTGATCGGACATGAAGCTCAATGGTTTGAAGACCATTCTCCGGTAGATAAACAATTCAAAAAAGAAAAAGTAAAGGGAGTCAGCGCCAAAGTTATCACAGCTGCTATACTGGGAGGAGACTGTTATCCTGCCACTCCTATCGGTATCAATTTACCCAACTCCAATTGGATACGAAAAGATTACGGTTCCAAATCCGTGACAATCACAAACATTACGGAAGCTTACGACAAAGCTTCTCAGGGCAGCGGATTCAATGAAGAATTCGTATGGAGCGATACCGAACGCCAATGGCTCAGTGATTTCGGTGCGGTAGCGGACAACCTGCATACCGATCTTCATGAATGTTTGGGACACGGATCCGGACAACTCCTGCCGGGTGTAGATCCGGATGCTTTAAAAATCTATGGCTCAACAATCGAAGAAGCGCGTGCGGATCTGTTCGGACTTTATTATATTCCCGATGCTAAAATGATAGAAATGGGTCTGCTGGACAACAAAGATGCCTACAAAGCGGAATATTACAAATACATGATGAACGGTTTGATGACCCAATTGGTGCGTATAGAACCCGGTAAAGACATTGAAGAATCGCACATGCGTAACCGGGCTTTGATCGCTCATTGGGTACTGGAAAAAGGAAATCCGGAAAAAGTAGTTGAGCTGGTTAAAAAAGAAGGAAAAACATATGTTGTAATCAATGATTACGAAAAAATGCGTACCCTTATCGGCCAGTTGTTGGCTGAAGTTCAACGGATCAAATCTGAAGGAAACTACGATGCTGCCCGGCAATTGGTAGAAAAATATGCCGTTAAAATAGATCCTGCATTACATACCGAGGTATTGGAACGCTATCAAAAATTAAACCTGGCCCCCTATCGCGGATTTGTTAATCCGGTCTATGAAGTAATCCAATCCGCCGAGGGAAATATCACAGATATTAAAGTCAGTTATACGGAAGGCTATGCAGAGCAAATGATGCGCTACTCCAGGGAACACTCCTTCCTGCCAACCTATAATTAAACATGAACCTCATTCAACAAATACGTAAAAAGCTATATCTTGCCATGGACGGAGTCAATTCCTCCGCCATGCGCAAGAAAGGCGTAAATTATAAGGTAAACTTTGGCGTTCCGCTTGTCACCTTGCGTAAAATCAGCAAAGAATACGCTCCGGACCCAAAACTCGCCGATGCTTTATGGAAAGAAGATACCCGGGAATTGAAAATTCTGGCATCCTTGATCCAGGAACCTTCAACATTTACACAAGCCGATGCCTGGGTTGAAGATATCTCGAACTTAGAGCTTGCCGAACAAACCAGTATGAATTTGTTTTGCCGGATCCCGAATGCAGGAGAATACGCCGCCTGTTGGATCCAATCCGACCGGTTTTATACACAAATTACCGGTTTTTTACTTTACGCCCGGTTATTTTCCAACGACTTTTCCCTGGAAGGAGAAGAACTAAAAAATTATTTTCATATTGTATTCAATGCTTTAGATAATCAATCCTTACTGCTTAAAAATGCAGCACTTACCTCTCTAAAAAAACTGGGAAGACAATCTGTATTACTCTCAAAAGAAATTCTGGCCCTGTGCCATTCCACCACTACCCTTTCTCAGGAAAATAAAAGAGCTATCGGTGAAGATTTACAATTTGAATTTGATTATTACGCCTAAATATTTTTTGATCTTAGCAGAAAATGCTAACTTTGCTCACTGGTGCAATTTTCATCAGAATGGATAAAGACAATAAAATCAGGGAAATCGTCAGACAAAAATTCACGGATTATCTTACTGCAAACAAATGTAGGAAAACACCGGAAAGATATACCATTTTAGATCTTATCTACACAGAACCCAAGCATTTTGACATGGATTCTCTTTACGAAGCCATGAATGCCCGGAATTTCCGGGTAAGTAGAGCTACCCTGTACAACACCATGCAACTTCTACTGGATTGTAAGTTAGTACTGAAACATCAGTTCGGGCGTAACCTCTCCTACTATGAAAGGGCTTATAACAACGACTTTCACCATCATTTGATCTGCACCAATTGCGGCAATGTTCAGGAATACAAAGATGCCGAATTGAAATCGGCTATACAGGGTAATAAAATCAAGCGTTTTGTACCCTCTCATTACAGTTTGTATATTTACGGGACATGTAGTACCTGTGTTAAAAATTTGAAGAAAAAGAAAAAATCATAATTCATAATACACAATCAAAAATGAAAGTAGATGTTTTATTAGGATTGCAATGGGGCGATGAAGGAAAAGGAAAAATTGTAGATGTTCTTACTCCCGGATATGATATTGTTGCCCGGTTTCAAGGCGGTCCGAATGCCGGACACACACTGGAATTCGAAGGACAAAAATATGTACTCCGTTCGGTTCCTTCCGGTATTTTTCAAGGAGGAAAAATCAATATCATCGGAAATGGTGTTGTCCTCGATCCGGCTCTCTTCAAGGCAGAAATAGAAGCACTGGAAGCTTCCGGACATGACCTGGTCAAACGGCTGTTGATTTCTAAAAAGGCACATCTGATTCTTCCTACCCACCGCTTGCTTGATGCAGCTTATGAAAATGCAAAAGGGATTGGAAAAATAGGTACCACCGGAAAAGGAATCGGACCTACCTATACAGACAAAGTAAGCCGTAATGGACTGAGAGTCGGAGACATACAACATAATTTCAAAGAAAAATATAAAACAGCCGTAGCCCGTCACGAAGAAATATTAAAACAATTAAACTATACGTACGACCTGGCTTCCATTGAAAAAGAGTGGTTTGAAGGATTAGAGTTTCTTAAACGTTTTACTCTTGTCGACAGCGACCACCTGCTTAACAAGGAACTGTCTTCCGGTAAAAAAGTACTGGCAGAAGGCGCTCAGGGTACCATGCTTGATATCGATTTCGGATCCTATCCTTTTGTAACTTCTTCCAATACGGTTTGTGCCGGAGCATGTACCGGACTGGGAATAGCTCCTTCGAAAGTGGGTGATGTTTACGGTAT
Organism: Bacteroidales bacterium; assembly: GCA_031553885.1. Taxonomy (GTDB): domain Bacteria; phylum Bacteroidota; class Bacteroidia; order Bacteroidales; family Azobacteroidaceae; genus JAVBKV01. Next base: position 63,537 of record JAVBKV010000016.1, read on the forward strand.
CTTCAAAGCCTATTGTACCCGCGTGGGAAGTGGTCCTTTCCCCTCGGAATTACACGATGAAACCGGTCAGAAAATGAGGGACCTGGGATGTGAATACGGTTCGGTAACCGGTCGTCCCCGGCGTTGCGGATGGATTGACCTGGTGGCACTCCGGTATGCCATCATGATTAATGGGGTCACTCATTTGATTATGATGAAAAGTGATGTACTTGATACATTCGATACCATCCTGGCTTGTGTGGCTTACAAAATCAACGGAGTAGAAACAGAAGATTTTCCTTTCGAAATCAACGAAACGGTCGAACCTGTCTATGCCGAGCTTCCCGGCTGGAAAACCGACATGACAAAAATGCAGAGCGAAGATGAATTTCCGGAAGAATTCAATGCCTATCTGTCATTTCTGGAAGAAATGCTGGGAGTAAACATCAAAATTGTTTCTGTAGGCCCAGATAGAGCTCAAACAATCATAAGGTATACAGAATAAACACGTTAAATACAATTAAAATCCAATTCAACCGAACCGATACTGCTTTTTGGCAGTATCTTTGTATTCGGTACAACGAAATATAAATTTTAAAACTATGACAATGTATTGGATCTTATTTATTGGAACTGCCATAGCCAGCTGGCTGGTATCCTGGAATTTAAAGAATAAATTCAAAGCCTTTTCTCAAATTCCGCTGGGCAATGGTATGACCGGAAAAGATGTAGCTATGAAAATGTTACGGGACAATGGAATCAACGATGTCAATGTTGTTTCCACTTCCGGTTCGTTAACGGATCATTACAATCCGGCAAACAAAACGGTTAACTTAAGTGAAACTGTTTATAGCAGCGACAGTGTTGCTGCAGCAGCTGTTGCGGCTCACGAATGCGGTCATGCCGTACAACATGCCCGTGCGTATGGTCCTTTGAAAATGCGTTCAAATATGGTACCTGTAGTTAATTTTGCATCCCAATGGGTAACCTGGCTATTGCTGGGAGGAATGGTATTACTGGGAAGCGGATCTAAGATAGGAACACCTCTTTTACTGGGAGGAATCGGACTCTTTGCCCTGACTACCCTGTTCAGTTTCATCACCCTTCCGGTAGAAATCGATGCCAGTAAGAGAGCACTGGCCTGGCTGAGCAACGCAGGAATAACCAATGTATACAATCACGACAAAGCTGAAAGTGCGTTGCGCTCAGCTGCATACACCTATGTAGTAGCTGCGCTCGGATCTCTGGCCACATTACTGTATTACATCTGGATTTTTCTGGGAAGGCGGGATTAAATAAAATGTAAAAAATAGAAACGTGGAAGAAAAAAAAATCAAATTAAACGTACTGGGTATTACATTCAGCCAGATTCAGGCTGGAGCTTATGCGTTGGTTTTAGCTGAAGACGAGGGGTTGCGCCGGGTTCCTATCATAATCGGAACTCCCGAAGCCCAATCGATTGCTATCTTTTTGGAAGGACTTCATCCTCCCCGCCCGTTGACCCACGACTTATTCATCACTTTTGCCAAAGCTTTGCATATAGAATTACAGGAAGTTAATATCTATAAATTTGAAGATGGCGTTTTTTATTCCGAGTTATTATTCCGGAATAAAAACGAGATTGTCCGGATTGACTCCAGAACATCAGATGCCATTGCATTGGCTCTCCGTACCCAATCGCCGATTTATACTACAGAAAATATAATGAAAGAAGCCAGTATCATTATGGACGAAGAAACGGATGAAGAAGAAGGAGCTGATGACGCAACGGAAGATAACAATGAAAACAGGAGTATCGAAGAGTTACAATCGTCTTTGGATAACGCCATCCGGATGGAAGATTACGAAAAAGCTTCCCACATACGGGATTTGATCCAAAAGAAAAAAGACAGCGAAGGCTGATTCTTCCACATAAGAAAATCAGAGGATATAATTTTAACAAGGTGTATTGCAATGCGATACACCTTGTTTCTTTTTGCACACACACTATTCCTTTTTCTATCCTTTTTACATCATTTATATAAAAATAAAGAACTTTAAGACAAAACTCCTGCAACATTTTTATCTGATCACGTTTAAATGTTCAGATTATCAGATATCACACACTTTTTAACTAAAAATATTCATCCATTCGGGAGGATAAACAGGAGAGATTGAATCATGGAAGAAAAGGCTTTAATCGCCGGATGCAAAAGAGGAAACTCCAATGCCCGGCAACTATTGTATATTACTTATGCACCATCGATGTTGAATGTATGCCGTCGATACGTCAACTGTACGGAAACTGCTCAGGATATTCTGCACGATGGATTTATAAGAATATTCGGTAATATCGGGACTTACAGAGGCGAGGGATCTTTCGCAGGGTGGATTCGTCGCATTTTCGTCACAACAGCACTGGAATATTTAAGGCAATATGAAAAAATGAAATGCTGCTGTATACCCATTGAAGAATGTAACTGCCTGGAAGACGAATTAACCCCTTCTATAATCAGCAAATTATCCGTAGACGAACTGTATGCCAGCATTGCCGAATTACCTTCAGGATACCGGACTGTTTTCAATATGTACGCAATTGAAGGATATTCCCACAGTGAAATTGCAGACAGGCTTCACATCAAAGAAAAATCTTCACAATCTCAATTGGTAAGGGCCCGGAAAATCTTGCAAATGAAGAACATCCGAAAATAATTGCCGTATAATGAATATACGCCTTTCTTTATTTTTTTCGAAGCATGCAGTTTTTTCGACCAATATCACATCATTATAAAATGTATGAGCTCATCATGTAAAATAACTTTTATCAACAACTAATTCATTAAAATTTTAATCATGAAAAGTTTCAATTTGTTTCAGTTCAAACTTATCTATGTCCTATTAGTATCAGCAACCTGCTTATCTTTAACCAGTTGCGAAGAAGATAATGAAGACAATGTTATCACGTTAAGTAAATCTAAAATAGGCATCTATGTAGGGACTTCCGAAAAAATAACCATATCAGGAGGTAGTGAACCATACAAGGTAGAGTCGTCTGACAATGAGGTAGCAACGGCTTCTGTTTCAAGTAAAGAAATCACCGTAACCGGAGTTAAAGAAGGAAATGTAAATGTAATCGTAACCGACAAAAACGGAAAAAAAGCAACACTAGAAGTCATTGTTGCGGAAGATCCTAAAAATGATCCCACAGTCAGGTTTGTATGGGATCAATACAATAAAAAAGAAGGAACAGAAAAAGGAACCTATGAATTTTCTAAAAATGAGGAGGGTAAAGTAGAATTCAAATGGAAAAGCGAAGACGGATCAAGTGTAATCCAACTTTCATTTACCGAGGATCCCGGGGAAATTTCAGTAGGAACTAAAAAAGAAGCTGCTTTAACTATTGACGGCACAAATAAAAGCATCGCATCGCTGGAAGTTACCCAGGTAAAAGTTGTTCAGGAAGGTGAAGGTGCAACTGTCTGGATATTATTCAATGCCGAGAACAAAACCGGTATTTGTGTTGGCAAGTTGTTAACAGAATAATTGAATGTAAATACAAAAGGGAACCAAAAAACGATTCCCTTTTGTATTTCTTAATTATTCTGATCAGGCCTCCCAGGCTAAAGCGCTGGCTCCCAATATAGCTGCGTCACTCTCTTTCAGCTTTGAAAACAAGATTTCCGTTTTGCCTTTATATACATTCAAAACGTTGGTATTCATCGCTTCGTTTATCGGAGGCTCAATGTATTTACGGGCGCGGGCCAGTCCTCCGAACAAAATGATGGCTTTCGGGCTGGAAAATGCGATGAAATCAGCAAATGCTTCTCCCAATATGGCCCCTGTATAGTTAAAAATCTCCAGAGCCAGTTTGTCATTTTGCTCTGCAGCATCATATACATCCTTGGATGTAATCGGCCGGTCGGTAATTGCTCTCAATGCACTTGGTTCTTCCGGTTTGGTTTCCAGAAATTCCCGGGCCGTACGTGCAACTCCTGTAGCGGAAGTATACGTTTCCAGGCATCCGTTACGACCACATCCGCAAGGTCTTCCATTGTAGCGACGGGATGTTATATGACCGAGTTCTCCTGCCAGTCCGTCATGTCCGACCACCAATTGTCCGTTCGCAACAATGCCGCTTCCGACCCCTGTACCCAGTGTAATAACAATAAAATCTTTCATTCCCTTGGCTGAGCCGTAGGCCATTTCTCCGATAGCTGCTGCATTGGCATCGTTTGTCAATTTACAGGGCAATCCGGTCCGGTCGGTTATCATTTGAGCCAGGTAGACAATCTTGCCCCTCGCCCATGGAATATTGGCTGCTTTTTCTATGGTTCCGGTAATGTAATTTCCATTAGGAGCCCCAATACCGATACCATTGACCTGTTCCTTTAATCCTGAGTCTTCGACCATCTTGTTGACAGCCTGACACAAAAGATCGGCATACTCTTCTCCGGTAGACGCTTCTACCGTTTTAATAGCACCACTGTACTGGATATTTCCTCTTGCATCCACAATTCCGAAGGTAGTATTGGTACCTCCCATGTCAATTCCTATAACATACGGCTTATTCATGTGTTTTTCAGTTATTAAGTGATATTGTACCAGGCAAAAATAAGAAAGAGTTACCTATTATTCAAATTTTTTACATAGATTTGTAGAGATATTTATACCTCAAAATTCAAACAATTAACAGTTATGAGATTAATTATTCAACCCAGTTACGATTCAATGTCCCAATGGGCTGCCAATTATGTGGCTTCCAAGATCAGATCTGCAAGCCCAAGTGCTTCTAAACCTTTTATTTTAGGATTGCCTACAGGTTCGTCTCCATTAGGGATGTACAAATGCCTGATTGAACTTTGTAAAAAGCAGGTGGTTTCTTTCGAGCATGTTATCACTTTTAACATGGATGAATACGTTGGACTCCCACAAGATCATCCCGAAAGTTACCATTCTTTTATGTGGAATAATTTTTTCAACCATATCAATATCAAGCCGGAAAATGTCAATATTCTCAATGGAAATGCACCGGATCTACATGCGGAATGTGAAAGGTACGAAATCAAAATGAAAGCCCTCGGAGGCGTTGATCTCTTTTTAGGAGGTATCGGACCCGACGGTCACATCGCATTCAATGAACCAGGCTCTTCCCTCTCCTCCCGAACCCGGATTAAAACCCTGACTACCGATACGATCATTGCCAACTCCCGCTTTTTCGGTAACGACATCAATCAGGTTCCTAAAACGGCAGTAACGGTAGGTGTCGGAACGGTGCTGGATGCCAAAGAAGTATTGATTATGGTAAATGGACACAATAAGGCCCGGGCGCTGGCACAGGCAGTCGAAGGGTCGGTCAACCAGATGTGGACCATTACGGCTTTACAATTACATCCGAAAGGCATTATTGTCTGTGATGAAATGGCTACTTTTGAACTAAAGGTCGGCACTTATAATTATTTCAAAGATATTGAAAAAAACAATCTGAACCCGGCCACTTTGTTGTAAATTCGGATTGTAAACACAAGGACCCGAAAACATCAAGACAAGAAACATAAAATGCATGAAAGTCTTCCTGTTTTCGGGTTCTTGTGTTCAGTTTTAATTTAAATCAAAAAAGGGAAAAAACTGACATTATATTAAAAATAATTATATATTTGCATACAAAAATAACAATACCATGAAACGAAACATGTACATGAGTGCATATAAGGCAACTAAGCATGTAAGTTCCATACGATCGGTTTAATAAAATTATGTACGTATGAATAAAACGATTACTTTAGGTGGTCTTAAAAAAGAAGACTTTGTACAAACTATTGATGGAAAACCCGTTGAATTATTTATTCTCTCCAATAAAAGCGGATCCGAAATGTCCGTTACCAACTTCGGAGCTAAAATCGTTTCCCTTCATGTTCCCGACAATAAAGGACAACTGACAGATGTTGTACTGGGACACAGTTCCATTGCTGAATACTTGACTTCCCAGGAACCGTATTTCGGTGCTGTATGCGGACGTACCGGCAACCGGATTGCCAAAGGTAAATTTACGCTGGATGGAAAAGAATATACCCTTGCAGTCAACAACGGACCGAATGCTCTGCACGGTGGACTGAAAGGATTCAACGCCGTTGTCTGGGATGCCAGGCAAACCGATGCTCAAACCATTGAGTTGACTTACTTATCAAAAGACGGAGAAGAAGGCTATCCGGGTAACCTGACTACTAAGATCACTTACAAACTAACCGATGATAATGCCGTAGACATCAGCTACGAAGCAACCACCGACCAGGCTACGATTGTCAACCTGACCAATCACTCCTATTTTAACTTGTCCGGAGCAGGGGATCCATCGGCCAACGATCATTTACTGACCATCAACGCCGATACATATCTGCCTACAGATAACACCGCTATCCCCTACGGAAAACCGGAGAAAGTAGAAGGTACTCCCATGGATTTCCGCACTCCGCATACTATCGGCGAACGGATTGAAGAAGATTTCGAACAATTGATCTTCGGAAAAGGATACGATCATTGTTATGTGCTGAATAAAAAAGAAGGAGAACTTTCCTTCTGCTCCAAAGCGATTTCTCCCCAAACAGGAATTGTGATGGACACTTACACTACCGAACCGGGAGTACAACTATACACGGGCAACTGGATGACCGGAGAATTTGAAGCCAAAAACGGCAAACGTTATCCCATGCGTTCCGCATTCTGCCTGGAAACACAGCACTATCCCGACAGTATTAACAAGCCGGAGTATCCCAGTGTTGTACTCAGACCCGGAGAAACATTCACTTCCCGGACCATCTACCGGTTTTCCGCAGAATAATCCTTAATAATATTCATAAACTTAAAAACACAAATTTTATCATGACAACAAGTCAAAAACAAAACTATGCATTGCCTATAGCCATGATGTTCATGCTTTTCGCAATGATTTCGTTCGTAACCGGTCTTGCAAGCCCTATTGCACTGATTGCCAAAGATCAATTTGGTGCAACCGACGCCATGTCCCAATTGGGAAACGTAGCTAACTTCATCGCATACGCTTTCATGGGCATACCGGGCGGTATTCTGTTGAAAAAAATCGGATACAAAAAGACCGCGTTACTGGCCGTAATTATAGGCTTTGTCGGAGTTGGAATTCAATTTCTTTCCGGAGTTTACAGCAGTTTTATTATTTATCTGATGGGGGCATTCGTTGGTGGTTTTTCCATGTGTCTGCTGAATACGGTAGTTAACCCGATGTTGAATACCCTGGGTGGTGGCGGAAACAAAGGTAACCAGTTGATCCAGATCGGAGGATCTTTCAACTCATTGGCTGCCACTATTACTCCGGTACTGGTCGGATACCTGATCGGAAATGCCATGCAACCGACAATTAAAGATGCGAATCCGGCTTTATTCATTGCCATGGGTATCTTTGCTGTTGTTTTCTTCGTATTGTTTTCTGTTCGTATTCCCGAACCCCACATGGAAGTGGAAAAAAAGAAAGAAAAAGACGCTCACAGTCCGTTGTCTTTCCGTCACTTCATACTAGGTGCTATCGGTATTTTCATTTATGTGGGAGTAGAAGTAGGTATTCCTGCATTTATCATTTTGTTCTTGACTAAAGGATTAGGCCTGGGTGCTGCTATTGCAGGTTCGGTTGCCGGAACATATTGGTTCCTTATGTTGATTGGACGTCTGGTCGGCGCTTCAATTGGAGGTAAAGTTTCCAGTAAAGCCATGTTGAGTGTAGTAGCTGTATTGGGTATTGTTTTCGTTCTGGTTGCCATATTTTTACCAGTTGAAAATGTAATCAATATGCCGGTATTCAAATCCGAAGGAGGTGCTCTTTCCTTTGGAATGACCGAGGTTCCCATTGGTGTTATGTTCCTTGTATTATGCGGACTCTGTACTTCCGTTATGTGGGGTGGTATTTACAACTTAGCCGTTGAAGGATTAGGAAAATATGTACCTGTAGCATCCGGTATTTTTATGGTGATGGTATGCGGTGGAGGCCTCCTTCCGCTTTTGCAAGGATGGGTTGCCGATATGAGCAATTACCTGAACAGCTATTGGGTAATCTTCGGAGGTTTCCTTTATATGTTGTATTATGCCCTGATCGGATGTAAGAACGTAAATAAAGACATTCCGGTGAAATAATAAATAATAATTAAGAATTAAAAATTAGATTTTTTGAGGAAAGATCAATTTTTAATTCTTAATTATTAATTCTTAATTTTTAATTCAATAAACTCATGGATACAGCAAAAATCAGAGAAAAATTCAAATCATTATACGGAACAGAAGGAACACTGTATACTTCTCCCGGTCGTATCAATATCATTGGCGAGCATACCGATTACAACGGAGGGTTCGTTCTTCCGGGCGCAATCGATAAAGCTATGTATTGCGAATTCAAACCCAATGGCACCAATAAAGTACGTGCCTTCGCTTTGGACCTGAACGAATCCTGTGAATTCGGATTGGAAGAAGCCGATAAGCCTGCTCAACAATGGGCCTGTTATATTTTCGGTGTATGCCGTGAAATGGCTAAAAGAGGCAAACCTGTACAAGGTTTCGATACCGTTTTTGCAGGGGATGTACCATTAGGTGCAGGGATGTCTTCTTCTGCTGCTTTGGAAAGCTGTTTCGGCTTTGCATTGAACGATCAGTACAACTTGGGCTTCGACCGTTTCGAACTGGCTCTGATCGGACAAGCTACCGAGCACAACTATTGCGGAGTAATGTGCGGTATCATGGACCAATTCGCTTCCTGCAACGGAAAAGAAGGTTTCCTGATGCGTTTGGATTGCCGTTCACTGGAATTCGAATATGTACCTTTTAATCCGGTAGGATACCGGGTGGTATTGTTGAATACCTGTGTAACGCATAACTTAGCCGGAGGCGAATACAACAAACGTCGTCATTCCTGCGAACGCGTGGTAGCTGCTATTGCTAAACGTCACCCGGAAGTGAAATTGCTGCGCGATGCCAACCTGGATATGCTGAAAGAAGTGAAAGCAGAAGTAAATCCGATCGATTATACACGTGCTGAATTCGTTATCGAAGAAATCCAACGTCTATTGGATGCTTGTGCCGCCATGGAAAGAGGAGATTACGAAACAGTCGGAAAAAAAATGTATGAAACACACGAAGGATTGAGCAAAAAATACACCGTAAGTTGTGCAGAACTTGATTATCTGAATACCATGGCTAAAGCATGCGGAGTTACAGGCTCTCGTGTTATGGGTGGTGGTTTCGGAGGTTGTACGATTAACCTGGTTAAAGAAGAATTACACGATTCATTCATACAAAAAGCATGCGAAGCTTACCGGATGGAATACGGAAAAGATCCTAAGATCTATGATGTAGTCATTAAAGACGGAGCTCGCAAAATTTAAATAAAATCTCATAATCCAACATGTGCCGGTACCCTGCTAAAATCAGGATGTATTGGCACATTTTTCTTATCACAACGAATCACTTATGACTAAATATGTAATCGGATTAGATTATGGTACCGATTCGTGTCGGGCCGTTATCGTAAATACTTCTAACGGAGAAGAAGTAGCTTCGGCTGTCCAGTATTATCCCCGGTGGGCGGAAGGTCTCTATTGCAATCCGCAGGCCAACCGATATCGTCAACATCCATTGGATTATATCGAAACCCTGGAAGGAACGGTCAAAGAGGCTTTATCCCGGGTTTCTCCCGAAATCAGAGAAAACATTGCAGGAATGGCTTTCGACACCACCGGGTCAACTCCTGTTCTGATCGATGAGAATGGAACTCCCTTGTCTCTCCTTCCTGAGTTTGCAGAAAATCCCAATGCCATGTTTATTCTCTGGAAAGACCATACGGCTATTCAGGAAGCTTCTGAAATCAACAACCTCTCCGAGAAATGGGAGGTGAATTATACGGCCTACGAAGGAGGAATTTATTCTTCCGAATGGGTATGGGCCAAAGCGTTGCACGTGTTACGCAATGATCCTTCCATCAGGGGAAAAGTGTATTCCTGGGCAGAACACTGCGATTGGCTTCCGGCATTAATCACCGGAAACATACGGCCGGAAACCATGCTCAGAAGTCGTTGTGCGGCCGGACACAAAGCAATGTGGCATGAATCATGGAATGGTCTGCCTTCGGAAGAGTTCCTGACAACACTGGATCCGCTACTCTCGGGATTTCGCTCCCATTTGTATACAGAAACCTATCCCAGTGATACAAGAGTCGGTTACCTGACTCCCGAATGGGCCGGACGATTGGGATTGAACACCCAAGTAGCCGTATCCGTAGGAGCCATTGACTGCCACATGGGTGCTGTCGGTGCTGAAATCAAGCCGGGTGCTTTTGTCCGGGTGATCGGAACCTCGACCTGCGACATCATGGTGGTTCCCTACGACGAAATCAAAGGCCAATTGATTCCGGGTATCTGCGGACAGGTCGACGGTTCGGTCGTTCCCGGTACAATCGGATTAGAAGCCGGCCAATCGGCTTTTGGAGACATCTATGCCTGGTTCAAACGGGTACTCGAATGGCCGGTTACCCAGCTGATCGGATCTTCTGCATTGATCGATGAAACGACTAAAAAACAACTGATCAAAGAAACGCTGGACCGTATTATTCCGGCATTGTCTCAGGAAGCAGAAAAAATTCCTGTTCAGGAAAGTTGCATCATTGCAACCGATTGGATGAATGGCCGGCGTACGCCTGATGCCAACCAATTACTGAAAGGAACCATCTCCGGTTTGACATTAGGAAGTACAGCCCCCATGATTTTCAGGGCATTGGTGGAAGCTACGGCTTTCGGATCCAAAGCGATCATCGACCGCTTTTTAGAGTGTGGCATCCAGATTCAGGAAGTAATCGGTATCGGAGGCATTTCACTGAAATCTCCTTTTGTTATGCAAACCCTGGCTGACGTATTGGGTGTATCGATAAAAGTGGCCCGATCGGAACAGGCCTGCGCATTGGGTGCGGCCATGTTTGCAGCAGTTGCTTCCGGAATCTATCCCCGGATTGAAGACGCACAGCAAAAAATGGGACAAGGTTTTGCGTTTACCTATCATCCGAATGAACAAAATCATCAGCTGTACTCAACGCTTTACAAAAAATACCGCCAAATCGGAAATTTTTCGGAAAAGCTTTAGATAAATTGGCAATTGAGAATTGACAAAAAAGCATTACCTTTGTACTTAATTGATATTTTTAATCATCAATTGAAAATCGGCTTTAGTCAATTCTCAATTGCCAATTATTTTAAACAAATTCTTAAATACTTCAAAAAAGCGATAGGATGAATGATGTTAATGTGATGAACAAAGCGGCAGACAATATCCGGATATTAGCCGCTTCCATGGTTGAAAAAGCAAAATCCGGTCACCCGGGAGGTGCAATGGGAGGTGCGGATTTTATCAATGTACTCTTCAGTGAGTTCATGGTATACGATCCTGATCGTCCGAAATGGGAAGACCGCGATCGTTTTTTCTTAGATCCAGGACACATGTCGCCTATGTTATATGCCGCATTGACAATGACAGGAAAATTCTCCCTGAAAGAGCTAACAGAATTCCGCCAATGGGATAGTCCGACGCCCGGACACCCGGAACTGGACGTCATGCGTGGAATAGAAAATACTTCCGGACCGTTGGGTCAGGGGCATACCTATGCTGTAGGAGCCGCCATTGCTGCCAAATTCATAAATGCCCGGTTGGGAGGAGAACTGACTCAAAAGATTTACACATTCATCTCCGACGGAGGAATACAGGAAGAAATTTCCCAGGGAGCCGGACGGACAGCCGGTCATTTGGGATTAAACAACCTGATCATGTTCTACGATTCCAACAATATTCAGTTATCTACCGGAACCGAAGAAGTCAGTAGTGAAGATGTTGCGAAGAAATACGAAGCCTGGGATTGGACTGTTTACCAAATCGACGGACATGATGTAAATGCAATCCGGGATGCATTGAAAAAAGCCATAGCTGAAAAAGAAAAACCAACCCTGATCATTGGTAAGACACGAATAGGTAAAGGGGCTGTCAAATCCGACAACAGTTGCTTTGAAGGACAATGCTCAACTCACGGACAACCGCTGACTGCTGCCGGAGCCGATATCGACAAAACCATTCTCAACCTTGGAGGAGATCCGGAAAATCCTTTCCAGATTTTTCCTGAGGCACAAGCCTTGTACGATACCCGTAAAAAAGAATTGCAAGCAATCGTAGCAAAAAAATACGCAGAAAAAGAAACCTGGGCGAAAGCCAATCCGGAATTGGCAGCAAAAGCTAAACAATGGTTCGAAGGTATCACTCCCGAAATTGATTGGGCAGCTATCGAACAGAAACCGGATCAACCCACCCGTAACGCTTCGGCAACCATATTGGGAGTGTTGGCGGAAAAAGTGGAAAACATGATTGTAGCTTCAGCCGATTTGTCCAATTCCGATAAAACCGACGGTTTTCTTAAAAAAACGCAAGCTCTCAAAAAAGGAGATTTCAGTGGAGCTTTCCTTCAGGCCGGAGTATCCGAATTGACAATGGCGTGTCTGTGTATCGGTATGACTCTGTATGGTGGAACCATTGCGGCCTGCGGTACATTCTTTGTGTTCTCGGATTACATGAAGCCTGCCGTCCGGATGGCCGCATTGATGGAATTACCGGTAAAATTCATCTGGACACACGACGCTTTCCGGGTCGGAGAAGACGGTCCTACCCACGAACCGGTGGAGCAGGAAGCACAAATCCGTTTAATGGAAAAACTCAAAAACCATAAAGGAAAAAATTCCATGCTGGTACTCCGTCCGGCGGATGTTCACGAAACAACTGTATCCTGGAAACTGGCCATGGAAAACACCCACACTCCTACCGGATTGATACTTTCCCGTCAGAATATCCTTAACCTGCCAGCGAAAACGAACCGTTACGAAGACGCCTTGCAAACAGAAAAAGGCGGATACGTAGTAGAATGCGACGGATATGCCGACGTAATCCTGTTGGCTTCCGGATCTGAAGTATCCACGCTGGTGGAAGGCGCTCAATTACTCCGGAAAGACGGAGTGAAAGTGCGTATTGTATCCATTCCTTCCGAAGGTTTATTCCGTTCTCAACCGAAAGACTATCAGGACTCAGTCATTATTCCCGGTAAAAAAGTATTTGGGTTAACAGCCGGATTGCCTGTAACCCTGCAAGGCCTGGTCGGGAATAACGGTAAAGTATGGGGAATGGAATCATTCGGATTTTCAGCTCCATACAAAGTATTGGATGAAAAGCTCGGATTCACCGGAGCAAATGTATATAAACAAGTCAAAGAAATGCTTTAATCCCTTATTTTATGAAACCCATCGGACTTGCTTCGGATCATGCCGGATTTGAAATGAAACAATTCATCAAATCGGTTTTAGACAAAAAAATGATTACCTACAAAGACTTCGGTACTTATTCCGGAGAAAGTTGTAATTATGCAGAATATGCTCACTTACTGGGTAAAGCAGTAGAAAACGGCGAGGTATATCCGGGAATCGCCATCTGTGGAAGTGGAAACGGAGTCAGTATGGCGCTCAACAAGCACCAGGGTGTGCGTGCTGCGCTCTGTTGGAATGCAGAAATTGCCCGTTTAGCCCGTCTACACAACGATGCAAATGTTCTGTCTCTGCCCGGACGGTTTCTTTCCAACGCCGAAGCAGAAAAAATTGTCGACATTTTTCTGAATACGGCTTTTGAAGGAGGAAGGCATCAGGCCAGGATTGATCGTATTCCGTTATAACAAGCCAGAATATAAAGCAAAAGCCCCTGAAACTCCAACAATAAACTGGAATTTTTGGGGTTTTTATTACCATACGAATCCTATATGAGTAACTTTAACGATCCTTATATCATTACCACACTCTTATCGACTGTTACCATACTTATTATGGCTGTTCTTCTGCTTGGATTGAAGATTCCATCAGACACCCGATTAAACAATTATCGTATATCCTGCCGGTTACTGGCTGCCGCGTACATTATCCTTGCTGCTGCCGGATTATGGGAAATAACAGATAAGACTTCTCTCAACAATAAAGCGGTAATGTTTTCTATCACTCTGATCGCAGCTTCATTTCAGGCATTTTTGTTTACTTTCTCACTTATTACCCTGATCAATATCCGCTACATGACGGTTTTCAGAATGGCCTGTAACCTGATCCCGATCGGTATGGTTTCCGTTATTCTTCTGCTATTCATGGACGATGCGGAAAATTCCGGTTTCAACGGAATTTCTTGTTTTTCCCTTTTCTGCTATGGTTTCCAGTTGGGATATTATGTGGTACTTTTTAGCCGGGAATACCGGAAATATGAGAATCAAATGGATAATTTTTTTTCCGAAGATGAGCAAAGACGGTTGAATTGGATTTTGATTGCATTTTATATGGCACTCGGAATCGGAGTGTTTGCTATCCTATCATTATTCGTTCCCCTGGGTATATATGTTATTTTCATCCTGGTTTATACGCTGTTTTACGTTTATTATACCATGAAATATATCAACTATATCCATTCTTTTTACCGGATCATTCCCGCACTTGAACTTCCGGTTGGGATAAACACAAAAGAGACTAAACTTCCTGTTTCTGCGGATCTGGAAACAAAAAAAAGCCTGGACAATGTTATTGATTTATGGATAGAGCGTAAAGGATTTTTAGCTTCCGGTATTACTCTCGATATGCTTGCTATAGAATTTATGACTAACCGTTCGTATTTATCCGCCCATATCAACAAAAAAAACAACAGGAACTTCAAAACCTGGATCGGAGAACTTCGCATTGAAGAAGCAAAGCGTCTGATGATCCTGTATCCGAAAAAAACGCTTTCTGAAATAGGAGAAATGGTCGGAATCTCCGAAAGAGTCAGCTTCTATCGACAGTTTCTAAAAATTACGGGTAAATCACCAAATGATTTTCGCACACAAAACCTTAACTAAATTTTTCTGTATTACAAATCGTAAAAAAAATAAATTTGTACGTTCTGTAACTTCACTTTCCTACCCTGTTAATTACATTTGAACTTCATTGTTGACACAAAATACTATCTATTTTCAGGTCAACCGAGAGTATCTGTTTCTATATTATTTTATCTATTTCTAATTCTGTTATGAAACAATTTCTATTCCCGAAAAGTATTTTTATCATTCTACTGTTCATAACATTACCTGTCCTTCTGAACGGACAGAATAATTTTCAGCACCAAAAGGATTCTCTACTTCAACGAATTGAAACAACACGGGGAAAAGATAAATTAAAGGTATATACCTTGTTAGTAACACAACTAACTTTTCCAAAAGAAGAACTTGATCTAAAATTGAAATATACCCATGCTTTCATTCAGGAGGCCCAGCAACAAAAAGACAGAAATTACGAACGTATCGCCCGTCGCCAGGAATTAATCGATTTATACAACTACAGGAAAATCGATGAATTTCCGAAAAAAGCAACCGAACACATGGCATTCTTTAAGAAAAATAATTTTCTGAAAGACTATTATTATTTCTATCGTAATTTGTTACAATTTTATGGAATGCTGGGTGAAGAAAGCCGTTCAATTGAAGGTTCAAAGCAGATGTATGAAGAAGCAAAGCAACAGAACTACCCGTTCGGCATAGCACAGGCCACGGCAATGATGGCACAGATTTACTCAATAGAAGATCGCCATAGCGAGGCCGAAACATACAGTAAAGAAACAATTGCAGCCGTTCTGGATTTATTAAAAACAGAAGACGATCAGAAAGACAACTATTACCTCCTGTTCGACTCCTATCGCAGATTGGCTTATGCACTGTCAGATCAGGGAAAATTCGATGAAGCGACCCTGTTATTGCCCGTTTGGAGAGAATATCTGGTCGGTTTTCAGGAAAAATTCGGATCCGATTCACCTGAAGCGCGTTCCATTTTCGTATTATACTACAATTTCAACATGCATTTCTACATCAACCTGAAAGAATATAACCAATCCGAAGCTTATTGTGATTCCATCGAGCAAATAAATTCAACGCCGGCTATGCTGGTACATGTATGGAAATGCAGGAGCCTGATTTGTGAAAATCGCAAAGAATACGCTAAGGCCCTGGAATGGATAGATAAGGCAATTGATTTTAACTCTGAAATCGGAGAATGGGATGATATAGTTTTAATGCAAAAGGAAAAAGCCCGTTTCTTGGCCGAAATGAACCGGGGACGTGAAGCATGGGATGTTTTCAATTCAGCCTTTCAACGTAATGACTCCCTCCGCCAGGAAACAAACAATGCCCAGCTCGACGAACTACGAACCCAATACGAAGTGGATAAGCTCACTGCTCAAAAAGAACGGAACCGGAACCACATGCTGATGGCTTTGGGAGGTTGTCTGCTGTTGCTCATCGCTTTGATTATCTACATCGTTTATTCCCGGCAATTGAAAACCAAAAATCGCTCATTGTACCAACAAATCCAGGAGCGTATTCAAAAAGAGAAAGCGGCAGAAGAAGCCATTATCCGAATTCCTGAAAAAGAACTCAGCCGGGAAATGCAACTATTTCGGCGGTTGAATGAACAAATACAAAGCGAAAAACTATTTACCACCCCCGATATCAACCGGAAAAAACTGGCAGATATCGTAGGTACGAACGAAATATACCTGGCCGATGCCATCCGGGAAGGTTCCGGATATACATTTTCAGAATACATCGCTCATTTGCGCCTCAATTATGCACTCGAACTGCTGGACAAGCATCCGGAAATGACACTTGAAGCGGTAGCCGTCGATTCGGGACATGGTTCCTACTCCCCTTTTTTCCGGACATTCGGAAAAATGTACGGAATGAGTCCGTCGGAATACAGGAAATTATCATCTGTAAAAAACACTCAAAAATAATAGATTCTTTTTTAATTAAAATACTCTTATCTTTTTAAACAGAAATAACTTACATCAGATTTGAAGATTCAGAAAAAAAAAATATTTTATATCCAATAATTAGTGTTTTTTCTGAATCGACAAGTATTTTTTCTGAATCAACAAGTCATTTCATTTCTCCTTACTTACGTTTGTAAAAATCAAATAGAAAACCGATATGACATGCCCTGACCCTATTGATAAAAAAACTATTTACTGGGTATATCTTTTCCGGGATACAAAAGATGAATCCCTCCAAATCGGTTATAGTCTGAATTTACCCGGATGGATCCGGTCGAACAAGGAAGTTATCTTTCTGCTTTATTACCGAAAATTCGATTTTGTCGCCGATGCGCTCGGACATAAGACATTGTTGGAACGGCTTTCTGTGGCCTCTCTCAACCGGATAATACTTCAGATGAATCCGGAAAGAAAAAACATACTTACAGAATTAAAATAGTTAGCGAATCATCCATTTTTATTAATCTTCAAAATTCTAAAATTATGGCAAAAGAACATGACAATGAATTTATACTTGACCTGTGGACAGGTATAAATCAAGTAAAATTAATCATTCGAGAGTATTGTATTACAGAAGGGCAACCTTGGGATGAAAAAAACAACCTTATGGAAAGAAAGGGTGGCGGTGGTACCAGTTGGTCTTTTTGTATAAAAGCAGGACGGAAAAAATCTCCGGGTGTAGCTAATTGGTTTAGAGATAAAATTTATGGAGGAAACGCGGTCGGATGTAAGGTTCAACTCGATTCATTACCCAATGAACTCAATTTTGCTTTTATGGGGGAACTATCTTTCATATACCAAAATAAAGAAGTACTCATTCCGGACATTGTAATCGCTCAGGGAAATAACGGCATTAATAATAACTGGTGGTTTGGCTCAGCACTGATGTCAAACGGCATGGTTCATTGTGGCGGAGATTATTTTTTTTCGGTGAAACCGCATGAAGTAAATTGGTTCTTGATTCGGAAATTTGAAAAAAAACAGCCTTATGCCGACAAATGGATGGGCGATAATCATTTGATTAAAAGTAAATCATTGAGGCAAATATGTATCCCGGGTTCGCACGATGCAGGAATGAGTATTCTTCAGGAAAATACTGCATTCGGATCTTCGGGCAATACGGTTACGCAATACCGGTCTGTTTATGGACAATTGATGCTGGGAACAAGGTACTTTGATATTCGTCCGGCCATCGGAGGTCATCCGGGACGATATGTTACAGGGCATTATTCAAAAGTAATCGATACTTCCTGGCAGGGAGGCAATGGACAGGATATTCAGGCTATTGTCAATAACATCAATACATTTACCACAGGGCGAAAAGAACTTATTATCTTAAACCTTTCCCATTCGCTCAATACAAACGTAGGAAATTTTTCATACCGTCCCTTTAATCATGAAGAATGGAAACAATTGTCCAATATATTGGGAGGAATAAACTATTTATTTGATCTATCGAAGTTTGAATCTGATTTACCAAAAGATGAAGAAGGATTATATCCGAAAACGACGGACATTCCTTTAAAAAAATTAATAGCTGAAGAATCGTGTGTGATGATTGTTAAAACCGAAAAACTGATTGATGAAGATAAGATGGAATTCCCCTCCTTTATAGTTCCGGGATCTCGCTTTAGCATTTTTGATGAATATTCTGATACAAATAATGTGGATAAAATGATTGCCGATCAGTTAAAAAAAATGGAAGACAACTGTAAAAAACAATATTTTTTACTCTCATGGACACTAACACAAAGCAACTCGCAAGCTACATTGGGCGTACCTCCCATAACTGAACTTGCGAAACAGGCCAACAACCGGATAAGCGAAATTTCACAAAAAGCGACAAAAGAAATATTTCCCAATATCATCTGTACCGATGCTATCGATGAAAGTTTCGGTACATATGCTGAAGCGTGGAAAATAATTTCTAAATTATTGGGTTAAGAACGCTTTACTTTATCACAGACAAATCAATCATTTATTCACTTAAATTTACAAAATTATGAATCTAAAAAAGTACTTTCTTACCACATCAATCCTGCTATTTGTTTTGTTATCAAAAACAAGTGCTTATAATATTTATTTTGGTTTTACCTCATCAATTTTTGATGCGGAGAGTAACAGCAGATCCGGTACGGGTTGGAACTGGGATCATACCACTCAAACACTGACTCTGGATCAATCTTATAACCTGGGATTTATAGACTCTGATTGTACGGGACTTATGACGATCAAATATTCCGGTAATGTGTCTATTTTAGCAAATACGAATGTAACTATATCTGTGGATGGTCAGCTTCACCTTATCGGCGAAACCGGTGCACAGCTTACACTTTCGACAGATATGAGTGCTTCCTGGTATTTATTAGATGCCAAAGAATTGACTATTACCGGAGGAACCTTAATCTGTACCGGCGGATACGGAATCTATACTTCTGACGGGGATGTTACAATCGATGGTGCAACTGTAACAACAACAAGTAGCGATAGCTATGGATATGGTATTCGCGCTAAAGGAGGAGATATTAATATTTTAAATGCAAGTGTCTTAGATGCAACCGGCTGTTATGAAGCAATATTTGCCGACAAAAGTATCAATATAATTGAAAGTAATGTCAATTTAAACAATTCTCGAAATCTATTTACAGGTTTTATTAACTTGCATATGACCGGCGGAAGGTTAAGCTTTAACGGAGGAACTCCGCCCACGCTTACTTCCCTGTCACCCGCTTCAGGGCCAGATACAGGAGGAACTGATGTAACCCTGACAGGAGATAATTTTACAGGAGCGACTACGATGAAGGTCGGGAATGCTATTTATTATGTTTTCTTTAATAATTTTTCCATTATCAGTCCAACAAAAATTGAATTTACTACCAGACCCGAAACAGCCGGTCCGATGGATGTGTACATCCAAACACCGGGGGGAGTGGCTGTCCTCAAAGGAGCTTTTACTTACCAATCCGAGGCAACTATAAATATTGCCGCCATACAAGGAATCTCAGTTCCGGATATCAATGCTACACCCATAACAACAATTACCGAAACAGGACAATATACCGGAACCGTTTCCTGGAGTCCGGCACACAATCCTTTCCAAGGCAGTACACAATATACCGCAACTATTACATTGACACCTAAAGCGGGTTATAAACTC
>JAVBKV010000027.1:0-64405 GCA_031553885.1 Bacteroidales bacterium
CATCGGTAAGAACTGCCCCACAGGTTAGCTCTAAATTATACCATGCATCGTTTTCGTCTTTAATTTTTACAAAACTATGTTGTGGCGACAATGACCAATAAGCTTCTGCTCCCATTTCTTCAGCCAAAATCAAATAATATAAGGGCATGGATTGGCATTGACCAATTCCAGTTCTCATCAGTTTGGTAACAAAATGGCTGTCAAAGTTTATTTTGGATTGATAGTCGTCCAAATTATATTTGAGGGGATAACTTGTTAATGACTTTCCTCCAGTTCTAATCTTGATTGTATCGGTTAAGATGCTGAAAATCATCATATTCTTAACTATATTATCATTCCCGTCAAATTTTCCTTCCTTGATTTTTGCATTACAAAGTTCGACTTTTGATTTAATAGCCTTCCTGTATCCGTCATAGTTTAATGAATCTCCATAATAAGCATTTTCAACAAGAAAAACTGCCCTGCCTATATTCGGTTGGTTGCCTTTCAGCATGCTTTCAATTTCGTTAAAAGCATTTTGATAAGCAGAAGTGTTATAAATATCAGATTGGGAAGGAAAACCACTATCAATAAGCATTTTTATATCTGATTGCCGTTGCATTTCCATTTGGATTTGTTGGTAATGCCTCACGTCCTCCGCAATCATGGCTGCATTTCTCTTTTGAATATCCGATAATTCATTTGGATTATACGGATTAGGCTGTTGCCTATTGTATGAATTGATTTGAGGTATATTATTGGGCGTGGTTGGTTGCCGGTTATACGGAGATGATTGAACTTGTGGAAATGCAGGTGGTTGAGGTGTAGTTATTACAGGCATTTGTGCTGATACATTTGCCAAAATAAAAAACAAAACAATCCCTGTAAGATATTTAATTCTGCTGGATTTCATTTTTATCTACCATTATAGATTTCATCCTGTAATCAATATCCTCTGTCCCCATTCTTTTTAGCCAGTTCAGGTACATGCCTTGCGGCATTTTTCGGTAACCTAATTTGTGAATAGTAGTGTATAGCTCATTCATTTGTGCTAATAATTCTTCGCTTTCTTTTGAATCGGGAATGGCTTGTTTGTGTAATCCCGTTATAGTTTCTGCTTTCAGTAGTAAAGCATTGATGTAGTTTGGAAAGTAAGTTAGTGCTGTATTGCAACATTTCAGGATAAAAGAGCCGTCCTCAATCCCGAATTTAGCTTGATAACCCTGTGCCAAATCAACCAGACACAGCGCAACAGATTCTTTTTCGGACAAGGCTTTCATGTAAATTCCGTTGCGGATGGCATCGGTATGAATGTAACCGGAAGCGCATACCAAACATCGGTAGGAAAATCTCCACAAGTTAATTCTATATTATACCAACCCACGCGTTTATTTTGCGCTTTGATGTAGATATGATTGGGAGCCAAAGCCAAATGAGATTCAAAATTTAACTTATTCATTAAAATTTTGTAGAGATATGGCAAAGAATGGCAATTCCCCATATTTGTTTCCATTAATGTGGAAACAAACATATTAGACCAGTCTTTTTGTCCGGCATAATCATCAAAGTTGTAAGCAAAAGGAATACTACCAATTATATCACTTCCAGATGCAATAGGAATGGTGTCTGTCATAAAAAGAAAAACGGCACATTGACTTGAAGCAACTTCTTTATCTTTTTCAGGGTAAACAATATTCCCTGAATTCATAATCTGTTTACAGATTTTTGAATATAATTCTATATTATTGTCAAAAGAGGTTTTATCAAGTTGATTATCGTAATATGCGTTTTCTGTGATGAAAACAGCTTCCCGGAAATCAAGTTTGGTTTTGCTGGAAAGCATAGCTTCTAATCCTGAAAAGGCTTCTGTGTAATATTCTTGTGCATTGATACTAAATCCTGTAAAGTTAATAAGCAATAATATTATTATCCGTCTTAACATATTACAATCAATTATCGTGTTTTTCATTCCAATCAGCTTTGATAAGTTGACCATCATTAATTATAATACATGAAACCTCTTGTTCCTTCGCAATACCATAAAAGTCCAAATTCATAAGAATTATATCTCCATATAAAGTGGTAATTGGCTCATGTGTGTATAATTCTTTATTAAATAATGGATTAACAATTTCGATTGTATTATTCTCAATTTCTGCAAGAAACGTCGTTTCTTTCCAATAAACCATATATAATGTTCGAGATTGATATTCAAATGAGGAGAAAGTTTGAATGTCATAGTAATTGAAAACTTTTTTTGCAACATTAGATTTATCTGTATAACCCAAAGCTTCGCCATTGACAGTTTTATTTATGTTCTTTAAATCAATTTGGGAAAGTTGAGTAGGATTAGATATTTCTTTTAATTCAGAACTACCCGTTCCATGTCCGAGATGAGAAAGAATAAAATATTTATTATCTTCTTTCAAAATAGAATTTGCACATGTAGCCTCCGTAAAATACGTTTTCTTTGTAGCTTTATCATAAAAATAGACAGTACCACCCCATTCTCCATGACAATCACAAAACGAAATATAAGTTTCATCTTCATATAATTTCGGTTGGTGCTTTATGGGAAATACTACTGAATATTCGACCCATTGATTATTTGAGTTGAAATAATAATACTTTCCCTTTGAAAACCCAATAAGCTTATTATTCAATAACCAATGATATTGAAATTTTTTTGTATTGAGTTTTTTTTCAAAATTTTCATCTCTTTCCATCTTTGGAATTGAATAACAAACAAATGAGCCCGGAGCAAATAATGCAACGAGCCTATCTTGATAGATAACTGAAAACGATATCGGATATTTTTCTTCAATAGGAGCCTTTAGAACTATTTCCTTAATAGCAAATGGAATAGGTTTGTTGCTAATAGCAACATTATATTCTTTCCCTTTGAAAACTAATGGTAGTTTTATAGAATCTTGTAGTGGTATTTGTTGTTTAAAGTGGCTAATAATAGCATCAAAGTTTACGCTGTCTTGCTTTACAAATAACTCTTGAGCATTAACAGTCCAACTAATAAGAACAGAAATTAAATATAGAATAATCCGTTTTTCCATGATTTCACATTAATATGGTATTGGAGAAAACCCTTTCGTTAAGATTATAAATTTTCTAACATGCGGATGATTTTGTTGTGTACTTTCTTTACTATTTTTATCTGCTTTGGAAGCTTGTGTTCTGTCCGATACTGACGCATTCGATGGATGTGTATGCCAATCTGTATGTTCATACACAGCATTCATATCTAATTTAGAAGCATAATCTTTATAGGATGATAATTTTTGAGAGAACTATCCCATTTGTTATTTACATATTTACCTACATGAACATAGCTTGGATTATCACTCCCTCTATTTGCTATATCATAACCACTAATTTCTTTACCAACCATTTCAGATAAGTCAACTACAAAATTTTGTACACCTTCTAATGTTGCTTGATTCTCACCTCCGATTGCTATTAGATTATTTTCGGTTTTAAAATTTATCCCGTTACTTAAAATGCCTTTTTCAACACCGTCCATTCGAGTTTTAGTTTGATACCATTTAGTATTTTCTTTCCATTCTCCTGTCTTTTTATCTTGAGAATACCCTCTAACTCTATCTGTTTTATCATCTGTTGTTTTCATTAAATGAAATGTTCCTGTCTTATCATCAAAACGATAATCATCCATACCGTCTGGATCAATTCTGTTTATAGGATTGTTTTTACAATAAGCATACGGAGAAATCCACGGATATTTTTCACACATTGGATCAATAGACATTGCCGGAGTTGCAGCACCAACTTCACTTTCAGCTTCCTCTTTGGCATATCCTACAACTTGATTTGTTTTTGTATTATACAAAACAGACCCAATTTCAACCACTTCTTTGTTATCGTGAAATTCTTCAAATTCCCCTCTTGAAAATGAATAAGCACGAACTTTCTTAAAACCGTACTTCGCAAATGGATTAGGTGAGGTTTGGGCATTAACTAAAGTAATCCCGGATAAAATGAACAGAGTGAAAAGTATCTTTCTCATGGTAACTAACATATTGTATATTCCTTTTGTTATTAACTGAATAGGCTTGCAATTTACAAATAAATCTTCACACATCAGCACGTCAATTTACTTTTTTTTTGCACTTTAACATATAATTCTATATGGGATACTAAAATAAAAAGTCCTGCCGGAACAGGACTTTTACTAACATTATTGTTCTTCACATTGCTGGAAACATTACGTCTCAAACCGTGTAAAATCGTCTTAGAATAGTATGCTTTTCAGGTAGTTTTCGGTAGGAAAAGATACAAAAAAAGCGATCACTTTTTGTAGTAATCGCCTGATAATCAGTTTGTGACTCCGACAGGATTCAAACCTGTAACCTTCTGATCCGTAGTCAGATGCTCTATTCAGTTGAGCTACGGAGCCAATCCTTTATTTTGCGAGTGCAAAGTTACAACTTTATTTTGTACTGAACAAGCTTTCGGTGATTTTTTTATTGAATGAACTTCGGTCCAAAGATTAAGTATCCGATATTCAAGCCGAAATTCCAATTGTCTTTGGGATAGTTGTAATAATTCCCAAAAAAGCTGATTGACATAAAAGGCAACTGGATAATCAGACTGGTTTCTCCCAGATACGCAGGCTTAGTAAATAACTTACCATAATATCCTTTTCCTGATTTATCCCGGAGGATGGGATAAACGGGAAGGAATGCATCAAAATCCCCACGCAGGTGAATCGTAGAACTGAGTTTCCAGATTGGAGTTATGCCTCCCGCTAAAAACTGGTTGGCCCGGAACGCTTCGTTGAAAACCAACTGACTGTGTGGAGTAGGGGTGAATGCCGGAGCCTGCAACACCGATGAAGTGTAACTACTCAGTAAATTTTTGCTGGACACACAGGCCTCTACAATGTAGCCCAGGTTGACCCTGGAACTCATTTTATGATAGTTATTGATTCGTCCGGTCATTTGGAGCCAGGATTGGTACGTTTCTGTTTTGGGTATTTTCCTGTCGGGAGGAGTGTAGGTTTCTGTGCCGGAAACATATTGTGCATTCAACAGGTGCTCTTGTCCGATAATAGGATATTGCTTGGCGTCTAGTGTGTTTTTTTTAATGGATGCTCCGAATAAAAAATAGCTATAGTTACTTTTGTCGAATCTTTTTTCGTAGTACGGACCGATGTTACTTTGATAATACCGGTCTTCCAGTCCTCCGTAACCTAACAAGATTTCCGTTTTGGCTTTTGTCAGGAAAGAAAGGCCGATCCCCATTTTTCCATACGTTTCCCGTTGGTGGATGAATGTGGAAAGATCCGTATCGATGAACAACTTCTCACTTTCGTAGTATTTCCGGTAATTATGAACGATCGTCCCATTGATATAAACAGGAAGTTTGGAAGGGATCTCGACCCTTCCGTTCAGGGCAACACCGTTGTATGTATTACCCACCTGCATTTCCAGGTTCAGACTGGCCGAGTATTCCGTCAAACTCTGATACCCCAACCCTAAATATAGCTGGTTGGCGTTCATAGAAGAAATATTACCTCCGAAAGCAATCATCAATTCATCGTTTACTTTGATATTCAACAGGAGGTCGAATGTATTGTTTTCGGGATTGTATCGTGCGTGAGGAACGATCTCCCGGATTTTT
Source organism: Bacteroidales bacterium (assembly GCA_031553885.1). Lineage (GTDB taxonomy): Bacteria > Bacteroidota > Bacteroidia > Bacteroidales > Azobacteroidaceae > JAVBKV01. The sequence continues at coordinate 5,632 of JAVBKV010000027.1, forward strand.
GAATCGGCCAGCAGACGGAAATAGGAAGCTTTGAAATCTTCCATGGTAAAGTAGCCGTCTTCATTCCGGTGGATCTGACTTTCCACATACGTTTTCTGCATTCCGGTAATTCCGGTAATAAATATATTTTTGAAAACCAGCTTGGGCAGACTGGATTGAAACTCTTTTCTCCGGGCGTTTACTTCCGACAATTCGACGCGCCTTGTTGTCCGGATTTTAATGGAATCAATCATTTCCATGGCTTTTCTGTACCCTAACTGGTACAATTCTTTAGCCTTATTGAAATCCAGCAGGCTCACATCTTCCAGGTTGAATTTCATAATAATCCCATCTTCCGGATCGACTTCGTATTCGGTTCGTTGCATAATCATCTTTTCAATCTGATCATACAGACTCTGTTCTGTAGGCTTTTTACTTTTTTGTCCGGCAACGACACTTCCGATAATAAAGTCCGGATCAAAAGCTTCTTTCATCGGATTAACCGGGAAATTGTCATAAATTCCCCCATCGTATAAGGGTATGGAGTCGATAACAATCGATTTGAATACGAACGGAAAGGTCATGGAGGCTCGTACTGCATCTCCCAGGTCTCCACCACGGAAAATCACCGGCTGCTTGTTGTAAATATCAGATGCAATGCAGAGGAAAGGAACGAATAACTGATTGAAATCACCTTGGCAAAGCGTGCTGGCCGGAGCAAACAATTGCATGAAGGCCTGGTTCATCTGAATCGGGTTGACCAGGCTGCTTGGCATTAATGCCGATTTGATATCGATAGAGTCTTTTAACGGAACTGTGAACCTGACGAATTCAGGAGTTGTACTGGGTTTTCTGAAGTAGTAGTGGTATTGTTCTTCTACTTTTCCGGTTTGCCAGTAATAAAATTCTTCCGAAGTGAACAGGTTCAGCATTTGTTCCGGCGTATACCCCATTGCATACAGACTTCCGACGATCGCTCCGATGGAAGTTCCGGCGACATAGTCGATAGGGATGTTGTTATCTTCCAGTGCTTTGATTATCCCGATGTGTACTGCCCCTTTCGCTCCTCCGCCACTCAACACCAGGCCTATCTGTTGAGGATAGGCCGTGTAAATGCTTAGAATAAGACAGGTGACAAAAAGAATAATCTTCCTGAACATTGCAGTTAAAAATTGAAATCAAAACAAATATAAGGCAATTATTTGTATTCATCCCAACTTTTGATCGGAATTTTTTCCATGTCGATGATACAGAATGCATGGATGAATGCCGAAGCTAGCCGTGAATTTGTCAATAAAGGTATATTGAAATCAATGGCATTCCGACGAACCTTATAACCGTTTGTCAATTCTCCCTGAGTCAGGTTTTTGGGGATGTTAATTACCAGGTCTACCTGTTTTTCCCGGATTAGTTCCAATGTATTGGGCTTCATGTCTTCGCTCGGCTGATAAGCCAGAATGGATGGAATGTTGTTGTCCGACAGAAATTGATGAGACCCTCCTGTGGCATAAATTGTATATCCTTTTTCATGCAGCATCCGGGCCGAGTTCAACAGATCGACCTTGGATCGCAATGTTCCGCTGGAGATCAACACTTTCTTTTTGGGAATCCGCATGCCGACAGAAAGCATTGCTTTCAATACCGCTTCATAATAATCGTCTCCGATACAGCCCACTTCTCCGGTGGAGGCCATGTCTACTCCCAGCACGGGATCGGCTTTCTGCAAACGGGAGAATGAAAATTGAGACGCTTTGATACCGACATAGTCCAGCTCAAATTCGCTTTTGCCGGGTTTGTCTACTTTTTCTCCCAGCATAACTTGTGTGGCGATTTCGATAAAGTTGAGTTTCAGAACTTTGGAAACGAAGGGAAAGCTACGGGAAGCCCGTAAATTACATTCGATAACTTTGATCTCGTTGTCCTTAGCCAGGAACTGAATATTAAAGGGCCCGGTAATCCGTAATTCTTCGGCTATCTGACGGGTAATACGCTTGATCCTGCGGACTGTTTCCACGTACAATCGTTGCGGGGGAAACTGAATCGTGGCATCCCCTGAGTGTACCCCTGCAAATTCAATGTGCTCGGAAATAGCATAAGTAACAATGTCTCCCTGATCCGCGACGGCATCGATTTCGATTTCTTTTGCGTTTTCGATAAATTCGCTGACCACAACCGGGTGTTTCTGAGAAACGTTGGCTGCCAGTTGCAGGAATAACCGCAACTCTTCGGCGTTGGAACAGACATTCATCGCTGCACCGGAAAGTACGTAAGAGGGTCTGACCAGTACAGGAAATCCGACCTCTTCCACAAATTTGTCGACTTCGCTCAGCGTGCTCAGTTCTTTCCAGCGGGGCTGGTCGACTCCCAGCCGGTCGAGCATGGAAGAAAATTTGTGACGGTCTTCGGCCCGGTCAATACTGGAGGCGGAGGTTCCCAGAATAGGAACTCCGGCCTGATCCAGGGATAGTGCTAAATTATTGGGGATTTGCCCTCCCATGGAGAGAACCACTCCATGCGGATTTTCCAGTTCAATGATGTCCATGACCCGTTCGTAGGTCAGTTCATCAAAGTAAAGGCGGTCACAGATATCATAGTCGGTTGAAACTGTTTCCGGATTATAATTGATCATGACTCCTCGCCAGCCTTTTTTTCGTATGGTTTGGAGTGCATTGACGCTACACCAGTCGAATTCAACGCTACTTCCGATACGGTAAGCTCCGGAGCCCAGAACGACGACGGAGCGTTTATCTCCGAGATAGCGGACATCGTTTACCGTGCCGTTGTATGTCAGGTAGAGGTAGTTGGTTTGTGCGGGATATTCGGCGGCCATCGTATCGATTTGTTTGACGACCGGAAGAATTTGTAATTCTTTCCTGAGTTTCCGGACGTTCAGTTTTTCATATCCTGCTTTGTCTGCATCCTTGAATACCAGCCGGGCAATCTGAAAATCGGAAAAACCCTGTTGTTTGGCTTTGTGTAGCAGTTCTTCGGGCAACTCAGCAAGTGTATGGTACTGTTCGAGTTTTTTTGAAGTAAGGAAGATATTTTGTAATTTCTGGAGGAACCAGCGGTCGATCCGGGTTAATTCATGAACACGTTCGATATCGTATCCTTTTTCCAGAGCCTGGGCGATGATAAAAATACGTTTATCGGTGGGCTCGGACAAGGCTTTATCGATATCGTCTACTTCTAGGGGCTTGTTGGCAACAAATCCGTGCATGCCCTGGGCGATCATCCGCAGGCCTTTTTGAATGACTTCTTCAAAACTGCGTCCGATCGACATGACCTCACCCACACTTTTCATGCTGCTGCCGATTTCATGGGATACTCCGTGGAATTTACTCAGGTCCCAGCGTGGAATCTTGCAGACAATGTAGTCTAATGCAGGCTCGAAAAATGCGGTGGTCGATTTGGTAACTGAGTTTTTCAGGTCTTGCAGTCCATACCCCAGTCCCAGTTTGGCAGCCACAAAAGCCAGCGGATAACCGGTTGCCTTGGATGCCAGGGCCGATGAACGGCTCAGCCGGGCGTTGACTTCAATGACCCGGTAATCTTCCGATTCCGTATCGAAAGCATATTGCACATTGCATTCTCCGACGATACCGATGTGGCGGACGATGCGTATGGCCAGTTCACGTAACTTATGGTATTCCCGGTTGGTCAGAGTCTGGGAGGGGGCGACAACGATACTTTCTCCGGTATGGATCCCCAGCGGATCAAAGTTTTCCATGTTGCATACAGTGATGCAGTTGTCGTAGCGGTCGCGAACGACTTCGTATTCGATTTCTTTCCAGCCTTTGAGCGATTTTTCGATCAGCAACTGGTTGGAGTAATTGAAGGCTTTTTCAGCCAGTACTGCCAATTCTTCGTTGTTATTACAAAATCCGCTTCCCAGTCCTCCTAGTGCATAAGCTGCCCGTACAATTACCGGATATCCCAGTGATTCTGCAGCTTCCAACGATTCTTCCAGTGTTCCGGTAGCAATACTTTTAATGGATTTGACCTGGATTTCATCTAATTTTTTAACGAAAAGTTCCCGGTCTTCCGTATCGATAACTGCTTGAACCGGAGTCCCCAGCACCTGAACCTGATATTTTTCAAAGATTCCTGCACGGTATAACTCGACTCCGCAGTTCAGTGCTGTCTGTCCGCCGAAGGAAAGCAGGATTCCGTCAGGTCTTTCTTTTTCAATCACTTTTTCCACAAAAAAAGGTGTGACCGGTAAGAAGTAAATCTTGTCTGCTACACCTTCGGAAGTTTGTACCGTGGCGATATTCGGATTGATCAATACGGTATAGATGCCTTCTTCTTTCAATGCCTTGAGCGCCTGGGATCCCGAATAGTCAAATTCACCGGCTTCTCCGATTTTCAAGGCTCCCGATCCCAGCAGGATTACTTTTTTCCATGGGTTACTATCCGTGGTTATTGATATTTGTCCGCTTTGTGGACAGTCGGTAGGTATAATTTCTTTCATCTCCTTCATTTTTTCATTTCTTTCATTTTCTTCATCTCTTCCACAAATTTGTCAAAAAGAAATTCCGTATCCGTCGGTCCGCTTGCCGCTTCCGGGTGGAATTGGGCGGAAAAAAACGGTTTGGTCTTGTGTCGTATTCCTTCGTTGGTACCGTCGTTCATATTCGTGAACAGTACTTCCCATTCGTCACCAAGCGTGTCCGGATCGACTGCATATCCGTGATTCTGTGAGGTGATGAAGCATTGGGTTGAACCGGCCATTTGTACAGGTTGATTGTGACTCCGGTGACCGTATTTTAATTTATATGTGGAAGCCCCTCCGGCTTTAGCCAGAAGCTGATTTCCCATGCAAATTCCGAATATGGGCCTGTCGTTGTTCATTGCTTTCCGGATGTGATTCACCGTAATTTCGCAATGGTCGGGATTCCCGGGTCCGTTGGAGATGAAAAGACCATCATAATCCAGGGTGTTGAAATCATAGTTCCATGGAACCCGCAGTATGGTTACGTCGCGTTTGAGGAGGCATCGCACGATATTGTGTTTGACTCCGCAGTCGACCAGTACGACAGTGTAAGAACCATTCCCGTATTTCACTACTTCTTTGCAACTAACTTTTGCAACCAGGTTTTCCGACGAAGGATCCGAATATTCGATTTCATCCGGAGAGTTAAAAACGATTTTACCTTTCAGGGATCCCTTTTCCCGTATCAATTGAGTCAGGGCCCGGGTATCGATTCCGTAGACTCCAGGAATCCGGTGTTCGTTGAGCCAGTCTCCCAGGTTTTTGGTTGCGTTCCAATGGCTGTACCGGTGCGAATATTCGGAGATAATCAATCCGCTGACCTGAATCTTTTCCGATTCATAAGACCCGGATAGGCCATTAACAATTTTGTCTTCAGGAACTCCGTAATTACCGATCAACGGATAGGTGACGGTGAGAATTTGTCCGGTGTAAGAGGGGTCCGTAAGGCTTTCGGGATAGCCTACCATGGCTGTGTTGAAAACGACTTCTCCGGCGGCAGGACCCTCATGTCCGAATGAATAACCGTTAAACGTCATTCCGTTTTCCAATACCAACATTACTTTTTTATCCATATTTTTAAATAAGAGTGTTAAGGAGTAATTGGTTTATTGTAAAAACCTGACAAAGGTATGGATTTTTTTTTCTATTTTTGTCTCCATGAAAAACAAATTATATATTTTTTACATTACTCTGGGTGTATTATTAATTGTAGCTTTAGTCGCGTTTTTTTATTGGGATAAGAAGTCTTCCCGGCAGGAAGAGCCGGAAGAAGTGATTCTTCTACCTCCCCCTGTTACGGAATACGATATTCCTGTCGATTCATTTCATATCGAAGAAGGAATTGTAGAACCGAATACTTTTCTTTCCGAAATTTTACGAAAACTGGGAGCAAAGCCGGATGATGTGGTTCGCGTCGGAACTGTAGGCAGTGATGAGTTCGATGTCCGGACCATCCGCGCGGGAAATCGCTACAAAGCTTTTTATTCATCCAATGACAGTAATCGTTACCTGTGTTACTGGGCATATGAAAAGTCACCCAAGGATTATTGTGTCTTCTGTTTCCAGGACTCCTTTCATGTTTATCATGGGAAGAAGCCTGTGGAAATCCGGGTGCGCCGCAGCGAGGCAGAAATTACTTCTTCGCTTTGGAATGCCACGGTAGAGAAAGGAATCTCACCCATGCTGGCCCTTAATCTTTCAGATATTTATGCCTGGACAATCGATTTCTTCGGACTTCAGAAAGGCGATCGCTTTACCGTAATTTATGATGAAATTTATATTGACTCGGCTTTTGTGGAAATCGGCCGTATTCATTCTGCTGAGTTCTATCATGCCGATAAAAACCATTATGCTTTTTATTTTGTTCAGGACAGTATCGGTAGCTATTGGGATAATGAAGGAAACAGCCTGAAAAGGGCTTTCCTGAAAGCACCCTTACAATTTTCCCGCATATCGTCTCATTTTTCATATGCCCGGAAGCATCCCGTATTGAGAATAGTCAGGCCACATACAGGAGTAGATTATGCAGCACCAGCAGGTACTCCTGTAATGTCGATCGGAGATGGAACCGTTATTGAAAAAGGATACAATGGAGGTGGAGGCCATACGGTGAAAATTCGTCACAATAGTGTTTATACAACGGCTTATCTGCACCTTTCCAAGTATGCTCCGGGTATCAATGCCGGCAGTCGCGTCAAACAGGGACAGGTCATTGGCTATGTGGGAAGTACCGGACTTTCTACAGGACCTCACCTGGATTTTCGTGTTTGGATGAATGGGAAACCGGTTAACCCGTTGAGTATTGAATCCCCCCCGGTTGAACCGATTCATTCCTATAACAAGGTTGCTTTTGATTCCATCAGAAGTGTTTATATGAGCCAACTGTCAGTTTCTCATTGAAATACCTTTTTGTTTCGGGAATAATTCCGATCTTTGCGGAATAATTAATTATTAATGATTCTTGTATAACATGAGAAAATATTTTTTATTTTTAATATTCTTTATGATCAATATGGGTATGGTAAACGCTGCAAATCCGTTGTTGGGAACTTATAAAACTCCTCATCAAACGGCTCCTTTTGATAAAATTAAGATTACAGATTACGAGCCTGCTTTTACAGCAGCAATGAAGGAACACAATGCTGAAATAGAAAAAATAATCAATAACAAAGTGGCTCCTGATTTTCAGAATGTGATTGAGGCCCTGGAATTTTCAGGAGAACAACTAAGTCGTGTAACCCATGTTTTTTTCAATCTGCTCAGTGCGGAAAGCAACGATGAGATGATGAAAATCGCTCAGGAAATACAACCCCGGCTGACGGAGCATGGCAATAACATCAATTTGAATGAAAAATTATTCGGATTAATCAAATTGATTTATGAAAAACGGGATCAACTGAATCTGAATGTGGAGCAGATGCGCCTGCTGACAGATACTTATGATGGTTTTGTAAACCGTGGAGCCAACCTGGATCCTCAAAAAAAAGAAATATACCGTTCGCTTTCTTCTAAACTGAGTTCATTGACATTGAATTTCGGGCAGAATGTGCTGAAAGCAACCAACCAATACTCCAGGTTGATTACGGATAAAAAACTGTTAAGCGGCATTCCGGATGATGTGCTGGAGGCTGCTGCCCAGAAAGCAAAAGCTAAAAACCAGGAAGGCTGGATCTTTGATCTGACTGCTCCAAGCTATATTGCTTTTATGAAATATGCGGATAACCGGGATTTGCGTAAGGAGTTATACCAGGCTTACAATACCAAGTGTGTGGGAGGTGAATTCGATAACATGGAGAATATCCGTCAGATCATGAATACCCGCCTGGAGATTGCTCAATTGCTGGGCTATAAAACGTATGCAGATCAGACTTTACGTAAAACGATGGCTGCTAATGCCGCTAATGTCTATGAATTGCTGGATCAGCTGTTGGATGGTTTTAGTCCGGCTGCTCTTCAGGAATACAGGGAAGTCCAGGGATTTGCCATCGGACGGGAAGGAACGAATGTAGAAGTGATGCCCTATGATTGGTCGTATTATTCCGATAAATTGAAAGATACTAAATTCGGACTGAATGACGAAATGATCCGTCCGTATTTTGAATTGGAAAATGTGAAAAAAGGTGTTTTCGGACTGGCTACGGAGTTATACGGAATTACATTTAAGGAAAACAAAAAAATTCCGGTGTATCATCCGGAAGTCAATGCGTATGAAGTGTTTGACAGTCAGGGCCAGTTTCTGTCTGTTCTGTACACTGATTTTCATCCGAGGGCCGGAAAGCGTCCGGGCGCCTGGATGACGGAATACCGGGAACAGAAAGTTTATAAGGGCAATAACATGCGTCCGCATATTTCCATTGTCATGAATTTTACCCGGCCTACGGAAACCAAACCGGCATTGCTGACTTATGATGAAGTGGAAACATTTCTTCACGAATTCGGTCATGCTTTGCACGGTATGTTTGCCAATACAACTTATCCGGGCCTCTCAGGAACGAATGTTTACCGTGACTTTGTAGAGTTACCTTCTCAGATTATGGAAAACTTCCTTCTGGAAAAAGAATACCTGGACCGGTTTGCCACACATTATCAAACCGGGGAAAAGATTTCTGCGGAGCTTGTGTCCAAAATTGTAAAAGCATCTAATTTCAATGCCGGGTATTTGTGTCTGCGCCAATTGAGCTTCGGTTTCCTGGATATGGCTTATCATACGATTGATAAACCCTATACCGGAGATGTTAACCTTTTTGAGCGGAAAGCGATAGAACCTACGGCTATTTTGCCGGCAGTGGAAGGAACTTCGATTTCACCAGCTTTCAGTCATATTTTTTCCGGTGGGTACGCAGCCGGTTATTATTCCTATAAATGGGCGGAAGTGCTGGATGCCGATGCTTTTGCTTTGTTTAAAGAAAAGGGTATTTTCAATAAAGAAGTAGCTCATTTGTTTTATGAAAATGTATTGAGTAAAGGCGGAACAGAGGATCCGATGGAGCTTTATGTCCGTTTCCGTGGACAAAAACCGACAATTGATGCATTATTGCAAAGAAGTGGAATAAAAAATTGATTCAATTTATATTTTTATTAACTTTACGGCAATGAACTTGCAGTAAAGTCTGACGTTGATATTATTATGAAAAAATTAATGACCATAGCGATTGTCTTGAGTTTAATGATACAAAATAATTTTGCTCAGGGTAGTAATCCGTTTTTTCAAAAATGGGATACACCTTATGAGGTACCTCCTTTTGAACAACTAACAGTCGATCATTACCGGGAAGCCTTTTATAAAGGGATGCAGGAACAACAGGCTGAAATCAAGGCTATTGTTTCCAATCCGGAAAAAGCGAATTTTCAGAATACAATTGCTTCTTATGATGCTTCCGGGCAGTTGTTGCGGATCGTTTCCGCTGTTTTTTTCGGTGTTTCAGGAGCTCAGAGCTCTCCGGAACTGTTGACTTTGCAAACCGAAATTACACCGGCATTGACAAAGCATAGCGATGAAATCATGCTCAATCAACTTTTATTTGAGCGGGTGAAGCATGTATATGATTACCTTGAAACATCATCCATCTCCTTATCAAAGGAAGAGAAACGTTTGCTGCTCGAATTATACCGTGATTTTGTGAGGGGAGGGGCTTTATTATCCGAAACTGAAAAGGAAAAACTGAAACAAATCAATGAGGAAATATCCAGGCTGCAAACACAGTTCGGACAAAACCTGCTGGCAGAAACGGCTTCCTATAAATTGATTATTGATAAAAAAGAAGACTTATCCGGGTTACCGGAGGATCTGATCGCTGCAGCTTCCAACCGGGCTGTTAAGGCAGGCTTGAAAGACCGCTGGGTATTCGGATTGGATAATCCGAGTATCATGCCGTTTTTGCAATCTGCAGATAAACGTGAATTGAGAAGACAGATTCTGAATGCTTATCTGAATCGTTGTAATAACAATAATGATAAAGATAACAAAGCCATAATAAAAAAATTAGTTACGCTTCGTGATAATAAGGCAGTTTTACTGGGTTATGGTAATTTCGCTGAATATGCGTTGGAGACAAGGATGGCAAAGACGCCCCGGACTGTATATGACCTATTGGATCAGATCTGGGCTCCGGCCCTGAAAATGGCCAGGCAGGAACGGGATGATATGCAGGCAATGATTGGTGGTGCTTTTACCCTGGAAGCCTGTGATTGGAAATATTACAGTGAAAAAATCAAGCAGCAGAAATACAACCTTTCGGATGAAATGATGCGACCGTATTTCAAATCGGAAAATGTGCGTGACGGTATTTTCTGGGTGTGTAACCGGTTGTACGGGATCTCTTTTACCGAATTGAAAAATATTCCCAAACCTCATCCGGATGCTCAGGCATTTCTTTGCAAGGATGCCGATGGAGAAACCGAGTTGGGTGTCCTTTTCATTGATTTATATGCCCGTCCCGGGTTCAAAAGGGGAGGTGCCTGGTGTGGTTCTTACCGTACTCAGTACTACGAAGGAAATAAACGTATTCTTCCCTTGACTACCATCGTTTGTAATTTTACGCCTCCGGTGGGTACAGATCCGGCGTTACTTACTGCAGATGAAGTAGAAACCTTTTTCCACGAATTCGGGCATGCATTGCATAATTTATTTAAAAACATACGTTATCACGGAACGGCCAGTGTTTCCCGCGATTTTGTTGAATTACCCTCCCAGATCATGGAACATTGGGCCTTTCAACCGCTGGTATTGGCACAATATGCCAGACATTACCGGACCGGAGAGGTGATTCCTCAGCAACTGATAGATAAAATGACGGCAGCATCCCGGTTCGGGCAGGGATTTGCTACGGTTGAATACCTGGCAGCTTCCTACCTGGATATGGATTACCACGTGGAAACTTCTCCACAGGCCCTTGATGTCTTGAAATTCGAAGCTGCTACGCTGGAAAAAAGAGGACTTATTCCTCAGATCCCTCCACGATACCGTAGCACTTACTTTCAACATACGATGACTGGTGGTTATACTGCCGGCTATTACAGTTATATCTGGTCTGAAGTACTTGATTGTGATGGTTTTCAGGCGTTTGTGGAAAGCGGAGACTTATTTAATAAGCAACTGGCCGGTCGTTTCCGAAAATATATCCTGGAGCCGGGGTGTATTGATGATCCTATGGATATGTATCTGAATTTCAGACAAAAACAACCTGTAATTGATGCGTTGTTGGAGAATCGGGGATTGAAATAATTTAAAAATGGCACGATTTTGGTGTTCCTAAGAAAACCAATGGAAAATTATTTTGGAATTACTTATTTGTTTGGAAGGGAACAGGTCCAGAATCAGATTGATGGTTTGGTTCGCTCTGGGAGTAAGGGCTATATTTGTGTAGCCGATGGAGTTACATTGGTAACAAGACGTGGAAATTCGTTATTATCTCAGGCTTTGAATCAATCTGTATTTAATACTTGTGACAGTGGTTGGGTGCCTTCTTATTTGCGTTTATTATATGGTATTGAACGAGAGCAATATACCGGCAGCGATTTATTGGAAGATATAGTAAGAAAGCAGCAATATCGGATGATGTTTCTGGGTTCTTCTGATGAGGTCCTGCAGGCGCTGAAAAATAAACTGGCCGAAGTGGATGAAAGAGTAACATCCATGTCTTTTGCTTCATTACCATTTAAAAGTGTGGATGGGTTTGATTATCAGGAGATCGCTAATCAAATCAGGGAGGAAGATCCGGATATTATCTGGATTTCGTTGGGAATGCCCAAGCAGGAAATTTTTATGAACCGGCTAGAACCCTTTTTGAATAGAGGTATTTTGATAGGAGTTGGGGCTGCTTTTAAATTCCATTCCGGCTTGTTGGGACATAATCGTGCTCCACGCTGGATGATTCGTTGTAAACTAGAGTGGTTACATCGTATCTTCAGTGAACCCAGAAAGCAAATCGGTCGTTGTTGGCTGATTCTTACAACAATGCCTGTGATTTTTTTTGAAGAGTATCGATATAAACGCAGGTAAAATACAGGTAAAAATACATACACATACATTAACACATACATATAGGGGACTATGAGTATTAATATTATTGTTGCTTTTTTGTTGAGTTTGATCATCAGTACTTATTCAATCGATCAGATTATCTTGTTTTCAAGAAGAATCGGTTGGGGAGATGATCCTTCGGAAGCCAGGAAGATTCATAAACGAAAAATTCCTAACTTAGGAGGAATCAGTGTTTTTATGGCTACAATGGTAGCTTATTTTGCCTTTTCGGATTATTCCACCTGGATTCGTCCTGATAAATTGTTTTCCATTTCTATTTTACTCTTTTTTGTCGGATTGAAAGACGATATGGAGCCTATAAGTGCCTGGAGAAGGTTTATAATTGAATTTTTATGCGCTTTCTTCATTATTTATCTTACAGATGTCCGGATAACTACTCTTTATGGAATTTTCGGAATTCAAACGTTACCTTATTTTATTAGTTTTATTATAACGTCCCTCTTCATTGTGGGATGTATCAACGCTTACAATATGATTGACGGATTGGATGGGTTGCTGGGATCCTTGTCTATATTGGGAGTTATTTGTTTTGGTTTGATTTTCAATGCCTCAGGAGAATGGTTATGGACGCTTTTGTGTGTTTCATTACTCGGGGCCCTGATCGGTTTCCTTATTTACAACTGGCATCCGGCCCAGGTATTTATGGGAAACGGAGGAAGTATATTTATAGGTGCTTTTTTTGCCTGTATTGCATTGAGAATTATGCAGCTGCAGCCTGTGGAGTCTGAGTATTTCTCGATTATAATGCCTCATACGATTGCGTTGGGAATTATATCCATTCCCGTTATCGATATGATTACTGTTTTTGTCCTTCGGATTTGTCATGGGGAGTCACCCTTTAAAGCAGACAGAAGGCATATTCATCACCGGTTATTAAATATCGGGCTTAAACATAATCAAGCTACTTTAGTATTGGTGTTTTTGAATGTGGTTATTCTCTTATTTGCCTATATGGTTCAGTCCTCCGGAGCTTTACGTTCGTTGGTCTATACACTGCTTTTTTGTTTTTTAATCGAGCTTATATTTATTTATTTGGGTTGGAAATTCAAAAAATATGTTTAAAAACATGTTTTTTTTCTTGTTTTCACAAAAAATAAGTACCTTTGTGGCAAAATTATTTACAAATAGGCTTGGTAAATAAGATTGTCTAATAAAAATTAAACCCAAATGAAAGAAAAAATTGGAAACAATGCAGGAATTGTATGGAATGCATTGGAAGGACAGGGATCCAAAAATCTGAAAGATGTAAAAAAAGCTACTAAATTAACAGAAAAGGACCTGTATGCAGCTTTAGGTTGGTTGGCTCGCGAAGAAAAATTGAATTTTGAAGAAAAAGATGGCGAAATTTTTATTGCCATTATTTGATGGGAAATTAGACGTAAAAGGCAGATATTATCTGTCAAAAATATGAAAAAAAAGGCATTCTACTTGAGTAGTGCCTTTTTTTGTTTTTCATACCTTCCGTTTATTTTTGTTCCGTATAAATCGTTTGTTTTTCAAAAACGGTTATTTTCTGCTCATTAACAGCCCCCCAGATACCTAATCCTCCTTCAATGTTGTTGAATATTTTAACTGGTTCTATCTGGTTTTGGTAAAAAGATTTCTGCAATGTGGAGTAGTATTGGTATAATTCTTTGCTGATGGCTTGCAGGCACAGGGTAAATTGAACTTTTTCAGCAACCGTCTCTTCCGGATAGAAATAAGGATAAGTGCTATAATAATAAGGGGTATATCCTTTTTCCGGATGGGGAACATAGATATTCAGGGTATACTCCCGGTCTTCAAACATTTCATCTGTGAAGATATTGTAGTAGTTTTGTTGATAATTGACGACGTCGAGGCCGAAAAAATTACTTTCACCTTTTCTACCGGTTGTTATTATCGGATCCTCACTGAAAAAACCGGTATAATAGTAATTAATAATCTCGGGAGCATCATTTTCTTTAGCATATTCCGGATCCAGATGAACTTCCTTCACGATATTTGTAAAAAGCCGGTAATAGTTCCGGGTACCAGGCTGATCTTTTATTTTAATGTACAATCGTAGCATCTGATTTTCACTGGGATAATAACTCGAATACGAATATCCGTAAAAAGAGGCGGTATCCACGCTGGTAATAACCGGTTTTTCAGGAATAACGGTTGTCGATGAAATATGACGGCCGTTTTGTTCTGCTTCAATGCGTATCTTATCTCCGGCTTTCAATTGATCGATGTAGTAAGTGACGCTGTCTTCCGGGTGTGGATAGATTGCAGATCCGGATTGATCGTTTTTATAAATTGTAGCTGTTGCATCATTTAAAAAGCCTGCTTTCGGATCCATATACCAATAGGAAATTTCGAATGAACCTTCATACTTAAAAGCTTTCCGGGAATTTTTTGGATCAAAAAGGGATTTACTATCGCTTAAATAAATACAGCAGGTATCTTTATCGGGATTAATAATCCCATTTAGTACCAAGCGGGAAGGTGCAGTAATATTTTCCACATCCGATATCGTCTCTATTTCGCAGGAGGATAATCCGCAGAGAGTTAATAAAGTGGCGATAAACAAGGAGTAAATCGTTATACTTGCCGGTTTGTGTAGAGGGGTATACATATTTTAAAATTTATAAGTATATGTAATAGAGGGTGATATGGGTAATAAGCTGATTTGTTTCAATACATAGTTTCCTTTGTCCGAATCAAACCAGGGATAGACCATGTAAGGGCAGGCTTGGTTATAGACATTGTAAACGGTCAGGTTCCAGCTCGCTTGCCGGCCTTTGGGACTCATTTTCCGGTAATAATTCATACTCAGATCGAGGTGATGAGTGGGTTTTATCCGGTAATTATTCCGTTTTTCATATCGTTGAAGCCACATTGGAGAATTATTATAATAATAAGAAGGGTCCAGATTATGGAGGGGAAGTGTCGGGTATTCCTCCAGGGCTAATGTGAAATTATTTCCCGTCGCACAGGTCCATGCTGCCGAGAAATCGATTTTCTCACTTGGTTTGTAGGTCAGGTTCAGCTTGACATCATGCCTGCGGTCATATTTGTCAGGGAAACGCTTCCCTTCGTTAATGGTCGGAAATTTTTTGTCGCTCCAGGCAAGTGTATAACCGATCCATCCGGTCAGTCTGCCTGTTGTTTTTTGAGCAAATAGTTCAAGGCCGTATGCTCTTCCTGTTCCAGACTCGACCTGTTTGTGCCAGGCTGTGGAAGCCGTTCCCCAACTTGCCCCGTCCCGGTATTCCAGCAAGTGGCTCATTTGCTTGTAAAATCCTTCCAGAGAAAAATTATATCCGTTGCGGGTATCGTAAAAAGCGCCTAAAGTAACCTGTCGGGCTCTCATTGGTTCCAGTTCCGGAGTTACAGGTACCCAGAGATCGGTGGGTTGACTGAGTACAGATGACATCAGGAGGTGAATGTACTGGCTCATTTCCGTGTAAGATGTTTTGAAAGAAAGATTCCGGTTGTGTTCATAACCCAGTGAGACGCGGGGTTGCAGGGAGAGATACGATTTTTTGCTGGCAATAAAACCGGAGAGGTGCATGCCCAGGTTTGCCTTCCATTTATTAGTCAGGGAATATTCATCTTCCAGATAAAGGGATACCTCGTGGCCGGTTATATTTTCGTTCAGGAAAGAGTGGTTGATGTTTTTGATAATTTCTCCATTATCTTGTTCAAATTGCCTGGATCCATGAACTTCGGGTTCAAAAGTGTGAAAGATATAACCGGACCCGAAGCGGATATGGTGTTTGTTGTCGGGAATGTATTCCAGGTCTACACTTGCGCTCCAGTCTTCAATGCCTGAATATTGGAAATTCGTATATTGGAAATTGTAAATACTTTCGTCTTCCCGCATTTGCCAGGAACCATTGGTCGCGAGAAAGTCAAATTTATAACGGGTATAGGCCGCAGTAGTGTTGATAAAAAGCTGGTTATTCAGGATGTAGTTCCACCGGAGAGAACCGATTGTATTTCCCCACTGATAATTTATTTTTTCCAGATAGGTACTGTTTGTACTGTAAGAAGGGTCATCCATTTCAACTCCTATTTTATCTTTTCCATTGTACAAGCTGAAGTAAAGGCGGCTCCGATCTGAAAATTTATGATTGATCTTGGCATTCAGGTCATAAAAATAGATAATAGGAGTTACATCATCACTGATCCAGTTTGCAATGCGGAGAAAAGCATCGATGTAAGATCTCCTTACTGAGATATTGAAGGATGTTTTGTCTTTAATGATGGGACCTTCCAGGTTCAGGCGACTGGAAAGTAATCCGAGGCTGAAACTGCCATGGAAGTGTTGCATGTCTCCATCTTTCAGGCGGATATCGATGACCGAAGAAAGTCTGCCTCCGAAACGGGCCGGGAAACTGCCTTTGTATAAGGTTACTTTTTTGACCGCATCACCATTAAAAATAGAAAATAATCCGAAAAAGTGATTGGAATTATATACACTGACTCCATCCAGCAAGGTCAGGTTCTGATCAGGGCCGCCTCCCCGGACATATAAGCCGGTAGTCCCTTCGATACCGGATTGAATACCCGGTAAAAGTTGCAGGGTCCTCATCACATCCGCTTCTCCAAAAGGAGACGGTGTATTCTTTATGTCTTTGTCCGTAAATTCAATGGATCCGGAAGAAGGGCTGAAAGGACGGTTCCTATTTCCGTAAACAACGATTTCTTTCAATAGGGTAGTTTCTTCCAGTTTGACATGAATCAGCGTGTCTTTAAGTAAATAAAAAGAGATTTTTTCCGGTTTGTAACCAACGTACGATATTTCCAGGTCTGTGTTTCCTTCGGGGACCTGGAAGGTGAAATATCCATAGTTATTGGTGATGAACCCTTCGTTCTTGGATTGGTTCAACAAAGAAGCTCCAATCAGTGTTTCTCCTGATTTGTGATCGGTTACATATCCGGAAACCGTTATTTCTTTTACGGATTTTTTCAACAAAATGTGTTTCCCTGAAATTTCCCAGCGGATATTGGTGTTTTCGAATATAAGAGGAAGAGCCTGTATCAGGGTTTGTTTGTTGATTGTAATTGTTTTTCGAGTCTGAAGGTCAACTTGCTGGTTGTAAACAAATGAATAATCGGTTTGCTTTTCGATTTCTTTTATGATCTCCTTTAATGTTGCGTTTTTGAAGGAGAAAGATAGTTTTTTATTTTCTTCTTGTCCGTTGCTTATCCAGCTATTCAGAAAAAAAAGGAGCAATATTGTTAATGATTTGTATTTCATTCTTTTATTTGTAATGTTTAAGGGTGGCAGGCGTATTTTAATGATCACTCTTAATGATGATGTCGTTTCCTTGCCTGTCGTATGTGAAATTGATCGAACGGCTCAGTACATCCAATATTTCGGTTACTGATTCCTGATGGACAAATCGCGCGGTAATTATTTGTGTTTTCAACAGGGGATCTTTCAGTGTGAACCGGACATTTTCTTTTCGTTCCAACGCACGGAGAATATCTTCCAGCGGACAATCTTCAAAGGCCCATATTCCTAGCTTCCACTGTGTAATACCGGATAGATCAGATTTTTCTACCTGGAGAGAAGCGGTTGATTTATCATAGCTGGCGATTTCTCCAGGTCGTAATCGTTGTTGCCGGTTTCCGAAGTGGATCGCTACCGATCCTTCCACCAGAGCCGTTTCAATCTTATCTTCATTGGAATACGATTGGATATTGAATGTGGTTCCGAGTACTTCCACTCCGATTGCTCCGGCTTTTACAGTGAATGGTCGCCGATGGTCTTTTCTGATTTTAAAATAACCTTCTCCCTGAAGTGTAACTTCCCTTTTTTCTTTCCCGAAGTGTTTCGGATAGGAGAGTGAAGACAACGCGTTCAGGACAACGACCGAACTATCGGGTAACACGATTTCCCTGATTTCTCCATAAGCTGTAGTTGCCAATAATTCCCTGGGTGACTGATTCCTGAGATTGTAAAAGAAATATCCTCCGATTCCCAATAGCAGAGCGATAGAAGCTGCTGTAGCCCAGTGCCTGAATAAATAGCGACGTTTGTATTGTTGGGTTGTATAATCGATCCGCTGCTGAATTTTTTGATAGGTAGTGTCATTCGAATAACGTTCCGGTAAAATGAGTTTTTCCTTCGTATTATTTTTGAATGTCGAAAATTCAGGGCTGCTCAGATCCTTGTGTATGGTGGCTTCTTCTTCCGGTGTCAGCGGTCGGAAAGAAGACAGGTATTTTTCCCTTGCCGAATCGATTCTGTTTGTATTTTCTTTCATATAAAAATCCTTTTTTTCGTACAACTGAAAATAAAGAGTCGGCCGGATTTGGTATTCCCTATGCAGATTTAAAAAAAAGCAGAAAAAAGATGTTCTTTCAATTCGGAGTAGAGAATTTTTACCGCTTTATTCATTTGGTTGTCAACGGTTTTTACAGATATCCCTAATAGTTCTGCGGCTTCGGCATATTTTTTCTTTTCTTCCCGGACGAGACGAAATACTTCAGCACAACGAGGAGGAAGCTTGGCCAGGGCTTCCTGGTATTTTGCTTCTGCTTCTTTATCCAGTACATCCGAATCGGCTCCTTCTCCTGCATCGTATGTATGAGGAAGACTGTCTGTAAATAATTCCTGTTTTTCCCTGTAATGTTGCCGGATGTATTTAGAACGGGCATGCTTTAGCGAAATAAATAAATAGGCATCAGGATCTTCCACCCGGTGTAAAATTTTCCGGCTTTGCCAGAGAGCTACAAATACATCGGATACGATTTCCTGGGAAATATCCGGATCCTCAAAATAGTACAGGGCCTGGCGAAACAGTTGGTTGTAGTAATGGTTGTAAATAATACGAAAGGAAGCCTGGGAATTGTTGTGCGACACTTCCAGAAAATGTTCGAGTATTTTTTTCTGATCCGATTGTTCCATGAAACGTAAACTGGCCGCAAACTTAGATAAAAATTTGCGATTTATAAGCGAGTCTGATAAAAGAATACACTTTTTTCATCAAAACACAAGACCACAGGTTATGCATATATTTCAAGCTCGAAGCTTATGTGATACTTAATCACTATATTAGGTTTTTGTTCACTAAAACAACCTATATTATGCAAAATTACTGTGGCCTTGATGTACACAAAGGTAGTTTATTTATGTGTATAATTAACGAATTCGGGGTGGTAAAAGAACAACAATTTACAACATTAACCTCTGATTTATATGCACTTCGCTCTTGTTTAGAGCTATACGATGTATTCCAGGTAGCTATGGAGAGTACGAGTATTTATTGGATTCCTATCTGGCGTATATTGTCGGATGGTTTTGACTTGAAACTAGTAAACCCTCTGTTTATCAAACAACTTCCCGGTCGCAAGACAGATGTCCGTGATGCTCACTGGATTGCTTTGGTTCTGATGAAAGGGCTGGTCTATGGCAGTTATGTTCCGGATCAACAAATTCAGTCGCTACGCCAATACGAGCGTCGTTATTCAGCCTTGAACAAACGTATTGTCCATGGCGAGCAAAGTCTGGATATGCAATTACAACGTTGCAATATCCGCTTGAGCAACTATATCTCGAATATAGGCTCTCAAGCTATGCGCAAAGTGGTGAAGAGTCTGATAAATGGCATAACCGACCCGGATGAACTACTCAAATGTGCCCATACCCGCACCAAGAATAAGCATGGAACCGATGTTATTCGCGAATCGCTCAATGGAGTTGTCAGTCAGGTCGATCGAGATATGCTTGCACTCTATATGGAAGAGTTGGAACTTTATCACCGTCAGCAGGAAGAATGCCAGATGCGTATGATGGAAATATGTCAGGAAAGCTATGAGTTGGAACTCTCCCTCTTGACGACCATACCCGGTATAAAGACCACGAGTGCAATGACTATCCTTTCGGAATTAGGCAATGATCTGTCTGCTTTCAAAACACCCTCAAACCTTGTCGGCTGGGCAGGACTCAGACCACGAAATGATGAAAGTGCAGGAAAAATCAAATCAAGAAAAACAATGCATGGAAACAAATTCTTACGGGTAATCCTTGTGCAATGTGCATGGGCAAACTCAAGAAGCAAACAATCCCGGTTAGGACATAAATATGCCCTGTTAGCCAAAAGAATGGCTCCACAAAAAGCATTAGTGGCTATCGCCAGAAAATTATTGGTCATCATCTGGAATGTATTGACCAAGAAGGAAGTTTACAGGGCATAGTTTTATTCGACAATGGTTCAGTCCCTTATCTTTGTGGTGAATCCATATCCCGATTTTGCAAACTGGTCGGTAACGATTGTCGGTTTTAGAAAACAAGTCTAAGCGAAAAGCTTGCAGAGGAAAGTCTGTATTTTAATAACTTAACTTACCCCAAAACGAGGTGAGAGGGGTATCCTTTGAACTAATG
Organism: Bacteroidales bacterium; assembly: GCA_031553885.1. Taxonomy (GTDB): domain Bacteria; phylum Bacteroidota; class Bacteroidia; order Bacteroidales; family Azobacteroidaceae; genus JAVBKV01. The sequence continues at coordinate 26,011 of JAVBKV010000027.1, forward strand.
GATGCCAAATAAACAATTAAAGTTGTATATCCGACTCATCCTTTATTAGATTATAGAGGAAAGATAGGAAAATAGAATTTTTTTACTTAACTTTATTCCTTTATTTAAAATTTAAATAAAGTTATGAAACGTATATTCTTCCTGTTAATTATTTGTTATTCATTTGTTTCCTGTAATAAAAATCCGGAGACATTGCGCGTGTTGCAATTTAATATCTGGCAGGAGGGAACGGTTGTTCCGGGAGGTTATGAAGGAATTGTTCAGCAGATACTTGATTCCAGGGCCGATCTGGTTACATTCAGTGAAGTCCGTAATTATAACAATACCCGTTTTTGTGATCGTATTGTAGAGTCGTTGAAAGAAAAAGGACAACTATTCTATTCTTTTTACAGCTACGATTCAGGCATTCTTTCCCGGTATCCGATTACAGACAGCCTGACCGTATTTCCTGAAAAAGGAGATCACGGTAGTATTTATAAAGCTGTAATTCCGTTCAGGGGAAGAGAAATCGCTTTGTATACAGCACACCTGGATTACCTGAATTGCACTTATTACGATGTAAAGGGATATGATGGGAGTACATGGAAAAAGCGTCCTCCGATGACGGATCTGGATAGCATTCTAACCAATAACAGGGCTTCCCGACGGGACGATGCGATTCTGGCTTTTATGGATGAAGCCAGGAAAGACAAGGATAAAAAAAGACTAATCATTATTGGGGGTGATTTCAATGAACCTTCACACCTGGATTGGACGGAAAAAACGAAGGATCTGTATGACAGGCAAGGTCTTGTTATTCCCTGGACGGTCAGTGTCTTAATGGAAAAAGAGGGTTTCAGGGATGCTTACCGGGTCCGATATCCTGATCCGTTGACTCATCCGGGGATCACTTATCCGGCCGATTGTCCGGGAATACCGGTATCCAAACTGACCTGGGCGCCGGATGCCGATGAACGGGAACGGATCGATTTCATTTATTACTTCCCGGATAAAAAATTGAAAGTCACTGATGCTGTTGTCTGGGGGCCTCCCGGATCGATTTGCCACAGTCAACGGGTACAGGAAACCGAACGAACCGAAATAGGAAGTGGAGTCTGGCCGACTGACCACAAGGCTGTACTGGTTACATTTACTTATTGATCAACAGCACTCTTGTTCAAATCCACAAGGTTCATTGTTCTGTTCGATTTCAATCGTCGGATGGTGGATTCCTGCTGATTTTAATTTTTCTTTGATCTCCTGCTTCAACGGATAGACTTCTGCCTCCGGAGAGAGTATAATGTGGGTGGTCAGGATGTTGTACTCGCCGTCCATAGTCCAGATGTGCAGGTCGTGTACGGATTGTACTCCGGGAGTTGATGCGATCAGTTCTCTTATTTCGGCTTCGTTAATATTGTTTGGAACGCCTTGCAGCATAACTTTCATCACGTCTTTGATGTTCCGGTAGATATTGAACAGGATGTAGCAGGAAATAGCCAGAGACAATAACGGATCGAGAATCGGAAGATCAAAAAACATCATGACTATGCTGGCAATCAACACGGCAATCCATCCTAGTACATCTTCCAATAAATGAAGGGCTACAGCCCGTTCATTCAATGATTTTCCTTTTTTCAGCCGGAGCATGGCCAGTCCGTTGAATAGAATTCCGATAACGGCCAGTATTAACATCCCGCGGGCATTGGTTTCCTGAGGGGCAATTAACCGTTGGATGGAAGCATAAATGATAAAGATGGAGCCGGTCAGTAAGACCAATGAATTGATCAGGGCTCCCAACACCGAAAACCGTTTGTATCCGTAAGAAAACCGCCAGTCTCTTTTTTTCTTGGACAACCGTTGGAAATACCAGGCCATAGCCAATGAAAAACTGTCACCCAGGTCGTGCAGGGCATCCGAAATAATGGCAATGCTGTTGGTGAAGAATCCCCCGATGATTTCGATGATACTGAAACCCAGGTTCAGGAAAAAGGCCATGCGGATGTTGGAATCCGCGCTTGGATTGCCCTGGAGCGATGAATGGGAATGAGAGTGTGCCATTGGATCATTCAGATTTATTCACTCTTAATAACGTGAGTTTGAGTGTATTTGTTGTTATATTTAATATTTCCAATTTTATCACGTATATTTGTAGCCTCAAAATTAATAAAAAATAATAGCAATATACAATGGCTGTAGAATTAAAAGAACTAACCTCGAGAAGCGAAAACTATTCGCAATGGTACAATGATTTGGTGATTAAGGCGGATCTGGCGGAAAACTCTGCTGTTCGCGGATGTATGGTAATTAAACCTTACGGGTATGCGATCTGGGAAAAAATCCAGCGTCAGTTGGACGATATGTTCAAGGAAACCGGGCATGTGAATGCATATTTTCCTTTGTTTATCCCAAAATCGTTCCTGAGTAAGGAAGCAGACCACGTAGAAGGTTTCGCCAAGGAATGTGCCGTAGTAACCCATTATCGTTTGAAGAACGATCCGAATGGAAGAGGAGTAGTTGTGGATCCGGAAGCGAAATTGGAAGAGGAACTGATCGTCCGGCCGACTTCGGAAACCATTATCTGGAGTACCTACCGGAATTGGATCCAGTCCTATCGTGACCTGCCTATTTTGTGTAACCAATGGGCGAATGTGGTTCGTTGGGAAATGCGTACCCGTTTGTTCCTGCGTACCGCGGAGTTTCTGTGGCAGGAAGGCCATACGGCTCATGCAACGAAAGAAGAAGCCATTGACGAAACGGTAAAGATGCTGAATGTATATGCTGATTTTGCAGAAAAATACATGGCTGTTCCGGTATTGAAAGGCGTTAAATCAGCGAATGAACGTTTTGCAGGAGCGCTGGAAACGTTCTGTATTGAAGCATTGATGCAGGACGGAAAGGCTTTGCAGGCAGGAACTTCCCATTTCCTGGGACAAAATTTTGCGAAAGCGTTCGATGTTCAGTTCTTGGATAAAGAAGGTAAACGTGATTATGTTTGGGCTACTTCCTGGGGTGTTTCTACCCGTTTGATGGGTGCTTTGATTATGGCTCATTCGGATGACAACGGACTGGTGCTTCCTCCGAAGCTGGCTCCTTACCAGGTGGTTATTATTCCTATCTATAAAACGGACGAGCAATGGGCTCAGATCAATGAAAAAGTAGCCGGAATTATAGATCAGTTAAAAGCACTGGGTATCAGTGTGAAATACGATAATGGACAAAATAAGAAACCGGGATGGAAATTTGCCGAGTATGAATTGAAGGGAGTTCCCGTACGCCTGGCTATGGGTGGTCGTGACATGGAAAACAATACGATTGAGGTGGCTCGTCGTGACACCCTGACCAAGGAAACGGTCAGTTGCGATAACATTGCTGCGCATGTGAAACAATTGTTGGATGATATACAGGAGAATATCTATAAAAAAGCATTTGATTACCGTGCTTCAAAAACCATTTCGGTAGATTCTTACGATGAATTCAAGGAAAAAATCGAAGAGGGAGGATTTATTCTTGCTCATTGGGACGGAACTTCCGAAACAGAAGAACAAATCAAGGAAGAAACCAAAGCGACTATTCGTTGTATTCCATTGGAAGGAGATATGACTCCCGGAAAATGTATGGTGACCGGAAAACCTTCAGCGCAGCGGGTGGTTTTCGCAAGAGCGTATTAATAATGGAGAATTGAGAGTTGAGAATGGAGAATGGAAGGTCATGCGTTTTTGCTGATTTATAGCTCTCAACTCTCAATTCTCCATTCTCAACTCTCAATTCTCAACATTTTGGATATTTTTAAGACCATAGCGGATGTTGCAGAGGGGTATGTTATGGAACAGCGGAGTAAATTTATTGCTTATGCAGTTCCTGTTCGTACGCCGGAGGAAGTTAAGGAGTGCGTGGATGCTTACCGTAAGCAGTACTACGATGCCCGTCATGTGTGTTGGGCGTATATGTTGGGGGCTGATCGGAAGGTTTTCAGGGCGAATGATGATGGAGAGCCATCTTCGACAGCAGGTAAACCGATTCTGGGAGTTATCAATTCAAATGAACTAACTGACGTCCTGATTGTTATAATTAGGTATTTCGGTGGTGTCAAACTAGGAACCGGTGGTTTGATAGCTGCTTATCGCACCGCTGCTCAGGACGCACTGGAGCATGCAACCATCATTGAAAAAACGATTGATGAAGAAATAACCATTGTCTTTGAATATCCTTTTTTGAATGGAATTATGCGGGTTGTGAAAGAAGAAAGTCCTGAAATTATTTCTCAACAGTTCGAAATGGATTGTGAAATGACGTTGCGGATCCGGAAAAGTGAATTCGAAAAACTAAAATCCCGGTTGCTGAAAGTAGAAACAGCCCGGCTAAAACAATAAAATCATGAAGAAAATTTTTTATTTGATCAGTACGGTACTGATATTGGGAGCATGTACTCCAAAAGGAGAATATAAAGTTACGGGTACTGTCGAGGATGCCGCATTGGAAGGTAAATCGATCTACCTGGGCCGCTTTAATACGGAGGAAGATGCTGTAAAAGCAGATACGGCTGTTATTAAAGACGGTAAGTTTGAATTCAAAGGAATTCAGGAAACTCCTGTGGTTTATTATGTTTCTGTTGATGATCCGGAAGCCGGTGAAATTGGCAGGGGAATTCCTTTATTGGTTAAACCCGGGAAACTTTGGGTGAAAATATCGTCGGATAAAAAAATAGAAGTCGGAGGGAATCCGGAAACAGATGCCTATCAGAAATCGATGGTGGAACTTCAACGCCCATTGCTGGAAAAAATGCAGGCCATTGATAAACAATACCGGGAGGCAATGGAAAAGCAAACCATGACTCCGGAAATACAATCCGGTTTGGAAAACGAAGTCGAACAGATTTATGAACAGGTTCGTACTATTTCTGCTGATTATGTATTGCAAAATATCAGTAATCCCTTAGGCGAGGAAATCTTCATGACTCATATACAATTGTTTGATACAAAACAAAAAGATGAAATGCTGGCCAAAGCCAGTGAATCGTTCAAGTCGACTCCGGCAATGAGGGAAATTATTACAGCGATCGAGGCTGAAAGAAAAGTAGCTGTAGGACAGAAATTTACTGATTTTATTTTGCCGAATAAACAAGGAAAGGAAGAAGCCTTGTCTTCTTATGCCGGTAAAGGAAAATATGTATTATTGGATTTTTGGGCTTCCTGGTGTGGACCCTGTATGAAGGAAATGCCTACATTGCTGGAAGCTTACCAATTGTATAAGGGTAAGAATTTTGAAATCGTGGGCGTATCCCTGGACCAGGATAAAGACGCCTGGCTGAATACTGTCCAAAAAATGAATATTACCTGGCCGCAACTTTCAGACCTGCAAGGTTGTCGGGAAGCTACCCGGCCTTATGTGGTGATGGGTATTCCTCATACTGTCCTGATTGATCCGCAGGGAACGATTATTGAAAAAGACCTTCGTGGTGCAGCGTTGTTGGAAAAATTACAGGAAGTAGTAAAATAATGAGATTCATACTGAATATTTTATGGCTGATATTGGGTGGCTTATGGACAAGTATATGCTACCTGATATCCAGCCTTTTTCTGATGATTACGATCATCGGAATTCCGTTTGGTTTGCAGACCCTCAAACTGGCTGCCCTGGCTTTGTGGCCTTTTGGCAAGACTGTAACTGAGAAACATGGGGGGATGGGTTGCCTGAATGTTTTTATGAATGTTTGGTGGATTATTTTCGGAGGCCTTGAAACCTGCATCTCCCATTTGCTCTGGGGTATCGTTTGCTGCATTACCATTATAGGTATTCCTTTTGGCAAACAACATTTCAAAATGGCTTCGCTGGCGTTGCTGCCGTTTGGTCGTGAGATCAGAAGTAAATGATAGTTGTAAGCGGTTATTTCCGGAATAGATATGCCAGTTTGATGCTGATAACCTGATTGGACGAAGATTGGAAGTAATCGCTTTTACTATTACTGAAAATATCGGATAGTCCGAAATAATAACGTCCGTCAACGATAAAACTTCCTATACCGGTGCGGAATTCGAAGCCCATGCCACCAGTAATTCCCCAGTCAAAGATCCGTTGTACTTCTGTGTCGTAGTAAGGTGGTATCTGGTTGGGATATGTTACAATAAGATCCTTCTCAACCGTTTTTTCATTGAGGTAATATCCTACCTGTGGCCCCATATTAAAGAGTACACGTGTTCGTTTGCTCATGTTGAAATAAATATGAGTCATCAAAGGAAGTTCCAGGTAAGCGATGGAGCGGCTATAACTGCTGAGATGGGATACCGTGTCGACACGTTCCTTCCATCCGCGTAGCGAATAATTCAATTCTCCTTGTAATCCGAAATTTTTCTCAGAAATATACCGGACGGTTATTCCTCCCGTATATTGCTGCAGGTAATCCTGGGGTACGCTGGGGTTAAAACTGACTTTACTAAGAGTGATACCACCGTTGACTCCATAGCTCAATTCCGGACGGAAGGAATCATCCTGCGCCCGGTTGGTCTGACACCAGCATAAACCGGCAAGTCCGCATATAAACAGTTTGAATTTTAGACTCATCTGGCCAGGCTTTTAGTAATGGTGTAATCGGGGTTAAAGGTTACAATATACATACCCGTATTGATAAATCCTCCCCAGTTATTTACCCGTTCAAAATAAAAATCGGTTTGGATACCCTTGTATTTCAATTGATTGATGTGGGCATTGAAAGACGTGCCGTATTGATTGAGCAACTGGATGAAAAACATTCCGGTATCGTAACCGAGAATACCGTATTTAGGGAAAGAATTGATCAATTCCCGGGAATACCACTGGTTGAATTTATTGTAAAACGATTTGATTTCCGGAGAAGTCGGATCTGCATAAAAAACACTGTAAAAACCTGCGTTCAGCCGGAAAAAATCATTGGAAAAATCATTTCCGTATACCTGCCATCCCGGATAGCCGAAAAGCGAAACTTTTCGATCAGGATTGAGTTCCAGGATATTTTTTAAAGGAGCGGTCAATTTGGTTAATGTTTCCGGGGTATCGTCGGACGGGACAATTACGTTATTCTCATCTTCCTTCATCAGAGATTGAAGCTCAGGCATGAAAAAATCACTGTAACTGATGGTTTGATATGGAATTTTTTTCTGTTTTAACTCTTCTTGTGCCAGCTTTATAAAATCCATTTTATCACTGGAAGAATCGGCTACGAAAAAGATAATATTACTTTTAGCGTATTTTTTACAAAAGGCCAGTGCTGCTTTGGAATACAGGTAGGAGTGAGGTGTATTGATCTGATATACAAATGGATTATTAAGCGGTTCATCGCTTTTGGACGTAAAAGGAATAACGTAAGGAATATTTCTTTCCCTGGAAAAATCGGAAATCAGTTTGATTTGCTTGTCGGATAGTCCTCCGATAATCAGGTGAACCTGTTGCATGGATTCTTTTTTCAAAATGGCGGGAATGGCATTCGTATTATTCCCGATATCATGGACTTGCAGGTCAATGGATATTTTTTTCTTTTTGAGGTCATAGAGGGCCAGCAGTATCCCTTCATAATATTCGATCATCCGGTTCCGGTTGGAGATATTTTCATTGGAATTACCTTCCTGTAACCCGAAAGGAAGGAGCAGGGCGACCTGGATGGTAGGAATATCTTCGCTCCGGGGTATTTGGTTCAGCAGGGCATTTGTCAGCCGCTTGTCCTGCTCTTCGTTTTTTCCTTCCATCGGAGTTGTTACCCGGTTGATCGGTATCCGGATCGTTTTTCCGATGGTAAATGTTTGTACGGATAATCCGGGGTTGACGGAAATAATGTCTTCCCCCTTCATTCCGTATAATTTGGATACCGAATACAGCGTTTCCTTGGGTTGGATCGTATGGTAATAATAGGAGCCGGAAACCTGAGGGATTTTTAATGAGCTACCGATCTGAATACCATTCACGCTTCCCGGATTCAGCCTGTAAATATCATCGACAGTAACCCGGTACATACCGGCAATGGAGTAAACCGTCTGGCCTCTTTCTACCGTATGCAGGAAAAAATCATCGCCTGAAGCAAAAATTCCCGGCTCGAAATAAAATGCTTTTTCCGATTTTACGTTATAGGATAGTATACTAAGCAGTATTGATAAAAAACAAAGGCGTTTTAACATATTAAAATCTATTTTGTTGAATGCTGACAGCATGCAAAGTTAGAAATAATTCTTAATTTTGGGACATGAAAAAAGAGATACTTCCGATAATCATCTTATTCTTTGCCTTTCCGGCCCTTGCTCAATACTCCGTGAAAGGAGGAAGCGGAACTCCTTTACGGGCAGTCAACGATACAAAAAATATCATTGAGGTTTATATGCTGAATGGGTTGTCTGATGCGCAGATTACCTATACCTCTTCTGCGGATGAAACCCACCAGTGGTACAAATACAAAGAGAAAGCATCTGAAGCTACTCCGGTCACTAGCCAACAGACCTCCGGTAATACTTCTTTTATTACGGATGTGGAAGATGGTTACGGGTATTATGTAGGCTCTCCCGCATCCATGAGTACCAGCTATCTCTGGATCATCGATTATAGTAAATATGTACCCGTTTTTTCCTCCCTGACCATTCAGGAAGATGAATATAAATGCGAACGCCTGAAGCTGGTTGCAGAAATGGAAGCCGCTCCGTTACGTTATTATACGTATAAAGGAATACCGGAGACAATCGAACGGAAATACCACCTTCAATATTCAGATCTTGAGTGGGATGATAAAAACAAGGTGTTTGTCCCGAACGATAAAGGGATAGATGAGGAAGGACTTATTTACGAAATTGAGGTAGGAGCTCCGTTAAAGGATACGGATTTTGTCCTGACCGGAGACGATTTTGCCCAACACTTTGGGTTGCAACAATCCATTTCTACACCTGTTTATTCGGCAATTGCAGTGGATGCTCACGGGGTAGTCGAACAGCATAAGGAAAAAGCCGATAACGAAAACAGTTCGGATACGGAATACGGTGGCTCGGCTCCGGTGGATATTACTTTTACCGCTTATGCGAATGAACCGGTAGCGGCTTTTTATATCTGGAAAGTTTCAAAAGTCGAGACAAATGGAACGACCAATACAATCGTGCGGTATACGGATAAAGTGCTTCGTTATACATTCGAACAATCGGGTGATTATATCGTTCAGTTGGAAGTAATCGACGCCAAGTCTGTTTGTGTAGATACCAGCCAGGTTTTTAAAGTGTTTATTGGCACTTCGTCGTTAAAAATTCCGAATGCATTCAGTCCGGGAAGTTCGCCGGGGGTAAATGATGAGTTTAAAGTTTCTTATGAGTCGATAGTGAGTTTTAGGGCTTCTATTTTTAACCGTTGGGGAAATCTGCTGTATCAATGGAGCGATCCTTCTAAAGGATGGGATGGAAAGGTGAGCGGTAAATATGTTCCGTCCGGAGTTTATTTTTATGTGATCGAGGCAAAAGGTGCGGATGGTATCCGCTATAAGAAATCGGGAGATATTAATATTCTTCGAAGTAAATTTTAATAAAAAGACATGAGATATTATAATTATTTGCTTTTGTTGTTAAGTGTAGGATTGCTTTGTTTTTTAGCTGTATTTTTATTAGGAAGTAAAGATTCGGGAGAAGTTTCGGAGCAGCGTCCGTATGTTTCTTCGTTAACCGTGTCCGTGCCCATTCCGGATGAAGTGGAGTTTTGCGGCAAGAAAATTAAACTGGATCGCATCGATTTACGTGAACGTTACGACCGGGAGATTAACAGTTTTACTTATTTCCATTCCACGACTATGTTGTATTTCAAGCGGGCAAACCGTTATTTTCCTATTATAGAACCGATTCTCAAAGAAAATGGAATTCCGGATGATTTCAAATACCTGTGTATGATTGAAAGTAACCTGGATATCCGTTCGGTTTCTCCAGCCCGGGCGGTTGGTCTCTGGCAGTTCATGGAAGATGCCGGAAAGCAGTTCGGCCTGGAAATTACCAATGAGGTAGATGAGCGTTATCATATCGAAAAGGCGACGGAGGCTGCCTGTCGTTACCTTAAAAGTGCCTATTCCAGGTATGGAGACTGGGCGACAGTTGCGGCTTCTTACAATGCAGGAATGGGCCGGATCAGTTCCGAATTGAAAAAACAAAGGGTTGATTCTTCCCTGGATTTACTGCTGGTGGAAGAAACCTCACGGTATGTTTTTCGTATTATGGCTGCCAGGCAGATTTTTGCCCAGCCTTACCGGTATGGTTTTATTTTGAAAAAAGAAAATCTGTATACGCAGGTTCCCGTACAATACGTGGAAATTTCTTCCGATGTGTCTGATCTTGCTGCTTTTGCACAACAATACGATCTGAATTATATGCAGTTAAAGGAATTCAATCCCTGGCTACGCGATACAAAGCTAAAGATACAACCCGGAAAAAGTTACCGGATAGCGATACCTAAAAAAGAAGATTTATATTACAATGCCGACAAAGTGAAAGTGCACGATTCCCGTTGGCTGCATCCTTAAACTACACTGCTATTCAGAATGACTTAATTTATCCTTGTTTGCTAATGAGCAGGCGGGATAGCCTATTTAATTCTCTGGCAACATATTTGAAGATATGAAAGAAGCAGAGGCGGCAGGAATTTATTCTGTCAGCCGTAACTGTTTTATTATAGGAATAATAGTAAATAAAGATAAAATGATGAGCGAAAAAGAATGGGTGGAAAACCCGGATCTTGGAGAAAATCCGGCTGACAATATTGCAGCGGATCAGACAAATGAGCAGGAATACAGAGAGAATCCTGATTATGAGCCGGAAAGTACTGACAAAGTGTCGGAAGAGTTGGCCGAAATGAAAGATTCCTATCTTCGTTTGATGGCGGAGTATGACAATTACAGGAAACGGACCGTCAAGGAAAAAGCGGAGTTGATAAAAAATGGAGGAGAAAGAACATTGATTGCTTTACTCCCGGTATTGGATGATTTTGAAAGGGCTTTGAAAAATATGGAGTCGGCAACCGATATACCTGCCATATCCGAAGGAATACTGCTTATTTATAACAAGTTTATAACTTATTTGCAACAGAACGGAGTGAAACCGATCGAAGCTCAGGGACAGGACTTCGATGACGAGTTGTTTGATGCGGTGGCTACCATTCCGGCTGCTGACGATGAGCAGAAAGATAAGGTGGTGGATTGTGTACAAACCGGTTACATGCTGAATGATAAGGTCATTCGCCATGCCAAGGTGGTTGTGGCAAAATAATTTATTTTTGAAAAACAATGGCTAAAAGAGACTATTACGAAATACTGGAGGTTCCCAAAACGGCATCGGCAGAAGAAATTAAAAAAGCATACCGTAAAAAGGCAATTCAGTATCACCCCGACAAAAATCCGGGAGATAAGGAATCAGAAGAAAAATTCAAGGAAGCAGCTGAAGCTTATGAGATACTTAGTAATGAAGACAAAAGAAGGCGTTATGACCAGTTCGGCCATGCAGGTGTAGGCGGGGCTGCCGGAAACGGAAACTTTGGAGGAGGAATGTCAATGGATGATATTTTCTCCCAATTCGGAGATATTTTCGGCGGACATTTCGGTGGTTTTGGAGGATTCAGCGGATTTGGAGGAGGTGGAAGATCTTCCCAACGGGTCAACCGGGGATCAGATCTGCGTGTAAAAGTCAAATTGAACCTGAAGGAAATTGCTACCGGGGTAGAAAAAAAGATCAAGGTAAAAAAATACATTGCCTGTTCGCATTGCAAAGGAACGGGTGCGGATGGTTCGGATGCCTATACGACTTGTACTACCTGTAATGGATCAGGGCATGTAACGAAGGTGATGAGTACGATCCTTGGACAGATGCAGACAACTGCTGTTTGTAACAGTTGCGGAGGAGAAGGAAAGATCATTACGAAAAAATGTCCTCATTGTAACGGGGAGGGAATTGTCAGGGATGAAGAAATCATAACGATTAATATACCTGCAGGAGTAGCCGAAGGAATGCAATTGTCATTGAGTGGTAAAGGAAATGCTGCCCGCCATGGGGGTGTTAATGGTGATCTGCTCGTGGTGATCGAGGAAGAGCCGCATCCCGAACTGATCCGGGATCAGAACGATTTGATCTACAATCTATTGCTTAGTTTTCCGATGGCAGCCATGGGAGGAACCGTTGAAGTTCCTACGATTGATGGAAAAGCAAAGATTAAAGTCGATCCGGGTACGCAACCCGGTAAAGTGTTGCGCCTGAGAAATAAAGGATTACCTTCCGTCAACCATTATGGAACAGGCGACCTGTTAATCAATATTGCTGTTTATGTTCCGGAAAACCTGACCAAGGAGCAGAAAGACATCCTGAACGGGTTGGAGAACGCTCCTAATTTTCAACCTAATAAATCAATAAAGGAACGAATATTCAGTCGTTTCAGAACTATGTTTGACTGATGAAATAAATCATAACGGCCCGTCTTGCGAGTAAAAAACACCTCGTAATGACGGGCCTATTGTATTTTAACTCTTAACTCTTAATTTTTAATTCTTAATTCTTCATTCTCCTCCTCCTCCTCGTCTTCCTCTTCCGGCTTTTGTGGGCCATAATTTCTGAACAAAGTTGCACAAAACAACCCGCTGAAAGCTCCGGCCAGGTGTCCTTCCCAGGAAACACTGTCATCTACCAACTCTGAAATGGGGAGCATATTCCAGATCGTACTGCCGTAAAGAAAAGCTACCAGCATGGATATGGCCATGAGTGGAATGTATTTTCTGAAAATACCGCTGAAAAACAAAAAAAAGGAAAGAGCATAAACCAAACCACTGGCGCCGATATGCCAGGAATCCCTTCCGATGCACCAGGTAATGATTCCTGAAAGAATCCAGAGTATAGGAAATACAACATACCCCAAGTCTCTATAAAAATAGAATAAACACCAACTTAGTATTAATAAAGGTACCGTATTGGAAAACAGGTGACTGATCCCGGCATGAATAAAAGGACCCGTTATGATTCCAACTAAACCGTTCCAACTCCTGGGATAGATTCCCCATTGATGCCAATCGGTGTTCAATCCGGTATTCAATCCCCAGATAACCCACAAAAGGATAATGAACAAGGATGGAAAAAAAAAGGCGTATAAGATTCTTTTTGTTTCGAACTTCATAAATAAAAACACAATAAAATTGTGGCAAACTGTGACAAACATAAGTAAAAATCCTGAATTATAGATGCGTTAAATATAAAATTCAAAAGTTTGCATAGAGGAAGTTTGTATAAAAAAGAGAAAAAAAGCATCCTTCTTTTGGCATTTGTAAATTTTTATTGTAACTTTAGTGTGTAATTGATTACCTATTCTTTTGATTTATAATTTAATTGATTGATTGGTAGGTTATTGATCGTAAAGAATGATTCAGTTATAATCCTTAAATCATTGAAATATGGGATACCTAAAGTTCGATAAAACACTAATGATTAATCTGGAAGAATCACTTAAAAGGGAGATTCTGAGGACCAATCGTGGAGGTGCTTATCACTGTACAACCGTAGTTGACTGTAATACCCGGAAATATCATGGTCTGTTGGTTATGCCGGTTCCGCAGGTGGATAATGATAATCATGTTATTTTATCTTCATTGGACGAAACGGTTATCCAGCATGGGGCTGAATTTAATCTGGGCCTTCATCAGTACGAAGAGAATCATTTCAGTCCGAACGGTCATAAATACATCCGGCAGTTTGATTTTGAAGCTGTTCCCCGTACGCTGTACAGGGTGGGAGGGGTTATTATGACCAAGGAAAAAATATTTACTGCCTATCACAATCGTATCCTGATTAAATATACCTTGCTGGATGCTCATTCGCCCACTACATTGCGTTTTAAACCGTTCCTTGCATTTCGTAACGTGAACTCCCTTACCGTGGAGAATCATGCCGTCAATAAAAATTATACGGAAGTTGAGAATGGAGTGAAAACTTCTATGTATCAAGGATATCCCGATTTATACATGCAGTTCAGTAAACCCTGCCAGTTTGTGTTTAATCCCGACTGGTATCATGGAGTTGTTTATTCCAAGGAGATGGAACGGGGATTTCCGTACAAAGAAGACCTGTATGTGCCGGGTTATTTTGAATTGCCTATTGCAAAAGGGGAGTCGGTTTACTTTGCCGGGGGAGACGAGTGGATAGATCCTTCCTCACTGGAAGAGCAGTTCCAGGAAGAAGAGAAGAACCGTACGCCCCGGACCAGTTTTTTTAACTGTCTCAAAAATTCTGCCCAGCAATTTTATTACCGGCCGACAGAAAACGATGCCTATTTATTGGCGGGTTATCCCTGGTTTAAAGTACGGGCAAGGGATTTGTTTATCTCAGCTCCGGGATGTACGTTGGGTATTGATGATCCGGTTCGTTTTGAAAAATTGCTTACGACAGCAACACCGGCACTTCGTAATTTTATGAGGGAGGGTTTGTTGGATAAAGTAATCCAGGAAATCGATCTTCCGGATGTTTTACTTTGGGCAGTATGGTCGATACAACAATATGCCAAGTATGTAGGAAAGGAGAAATGCCTGGAAAATTATGGGGATCTGATCCTCGAAATCGTTACTTACATACAAAAAAATAAACATGAAAACCTGCATCTGGAAGATAATGGTTTATTGTATGCCGAAGGAAAAGATAAAGCCATTACCTGGATGAATTCAACCATTAACGGCCGGCCGATTGTTCCCCGTTCGGGATATATTGTTGAGTTCAATGCGTTGTGGTACAATGCGTTGAAATTTTCTTCCGAAATGGCTGAACTTAATAATAATAAAAAAGCAGTTGAAGAACTGGAAGAGCTGGCAGGTAAAACAGCCGTTTCTTTTGTGGAAACGTTCCTTAACGGTTATGGCTATTTGTTCGACTATATCGACGGAGGATATGTGGACTGGAGCGTTCGTCCCAATATGTTGTTTGCTGTTTCTCTTGATTATTCTCCGTTAAACAGAACTCAAAAGCGTACGGTATTGAACATTGTGACCAAAGAATTGTTAACTCCTAAAGGAATTCGCTCCTTAAGTCCTAAAAGCGAAGGATACCGTCCTTATTATGTGGGCCCGCAGCAGGAAAGGGATCTTTCCTATCACCAGGGAACTGTTTGGCCTTGGTTACTGGGCGCTTACCTGGAAGGTTATCTGAGGTTGTATCAAATGAGCGGGGTTTCTTTTGTCGAACGGATGCTGATCGGATTGGAGGAAGAAATGAATACCCATTGTATCGGCTCGATTTCTGAATTGTTTGATGGGAATCCGCCTTTCCAGAGCCGTGGAGCCATTTCCTTTGCGATGAATATTGCAGCCACGCTCCGGGTAGTGAAATTATTGAAAACGTATAACGTATAACGTAAACGTAATAGAAATGAAAGCATTAATGTTCGGGTGGGAATTCCCTCCTCATATATTGGGTGGCCTTGGAACTGCGAGCTATGGGTTGACTAAAGGCATGGCGAAGCAGGAGGATATGGAGATTACGTTTGTCATGCCCAAGCCCTGGGGAGATGAAGATCGCAGTTTCCTGCGTTTGCTGGGTGCTTGTAATACACCTGTTGGCTGGCGGGATCATCATTGGGATTATATCAGTAAACGATTGGGAAAATATATGGATCCGCAGGAATACTACAACCTGAGGGATCATATTTATGCCGATTTTAATTATTTACACCTCAATGACCTGGGCTGTGTAGAGTTCTCAGGACGATATCCGGATAATTTGCTGGAGGAAATTAATAATTACTCGATCGTTGCAGGAGTAATTGCCAGGACCTATGATTTTGATGTGATTCATTCGCACGACTGGTTGACTTATCCTGCAGGGATTCATTCCAAGTATGCAACGGGTAAGCCGTTGGTCATTCATGTTCATGCTACTGATTTTGACCGGAGTCGCGGAAAGGTAAACCCGACGGTTTACGGAATTGAAAAAGACGGGATGGACAATGCCGATCATATTATTACCGTGAGTAACCTGACCCGGAATACAGTGATTGAAAAATACCACCAGGATCCGAAAAAGGTTACGACCGTTCATAATGCAGTAGAGCCATTAAGTGCTGAAATCGAATCGATTACTTCCAAGAAAGGAACCGATGATAAAGTGATCACCTTTCTGGGACGGATCACGATGCAAAAAGGGCCGGAATATTTTGTAGAGGCGGCAGCCCGGGTATTAAAGAAAACGAATCACGTTCGTTTTGTTATGGCCGGAAGCGGAGACATGATGAATCAGATGATCCGGTTGGCAGCTCAGCGTGGTATTTCCGATCGTTTTCATTTTACCGGATTCATGAAAGGTACCCAGGTGTATGAAGTTCTGAAATCAAGCGACGTATACGTTATGCCTTCAGTTTCGGAGCCTTTTGGAATTTCTCCCTTGGAAGCGATGCAATGTGGGGTGCCAACGATAATATCCAAGCAATCGGGTTGTGCGGAAATATTGGATAAGGCTATAAAAACCGATTACTGGGATATCGAAGCCATGGCCGATGCCATGTATTCGATTATCACTTATCCGTCTATGGCTCAGTACCTGAAAGAGGAGGGTAAAAAAGAGGTGGATGAAATTAAGTGGGAATATGCCGGCCTTAAAGTCCGGAAGATTTATGAAAGTGTGTTGTCCAAGTAAAGATAGAAAGAAACATATAATAAACCTTTGAATATCATGAAAACGATTTGTTTTTATTTTCAGTTGCACCAACCATTTCGTCTGAAACGTTACCGTTTCTTTGATATAGGCAGTGACCATTACTATTATGATGATTTTTCCAATGAAGATATTATCCGCCGAATAGCCGATCGTTCCATTCTTCGGGCTAATGCAATATTGTTGGATATGATTAAAGAGCATAACCAGAAATTCAAAGTGGCTTTTTCTATTTCAGGAGTAGCTCTGGAACAATTGGAAATCTATGTTCCGGAAGCGATCGACGGATTTAAGGAACTGGCACGTACCGGTTGTGTGGAGTTTCTGGCGGAAACATATTCACATTCGTTGTCTTCCCTGACTGATCCGGAAGAATTCAGGAGCCAGGTGGAAGCACATTCTGCTAAGATAGAGTTGTTGTTCGGGCAAAAGCCACAGGTTTTCCGGAATACCGAATTGATATACAATGATGATATTGCTCTGCTTGTTTCCGGTATGGGATATAAAACCATGCTGACGGAAGGGGCGAAGCATGTTCTGGGTTGGAAGAGTCCCAATTACCTGTATTCATCAGCGGCTAATCCGCACCTGAAATTACTGGTACGAAATTCGAAATACAGCGATGATATTTCTTTTCGTTTTTCCAACTACGATTGGAGCGAATATCCGTTGGTTGCGGATAAATTAGTAAATTGGATTAATACGACACCGGAGTCGGAGCAACTGATCAATATTTTTATGAATTATGAAGTATTGGGCAGTTTACAACCAGTGGAAACGGGTATCTTTGAGTTTTTTAAAGCTATACCGCGTTATGCTTTTGCTAAAAAAATAGGTTTTTCAACCCCATCTGAAGTATCCAACAAACTCAAACCGGTGGGAGAATTGGCCGTTCCGTATCCGTGCTCCTGGGCCGGAGAAGAAAAAGATGTTAGTCCCTGGCTGGGAAACATCCTGCAAAAAGAAGCATTTGATAAGCTGTATAGTATCGGAGAACGGGTACGGTTGTGTGATGACCGCAGGATTCTCCAGGATTGGAACTACCTTCAGGCCGGGGATCATTTTCACTTCATGAGTACAAAAATATTCCCGGGCCCGAGTGTTTACAGCCCCTATGACAATGCTTATGATGCTTTCAATAATTACATGAATGTGTTGAGTGACTTCATAGACCGGGTTAATGCCCAATTTCCTGATAATATCGAAAATGAAGAATTAAATGCTCTATTGACTACGATTCAGAATCAGGGGAAAGAAATTACCAAGTTGGAAAAAGAAATTGCTCTGTTGAAAAGGAAAAATGGGGATACAGCTCTCTCTGGAAAAAAGAAAGTAGTTTCCACTAATTGAAAAAATAATTTAAGGTCCTTAAGAATATTAAGGACCTTAAAAATAGTTGTAATTAACAAAGAAATTGTGCACGCACACAGTTTTTAAAATAAAACTCAATTATTAACCTTGAAAAACATGCAAAGAAGAAAATTTATCAGAAACATCGGAGCGTTGGGACTTGCTTCGGTAACCTTTGGGGATGCTTTTGCTCAAAACCCTCAGAAAGTACAGAAATTAGGAGTACAAGTGAGTGACAATTGGGACGTGATTGTCGTGGGAGGAGGTCCGGCAGGATGTGCGGCTGCAACTGCGGCAGCCAGGGAAGGAGCCCGGACTTTATTGATTGAAGGAACAGGGGCGCTGGGAGGAATGGGTACATCCGGGTTGCTGAATGCCTGGTGCCCGTTTACCGATAAGGAAAAAATCATTTATAAGGGAATTGCCGAACAGGTATTTCTGGAATCTAAAAAAGGCACACCGCATATTAAAGGAAATGACTGGGTGCCCATCAATTCGGAACATTTGAAAGTTGTTTATGATGATCTGGTTTCTTCACAAGGGGTTTCAGTCTTGTTTTTTTCTACCATGGCTACCGTGGAAATGAAAAATAAAAACGTCGTGGAAGCCGTAATCGTTGCTAATAAATCAGGACTTACAGCTTATAAAGCCAAGTTATTTATTGATTGTACAGGCGATGGAGACCTGGCAGCCCGAGCCGGAGCCGGTTTTGAAATGGGAGATAACACTGGTGCCGTACAGGATGGTACACTGTGTTTTACGATCTCTAATATCAATAAGCAGGCATATGATCGGGTGGGTACTTTGCAGTCATCCAAGAAAGGCGGGGCTATATTTAAAATGCTGGATTCCGGCAGGTACAATTTAATCAAAGATACGCACATAAACGATAAATATCCGGGGCCGAATTTTCTGGCGTTTAATGCAGGGCATGTTTCTGTAAACAGCCTGGATCCTGCTTCACTTTCTTCTGCAATGATGACAGGAAGAAAGATTGCCCGCCAGTTTCATGAAGGGCTTACGGAGTTTGAGCCAGGTATTTTTAATAATTCGTATCTGGCCGGTACCGGAGCTTTGATGGGAGTGAGGGAAAGCCGCCGGATCAAATGTGACTATACGTTCTCTTTGGAGGATTGGTTGGCCCGTCGGGAGTTTGAAGATGGAATCGGAAGAAATAATTACTACATTGATGTCCACAAGAAAGGTTCAACACAGTATCCTCGTTACGGAAAAGGAGAGTCTCATGGAATTCCTTATCGTAGCTTAGCTCCGGTAGGATTAAAAAATGTATTGGTTGCCGGTCGTTGTATTTCAACGGATCACTATGCTCACGGAAGCTTGCGGGTAATGCCTCCCTGTCTTGTAACAGGAGAAGCTGCAGGGGTGGCTGCCGGGCAGATATACAGTTCCAAATCACCTGATATTCACAACGTGGATATAAAACAATTGAGAGCCCGTTTGGTAGAGGTAGGGCAGTTGATCTAGGGAAGCATGGGAATTAAAAATTAAGAATTAAAAATGAAAAATAATAAGGCCAGATACCTTTCATTTTTCATTTTTAATTCTTAATTTTTAATTCCCATAGTTCCCGTATTGTTTCTTCCACATTCATTCCGTCAGGCATACTTTCCGACCGGGTGTTTCCACGGTATTTATACCTTCCGCTTTTGTCACACAAACTAATCACCCTGCTGACCGGCATCTGAAGAAATCCGTTCTTATCGTGCTCTTTTAACCAATAGAAGGCATAGGTTAGCCAGGCTTTCCGGTAGTCTTCGCTTTGCAGGTAAAACCAGGAAATTTCATCGTAACCCCAAATGTAATGGGATTCCGGAGTGGCTTTCCCCGGGGTCCGGCTGCAACCGAAATTATCGAATTCGACTAAGTAGGGGAGAGAACTGCAACTCCAACCACTGGGAGTGACACATCCCTGACTTTTTCCATATAAGGCGTCTAAGTAATTCATTTCCAATACTCCTTCCATCGGTTTTTCTACGATTTCTTTGATCCGGAGTGGAAAAGAATTGAAGTCCAGCAGGCTTTTGCCATTGGTAACCATGCCTCCATGCGGAGTGTGGGCGTCCAACAGAATCCAGCCTCTCCGGGTGTTTTTTTCGGCGTATTTTCGCAGGCAGTTCAGAAATTTATTCCAATGCATCCAATTAGAATCTGCCATGCCCATCAGGGAAGTTTGTCCCAGGTGCAAGGCTTCGCAACCGATCTGCATGTATGTTCCGGCTAGGAAAAGGAGCCAGAGCTTGGTTTCCTGCCGGGTAATATCCGGTACACTGGAGCCTTTAGTCCATAATTCAACGAATTTTCCATCGGGATTGATCATGTTGTCGTAATTGAAATTCCGTTTTTCGACCGGTAAATCCATTGTTTTGAAAACCCATTCGGGAATAGCTATCTGGTTGACTTGTTGAGTGACAATCTCAAAAAGTGCTCCCTGAAAAATGATGTCCGGATCGAAGGCATGTACTTTTTCTATCAATTCCCGGGCCTGGGCTAAGTAATCCGGATTGTTCAATACATCTTCTCTTCCCCAACGGTAGATTGCCCTGCCGATGAATTTGGCTCCGGTGTTCCGGATCAGTCGTATATCATCTTCCTTGTTGGGGTAGGGACCATCGATCGTGTATGGATTTACGTTTAAAAATTCGGAAGCTGTAATCGATCGGCTCAGGTAGTTTTCCAATACTTCACGGGAAATGCCGGATCGATCGAAATAATAGTTTTTATTGGGCTGTGACTGACAGAAAACGTTTATTGAGAGTAAGCAGCCCAGTATAGAGAAAGCCAGTGTTTTTTTCTTCATGGTTATTTTTTACATAAACTCTGTTTGCGTACACGGTTTTTATTTGCCTTTGAATTGAAAACAGGATCGAAACCGCTACGAAGATAAATTATTTATTAACACATTTATTATAAACGATGCAAGAGAATGAAAAAATCATTATTTTTGTCGTCTTTCATTTATAATTTTAAAATTCAAACCATGAAAACAGTTATTCTCTCCCTGCTTGTAGCAGTTTGTGCGATGAATGTACATGCACAAAAAAACAATACTCTGACATCAAAAGAAAAGAAGGAAGGCTGGCAGCTTTTATTTGACGGTAAAAGCATGGACGGCTGGCGAAAATGCAATTCAACCGAAATGGCGGCTAATTGGAGTATCGATCAGGAATCGATGAAAGTTGCCCGTGGAGAAAAAGCCGGATCGGGCCAGGGAGGCGATATCTTGTTCGGAGGTAAAAAATATTCCAATTTTGAATTGTCTATCGACTGGAAAATCGAGAAGAGTGGAAATTCAGGAATCTTCTATTACGTAGTGGAGTACCCCGGTAAACCGATTTATTATGCAGCTCCTGAAATTCAGGTGTTGGACAACTGGAATGCCAGTGACAATAAGTTAGCCAATCACCTGGCCGGTTCGCTTTATGACATGATTCCTGCTTTGCCTCAGAATGCCAAACAGGCAGGAGAGTGGAATACAATTGTTATTAAGGTGAAAGATGGAAAAGTAACTCATACCCAAAACGGCGTCAAAGTAGTGGAATACGAACTCTGGACTCCGGAATGGAAAGAACTGGTAGCTAAAAGTAAATTCAAAGACTGGCCAGGATTTATCGACGGACCGGCAAAAGAAGGTTTCATCGGCTTACAAGATCACGGATACGATTGCTGGTACCGGAACATTAAAATCAGAGAACTTTAAGAATTAAAAATTAAAAATGAAGAATTAAAAATGAAAGGTAGTTTGTTCTTATCATTTTTAAGTCTTCATTTTTAATTTTTAATTTAATCAATATTGTTCCGGACTTTCAATAAGAACTCTTTCATGGCCTGGCTGTCCCGGGCTTCGATGATCCGGAGCAGATGAGCCAGTTCTTTCCGGATCTCTTCCAGTTGGTTGGGCGTTCGTGGGTTGAACAGGATTTCCGTTAATAAATAATCATCCTCGGAAAGCAGTCCCCGGGCGATATTCATGTGTTTTTTGAAAGTAGTTCCCGGCGCTTCCTGGTGTTTCATTACCGATGCAAAAACCAAGGTGGAGGCAAATGGAATGGAGAGCGAGTAAGCAATTGTTTCGTCATGTTCGTCAAATGTGTACTCAAAAATATTGAGTTTCAACGAATTGTATAAATCTCTGAAAAATACTTTTCCCATGTGACTGGATTCGGAGATGATAATTGCATTTTCTGAGGACAGGTTGCCTAGATTGGCAAATGTGGGACCGAACATCGGGTGGGTGGAGACAAACGGTCGTCCGAGCGATGTGTAAAATTCCTGTAGACCGGTTTTTACGGAAGCGATATCGGAGATAATGCAGGATTCCGGAATGTATGGAAGCACCTGTTTGAAAGCTTCGATGGTATACTGGACAGTAGCCGCATTGATGAGTATTTCCGGTTTGAAGTCGGCAATTTCTTCCGGACGGTTCATCCGGATGCAGTTGTAAGTGAACCGTAACCGTTGAGGATTAGGGTCGAAAATAGCCACTTCATGTTCAAAACTCAGTATATCGGCAAAGAAAGAGCCCATTTTTCCGGCTCCTAATAATTGGATTCTCATTGGTTTAAAATTTCAATTTGTTTTCGGATCGATTCTTCGTGGATAGCTTCCAGTACCGTTTTCATAAATTCGGCTTTCATTCCCATTTTTTCCGCTGCTGTAATTCGTTTTTCCAATATTTCATCGTAACGAACCGTCTGCAATACCGGCATGTTATGTTCTTTTTTGTACTGTCCGATTTCCTGGGAAATTCGCATCCGCTTGGCCAGGATCAGTAACAATTCATCATCGATCTCGTCAATCTGTTTTCTCAATTCGGTCAGGCTTTCCGTAGTTTGGCTGGTTTCCCGGATAACCAATAAATTTAATACATACGACAACACATCCGGAGTGATTTGCTGCTCCTTATCGCTCCAGGCTGCATCGGGCATGCAATGGGATTCGATGATTAATCCGTCGTAATTCAGGTCCATGGCTTGTTGACTGAGCGGGGCGATCAACTCCCTTTTTCCTCCGATGTGACTAGGGTCGCAAATCAGGGGCAGATTGGGTATCCGTCGTTTCAGTTCAATGGGAATGTGCCATTGCGGCAGGTTCCGGTACATTTTCTGATCGTACGAGCTGAACCCGCGGTGAATGGCTCCGATTTTCCGGATTCCGGCATTATAAATCCGCTCGATACCTCCGATCCAGAGTTCCAGGTCCGGATTTACCGGATTTTTAACCAATACCGGTACATCAGCTCCTTTCAATGCATCTGCAATTTCCTGCATGGCAAAAGGATTGGCCGAAGTGCGGGCTCCGATCCACAGAATATCGATTCCGTATTTCAATGCTTCGAATACATGTTTTTGGGTAGCCACTTCGGTGGATACATACATTCCGGTTTCTTTTTTAACTTTCTGCAACCAGCTTAACCCTTCGGTTCCGACACCTTCAAACCCTCCCGGCTTAGTACGGGGTTTCCATATTCCTGCCCGGAAAATCCGGATGCCGCTTGATGCCAGTTGCCGGGCTGTGGTCAAGACTTGTTCTTCTGTTTCCGCACTACACGGACCGGCGATCACTAAAGGTCGCTGAGGTTCTATACCTGGTAATAAAATAGATTCGAGTTCCATATAATTGTTTTATTTAATTTTGAATTGTTGACATCAACTCTTAACTCTTAATTTTTAACTTTTAATTTTTTCACTCTGTTTAACGCTTCTTCCAGCATTCTTTCATTGCAGCACAACGAAATGCGGATGTAATTGTTTCCATTGCTTCCGAAGATGAATCCCGGTGTTATGAAGACGTTGGCTTCATATAATATTTGGTCTGCCAGGTCTCCGCTGGTTGGATAACTATCCGGAATTTTCCCCCATAGGAACATGCCTGATTGTTTCGGATCCAATGTACAACCTAATGTTTCCATGATTTGTTCGGCAATGCTTCTTCTTTTTTTATACACCTCATTCATTTGCCGGTACCATTCTGCCGGGGCCTGGAGCGCCTGGGCGGCAGCCAGCATCATGGGTTTGAACTGTCCGCTGTCGATATTGCTTTTCACTTTGAGCACCCACTGGATGAATTGCGGATTGGAAGCCAGCATGGCCATCCGCCATCCCGGCATGTTGTGTGATTTACTCAGGGAGTTCAGTTCGATACAAATTTCCTTGGCTCCTTCGATGCTCAATATGCTTAACGGCTTTTCATTCAATATAAAACTATAGGGGTTATCATGACAGATGACAATCCCGTGTTTTTTTCCGAAAGTTACTAATTTTTTGAATAATTCTTCTGAGGCGGGAGCACCGGTAGGCATGTGAGGATAGTTGACCCACATCAGTTTTACATTCGACAGGTCCGTTTTTTCCAGCGTATCGAAATCCGGTTGCCAGCCGTTATCTTCTTTCAGATCGTAGGCTATAATATGAGCTCCCACCAAATTACTGACAGAACTGTATGTCGGGTATCCGGGATTGGGTACCAGGACACTGTCGCCCGGATTCAGGAAGGCCAGGGAGATGTGTAAGATCCCTTCTTTAGATCCGATCAGGGGTTGTATTTCCGTATCCGGATTCAGTTCCACTCCGTACCAGTTTTTATACCATCCGGCAAATGCTTTACGCAATTCAGGAATACCCACATACGGCTGGTATCCGTGAACATCCGGTTGTTGCGCAGACCGGCATAGGATCTCAACCGTTTCTGGCGAAGGTGGCAGATCGGGACTTCCTATTCCCAGGCTGATTACATTTTTACCTGCAGCATTCATTGCAGCTACTTCTTTCAGCTTTTGAGAAAAATAGTATTCACTGACTGATTGGAGCCTTTCGGCTGGTTGTATTGTTTTCATTTATTATTCCTCCATTTTATTTTCTTCGTATTCGCCGAGTATTTTAAAGTCTTTTGTCAAAGGACGTACGGCGTCCAGCGCCTGTTTGTAACGCATGTAGTTGCCGAAAGACAGATCGACGTAAAACAGGTACTCCCATTCCCGGCCGATTATCGGCAACGATTGTATCTTGGTCAGGTTGATGTCGTAGAAGGAGAGAATGGTCAATACTTTGGATAAACTCCCTTCCGTGTGTGGAAGTGTAAAGACGACAGACGATTTGCTGAGTACATGGTCCTGCAACAATTCTTCTGCATTCCACCGGTTGGATAGCAATAAAAAGCGAGTGAAATTACGCTTGTTGGTCTCGATACCTTCCGACAGGATGTTTAATCCATATAAATTTGCTGCATATTTGCTGCATATAGCTGCATGACCGGAAAGCTGTTTTTCGGCAATAAGTTTCGCACTGAGGGCGGTATCTTCTGTTTCAACAACCTTGACATGGGGAAGTGTGTCTAAAAAATTTCCGCATTGCATCAGGGCAATCGGATGGGAGTTTATTTCCTTGATGTCGTGGATGGTTTCTCCCTGCAGTGCAGCCAGGCAGTGAGAAATCCTCAACTTTTTTTCTCCGATTACTGCCAGGTCGCTTTCCCGTATTAATTCATGGTTCTGGAGTAAGCTTCCGGCAATTGTATTCTCAATAGCCATAATTCCGATCAGAGTCGGATCTTTTTTGAGGGCAGAAATGACGTCACGGAATTGGTTACAGGGAAGTATCTCAATCTCTTCTTCCTGTTTGAAATACTCTCTTGCCGCGATTTCATGATACGCTCCCTCCACTCCCTGTATAGCAATCTTTTTTTTCATTGAACAATTTATTTTTGTTTGAAAAATATTAAAAAAAAGATCCTGCCATTTATTGACAGGATCTTATATCTTTTTGTAATGTATTCTGTTTATTCGTCTCAGCTTTTTATTTACATACAAAATCCTGTCTTACCTGCTTGCTAAAGTAAAAGTAATAAAAGGAATATGTAAAATAAAATCTATTCACTGTTTCTTTTTGTTATGAATGACGATGCAAATGTAATACTTTTTTTAATAACACAAATAAATCATGACTTTTTTAAACAAATTATTTTATTTCTCATGTTGACAATTATGAATTTAGATGTGAAAATGTCCTTTTTTAATCAAAAATAGTCTGTTTTTATTTGTTCGTTTATGTTAATTAATTCAAATTTGTATGAAAATGAACTTTGTATACATTGAGAACAAGGAAAGTAGTTATTCGTTCAGCTTCCTTTTATTTATCGGTATTCATATTCGTGAAAGCGATATCAATTTCTGTTGTGTTTGTAGACCCATCGGTAAAATACCAGAATGAAGAAAATAAAAAATTGTATAATCCATTTCTTTTTCTTTTCTTTGCAGCAATGAAAAACATAACCCTTGCGATAAATAGTTTTGAATAAATTTTATCGTGCACTTAAATCAAAAAATTGTGCAGAGATTTCAATATATTTTTGTTTCAGTTTTATTCGTCATTCTTTTGTTTTCCTGCTCCCGGGGAAATGAAAATATCCTGACCTATTCGGTTTCTCAGAAGGATTTTGAGAATGCGTTGGTTGTCGATGGTTATACAGAACCGGTTCGATCAACCAGTTTGTCTTGTCCGGGTGATATCGAAGGTACGGTGGTTTTTTTGGTTGAAGATGGTACGGTTGTAGAGGAAGGGGATGTCGTCTGCGTGATAGAAAGTAAGGATTTGCAGAATTACTATGATCAGATGCTGATAAGTCTGGATGGTGCCAATGCCAGTTTGAATAAAACCAAAGCCGAATTGGAGATGCAATATGCTTTGTTGGAGGCTCAGGTCAAGAGTAATGAGGCAGAGACGCAGATTGCCCAGTTGGACTCCTTGCAATTGGCTTATTCTACCCCTTCGCAAAAACGAATCAAAGAACTTCAATTAAAAAAAGTCGGTATTGATAAAGCCCGGTACGAAAAAAAACTGAAAGCGCTCGATATCATTCATAAAGCCCAGATACGACAGATAGAATTGAGTATACAGAATTTTTCCAACCGGATTAAATCAACCAAGGATCGATTGGATGAGTTAACTATTAAAGCTCCTCATAAAGGATTATTATTGAGAGGAATTCATCCCGTTACCGGAACTAAACTGCAAGTGGGAGATGTGATCTGGTCGAGGGCTCCTATCGCTTCTATGCCGGAAATGAAAGCAATGAAAGTAAAAATACAGGCATCCGAAAGCGATTACAAATACATCAGTATTAACGATTCGGTCTGTTATACATTTGATGCCATGCCCGGAAATCAAGCTTGGGGAAAGATTCTGAAGAAAGCTCCGGTTGGACAAGCTTACCAAAGAGGATCCAAGGTGAAGTTTTTTGAAATAGAGGCTTCTGTCGACAGTACTCTGGAAATGCCCGAACCTGGTTTTACAGCCAATTGCCGTATTATTATGAAATTGGAAAGAGATACAATTGTGGTTCCCCAGATATCTATTTTTGAAGAGGATTCCATGAAAGTAGTTTATGTAAAGAGAGACAACGGTTTTGAAATGCGCCAGGTATTAACCGGGCTTACTTCTTCCAAAGAGGCTGTTATCACAGCCGGATTGCGGAACAAAGAAATCATTTCATTATCCAAACCGGGGGCTTCGCTTATCAGGGAGAAAAAATTACTTCCGGATTCGGTAACCGGTAATAAAAAAGTTGAAGAGATACAAAAAGAAGAAAAATAATATGAGAAAAATGTATAAAATCGCTTGCTTTCTTGGTATTCTGATTTTCTTTTGCGCCTGTAGCGAAAAAGAGGTTAAGGAAGTACCCCTGGGAACGGTAACCAAAGGAACTTTTTATATTGATATGTATGAAGAGGGGGAGGTTGAAGCTGTTAATTCAATCAATATATCTTCACCCAATATTTCATGGAGGTATGGAAACCTGAAAATCACCCAGTTGGTGAAAGACGGACAGGAAGTAAAAGCAGGCGATACATTGATTGTGTTCGATCCTTCCGAAGTTCAAAAAGGAATTGCAGAAGCTGAAGCCCGTATGGAAATCAGCAAGGCAGAATTGATGAGGATGGAGGCTCAGCATAAATCCGACCTGGAAGAATTAAATGCCGATTATGAGGTGACAAACATATCCCAGGAAATTTCGAAAATCCAGTTTGAATCGGCCGGATATGAGTCCGGAATTAAAAAGAAAGAAATCAAACTGAATCTGGATAAAGCAGATATTGCTTTGCAGCGAGCTAAGGAACAGATTGAAAACCGGATCAAGATACAGAAGGAAGAAGTGAAAGAAAAGAACCTGTCGATCGAACAGGACAGGTCCAGGCTGGAAGAAGCTTATGAAACGTTGGAGAAGTTATTTTTGATAACTCCTTCTCCTGGGATTGCGATTATCAGCAGGAACTGGAGTACCGGAAATAAATTCCAGATCGGAGAACAATGCTGGTCAGGCTTTCCGCTTATTCAGCTTCCGGACTTATCTTCATTGAAAGCGACAGTGAAAATCAATGAGGTGGATATTGCAAAAATTACAAAAGGGTTGAAGGTGGAAATCAAACCCGACGCTTTTTCCGACAGTATTTTTACCGGTGCTGTCAATTCGGTAGCCAATCTGGCTGTTAATAAAGACGGTTCGACCAAGATCAAGGTTTTTCCGGTAGAAATATTACTGGATCGCACCGGAAAGAATATGCTCCCCGGATTGACGGTCAGTTGCCGGATTATTATAGACAAGATCGATGATGTTCTTTTTATTCCGCTGGAAGCCTTGCACGCCGAAGGTGATAAGTATTACGTTTACAAGAAAAAATCAGGAGGTTTCGATAAAGTGGAAGTGGAGACCGGAGCAAGTAACTCAGACTTTGTTATTATTTCCAAAGGCTTGAACGAAAAGGATAAAATTGCATTGGTCGATCCGCTTGCAGAAGAAAAGGCCAAGGAAAAATCGAAAACAACTCCCAAACAGGAATAGTCATGAACAAGAGAAAAATACATCTGTTACTTGGATTCTTTTCTGTTTTGTTGCTGGCGACTTCTTGCGGAAAAGGATCTAAAAAGGAAGGCGGAGACGAAAGTAAGGAGGGCCGGACCATTATTGAGACCGGTGAATTAGCGGCGGTTAATTCCAAATCGTTTGTGCTGGAACGTTATGGTCGTTACTGGTGGGAAATGAAAATCATCGGAATCCAGGAGCACGGTGCGGTTGTGGAAGAAGGGGATTCCATTATACAATTGGACCCGACCGAAATAAAAAAATTCATTATCGGCAGAGAGAGTGATCTGGAAACCCAGTTGGCTGCTTTACAGAAGTTGAAAGTGAATCAGGAAAACCAGATAAATGAAATGGAGTCTGCTATAAAAGGCCAGAAAGCTTCATTCGATCTTAAAAAAATAGAACTGGACGCCTCCCGCTTCGAGTCGGAACGATACCGGAAAATCAAAGAGTTGGAGTTCAAACAAACGCAGATCAACCTGGCGAAAGAGGAGAAAAAACTCGAGCAATATAAAATTATCAACTTTAATAACTTGAAAATTCAGGAAATCAGGGTCCGCCAAATAAAAAATGAAATTGATGATGCAAATAAAATATTGCCGGCACTGACGATCCGGACACCGATATCCGGGGTATTTCAGATTGCCCGTGACCGGAGGACGAGGGCTTTGATTAAGGTGGGAGACAACGTTTTTCCTGGTAATAATATGGCGAATGTTCCGGAACTTAAGCGTATGAAAGTGAACACCTACATTAATGAAACGGATTTCCTGAAAATACAAAAAGGGCAGAAAGTCGCAGTTCGTATGGATGCATTACCTAACATTATCTTTGATGGAGAGATTTCTTATATCGGTAAGTTGTGTCATTTGCGTGATGAAAAATCCAAGCAAAAGGTGTTCGACGTAGAAGTGAATATTCTGAAACAGGATGAGAGGCTGAAGCCCGGTATGACGGTAAGTTGTGAATTTTTAATGAATTAACTATGCAGTACGAAGAAAATATTCGTTTGGCAGTCCGAGGGTTGGCCGACCATAAATTTCGTTCTTTCCTGACTATGTTGGGTATTATTTTCGGGGTAGCTTCGGTAATCACGATGCTTTCGATCGGAGAAGGGGCCAAGCGCCAGGCTATCGCAAAATATCAGGATTTAGGGGTAAATAACATCATTATCCGGGAAAAAAAGCTCTCAGATACGGAACTGGAAGAGGTCCGGGCTAAGTTTTCTCAGGGTTTGTCCAATAAAGATGCTTCCGTGATCCGGGAAATTGTTCCGGGAATTGTACGTGTAGCCTCCCAGGCGGAGATCGATACGGAAGTGAAATACACGGATAAGTCGGCTAAGTCGACCGTGATTGGTGTTACTGCGGATTTCCTGACCATGATGAATTATAGGCTTCGTGGAGGTGATTTCATTAATCAGAACCATTATAACGAACGCCTGAAAGTCTGTGTATTGGGTGCCGGAGTCGCTGTGACTTTATTTCAGCGCGAAGATCCGATCGGAAAGATGGTTAAGATCGAAGATCAATGGATGGAAGTGATTGGAGTGCTTGAATCTAAAGCGCTTTTCACGGAGACTGTCGGGGAACTTGCGGCCCGGGACTTGAATACGGACGTATATGTTCCGCTGACTACTTTTTTGAACCGGTTTACCCGGGAAAATGCGCTGACGAGTGAAATACAGCAGATTACGGCTCAGGTGGATAATTCGGAACGCTTGTTGGAAGCATCCTCCCTTATTCATGAGATATTGAAAAGACACCATTTTAATAATGAAGATTATAGCATTGTTGTTCCCTACGAATTGCTGAAGCAGGAAGAAAAAGAACGGCAGATTTATAATTTTCTCCTGGGAGCAATTGCCGCGATTTCTTTGCTGGTCGGAGGAATCGGTATTATGAATATCATGTTGGCTACAGTGATGGAGCGTACGCGTGAAATCGGTATCCGGAGGGCTATTGGTGCCCGGAAAGCCGATATCATGAGCCAGTTTGTTACTGAAGCGGTGGCTATCAGTATAACCGGTGGAATTATCGGTGTATTGCTGGGAGTTACACTGTCCCTGACGGTTTCTTTTTTTACCGATGTGAGTACTTATATACGGCTGTATTCCATTTTTATCGCCTTTGCATTTTCAGTGATCGTTGGTATCAGTTTCGGGTATCTGCCTGCTAAGAATGCTGCCAATTTGAAACCGGTAGATTCGATACGTTACGAATAAAAAAACAAAAGCATGCTAATAGAGATTGTCAATTTAGTGAAAAATTATTCGATTGGAGAGATGGAAATTCCTGCATTAGAGGATATTAATCTCAACATTGAAAAAAATGAATATGTGGCTATCATGGGGCCTTCCGGTTCCGGAAAATCGACGTTGATGAATATTCTCGGTTGTCTGGATACACCTACCAGCGGGCATTATTATTTCAATAAGGTTGATGTAAGCAACCTGGATGATGATGCACTATCTGCCATGCGCAACAAGGAAATCGGATTTATTTTTCAGAATTTCAATTTATTACCTCGCTTGACTGCTCTTCAGAACGTGGAGTTGCCTTTGGTTTATGCCGGCGTTTCGGCTCATGAAAGGAAGGAGAGAGCCATAAAAGCATTGGAGCGGGTGGATTTAACTAACCGGATGAGCCATAAACCCAGTGAGTTGAGTGGGGGACAAAGGCAACGGGTAGCTATCGCCCGGGCTTTGTGTACGAATCCGGGTATTTTGCTGGCCGATGAACCGACCGGAGCGCTCGATTCGAAAACCGGAGAAGATATCATGCGTTTGTTCCATGAATTGCATCAGGAAGGAAATACGATCATCCTGATCACCCATGAGCAGGAAATAGCGGATTATGCTCACCGGAACATTTATATAAAGGATGGAAGAATCCATTCCGATCGTCCGAATGGTACGAAAAGACAGGTTAAATAATATATCTCTGATTGTCTCATGAAAAAAATAGTATTGACAGCTTTTATTTCTATCGTTTTTTGCTCGGCATCCATGTCCGAGGACTACCACCTGAGCCTGGAGGAAAGTATCGAGATTGCTAAGCAAAAAAGCTATAGCATGTTGAATTTATATCAGGATCTGAAAATAGCCGAATACAACCTGAAGTCGACAACCAGCCGGCTTAAAACGCATATCAACCTGAATATGACCCTTCCTGAATATACGGAAACGGTTCGCCAATGGGAAGATAGCACGGGGATTTCCTTCTATCCGGTCAAGCAACTCAGCTATTTGGGTAATTTGACTATCAATCAACCGCTGCCGACAGACGGTAATATCTTTATTCAAACCGGACTTTCCAGTTTTGACGATTTTTATACGGATATGCGGTCAGCTAACCTGAAAACGAGGATTGGATTTTCTCAACCGATTGATGCCTTTTACGGGTACAATTCGATCCGTTCTACTCTTAAAAGGGCACAGTTGGCTTATGAACAGTCCAGTAAGGCTCTGAGAAGAGCAGAATTGAATCTGGTATATCAGGTAAGTAGCGCTTATTATAACCTGCTTTCCTTACAAAAGAGTATGGAAATTGCCAAGTTGAACCTGGAACGACAAACAGATGCTTACGAAATTTCCCAGAAAAAATACAAGGCGGAACTTATCCGTGAAGTAGATGCTTTGCAAATGGAGGTAGATTTGGCACAAGCTCAGAATAATTATGATATAGCAGTGCTTGATCAGATAGCGGCTACGAACTCTTTCAAAGAACTGATCGGTATTAACCTGGATGACGGCGTTACTCTGAATAGTGAGTTGAATTACAAAGTGGTGATTGTCGATCCGGAAAAAGCGGTTCATCTGGCGCTTGAAAATCGTACGGAAATCCGTGAGCAGCAAATTCAGATCGAGTTGCAAAAGTTGAATGTCAAGCAGCAAAAAGCCGCGGGAATGATTAAAGGAAATGTCAATGCCTATTTTGAAAAGATAGGGGTGAGTACACAGGACATTGATGTAAGTTATCCGAATTCAATTAACAACTCTTATAATAATTTGACTGCCCGGCCTGCCAATTTCGGTGTTGGGTTTACGATTACCGTTCCAATCCTGGATTGGGGTGAAAACCGGGCCCTGGTAAGAGCTTCCGAAGCCCGATTGAAGCAAGGCAATTATCGTAAAGAAGAGTTGGAGCGTGAAATTGAAACAGAGGTTCGTAACCTGGTAGCCGGTATCAATAGTAACCTGAAACGATTGCAGTTGCTGGAAAAGAACGTCTCTGTGGCTGAAAAAAGTTTTGAAATCACCCGTCAGCGCTATTCAGACGGAGACATAGACAGCCAATCGTTGGCATTGGAGCGTGATCGTTTGAACAACGCTTATACTTCGCACCTCAGGGCGTATATCAATTATCAGTTGTCGTTGTCCGATCTGATGCGTAAAACTTTTTATGATTTCCAGAACGAACAACAGGTCAAGTGAACTAAGAACTAAAAACTAAGAACTAAGAATTTTGTTTGGAGATGAGAGCGGGTGTAAAGGGCATAATGATAATGATTGTCATTCTTTTGAATGGCTATCAGGTTTGGGGGCAGGAGGTTGCTTATTCTTTGAAAGAGAATCTTCCTTATTATGATCGTTCGGAAACCAAGGACGATACTTACAAGGCAGAACGGTGTGTACTGGATATTTATTATCCTGAAACGAAAGGCTTCTCTACCGTTGTCTGGTTTCATGGAGGCGGTTTGACCGGTGGAAGCAAATTCATTCCGGAAGAATTGAAAAAGCAAGGTTTTTGCGTGATTGCCGTTAATTACCGTTTATCACCTCATGTTAGTTGTGTCCGGTGCATTGAGGATGCTGCAGCTGCCGTGGCCTGGGTTTTTAAGAATATTGCCGGTTATGGTGGTAATCCGGAGAAGATTTATGTTTCCGGACATTCTGCAGGGGGATACCTGACCAGTATGATTGGTTTGGATAAACAATGGCTGGCCGTACACGGTATCGATGCAAATCGTATTGCTGCCCTGATCCCGTTCAGCGGACATACAATAACCCACATGACGATTCGTAAAGAGAAAGGAATTCCGGATACTCAGCCTGTGGTTGACGAGTGGGCTCCTTTGTACCACGTCCGTAAAGATGCTCCTCCTTATATCATGATGACCGGGGATCGAGAATTGGAAATGTTAGGCCGTTACGAAGAAAATGCTTACATGATGCGGATGATGAAATTGGTCAAACATCCCAAAGTAATCCTGTATGAATTCGACGGATACGGTCATGATATGTTGAAACCTGCATTCCCATTGCTGATCAAGATTATAAAAGAGTAGGGGGTAATAGCAAAGGAATGACTCCATTACCCCAATGTGGTATAAGCCATTTTACGGTTAAAAACGACTACTTGGTGGATGCCGGATAGTAGTTGGTGGAAAAAATGCTTTTTATACAAAAAATTCCAGGTTGAATTTAGTATCTTTGTGTACAAAGTAATATACCATGAAACAAGGCATTATCTCAACTAAGCTGGAAGAACTTATCATCAGGACAGCATTTTGCCTGTTGTTGCCGTTCATTTGCGTAAATGCATCAATGGCAGAGGACCTCCCGGTCCTCAAGTCCGAATACAGTCACCGGCGGTATACAATGCACGATGGTTTACCTAACTTGACTTTCAGAACGCTTCATCAGGACAAACAAGGTCTTATTTGGATGGGTACTTTGCGTGGCTTTTCACGTTTCGACGGCTTCAATTTTAAAAATTTCCTGACAGATTCACTGGCTAATTCCTATATTATCCGGACAAGACTTAATGGAAATACGTATGCCTATTCACATCAATCGGTTTTCGTTGTTGATAAAACAGATAACCTGACTACAAAAGAACTGAGTGATTCGCTTTTCCTGTGTACCAATAATTCGACATTTTTACCGGATAATTATTTGGTTCTCAATAATGATTATGCAGATCGGTCATATCTGGCTGAAATTGATGGTGATACAATCAAAGACTTGATTTACATTCCTCAGCTGAACAAAATTTCTGCATTGTGTTTTACATGTATCGACAATAACAAATTTTATTTTCCTGCACATAAAGATAAATGTGTTTATGTTTATGACCTGGAAACCAAGCAACTAACCTCGATGGATTTTGTTGCCCGTGCATTTTTTCGTCATACAGAACTTGGACTTCTGGCTTTCGACAACAATGGAATTTATTCAATCAAAAACAATTCATATACAAAACTGATCGATATTCCTGACAATGAGTATTTTGCAAATGCTTTTGTCGGTAGGGTTATGGAAACTGAAGACGGTAGTTTATTGATTCGCGCAGGCAGTTGGATTTATAGTTTCAAAAACAATAACCTTGAAAAATTGATTGAAGTGGCGGAAATGCGGGATTTCCTGTATGACCGGGAACAAAATCTTTGGATAGCGGCTTCGGATGGGCTTTACAATTTCTTTCATCTTAATTTTAAAAATTACAGCTTGTCAACCGGCTCGAAAATTACTGCTGTAGCTGAAAATAAAGGGAACTATTGGATTTGTACGGAAAACAAATTATACAATTGGTCCGGTAATAAATTAGACAAAGTTAATTTTCCTTCTCAAACCGGCGGATACTTTTTTCCTGAAATTCTGAATGCAAATAACCATTTTTATTTCCCTTACAATGTAGGCGTATTGATCAAAAATAAAAATGAATTCAATTATGCAAAAACAAAAATTGCATTGAATTATTATTTCAGAAAGATTATTGCATTGCCAGACAATGAAGTCTTGGTGATGAGTATTTTTGATTTGAATCGATTGACCCCTGAAGGCAAACTGCTTCAAACTTATGATGAAAAGTTTATGTTGCAACGCGAAATTTTCGATGTTGTTACTGATCGTTCCGGAAATTGGTATATTGCCGGAATTGAAGGACTGAGCATTGTAAGAAACGAAAAAGTACAACTGTTAAAATCGGGGATGACAACTGTTGTCGTTGCCAATAAAAACGACAAGATTTTTACGGCTTCCGGTGGTCATTTGAATTTGCTCAGAGAGGATAGTTTATACTCCATTTATAAGTTTCCTTCACTTATTCAGGCGATGCGCTTTCTGGATAATGGCTTTTTGATGCTAACCACAATGAAAGGACTTTATTTGATTGATATTCCCACATATTTTGTTTCCGGGAAAGTCCGGTATTTATTTTACGATCACCATAATGGTTTTACCGGAATGATGCCTGAACCGAATAGTCTTTATTCAGACAGCAAAGGCATTGTCTGGGTTTTAACAAACAATTGTGTTGTTACATTTGATCCGGAAAAACTTATGCGAAAGACTTTTACTCCAAATCTGATCATTCAGAATTTTACCGTTTCTACGGACAATGTGAAATGGGAAAATGTAAAAGATGTTTCAAATACAAAATTTTCATACAAAAATAAAAATTTTAAAATTTCATTTATCGGTATTAACTATTCTGCAGTGGAAAACGTCCGCTACCGTTACCGCCTGCTTGGTTTCCAAAATGAATGGAGTGAACCGACCCGGCAACGTGAAGTAACTTTCAATAACTTGCCTCCGGGCTATTATGTTTTCGAAATTTACGCCGATACGGGAACCGATGAATCACGCAGTAAAACACAATCGATAGTTTTTTCAATCAAACCGGCTTTCTGGCAAACGACCTGGTTTTTTGTAGTATCTATTGCTTTCCTGATGGTTGCGGGTATCGGTGTCGCACTATACATCCAACGCCGGAAGAATAGACTCCTGCTGGAAAAACTCCGTGCGGAAAAAGAACTCAATGAGCTGCGTATCAGTAGTATCCGTTTGAAAGCCATCCCGCATTTCAATGCCAATGTGCTATCGGCTATCGAATATTACATTGCCAACCGCACGAAAGAAGACGCCATGCGCATATTAGGTATTTATTCTGATTTCACGTTCAAAACATTGAGTGATGTAGACAAGGCAGCTCGCCCGCTTTCCGAAGAATTGGCCTATGTAAAGATGTACCTTGATTTGGAGAAGGTCCGTTTCCTGGATAAATTCGATTTCCGGATTAATGTGGACGACGGAGTAGACAAGAATATACAACTGCCCAATATGATCCTTCATACTTATTGTGAGAATGCTGTTAAACATGGCCTTATGCCTTTGAAATCAGGAGGGGTACTTACGATACGGGTGACGCAGCACGATCAAACCGTATGCGTTTATGTGGAAGATAATGGTGTCGGGCGTATCTATGCAGATCGGAATCCTCATATCCACAGTACCAAACAGGGGCTTTCCATTCTTAACCGGCAGATAGAAATCTATAACCGTTTCAATCGCGAAAAAATCAATCAACGGGTGGAAGATCTGCTTAACGGAGAGAAGCCGGAGGGAACAAGATTCATTGTAGAAGTCCCAGTAGAATTCACTTATATTAGTTAAGAATTATGATATATTAATTTTTCATTTTTAACTTTTAATTCTTAATTCCCATGATCCGCACCATCATCATCGAAGACGAATATTCTCCCCGCCAAATGCTGAGGAAGAAACTAGAACTGCATTTTCCTGATATGCAAATCATTGCCGAATGTGAAAATGCAGAGGATGCCCTGATCGAAATTCTGCGGTTACGTCCCGACCTGTTGTTTCTCGATATACAGATGACCGGCAGAAACGGTCTTTGGCTGGCCGACGAATTGATGCGGATGAAAGGTGATACTTTTACACCTCCGGACCTCATCTTTACTACGGGATATACCTATCCGGAGTATTTACTGAAAGCTTTTGAACTGGCAGCGATCGATTATCTTGTAAAACCGGTCAGTCCGGAAAGCCTGGAGAAAGCTATTGTCCGCTACCGGGAGCGCGCTGGAACTACTACCGGCTTGCAGAACCTGGCGGATGCACTTCATGAAGATAAGCTGTTGAAATTCAAAAGTTATAACGGGTTGTTTCTGCTTCGTCCGGACGATATTGCCTACATCGAGGCCGATCGGGATTACGCTTGTATGTTCTTTGCCAATGGTGCAAAAGAAGATGTTTTCGAACGGCTGGGTGAAATAGAAAAGAAACTTCCATCCGAAACCTTTCTGCGTACAGGCAAAAGCATTATCGTTAACCGTAAATACATCCGTAAAATCACGGATACTGCACTCCAACTCGTTATTTCCAATACAAGTTATGTCGTGGAAATATCCCGGGAGGCTATCCGGCAACTAAAAGATAAACTTATTTCTTAACTCTCTGCTCAAAAACTTATTGAAAGTGGAACTTATACGGTGGCGTTTCACGTCTATACTTTTTCGTCTGATGGAAATTTGTCTATTCCCGTCATCGATCAACAGCAAGTCATTGGCTCCGACTTTTCCGAAAGATTGGACTTCAGCTGACGGGTAAGAATTTTCCTCTTTCTTTGGGCTTTATCCCCACAATTGCAATCAGTTGGGTTAAAGCCCGCTAATTTTAATCATATACTTAAATACAATTTAATGAAACAGGGCAGTTGCAGGGATTTCTTCTTTCTTTCCTCCCGGTTTTTCCCAACTTGTAACCAATGCCTTGGCTCCACCCATCTGGAAATATTTTAGTT
>JAVBKV010000039.1:0-23614 GCA_031553885.1 Bacteroidales bacterium
TTTCCTTTTATATTCATTGAGTTTGTAGTTGACTTCTATAATCCTGTTGTTCTTTGATTTGTGGCATCGGCATCTTAATGGGCATCCTTCACAGTTTTGTGCTTGATAACGGGTAACGATAGAGACATAGCCCAGATCCGACTTGTTTTTCTTATTGTCTATGCAGTTGAGTTTCTGTCCCATCGGGCATACAAAACAGTCCTTTTCTTTGTTGTAGTAAAGATTCTGCGCGGCAAATGCATCTTTTTTCCATGCCCGTTTCTGTTCTTTATGGAAGTAGTTGTACTTGACATAAGCTTCTATTCCGTTGTCTTCCATCCATTCATAATTCTGCTCACTGCCATAGCCGGAATCGGCAACTACGGTTGTGGATTGCTTTTTATAGGTATCAGCAAAGTCCTGTAAAAAAGAAGGAAGGGTAGCTGTATCCCCTGCCCGTTGGTAAATCCCCAGGTTGGTGATGAATTGGTTCTCGGTGGCAATCTGTATATTGTAGGCTCATGTTCAGCGTAGACTCCTGTCTACGCTGCGTTAAAAGCAAAGCTCTGCTTTGCAAAAATCGCATACAATATTATATTCATATCAAAAATGGTATTTTTATCTTTTAGTTCGGCATTGCTTATAACTGTGATATGCAAAACGAAGTACTTGTTTTGAAAAGTTGCAAGTCAGAGACCTGCTTTTAACACAACGTAGTCAGAGACTACGCCGAACAGAGTGTATTTGTGGCGTGGAGTAGGGTAAAATAGTTTGTAATATTTTTTTCTGCTTTCGAGACCATTTTCTAACAATATTTAAGTTATTTCATAAAATTCATTGTTATGTTAAAAACATTCACTTTCTTTGTAAGTGAATATTAATTTTAATCTAATCAATTGTAAATCATTTATAATTCAAAATA
This sequence comes from Bacteroidales bacterium, assembly GCA_031553885.1. Taxonomy (GTDB): domain Bacteria; phylum Bacteroidota; class Bacteroidia; order Bacteroidales; family Azobacteroidaceae; genus JAVBKV01. The sequence continues at coordinate 902 of JAVBKV010000039.1, forward strand.
TTATGAAATCACATTTACATCATTATCCTTTTTGGCGCAAGTTAGTATATTATGCACCTGCCTTGCAGTTTCTTGTTTTTTTGGGAACTATGATAATTACTTTTTCTGTTTATTTCACTGATATACGTAAACATAACTTTGATAGAACTCATGGAAAACGTTCAATCAACAATACTTTATTAAACTTAGATGATAAGATATATGAACAAGCAATTAACTCTGAAATGAATTATTTGCTTTCATCATTATATTTTGATATTTCTGATGATATAGATAGTAAACAAAAGGCAGATATTATACTGAAAAATGTAGCAGGAAAACCTTTGAGCTTTAAATGGGAAACTATTCCTGAATTATATGATTCAATAATGTATTTAGGACGCTCATTTGACGAGACAGATATTGAAGCTTATAGAAGACTATTGAGTGGCATTGCTCATTCTGATAGAATGCTTTTTCTCATATATAGAGCTCATAATTATTATTATAAATTTAAAGTTATTGATGAACAAGATTGGATAGATAATTATAGAATGTATCTTGTCGATTTAGCAAAAAGTCCTTTATTTTTATGTTCTATATATATAAATTTTGAAGAAGGATACTTAAATAAAAAAGATGAGAATTTTCTAAAAGAGGTAAAAAAAGCACTCATAGAGGGAGATGAAGAATTTATTATAACTTCTTACCCTGAACTGCTAAATGGAATTGATAATATTGGCACTTAAAACCTATATATACATTTAAAACTTTAATAATTCATAGGTTTCTAATAATTCTTCTTGCCTCAGCCCAAGATATTTTCTTGTGGTTTTAATATCTGAATGATTAAATAATTCAGACAACTTCACCAGTGCCATTTCAGAATTATCCCCTGCATTATTATATACAGCTCGTCCAAATGACTTTCGGAAAGAATGACTTGAAAAGTTGTTGATTTTGAGATTGTATTTATTTTTGACCTCTTTGAGAATAACATTTATTCTTTGAATTGAATACACGGAATTTTTTTGACTAACAAAACAATTGTCATTATAATTGTTGGGGTTGACTTTGGAATAACAATCCTGAATATGTTTTTGAAGTTGAGAATTGATTTTGATAATTCGTTTTTTTCCTGTTTTCTGTTCAATCAATTCAAACGTATCAGAATTTAATAACTGTTCCCATGTCAAACCAAGAAGGTCAGAAATTCGTAAACCGAAAAAACAACCAGTGGCAACCAGTAGAGAAATTTTATAATTTTGGTCATTGTATAATTTTCTGACCAGATTTAGCATGGTATCCCATTCTAAGAAATCGCTTGTTGTATTTGAAAATTTGAGGCTCATAACATTCAGTTTTATATTGATTTAACTAATAGTGAATATTTAATTTATAATAGAATTTGAATAACTTATTTATTGATTTGAATATCAGTTATTTATAAAATAACATTCAGATAATATAGAAGTGAATATTGTTGTTTTGTTCTTTTCATAATCATTGATCTTCTCAACATGATAATCAATAACATTAACCAACTCATCAAAGACCACTCCACCAGACAAATCGGTTAAGGTAATATCAAATAAATCTGCACCCTGATTGTAGATTACCATAATCCAACCCCGATGTTTAAAACCCCCTGTTCAGCGTAGACTCCTGTCTACGCTGTGCTAAAAGCAAAGCTCTGCTTTGCAAAAATCGCATACAAATATTATATTCATATCAAAAAATGGTATTTTTGTCTTTTAGTTCGGTATTGCTTATAACTGTGATATGCTAAAACGAAATACTTGTTTTGAAAAATTGCAAGTCAGAGACCTGCTTTTAAAACGACGTAGTCAGAGACTACGCCGAACAATTGGATATTGTTTTAGTAAATAATTTCTCTCTTCCCCCCTGTTCAGCCTAGACTCCTGTCTGCATTGTGTTAAAGGCAAAGCTCCGTTTTTCAAAAATCGCATATAAATACTATATTTATATCAAAAATTTTATATTTTTGTTCTTTATAATTAACCAAAACAACTAACTACTATGAGCACAAGCTATCAAATCGGAGATCAGGAAGAAATTCATTACCTTACTTTTCAGATTGTCAACTGGATCGATCTTTTTACAAGGACGGTTTATCGCGAAATCTTTATGGACTGCCTGCGTTATAGCCAACAACATAAGGCATTGGAAGTTTATGCCTATGTAATAATGAGTAATCACGTTCATTTGATAATTCGTTGTGGAAGAGGCCGGTTGAGCAATACGATCAAAGAAATAAAAAGTTTTACAGCAAGAAAAATTCTGGAGGCAATTAATGCAGAATCAGAGAGCCGTCGTGACTGGATATTAAATCTCTTTGAATTTTCTGCCAAACAACATAAACGCAATGAAAAATATCAGGTCTGGACACATGAAAATCATGCAGAAATAGTTTATAGTAATCGTTTTATGGATCAGAAAATCCGGTATATTCATGAAAATCCGGTTCGGGCAGGGATTGTGGAAAGGCCGGAGGATTATTTATATTCGAGCGCCAGGAATTACGCTGGGATGGAAGGTTTGATTCATATAGAAGAGCAATACGTTCCGATAGAGAAAATATCGTTAATGAGGAGTGTCAGGTGATAATTTGCAAAGCAGAGCTTTGTTTTTAACATAGCGTAGGCAGGAGCCTACGCTAAACACTGGTTCTTAGTCGTAGCGCGAACAAAAAAGAAAAACAAAAGCTGATAAGCTAAATTCAAACTTTTTTTGTACCTTTGCACCATCTTTAACAACTATATCATGTATTCCTTTCGTAATATAACAGTAAATTACAGAATCCGGTAGCTGTTTCCGGGAGGATTTCTATCCCTATTTTACGCGTTTCCTGTCAGACGCAAAAACAATCTTTTATTATTTTTTATCAGATTTTACACTTAAAAATCTGCGGGTTATTGTTATATACTTACATTATGGAAAATTGGAAAAAAGTTTTTGGAATTATATGGACAGGTCAGTTCCTGTCCTTACTCAGCAGTAGTATTGTTAATTTTGCCATTATTCTCTGGATCAGTATAGAAACCGGATCGGCCGAAAAACTGGCGTGGGCGGCTATTGCGGGGCTTTTGCCCCAAACGATTATCGGACCGGTGAGCGGGGTTTTTATCGACCGGTGGGATCGTAAAAAAATAATGATTCTGGCCGATAGTTTTATTGCCTTTTGTACGCTTATCTTGGCCGTTTTATTTGCATTGGGAGTTGCCGAAATGTGGCATATCTTTATCTTATTGGCGTTGCGTTCGGTGGGGTCGGCTTTTCACATGCCGGCCATGCAGGCGTCGGTTCCTCTGCTGGCTCCCGAATCGCAGATGACCCGGATTGCCGGTATCGATCAGATGATTTTTTCGGTGAGTAATATTGCCGGACCGGCCTTGGGGGCATTGTTTCTCAATATATGGAAAATGGAATACGTCCTCTTGCTGGATGTAGTGGGAGCAGTGATGGCTTGTACTTCGTTGCTTTTTGTACATATCCCGAATCCTGAGAAAAAGCTCGAAAAAGTGAAAGGTGTTTTCATGGAAATGAAAGAGGGTGCCTGGGAAGTATTGAAGAGTAAAGCCCTGAGTATGGTTTTTCTCTTTTCTACGTTGGTTATGTTCTTTATTATGCCGGTCAGTGTGCTTTTTCCTTTAATGACACTGGACTATTTTCAGGGAAATACCTTTCAGGTGAGTCTGATCGAGGTGTTGTGGGGTGCTGGGGCATTGGTCGGTGGAGCGGTGATGGGAGTCAAAGTGTACAAGATCAATAATGTGTTACTGGTCAACAGTATGTATTTATTGCTGGGTGTGACATTCTTGTTTTCAGGAATCTTGTCTTCCGATGGTTTTGTGTTCTTTGCTGTGCTTACAACGATTGCCGGGGTCTCGGGTGCTGTATACAATTCTGCTTTTACTGCGATTGTGCAGGTTCACATCGATCCGGCTGCTCTCGGGCGGGTTTTCTCTCTGTTTTATACGTTGAGCCTGATTCCTTCCCTGCTGGGTTTGGTCGGTATTGGTTTTTTTGCCGATTATCTGGGAATTGCGACTTCGTTTATCGTTTGCGGCGTATGCATTATTCTGATCGGGATCGGAGCCTTTATTATTTACAATCGTCCTGCGTACCGATTATAAATTATAAAATGTATATTTGTACCTCTAATTCGATTGATTACTTCTTGGAATATGACAGCAATACAAAACATCCGGATAGAAGATTATGATTATGAGTTACCCGATGACCGGATTGCTAAATTTCCATTGGCTCAACGCGATCATTCCAAGTTGCTGGTCAGGAAAGACGGCCGGATCAGTCATACGACTTTCGATCATCTGAACGAATACTTGCCGGAAGGGACCTTGTTGGTTTTCAATAACACCCGGGTCATCCAGGCGCGTATGATCTTTCCCAAAGGTACGGGCGCCCGGATTGAGATCTTTTGTCTGGAACCCAAGGATCCTGCGGATTATGCGTTGTCATTTGCTCAGAATAAGTCTTGTACCTGGCTTTGTATGGTTGGAAATTCCAAGCGTTGGAAGTCCGGCAAACTGCAGAATGAGCAGGGCATTTCGGCCGAACGGATCGAATCTTACGGAGATACGCACCTGATTCGTTTCGAGTGGGATAATCCGGATATTACTTTTGCCGATATACTGGAAAGTTGCGGTGAATTACCGATTCCTCCTTACCTGAACCGTAAAACGGAAGAAAGCGATAAGGAGACGTATCAGACGGTTTATTCCAAAATTAACGGTTCGGTAGCCGCTCCTACGGCGGGGTTGCATTTTTCGGAAGCAGTACTGAATTCGTTGAACAATAAGACTATAACTCTTGAAGAACTAACCTTGCATGTCGGTGCGGGTACTTTCAAACCGGTTAAATCGGAAATCATCGGTGAACATGAAATGCATACCGAATGCATTGCGGTCCGGAAATCGACGATCGAACAACTTCTTCATAAAAAAGGACAGGTCTTTGCAGTGGGAACGACTTCCGTACGTACGCTGGAAAGCTTGTATTACATCGGTGTGATGATGGAAAATGATCCGGATATTCCCATGGACCATCTGACTGTTAATCAGTGGGCCCCTTATGAAAAAGAAAATAACCGGCTTTCTGTCGAACAATCGTTAGGTAATGTGTTGCAATACCTGGAAAAAAGAAAGGAAGATGTATTGATTGCTCATACTCAGATTATGATTGTTCCCGGGTATGATTTTAAAATCATATCGGGGATAATCACCAATTTTCATCAGCCTAAAAGTACGTTATTATTATTGATCTCCGCATTTCTGGAAGGAAAATGGAAAGAAGTATATGATTATGCCATGAAAAATGATTTTCGCTTCCTCAGTTATGGAGACAGTTCAATCTTATTTTAATTCATTAAAGATTATAGTATGGAAAATATAGCTAAAAAACTGACAGATCTGATAGGTAATACTCCTTTACTGGAACTATCTAATTTTAACCGGAATCATGGACTGGAAGCCCGTGTTGTCGGTAAATTGGAAGCATTTAATCCGGCGTCCAGCGTTAAAGACCGTATCGCGTTGGCCATGATTGAAGATGCCGAAGCTCAGGGTATTTTGGTTTCCGGAGGCGAGCTGATTGAGCCGACCAGCGGAAATACAGGGATCGGACTGGCTATGGTTGCAGCAGCCAAAGGATATAAATTGACATTGACCATGCCGGAAACCATGAGTCTGGAACGTCGTAACCTGCTGAAAGCATTAGGAGCCCGTATCGTTTTGACTCCCGGTGCGGAAGGAATGAAAGGAGCCATTGCTAAAGCGGAAGAATTACGGGCAGCTAATCCGAAAGCGGTTATTCTTCAGCAATTCGAAAACCCGGCTAACCCGGCGATTCATAAAAAGACTACAGCGGAAGAGATCTGGAGAGATACGAATGGAAAGATCGATCTGTTTGTGGCGGGTGTCGGTACCGGAGGAACGATCAGCGGAGTAGGAGAGTTCCTGAAACAACAGAACCCTGAAATCCGTATTGTAGCTGTCGAACCGGTAGATTCTCCTGTTCTATCGGGAGGAAAACCGGGAGCGCATAAAATACAGGGCATCGGGGCCGGATTTATTCCCCGTACTTACAATCCGGCGGTTGTTGACCAGATCATACCGGTTGCTAATGATGATGCCATCCGGACCAGTCGCGAACTGGCAAGACAGGAGGGGCTCCTGGCCGGTATTTCTTCGGGAGCGGCTGTATATGCGGCTGCTCAGTTGGCAAAGATGCCCGAGCACAAGGGCAAGACCATCGTTGTTTTGTTGCCCGATACAGGTGAGCGGTATTTATCTACGGCCCTGTATGCTTTTGAAGAGTATCCGTTGTAAGCCGTTTGAATACTAACCATAAAACAAGTCCATGAAAACACAGCTACTGATTTTTATGAGCTTTTTATTCCTTTGGAATCCCGAAGGAAGTAAGCCCGTATTGGACCCTTCACCCAATGATCTGCTCTTTACCGATTTGTCTTCCACCTGGGACGAAGGCATGCCGCTGGGAAATGGAATCATAGGTTCTCTTATCTGGCAGAAAGACAGTGTCCTCCGGTTTTCACTGGACCATGTAGGACTTTGGGATCTCCGTCCCATGGTGAACCGGGATTCACTATCGGTCCGGAACTTCAGGTGGGTGCAGGAGCAGGTCTATAAGAAAGATTATGCCCCGGTGCAACGGATGTACGACGCTCCTTACGATACATCGGCCTTTCCGACCAAAATACCGGGTGGGGCCCTGGAGTTCGACCTTTCTGCTTTCGGAAAAGTCGATTCATCCAGGCTTTTGCTGAAAAATGCCTTGTGCGAAGTTCATTGGTCGGGCGGAACCCGGTTGCAGGCGTTTGTCCATGCTGCTGAAAACAGCGGATGGTTCAGGTTTGAGAATATTCCTTCCGGAGTTAAGCCCATCCTGGTACCTCCTGTTTATCAGAGGAAATCCGACGGAATAACGAGTCCGGTAACCGGACAGGACCTGAGCCGGCTGGGGTATCCTCAGGGATTCGTTAATGAAAAAGGAAATACGATTGTTTATCATCAACCGGGTAGCGATGGATTTTATTATGAAATAGCGGTTGCTTACCGGTATTCCGGAAAAGACCTGGAGGGGGTGTGGACCATTCGTCCCAAGTCTGGGAAAGCAGATTCATCCGGAGATTTGAGTGTTGAAATTCAGAAAAAATTGCAACAGGGGTTTATCCGGTCGTTTGCTTCGCATCAGGTATGGTGGAACAATTACTGGTCTCAGTCTTCCGTCGATATTCCTGATCCGGTACTGAATAAGCAATATTACAATGAGATGTATAAATTCGGCTCGACGGCACGGAGTTATTCCCCTCCAATTTCGTTGCAGGCCGTCTGGACGGCTGATAATGGGAAAATGCCTCCCTGGAAAGGAGATTTCCATCACGATCTGAATACACAATTGAGCTACTGGCCCTGTTATACAGGAAATCACCTGACGGAAGGCATGGGTTATCTGAACTACCTCTGGGAAACCATGCCGGCCAATAAACAATATACCCGTGAATATTTTGGTACCGGTGGGCTGGCTGTTCCGGGAGTAGCAACACTTAAGGGAGAACCCATGGCCGGTTGGATCCAGTATTCATTCGGTCAAACGGTATCTGCCTGGTTGTCCCAGCATTTTTACCTGCAATGGAAATATTCGATGGATAGGGACTTTTTAAAGAACAGGGCTTATCCCTATCTCAAAGAAGTAGCCGTATTCTTAGATGAAATTTCGGTCCGTGATGCTGATTCCAAACGGAAATTACCTATCAGTTCCAGTCCGGAGATATATGATAACAGCATAAAGGCCTGGTTTCTGACGACTACCAATTACGATTTAAGCTTAATCCGGTTTGTTTATAAAGCGGCTGCAGAACTGGCTTCGGAACTTGGATTGAAAAAAGAAGCTGCCCGTTGGGAAGCTATTTTATCCGAATGGCCCGATTATGATGTGGATGAGCAGGGAGCCCTGACCTTTGCTAAAGGTTTTCCGTATGATGCTTCTCATCGCCATTTTTCGCATGCTATGGCCATTCATCCCCTTGGTTTAATCGATTGGAGTAATGGAAAACAGGATCAAACCATAATGAAGGCTACGATAAACAAACTGGATCATTTTGGTCCTGATTATTGGGTTGGTTATTCATACAGTTGGTTAGGCAATATGAAAGCCCGCGCTAGGGATGGGGAAGGAGCTGCCACCGCTCTGAAAATCTTTGCGGAGCATTTTTGCCTGAGGAATACGTTTCATGCCAACGGCGATCAAACCAAGTCCGGATATTCCAAATTTACCTACCGGCCGTTTACCCTGGAAGGGAATATGGCCTTTGCTTCTGGTATTCAGGAAATGCTGATTCAGAGTCATACCGGAACGATCCGGCTGTTTCCTGCAATTCCGGATCAATGGAAAAATGTTTCTTTCAAACAACTCCGCGCGATGGGAGCTTTTCTTGTTTCAGCCGGAATGAAAGATGGGAACGTGGAGCAGATTACCATAAAATCGGAAAAAGGAGGTCTGTTGCGGTTGGAAAAACCCCGAAATGGTAACTATAAAGCCACTGATAATAAGATGTTGAAGGAAATAAATGGCACTTGGGAGATTCGTATGAAACCCGGAGAAATCTTGACCCTGCACCGGAATTGATTGTGTGCGTCAGCCTATCCCCCGCTGGAGGGGGCAGGGGGAGGATGCAGTAGAGAACTAAGAGTTAAGAACTAAGAGTTAAGAATTAAAAATTTTATCTGGGAGTTCATTTGATTCGGTATTTTCGGTAGTCCATTCCCCCCCCTGCTCCCTCCAGCGGGGGATAGGCTGACGTTCGAAACATTTAAGGGCGAGACTATAATAAATACTCTTTTTTTGCGTTTTTCAAATAAACCGTTAAGAAAGATTAATATGAAAAAGATGAAGATTAACAAAAAACAAATTTGGACATTTCTGCCGGAGATTTACTTCTCGTTGTTTTTTCTTTATGCTGTGATTGATTCGGCTTACAGGATCGTATCCAAGGGAGGAACGGATTCCGGAGCCTGGTTCATGCTTGCTTTTTCGCTGGTTGCATTGTTTTGCATGGTTAAGCAGTTTTCCTGGAAGAGTGCTGTAGTCGGTTGGCTGTTTTCTGTTGTGTTGAGTTTAAGTTCACTGTATATGTTACTTGCAGTATTGTCCGAGTACAAAGAGTTTCCTGCAGGAGAAGGATATGGCCTGTTAATTGTGGGAGTTTTGATTTTTGGAATATCTGCCGGTATGGCGATTGTTATGCCCTGGAAATATTTAAAGGGAATAGGAGGAACAAAAGCGGAAATCGCTTGAATTATGATAAAACGGACTCTTTTTTTCGTGGGATTAGTAGCTTGCCTTGGGCTGTTTTCATGTAAAACGGCTAAGTTGAGTGATGCCGTAGACAAACAGGAAAAAGGAGAATATTACGATGCTGCTCAGATTTACCGGAAAGTCTATTCCAAAACATCTTCCAAAAAGACCTTCCTCCGGGGAAGCATTGCTTTTCACATGGCGGAATGTTACCGGGAGGTAAATAATCCCCAACGGGCCCTGACCGGTTATCAGAATGCGTTGCGCTACGAGTATGCCGACAGCATGTCTGTGCTCTATTCCGCTCAAATGTTACACAAGATCGGGCGTTATCCCGAAGCCGTTAAGCAATACAAGGCTTTTCTGGAAATCGTTCCTGATAACCAGTTGGCTCAGAATGGTATTGTCGGTTGTGATTCGGCCGTGAGTTGGAGAAAAACTCCAACGCGTTACATCGTCCGGAAAATGGACAAAATGAATTCGAGGGATGGAGAATTTTCCCCGATGCTTACCGGAACTGATTACGATCAGCTGTTTTTTACTTCTTCCCGGAAAGAAGCTTCCGGTGATACAAAGAGTGGCATTACCGGAGTAAAAAACAATGACTTTTTCTTGGTTAAACAGGATGAAAAAGGAGCCTGGATTAAACCGGAACGTATAGAAAGTGGAATCAATACCGATTTTGATGAAGGAGCCTGTTCTTTTTCTCCGGACGGGGCTACCATGTATTATACGTATTGTGCGGAAGATTCGGAATCTCCACGGACTGCCGAAATATACAAGTCGGTACGTTCCGGCGCTCAATGGAGCGCCGGGCAAAAAGTTGAAGTTTTCAAAGATACGCTGACAATGGCTGCTCATCCGGCTGTCGGAGGAGATTATCTTTATTTTGTCTCAGATGGTCCCGGTAGTTACGGAGGAAAAGATATATGGAGGGTCCCTCTCGATGGTATTGGCATCGAAAGACCGGAGAACCTGGGACCTGCAATCAATACGCCTGGCGATGAAGAATTCCCTTATATGCGGGAAGACAGTGTCCTTTATTTTTCGTCGAACGGACATCCCGGAATGGGCGGTCTGGATATTTTTAAGGCTACTCAGAACGCCAAGGGTCGTTGGAAAGTGGAGAACATGAAGGCTCCGGTCAACAGTATGGCCGATGATTTCGGAATTACGTTTGCCGGAAAAGAGGAAAAAGGCTTTTTTAGCAGTAACCGGAACGACGGGCGGGGAGCCGATCATCTCTATTCGTTTGAACTTCCGGGAATTAAAACCGTTGTAGAAGGTTGGGTGCTGGATCGAGACGAGGAACTGATCGACGAGGCCAGTGTCCGGATTGTAGGGAAGGACGGGACAAACCAGCGCATAATGGTCCGGAAAGACGGAACGTATCAAATGGAAGTCGTTCCCGGAATGGATTATGTCATGATGGGTAGTGCCAAAGGGCATTTGAATGAAAAACAAGCTCTTTCTGTCCCTGTGCTTGAAAAAAGCGAGACATACTATGTCGATTTTTATCTGCCTTCCATTTCCAAGCCTGTGCTGATCGAAAATATATTCTATGATTTTGATAAGGCGACCCTCCGGGAGGATTCCAAAGATGCCCTGGATGGCCTTATAACGATGTTAAACGATAACCCGAATATCACAATCGAATTGTTGGCGCATACCGACCGGAAAGGTTCTGAAAAATACAACCAGAATCTTTCCCAGCGACGGGCACAGTCGGTAGTCGATTACCTGATCCGGGGAGGAATTGAAAAAGAGCGTCTTTCTCCTGCCGGTTATGGAAAATCGCAACCCAAAACAGTTACCAAAAACCTGGCCAAACAATACGATTTTCTGAAAGAAGACCAGGTGCTTGATGAGGCTTTTATTGAAACGCTGACTCCCGAGCAACAGGAAATTGCGGATCAGATTAACCGCAGAACCGAATTTAAAGTACTAAGAACCAATTATCGTCTGTTTTGATTTTCGGGGTTGAACAAATTGTACTCCGGATGCGTTTTCTGCTTGTTTATTTACAAATAATGGCTATATTTGTAAATGATTATATAGTACGAACCTTAGAAACGGAAAAAACATGAAGGATAATTATTGTGTTATAATGGGAGGGGGTATTGGAAGTCGTTTTTGGCCGTTTAGCCGGCAAACTATGCCCAAGCAGTTTCTCGATTTCTTCGGAACCGGTCGTTCGCTTTTGCAACAAACATTTGATCGTTTCAATCAGATAGTTCCTACGGAAAATATTTATATTGCTACCAATGAGATGTATGCGGATCTGGTTAAAAAACAACTTCCGGAACTCCGTGATTGTCAGATATTACTGGAGCCCACACGCAGGAATACGGCCCCGTGTATCGCTTATGCTTCCTACCGGATCCGGGCGATCAATCCGAATGCCAGCATTGTGGTAACACCTGCCGACCACTTGATTTTACAGGAACATCATTTTCTAAAGAATATCCAGACCGGGTTGAATTTCGTCCGGAAGCATCCCTCGTTGGTTACACTGGGAGTAAAACCCAATCGTCCGGAAACCGGTTACGGATACATTCAAACCAGTGAATTGGGTAACGATAATATTCAGAAAGTCAAAGCGTTTACTGAAAAGCCCAATTATGAACTGGCCAAAGTATTTTTTGAAAGTGGAGAATTTTATTGGAATTCCGGCATTTTTGTCTGGAACGTTCAAACGATTCTGGAAGCTTTCCATGAATTTCTGCCCGACATTACAACTCGTTTTGATCAGGGCCTGAATGTTTTCAATACCGACCAGGAGAAAGATTTTATCAATGAGCAGTACCCGGTGTGTCAAAATATTTCCATTGATTATGGAATCATGGAAAAAGCAGATAATGTGTATATGCTGATGGCTGATTTTGGCTGGTCGGATCTGGGAACCTGGGGATCGTTGTTCGATTTGTCGGAAAAAGATGAAGATTACAATGCTGCATTGAAGTGTAAATCCCTGTTTATCGAAAGCCGGAATAACCTGGTGGCTTTACCCGAAGGAAAGCTGGCTGTGATTCATGGACTGGACGATTATATAGTGGCTGAATCGGAAGACATTCTTCTGATTTGTAAAAAATCGGAAGAACAACGCATCAAGCAGTTTGTTACGGATGTGAACCTCAAATATGGGGGAGATTACGTGTAACTATTGATTTTACTTATATATAGCGAAAAGGCAGGGCCGCTTGGAGAGATCCGGGACCTGCCTTTTCCATTCTCCGATGCTTTTGGTTTTGATGTATTCCGACTCGCAGGTGATGTCGGCAGCAATGCATAATTTCGTTGAGCCTTTGCAGGTTTTTAACAGCTCTTCGACTAATTTGTTGTTCCGGTACGGCGTTTCGATAAACAATTGAGTCTGATTTTCCGAGTAAATCCGTTGTTCGAGGCTTTTAATCGTTTTTATCCGCTGATCGGGCTCAATGGGCAGGTATCCGTGGAAAGCAAAACTTTGTCCGTTAAAACCGGAGGCCATTAATGCCAGCAGGATTGATGAAGGCCCTACCAGGGGAATGACGGGTATGTTTTTCTGCTGGGCAATCGCCACCACATCGGCTCCGGGATCGGCAATGGCGGGGCAGCCGGCTTCGGAAATAATGCCGATCGAATGTCCCTGCGTTACCGGAAGCAAAAAGCCGGAAAGTTCTTCTTTTGAAGTGTGTTTATTTAATGTATAAAAAGTCAGTTCGTCGATTTGAATATCCGGATCGGTCTGTTTCAGAAACCGTCGGGCCGTTCTGATATTTTCAACGATAAAATGCCTGAGGGAACGAATAACATCCCGGTTGTAAGGCGGGAGAACTTTAGAAACAGGAGTCTCTCCCAGTGTGACAGGAATAAGAAAAAGGGACGCTTCCATAACGAAGATAATGTTTCCGTTTTTGTTTTAATTGAACATATAGGTTGAGAAAAGGCAAAAGTACTCAAAATCTAACATAAAAGTGCTACCTTTGCACCTACTCCGGCTAAAATAGTTCCTATTGCCGGTAAAATCAAAAAAATAAATCAGAATAAACACGTATAATTGACTGGATAAATTTTCAATAGCCATGATGAATTTTATAGAAGAATTAAGGTGGAGGGGCATGATTCATGATGTGATGCCCGGTACGGAAGAACAGCTTCAGAAACAAATGACGTCTGCATACGTAGGGATTGATCCGACAGCGGATTCTTTACATATCGGACACCTTGTCAGTGTCATGATGTTGAAGCATTTTCAACGTGCGGGACACCGTCCGATTGCCTTGGTAGGCGGGGCTACGGGTATGATCGGAGATCCTTCGGGAAAATCCCTGGAACGAAATCTGTTGGACGAAACTACATTGCGTCACAATCAGGAATGCATAAAAAAACAACTTTCCAAATTCCTGGATTTTGAATCCCAGTCGGAAAATAAAGCGGTCCTGGTCAACAATTACGACTGGATGAAAGATTTTTCTTTCCTGGATTTTATCCGGGATGTAGGTAAACATATCACCGTTAATTACATGATGGCGAAAGAGTCTGTAAAGAAGCGGCTGACGGGCGAGGCAACCGATGGGATGTCGTTTACCGAGTTTACTTACCAGTTGGTGCAAGGATACGATTTCCTGCATTTATACAGCAACTACAATTGCCGGTTGCAAATGGGGGGGTCTGACCAGTGGGGAAATATCACCACAGGAACGGAGTTGATCCGTCGCAAAACCGGAGGTGAGGCTTTTGCCTTGACCTGTCCGTTGATTACCAAGGCAGACGGAGGAAAGTTCGGAAAAACCGAATCCGGTAATGTCTGGTTGGATAGAAGATATACTTCTCCTTACAAATTCTATCAGTTCTGGCTGAATGTAAGCGATGCGGATGCCGAAAAATACATCAAGATCTTTACAGACCTTCCCAAAGAAGAAATAGACTCCCTGGTCGCCGAACAACAGGCGGTACCTCACCTGCGTCCGTTACAAAAACGGCTGGCTAAAGAAGTGACCTGTATGGTTCATTCGGAAGAAGATTATGAAATGGCGGTTGAGGCTTCCAATATCCTTTTCGGTAATTCTACTTCGGAAGTTCTCAAAAAACTGGATGAAGATACATTGCTTGCCGTTTTCGACGGAGTGCCTCTATTTGAAATCGCTCAATCGGATTTGGGTATGAAAGCGGTTGATTTGCTGACGGAAAAGGCGGCTGTCTTTCCTTCCAAAGGAGAAATGCGTAAACTGGTGCAGAGTGGAGGAGTAAGCGTCAATAAAGATAAACTCGCTGATTTTGATATGATTATGGACTCTTCTTTTCTCATTGGAGACAAGTATATTTTAGTTCAAAAAGGAAAGAAGAACTATTACCTGTTAATTGTGAAATAAAATATTGATAAAAAATTTGCAATTTCGGTAAAAAGCAGTAACTTTGCATCGCTTTTCTAAAAAGCATAGGATTGTCCCATGGTGTAATGGTAGCACATCTGATTTTGGTTCAGCTTGCCTAGGTTCGAATCCTGGTGGGACAACAGGTTCAAAAAGTAAAATAAAGCAAATCCCTGAAATTCAACGATTTCGGGGATTTTTGTTTTAAAGCGACAGAGCAAAAAAGGCCATTTTAAGGCAAACTTTCTGTGGTCAAATCGTGGGACTTTGAGTTCCGAAAAAAAGTCCCACGATTTAGGTTTTATTTCACTGATTATCATCATTTTGCGTAGCATGATTTTGAAAGGAAACAACTAATTTTGTTTCACTAAAATTCGATGTAAAATGAGAAGAAAAACGTTTAGAGTTTTGTTTTTCTTAAAGAAAAGCAAATTGATGAAGAATGGGGAGGCCCCAATTTGTATGAGAATCACTGTCGACGGGAAAACGTCTGATATCCAAATCAAACGCAGTGCGCCTGTTGAACATTGGAATCAGCCAAAAGAATGTGTCAGAGGAAAAGGACGTAATGTAGAGGAATTGAACAGGTATATTGAGGCTACCCGTGTCCGACTTTACCAAATCTATCGGGAGTTGGAAGAAAACAATAAGGTAATTACCGCCGAACGAATCAAAAATATTTACTACGGAAACGGCGAAACCCAGAGAACTTTACTTCAGGTCTTTGCGGAACATAATGCGCAATGTCAGCAGTTAATCGGAAAGGATTATGTTTTCAAGACAGTTCAGCGGTATGAATCGACCGTGCGTTACCTGAAAGAATTCATGCAGAGAAAATATAAACTATCTGATATTGCCCTGACTGAACTTACTCCCTCTTTTATCCATGAATTCGATATATTTCTGAAAGTAGAGAAACAGAATACGCAGAATGCCGCCGTTGTACGCCTGAAACATATTAAGAAAATGGTGCGAATAGCGTTAGAAAATGACTGGATAAAGAAAAGTCCGTTTACAGGGATTAAATTTAAACAGGAAGAAACAAATCCCGAATTTCTGACTATCGAGGAAATTCAAACTATTACAGCTAAAAACTTCACCATCGGAAGGATTGAGCAAGTTCGGGATATTTACCTCTTCTGCTGCATGACTGGACTCGCGTTCACGGATGTACAGCAATTATCGGCTGAACACATCGTCAAAGGTCAGGACGGAGAATTATGGATACGGAAAGCTCGCCAAAAGACAAAGAATATGTGTAATATCCCTTTGTTACCGTTACCTATTAAGTTGATTGAAAAGTACGCCAATCATCCTGAATGTGTTAAAAACGGTCGATTATTCCCGGTTCCAAGCAATCAAAAGATGAATGCTTATCTTCGAGAAATAGCTGATTTATGCGGAATTAACAAGAGGCTTACAACGCACACAGCCCGGCACTCATATGCCACTTCTGTCTGCTTGGCAAACGGGGTAAGTATGGAAAATGTCGCTAAAATGCTTGGTCATTCTGATACGACCATGACAAAACATTATGCACGGGTACTCGATACAAGTATTTTACGGGATATGCAAAAAGTGAAAAGTTTGTTTTCTGCATAACATTAAGAACAGGCGTTCAAAAAAAATGGGCAAGTCGGTTTAATCCGTCTGCCCGTTTTTTATAACCAAATGGAGATATATTAATCTAATTTTTCATTCATAACTACATATTTTAGAATGGAGTTTCAGAGTTATCAGTAGTTTTTGGGAAGCTATCTTTATTAATTCGAGAATGATATTCTTGACGTTCATCTTCAATTTTATTATTTGAAAAACGACAATATTCTCGTTGAAACCTAAGCATTAAATCTTTCGTAGCTCCATTTCGATTTTTTGATACCATAATCTCCGCTTTTCCGGTTAAATCATTCCCTTTTTCATCTGTATAAATTTTATAATATTCAGGGCGGTGAATAAAGCAGATGATGTCTGCATCATCACAAAGAGTTCCGCTATCCCTTAAATCCCATAATTGAGGTTTTTTATTATCAGTACGATTTTCTACACTTCGATTTAGTTGAGAAACGGCAATAATAGGAATATTTAATTCTTTGGCAAGTGATTTAAGTGTTCTGGAAATATAATTTACTTCTGCATATCTGTTTTCTGTATATTTTCCTACAACTGCCATTAATTGGATATAATCGATAAAAATAATTTTAACATCATGGTTTATAACCAAATTTCTAGCTTTCTTACATAATGCTTCAATAAAAAGGGTTGGAGTATTATCAATATATATGGGAGCATCATAAAGTTCCTTTAACTTATAATCAAGCATTTCCCATTCATAAGCTGGTAGTAGTCCACTTCTAATTTTTTCAATTGAAATATCGCATATATTTGAGATTAGCCTATTTAATAATTGTTCTTCTGTCATTTCAAGAGAAAATATTCCAACTGAAATTCCGTTTTCAATAACAATATTTTTTAGCATTGAAAGAATAAAGCTGCTCTTACCCATTGCTGGACGAGCGGCGATAATGACAAAATCTCCTTTTTGCCACCCGAAAGTTATTTTATCTAAATCATCAAACCCACTAGGTATTCCATTAACTCCTTTTGATGTTTGTGAATTTTTCATTAATTGTTCGATTGAATTGCGAATGGCTGGATTTATTTGTTTAGGTTCGTCATCCGAGAAATTTTTCATCATACAAAAGGCTTCTTTCTGTAATTTTTCCAAAACAGTATCTATATCGTAATTATCATCATAGATTTGTTCTTGGATACTATTTGTTAAAGAAATTGTTCTTCGAGCTAAGTATTTTTCTTTAATAATTTTTGCATGATATTCTGTATGTGCATAAGAATCGCATTTTGAACTCAATTCTGCAATATAGTGAGAGCCTCCTATAAAATCTATATTCCCATTTTTCTTCAATTCTTGAGAGACAGTAATGATATTAATAGGTTTATTTTGACTTGCTAAATCTAAAATAGCGGAATAAATTAACTCATGTTTTTTATCATAGAAATATTCTGGAGCTAAGATGTTGCAAACAATAGAATATGTTCTTGCATCGATTAGCAATGCTCCTAAGACAGCACTTTCAAATTCTATTGATTGAGGAAGCAATCGGCCAATTTCCTGTTTTATTTTCGACTTGTTATTTCTATTCATTTTTTAATCTCTTTAGTTGATAATTACTTAACGAAAGTATAAATAAATTACTCAAGTTGGTATTATTAACTGTATTTATTCACTCAAGTATAAAAACATCTTATTTCATTTTGCTCACAAAGGTACATTCCAAGAAAGAAACAGCAATCCCAAGCCTGACGGTTCACTCAACATTTCTTCCTTTCTCGTAACCTCGAAAGAGTAAATGTTGGTGAAGGATTGCCTTATTCTTTCTTTCCATGGAAGGGGTGTTTACAAATTGAAAAAAAGATAAACTATTCAATCGCAGGAAAAAAGTTATTCGTGAGCATCTTTTCAATGTCCGACTGGCGGTAGATGATTTTTCCTTCCAGTTTGATAAAAGCGATTTTTCCTTTGTCTCGGTATTCCTGAAGGGTACGGGGTGAAAGGTGCAGTATCCGGCAAACATCCTTGTTATCCATGAACTTTTCCCCGTTCAGGTGGGGTTTGCTGTTTTTAAGGGCAGTTTCAACATCATCAAGAAGTTCACTCAATACCAAACAAAAAATCCTGACCTCTTCTGATTGCCGGTTTAATATATCCAAATCCGTATTATACATATTCATTCCTGTTTTATTTCCGATTAGTTTTTCCGGTTCCGGTTGATAATAGTTTTTCAATATCTTCTGGCCTGTAATAGCATTTGTGACCAATTTGGGAAAACGCCAGTGTCCCCCTGTCCCTGTAGGATTGTAATGTCCGCTTGGAAATACCCAGTAAACGGCAGACATCTTCATTGTCCAACCAATTTGCTTTTTCCTTTTCACCGCCACAAAGTTTTTTAATCCGTTTGGAGAAGTCCTCAAACCTCTCCTTCATCATCTCAAAGGCCTTGCCTTCAATCATCTTCAGTTCCATAATTTTTTTCTCGCTATTTAATATTAATAATCTGCATGATACCTGATGCAAAAGTAAAGAACGAGTTACCATACCTGCAAAAATCAGATAGTTCACTTCTTTGTTTTGCGTTCTTTTGCATCCGGAGTAACAAGTGTAACTTGTTATCACGGGGCA
Source organism: Bacteroidales bacterium (assembly GCA_031553885.1). Classification (GTDB taxonomy): domain Bacteria; phylum Bacteroidota; class Bacteroidia; order Bacteroidales; family Azobacteroidaceae; genus JAVBKV01. The sequence goes on from JAVBKV010000039.1 coordinate 19,796, forward strand.
AAGTAAAATAGAAAATTCCTGACAACAATGGATTTTTAACACAGTGGTAGCATAAGGCAGTCAACGGTAGCTTTTGGCACTGGAAATCGTTCAGAAAGTTAATTTTCATATTCAGAAAATCAATCATGCAATGAATTTAAGGATTGACCGGTTAACAAATTTCCCAATTGATTGAATGAATATCAAGTTTGATATTGATTTTGATTGTAGATATAATTCCAAAAAGTAAATACCTTTTGAAACAATTAATACAATCAAAACTACAATCAAATCCTATATCATACAAGGAAGCAAAAAATTTCCTGTTTCCACCCTTACAACTTGTTTTTATGGTGGAATAAGAATAGCGGAATAACGCACTTTAAACTACCGGAATACCGAACCGGATGCAACATTCGGCAATGCGAAGCATTGAAAACGTAAGTCATTGACATGAAAATAATTATCTTTTTATTTGCACCTGTATATTATTAATAACATCTAAATTTATTCTACAGATGAAACAAAAAAGAATTTCAAAAGAGAAGTATATTAAACTTTTCTGCCCTGACAAGAGAATCAGGGAGCGCATGGTGATTTACGTAAGCAGCCAAATCCACAGGAAAATGCGAAGGACAGCTTTTTTATTCCGGGAACAGCACGTAAGCACATCTTCCCTTGCTGATGCTATCCTTTCCCATCATTTCAGCACCCATAAGGACTTGCTTAATCAAATTATGGAAGAGGATAATAAAAAAATCATGAGCTGGTTGCATAATCCGAAAGAATGCAACGATAGCAGTGAAGACGAAGAAAATTATGATGACGGGGAAAATGAAATTGAAAATTCATCCGATTAAAATTTTCAATTAACCAATGGCGAAGCCTACCCGTCTTCGCATCCTCGAATCCGTCCCTTTACAGGACGGATTTTCTTAGCATTCAGCTAAGGCGAGTTGTATTTTGAGGCGCCCGGAATATTTCCAGGCTCTCAAAATTAACTCGCCCAACCTTCCAAAGTCGGTTGGGGTTGGATAGCCTCCAAAGTCGGCTATCCTGAAACATCCACCCTCATGGTGGATGAATGGAATAATAATAATATTGAACCAATAAATTTATGATAGATAACAATTCAAAAAAATGGAAGAAGGCGGGACGAAAACCGAAGTTAGACCCTGCCGTTTTCCGTTATTCGGTTAAACTGAACGAAATGGAGAACGCCCGTTTCCTGACACGCTTCGAGCTTTCAGCCTCAAAAATCAAAGCCCATTTTATTAAATCCTGTATGTTGGATAAGCCAATCAAGACAATAAGAATCGACAAATCCATGTCGGATTATGTCATGCGATTGACACAGTTTTATTCCCAATTCAGGGGCATTGCAAACAACTATAACCAGATTGTAAAGGCATTGAAAGCCAATTTTGAAGAGAAAAAAGCATTGGCTTTGCTTTATAGACTGGAACAGGTGACAATAACCCTTTCCGGTTTAAGCAAAGAAATCGTACAATTAACAAAGAGTTTTGAAGAGCGATGGTTGCAAAAATAAGTTCCAATTCTTCCCTTTTCGGAACCATAAACTATAATAAATTGAAACTGGAAAAGGACGAAGCAAATGTTCTTTTCTCACGGAATATGTTCGAAAAACAGGACGGAAGTTTCTCGTTTTCGCTTTGTATGAAATCCTTTGAACCGTACCTTGCGGTAAATAAACGGACGGAGAAACCGGTATTCCATTTATCACTCAATCCCGACCCGAAAGATAAATTGAACGATGAACAACTTTCGGAAATAGCAGAAAAATATATGGAGAGTATGGGATACGGTAACCAGCCCTACATTGTTTTCAAACATACTGATATCGACCGCAGCCACCTGCACGTGGTCAGCATCCGGGTAGATGAAACAGGAAAGAAGATTGACAGTAATTTTGAGAACCTCCGGTCAATGAATATTTGCCGGAATCTGGAACAGGAATACAATTTGCATCCGGCAGAAAAGAAACAGCGGTCGTATGAAACGCCAATAAAGAAAGTTGATTATAAACGGGGAGATGTAAAACATCAAGTTTCAAACATTGTCAAAACGATAATGAATAACTACAATTTCCAATCATTCGGGGAGTTCCGTACCGTATTGGAAATAATGAATGTTACGGTTGAAGATGTCAGGGGAATGAATCCACAAGGACAACTATATAATGGCATTGTTTATTCGGCAACGGACGACAACGGGAAACGCATCGGTACCCCGTTCAAATCATCGTTGTTCGGCAAACAAGTTGGATACAATGCCTTGCTAAACAAGTTTGAAAAATCAAAGCAGACGGTGAAAGAAAAAGGAATCCGGGAACGGTTAATCCCGGTTATCCGTTCTGTGATGCAAAGTACAAGTTCAAAGCAAGAATTGGAATCGCTGTTGATAAAAGAAAATATCTTGCCGATTTTCAGGCATAATGAACAGGGACGGTTGTACGGAGTGACATTCATTGACGGCAACAGCAAAACCGCATTGAATGGTTTCCGTTTGGGTAAGGAATTTTCGGCCAATGCTTTCCATGAACTGTTTACCAATCCAGAGAAAACACAAAATCACCAAGAGGAAAGCAAAATGCAAAATCATCATACAGAAGTACAAGAAGAAATGGAACAAGGGCAATCCGTCAATCTGGGACTGGAATCATTGGCTACAGGCATACTTGATATTCTACCTGTTAATCAAAACAGTTACGAAGAAAATCCGCAACTTATCCAACCGCCCAAGAAGAAAAAGAAAGGATTAAGATTGTGATTATAATCCTTGAAAATGACTATATTTGTGATGCTTTTTTCTAATCATCATAAAAACAGGTTTATTCCCATGAAAAAGTCTATTGCATATTTACCGCCGAAGAAACGTGAAGAATTGAATTTCCTTGTCGATTTGATACGGAAACGGATTCCGCATGCAGAAATGATAATTCTTTATGGAAGCTACGCACGTAATGAATATGTGGATTATGACGAACGGTTTGAATTCGGTAAAATCCAGTTCTACGTTAGTGATTATGATATTCTGGTTGTTAGCAGCGGAGTGTCCGATGGCAGTGTTGGGAAGGTACTGGATAATATTGAAAATATTTATTACAAACAAGCCAAAGACCCGGACAGGCAACCTCCTGTACAGTTTATCAACGAAGACATGAAGAAGCTGAATAAAGACCTTTCCGAGGGACGGTATTTTTATACACAAGTGAAGGAAGAAGGGGTTATCCTTTACGATAGCGGTAAATTCAAACTTGCCCGAAAAAGGAAACTTAGGTATGATGAAATAAAACAACAAGCAGAAGAATACTTTAAAGCTAAATTAGAAAAAGTTACTCATTTCTTAGACCATGCTTATTTTGATTATGAAAAAGAAAGATATGCAACGGCATCATTTGATTTACATCAAGCTTGCGAAAACTTATATTACGCTATACGTTTAGTTTTCACTTTACAAAACAACAAACAACACAACCTTTCCAAGCTTTCAGCTTCGGTCAAGAAATATTCTGAAGAATTGATGTTTGTTTTTCCTCAGGATACTAAAGAGGAAATGCGACTTTTCAATTTAATTAAAGCTGCTTATGTAGAAGGGCGGTATAATTCTGATTTTCTGGTAACAAAAGAAGATATTGATGCTTTGGTTCCGAAAGTGGAAATGTTACGGGATATTACAAAGGCCAATTCGCTAAAAGACCAATAAAATAGTCGAAAAAAGAGCAATAGATTCATCATTCATGCTTTTTTTTCGACTATTTCTGTTTTCAGGTTATTACATTCCTTTTATCTCCCTTTTTTTGCATACTTTAGGCTGTAG
>JAVBKV010000020.1:0-29009 GCA_031553885.1 Bacteroidales bacterium
TCCGGAATACACCTACGATGCGAACGGTAACATGATCACCGACAAGAACAAGGGCATTAGGAATATTGAATACAATTGCTTAAATTTACCCCAGAAAATAGACTTTTCGAACGGCGACTGCCTGCGTTACCTGTACGATGCAGGAGGCTCGAAACGCAGGATGGAGTTCACCAGCCCCACGGAAGGAGACCTGAAGAAGGATTACTCGGGTAACAGGATCTATGTATCCAACCAGTTGGTGATGCTGAGAACAGAAGGCGGTTACCTGTCGAAGGAGAACGGTTCGTGGACGAACTACTACTGCATCAGGGACCACCTGGGAAGCAACCGGGTGATCCTGAATTCCACGGGCAGTGTTTACCAGACGGACAACTACTATCCCTTCGGACTGACAATGGCCGAAAATGGCTTGAGCCGGAACGATGAAAACCACTACTGGATGGATAAGTTCACAGGAAAGGAACTCAACAGGCTGGGAAAGATCAATGTGTATGACTTCGAAGCCAGGGTCTATGACCCGGCACTGGGTAGGTTCATGACGATGGATCCGCTAGCGGAAAAGTATTATTGGATCTCGCCGTATGCCTATTGCGGGAATAACCCTATTAATAAGATTGATCCAGATGGAAGGGATATTTTTTTTATTGTCAGTGTAGGCGGAAAAATGCAGAATCTTAAATATACAACTCAAGGAACTCTACAAGACAGTAAAGGGAGAACAGTAAATGTGCCAACAGATAGCCATGTGGGACAGATTCTTGATGGATATAATAAAATGTTAAATAGTGGGGATGCAAGTTATGTCAAACAGGTTACTACTTTAGTAAAAAGTGACAATGTTCATGAGATTGATACTAGAGTAAAATCAAGTAGTGGAGGCAGTGTTGTTCCGGGTAGTAAGTCTGAGACAATAAATGCGGCGAAGGCTAAGGCAATAAAAGGCGAAGGTATAGGAACTACAACGAAGTATAATTTTTCCGAAAAAACTCTGAATAATGGGCTCGAAAAATCTAACTATACAACCGTAGCTCATGAAGTACAACATCAATATGATTTTGATCAAGGGAAAATGAAAGATCATTATGATGAAAAAGGAGAAAGAATAGAAGGTAGTAAAAATCCTGCAGAAACAAGAGCTATATATAATGAGGATAAAGCTAGAGTACAAGAAAAATTTGATAAAAGGCGAAATTATTAAAAAGGGAAAATTATTATGAAAGATAAGAAATTTATTTTGATCCTAATTATCGTTATATTGCAATTAGGATCGTGTAAACCTCTGAATTCTTTGAAGGAAAACAATGAATTAAAGAATGCCGTTTTAGACAACGATTTATTTTATTCTGAAATGTTATTTTTTTCTACTGAAGTAAAAGAACAGATTGGATATATAACTATATTTAACTTAAGGAGAAATCTTTTGTATGATAAGAAATATGATAATTGTAATCTTGACTCTCTTTCATCTGAGGCATTAAAAGGAAATCACCCTTTTCGTTGTGATGAACTAGAGAGATGTTTTAAACCTTCTTTCTCTATAGAAAAAAGCTATAAAAGTCTGTCATTTAAGTCTTTTTTGGAAAAATTCACGCAATATCTTAATGCTCATAATTATTTTACGATTCACAATGAGTTAACAGAAAACGAAAAAGAGACAGTAGCGTATTTTTTATACTTAAATGGTTATTATACTAGCTATGATGATTATGAAAACTATTATTTTTCAACAAAGGGGCTTCGTAAACCTATTATTGAAAAAGTGGAGGTGATAGAAAATTAAGAGTATGAGTAAACCCCTGTTCGTCGTAGTCTCTGACTACGACGTGTTAAAAGGAAGTCTCTGACTTTCATTTTTAAACCAAGCGCAACTGGTACAATGAGCATTTGAATGTGGACAAGAACGGTAACCTCATCCAGTCTTTATTCGGCGTAGACTCCAACCCGTAAAATATATTATCCGGTCACATGGAAAAAGTGGCATTTTTAGAAACTGACTTCTTAATCTGCCTGTTATACACCCAACAAGCTGTAAAAAAGTAAACACCGGTCTGCAACCACAACATCAGATACTCCTTACCTACTTCATACAGATCGGCATCCATGGTGTTGATCCGGATATAACCTTGCACTCCATGCGTGGAAGGAAAGAAATAACTGACTATCTTCCAGAAAAGGGGAATATCGGTCTGCGGCCAGGAAGCCCCTGCCAGAAACAGCAACGGCATCGTTAAGAATAAAAGTAACAGAAATGCACTTTCCAGGTTCCGCATCCAAACGGACAAGGTCATTGCCAGAAAAATACTGGACAATAAAAACGGAAGCATAAACAGGACCAGGTTGAACTGATGCCCGATGTGCGGTAAATTATATAACCGGGGAATAAACCCAAGTACATAAAACGTCAGTACCACATACAAGGTAAAATAACAAAGACCTTTACCCAACACAATACGGATTGTTCCATGATAACGGCTATTCATCGGCACCAGTGCTTTCAGGTTATTCCTTTCCCAATCCATCCCCGACATCATATTGATTCCCAACATCATGGTTTGGTATAAGATCAATATCAAGACAGCCGGCAGCAAGAAACTCGCAAAACCACCTCCCTGATTGAATAATGCAATCCCTTCGTACCGGAAAGGAGCTGCAGCCAACGTGGCTTGCTGTTCGGTCAACCCGGAATTAACCAGGTTTGTCCATTGAATTTCGGCACCTGCATCTTTCGTGGCAAAACTAACGGCCGACACGGCATTTTTGTAATACAAAAAACTACTCATATCGAAATAGGCGGAAACATGAGTTTGTTTTCCTTGAATGATCTGATCGTCAAAATCTTCCGGAATTAAAATAATTGTATGTATCTCATGTTTATAAAAGAGAGACTTGGCTTCTTCCAGGTCATGGCATTTATTGGAAACTTTCAATTCCGGAGTTGCATCCAGAGACCGGATATAACGGCGACTCAGCGAACTATACGACAAATCGACGACTGCTGCCGGAATATCCCGTACCACTTCATGTTTGTAGATCATCCCATACAGAAGCGGATACAACAACGTTGCCGCAAAAAATATCACCAGAACTCCGGGATCACGCATGATCCGCAAGAATTCTTTGCGCCAGATATACAGCATATCAAAAAAACACCGCTGGAAATCGTTGAAAGTTATTTTCTTCATTGGGCCGGATAATTTTGATAAATCATTGCTTTCTTCAACCGGATCATGACAATAAACGGTAAAATTAAAAAGAGCGCCAGTATGAGGTACGAATGCCAGTAATAAACGAGCGGAGCACCATTCAGCGCGCTATTCTGATAGATCTGAAAAAAATGCCGCATCGGAAAAAACCACGACAAGGGCTGAACCACCAGGGGCATTTGTTCGACCGGAAAGGTAAACCCGGAATAACTGATACCCAATATACCCATTACCGCCCCAAAACTCATCGCATTACGCAATATCGGTAAGGTACCGATAATAAAAACGCCCAGGGCCTGCGTGGCTAACACAAACAAAATGGAAGCCACAATCATAGTCAGTATATGGCTGTGCAACGGAAAATCAGAAATCCGGAAAAGAATAACATTCTGAAAAATAACGATCGCCGTAAAAATCAAGGTATAAGGAAGTAATTTTCCAGCCAGTGCTTTCAGTATGGATTTACCACCGGTGTATAACCAGATGCGACTCGTCGCTTCTTTTAACTCCAATCCGATACTGAAAACCGTAAGGAGTAAAATCATCAACTGCAATATCCCGGGCATCAATACATTGGATAAATATACCGAGTAATTGGTATATGGATTCCCAATCAAATGACTATCCAGCACAATCGGCTGTAATTCGCCTATGATCTGTTCCACCGTCTTCCCTTTGGCTAATCCTGTAGATAGGGAGACTGATGCAGACGAAAGAGAAGACATCAGATTCAGGTCTTTCATCAGCAGGGAACCGGGAATAAAATACGCATTGTTATAATAAAAAGTCAGTTCCGGTTGATGACCCGATAACAGATCTGCCTGCATATTTTTCGGAATGATCACAAAAGCGAAAATAGCACCCTTCTTCATTTCGTGCTCCGCTTCCCGGAAATCACTCAGGTGCATCCTGACTTCGGACATTTGCAAAACGTCTATCTGACGGATCAGGTTATGGGACAACGAAGTATTGTCCTGATCGATCACGGCCAAAGGCAGATTGGTCGGTAAGCCGGAATGAAACAATGTCATAAAAAGGATATACGAGAAAAGGGGGATCAGGAAGATGGTCACGAGGTAAATCCTTCGCGACACCATCCGGTGCAGTTCTCTTCGCACGACAGCTATGACTCCTTGTTGTTTCATCCTTTATTTTCCGATTTGGGTACGGACACTCATTCCCGGACGCAACCCGTCGACTGTTCCGACCGGTTTGGCCTTGACTTCAAAACTCTTCAGATCAAATTCTCCGGAAACTTTCGTAGCTTTCCAGGTAGCATAGCTTCCCAGGGCTTTAATGCGCATGATTTTCAAGCGGATTTTTTGATTTCCCAATGCAGGAACTACCGCATCGAATTCGGCTCCCTGCCTGACTTCCGACAACCGGTCTTCCCGCACATTAAAAATAACCCATACATCATTTAAATCCAATACATTCATGATCGGTGATCCCGTGCCGGCCAGTTCCCCTTCCTTGGGGAAAATATCCGAAATCTCACCGGAAATCGGAGCTGTCAGACAGGTTTCCTGTTTATACGCTTCTACCTCATTGACTACCCCCTGAGCCTGACTTAACAAGGCACGGGCTGCATCCTTATCTTCCTGCTGCGCACCGGCTAAAGCCAGTTCATACTGTGATTGAGCAGCCTTAGCCAATGCAGATGATGCTTTGTAATTAGCCTCAGCCTCATCTTTTTTCTGAGCGGCCAACACGCCTTTGCCGTACAAGTTCTGAACACGTTCGAACGTCTTTCTGGCTATTTCCTCTCCGGCTTTTGCCCGTTGAAACTGTTCATAAGCAGCTTCAATCTGCTGCTTCCGTGTACCTTTGTTTGCCTTCTGACTTTGAGCGGAAGCCGCCTGCTCCACCGCTGTGGCCTGTTGTAACTTCGCATCGATTTCCGGGCTGCTCAGTACAACCAATGTATCTCCCTGACGAACGGTCTGGCCTTCTTCTACAAAAAAGCGCTCGATCCGGCCCGGAACTTTTCCCGAAATACGTACTTCCTTGGCTTCAACCTCTCCTTGCCAGTAAGTCGGTTCGGGTCGAAGCACAAAAATCCCAACCACAGAAACAGCTATTATCACCGAAATCAAAATGATCAGTGCCGTCACCAACGATTTGTTTTGTCTTTTTCTATCCATAATTGAATTTTTATTTCATTTTTCCTGATACTTTTTTCAAAAACAATTGATTGATTTTCAACTCGATTTGTGCATCCGAACGTTCGGAATAAGCTGAAAAACGCGAGACCTGAGCATCCAATACATCCGTGACACCCACTAAACCCTCGTCAAAAGCAAATTGAGCATATTTCAAATTTTCATCAGCCTGCTCCAGGTTAGCATTTGATGCTGTCAGTTTCTTTCCGGACTCTTCTATTTTATAAACCGCCTGACGGTATTGCAGCTCAATCTTTTCCTTAGCATCAGTCAGCTTCGTTTCCGTTATGATACGTTCACTTTTCGCAGACCGTACTTTTTGTTTGTTTTCCCCCCAGTGCAAAATCGGAATACGCATCATGACACCGACATTCCAGGTCCCGGAGAATTCTTTCTCAAAACCATTAAAAAAATCAGGATTCGAATAAACGTAGCTAGCAACCAACCCTACTTCAGGCAGGTATCCGGCAACGGCCAGTTTCTTTTTCGACTCGGACAGATCCAGCATTTTTTCCAGGCTCTTTATTTCCGAACGATTGTTCAATGCATCTTCCAGGTTAGCCATTTCAAGCGGAGCTGCAACAATCTCCTTCGGTCGAACCTCATCACTCAATGCAATGGGTTCATCCATCGGAAGGCCGATCATCTGACAGAGATTCATTTTGGCCAGGCTAAGTCCGTTTTCAGCTTTTGTAAGGTTCAGGTTGACCTCATTCAATTTAACCCTGACCTTCAACACATCCGCCTTAGTAGCCATTCCCTCATTCTGGAACTCAGTCACATCCGTATTCAACTGTGTCAATAACTTTTGATAATCGGATGCTACCTTTACTTTGTTGGCTATGGAAACAACACTCCAATAAGCTGCCTCGGTATTGTACAACACTTCATGAGTTTCCATCGTTTGTTGTTCTTTAGCAATCTCCATTCCTATCTTAGCCATTTTGTTCATTTCATAAATCCGGCCTCCCATATAAATAGGTTGTACCAGCGAAAGCATTCCGACAAAAGTATTGCGTAAATCAACAGCCAGTTCATCCCTGGGAATTGTAGTATAATCCTTCCACATAATCTTATCCGGATCGGTTTTCGGATTGAACGGATTGCCTCCGGCATCCAGAGGAACCGGCTGGCCATTAATCGTGGTCCATTGATTATTCACCTGATCCTGGCGAAATCCGAAGCTGCCGTCTGCCATTTTAGTCCCGATCGGTAAAAATTTATCTTCCGACAATAAATACATCTGATCACTTAAATGAAAGTATGACAGAGTGGCATCCACTTTGGGAAGGTAACCGCTTACCGCCTGTTTCTTTTTAGACTCCGCTATTTTCAACTCCTCCTGTTTGATTTGTAAATCATGACTTTGCTTTAAAGCCAGGTTCAGGCAGTCTTCCAAGGATAAAACGGTGGCCTGGGAATACAATTGAACACAACTGAAAATACCAATGGAAATAAATAGTAATATCCGCTTCATATTTCGATCTTTTTTCAGATTAAATAACAGCACAATAATTGTTTATGCAACTAATAAAAAAAACAATATTACATATACCTTTGTCTCATTTTGTTTAAGCTAAATTTTCCAATACTTTCTTTAAGGTATTGCGACAAACCAGCACCTCTTCATCCAAAATTCCGGAAAGAGCCTTATTAACCACATCACTGACAATATCCGTCGATTGTTTTTCCAAAGCGGTTCCTTGTTCGGTGAGGTAAATCAGCTTGATCCTGCGATCAGAAGGATCCGGCACCCGAATAACCAGGTTCCGTTTTTCCAGGTTATCGATCAACCGGGTAATGGAAGGCTGGTCCCGGAATGTAGTTTCCGATAATGCCTGTTGGGTCACTTTATCTTTTTTCCACAAACAAGCCAGAATCGTCCATTGCTCTACGGTTATTCCCAGGTTTGCCTCCCTGAATTTATTGTACAAATAACGGTTAATCAACATCGAAATCCGCCCGCTGAGTATGGCGAAAAGTTCATCATGATCTATTTTTCCAGAAAGTTTCATAAACAATAATTGCATAAACAATTTTACAAAGGTAATTGTTTTTCTGAAAATAAAAACAATAGAAAGAAAATTTTATTTTTATTTATCTTGAACTTATCAGCATATCCAGCAGTTCTTCGTGTATCCGTCCGTTACTGGCCAACAATTCCCTGCCGAAAATGTAGTTATCTCCGGTTGAAAAATCAGAAATCTGTCCACCGGCCTCCTGGAGAATAATCGCCCCGCCGGCTACATCCCAGGGAGAAAGGTTGTCATGAAAATAAGCATCCATCCTTCCGGCAGCCACATAACAAATTTCTGCCGCAGCCGATCCAAGCAATCGGGAAGTCGACAGTCCATAGAATTTAGATATACTTTTTCTCAGGTATTCGTACTTGGGCTCTACATGGTAAGGAATTCCGTGAGCGATCAAACTGTTTTTGACCTGTGGGGTCGATGAAACCCGTATCTCTTGTCCGTTCATCCAGGCCTTACCTCCCTTCCAGGCATAAAAAGCTTCGTCCAGGGTTACTTCATAAACGCATCCCAATACGATTTCATGTTGCCACATCAGTCCTACACTGATGGAATAAGGAGGCAATTGATGGATAAAATTAGTAGTTCCGTCCAACGGATCAACAACCCAGCAATAGACTTCTCCATTCAGAACAGCCGTCCCTTCTTCCGTCAGAAAACCGGCTTGAGGCAGTATGTTACGAAGACCTTCGACCAGACGCCGTTCGGACTCTTTATCCACGTATGTAACATAATCGTTTTCTCCCTTGATTTCAATCCCGGACCGGAGCAAATGCCGGCTTTCCTCTCTCAGATAAGCACCGGTTTTCCGGCATAAAGCCTCCAATTCCAAGCAAACAAACGAATAATCCATAATAAATTTATTTGGGTACAAATGTAAGATTTTTAATTCAAGAATCATATATATGAGTTTTACTTGTGATTGTCAGGAAAAACCATTAATATTGCACCTTAATATTCACTTTGATAAAACGTTTTTTCTTTTATTAAATCTAATCGATATCATGACAACACGAAGAGACTTTCTAAAAACAGCAGGAATGGCTTCCGCCGGACTTTTCCTGGGAGGTGCCGGAATGAGCGCCAAAAGCTACGGCCGGATCATTGGAGCCAATGATCGTGTAAACGTTGGAATTATCGGATTTTCAGACCGTTTCAGAAGTTCGCTGCTTCCTTGTTTCAAGGACCATAACAAAGCACTTAATTTTGATGTTATCGGGCTTTCCGATATCTGGAAAAGAAGACGGGAAGAAGGAGTCCAGCATTTAACAAATGCATTCGGACACGATATCAGGCCCTACCGGAACAACGACGAGTTATACGCAGACAAAGATATCGACGCTGTAATTATCTCCACTGCGGATTTTCAACATGCATTGCACGTCGCCGAAGCTGCACAAAATAAAAAAGACGTTTATGTAGAAAAACCGTTTGCCGAAACAATGGCCGATGCCCGGGTGGCCTTAGCGGCTGCAAAGAAAGCGGGAATCGTATTGCAGGTAGGCTCCCAACGGAGAAGCGGTCCGAATTACCATGCTGCCAACGATTATATCCGCTCCGGAAAATTCGGAGATATCGTCATGTGCGAAATGACCTGGAACGTCAACCAGCCGGGTCGCTGGCGCCGGGTCGACCTGGTCAAACAATGCCTTCAGGAAGATCTGGACTGGAAACGTTACCTGATGAACCGGCCTTATGAAGAATTCGATCCCAGGAAATACCTCGAATTCCGTTTGTTCTGGCCGTACTCTTCCGGCATTCCCGGACAATGGATGGCCCACCAGATCGATACCGTTCACTGGTTCACCGGCCTGAATCATCCACGCAGCGTGTCGGCCAACGGAGGCATCTACCTCTGGAAAGACGGACGCACCAACTACGACACCATGACAGCCGTCATGGATTATGGTCCTGAAAACGATCCTAAATCCGGATTCCAGGTGCTTTATTCTTCCCGATTCACCAATTCAGCCGGAGGTGTAAAAGAAATCTATTACTCCAACGGAGGCGAACTCAACCTGGACACCAACAAAGTAACATCCAACGGTTATCTGAAGGAAGGAGACGCCCGCGGCATGGGAATGAAAGAAAACAAACTGGAAGAATTCTCCCTGGAATCAGGAGCCAAAGTAAGCTCGGATGCCAACACCGGAGGCGATGACCTGACTTCCCGCCACATGAAAAACTGGATGGAGTGCGTCCGTAGCCGCAAGCAAACCAACGCCCCTGTGGAAGCGGGTTACAACCATTCAATAGCCTGTATCATGGTAACAGCAGCTTTACGCACACACGAGTATGTTACTTTCGACAAAGTGAAGCAGGAAGTAATCGCCGGAGGTAAAGTTTTTCAATATTAATTTTTATTACTACTTTCGCAACGAAATTCAAACGGTTACGAGTTACAACCTTCTTTCATCAGCGGGATGTAACTCGTAACTTATCATTTGTAACTTGTAATTCGTAACGTTTTAAGAAAATGAGAAAATGGCGTGTGGAAGACTCAGCCGAACTTTACAACATCCACGGCTGGGGATTGGATTATTTTTCCATCAATGAAAAAGGGCATATTACGGTTACTCCGAAAAAAGGAGGCGCTGCTGTTGACCTGAGAGAATTAATGGACGAGTTGGTCGTTCGTGATGTGGCTGCTCCTCTGTTACTCCGTTTTTCGGATATCCTGGATAACCGGATCGAAAAAATATCCAATTGTTTCAAAGTGGCGGCGGAAGAGTACAACTACAATGCCCAGAATTTCATCATCTACCCCATCAAGGTAAACCAGATGCGCCAGGTGGTGGAAGAGATCGTCAGCCATGGAAAAAAATTCAATATTGGACTGGAAGCCGGATCCAAACCGGAACTGCATGCCGTACTTGCTATCAATACCAGTAATGACTCCCTGATTATCTGTAACGGATACAAAGACGAAAATTACATTCAACTGGCCCTCCTTGCCCAGAAAATGGGGAAACGCATCTTCCTGGTTGTAGAAAAACTGAACGAACTGAAACTGATTGCCGAATTATCCAAAAAAATGAAAATCCGACCCAATATCGGAATACGGATCAAGCTGGCGAGTTCGGGAAGCGGCAAATGGGAAGAATCGGGAGGCGATGTCAGCAAGTTCGGACTTTCGTCCAGCGAACTGCTGGAAGCGCTCGATTTCCTTGAAAAAAATAAAATGGAAGACTGCCTGAAACTGATCCATTTTCACATCGGTAGCCAGATCACGAAAATACGCCGGATCAAGAATGCGCTCCGGGAAGCCTCCCAATTCTACGTACAACTCCGCAACCTGGGTTACGCCGTTGAGTTTGTAGACATCGGCGGTGGTCTGGGTGTGGATTACGATGGCACCCGGTCCTCCGGAAGCGAGAGCAGTATGAACTATTCCATCCAGGAATATGTCAACGACTCCATTTCTACCCTGGTGGATGTCTGCATTAAAAATGATATTCCCCAGCCCAACATCATCACTGAATCCGGTCGCTCGCTGACGGCACACCATTCTATATTGATTTTTGAAGTACTTGAAACAGCTACGTTGCCGGAATGGGACGAAGACGAGAATCTCCCTGAAGATGCACATGAACTGGTCCGGGATCTGTACAAATTGTGGGACGAAATGAATCAACCCCGGTTGATCGAAACCTGGCACGACGCACAACAAATCCGTGAAGAAGCCCTGGATCGTTTCAGTCTTGGGATGCTGGACCTGGTAACCCGGGCCCAGGTAGAGCGGCTGTACTGGTCGATCGCCCGCGAAGTTTACCAGATCGCAACCAACATGAAACACGCTCCGGAAGAGCTTCGCAAAATCTCAAAAATGCTTCCGGACAAATATTTCTGTAACTTCTCCCTGTTCCAGTCATTGCCCGACTCCTGGGCAATCGATCAGGTTTTTCCGATCATGCCGATTGCACGTTTGGACGAAAAACCTTCGAGAACAGCGACATTGCAGGACATTACCTGTGACTCCGACGGTAAGATCGACAACTTCATCAACATGAAGAACTACACCTACCACCTGCCGGTACATACCCTGAAAGGAAAAGAGCCTTATTACATGGGCGTATTCCTGGTGGGAGCGTACCAGGAAATCCTCGGGGACCTGCACAACCTGTTCGGAGACACTAACGCGGTACACATTTCCGTCGATAAAGACAGCTACGAAATCGAACAGATCATTGACGGGGAAACCATCGCCGATGTACTGGATTATGTTCAGTACAGCCCGAAAAAGCTGGTTCGCACCGTTGAGTCCTGGGTAACATCTTCCCTGAAAGAAGGTAAAATCTCCGTCGAAGAAGGACGGGAATTTCTGTCCAATTACCGCTCCGGACTCTACGGATATACCTACCTGGAATAAGAGGGGTTATTTCCTCAGAAAGTCTTCCCGGACCGGATTGAATACATCGATCAGAATTCCGGCTTCCAGGCAAACAACACCATGAATCTTATTTGCAGGAGCATAAAAACCATCTCCCGCAGATAAGATTCTTTTTTCTTCCCCGATGGTTATTTCAAATTTCCCACTGGAAACATAGGTAGTCTGTACGTGCGGGTGACTGTGCTGCGGACCAACGCTTCCGGTTTCAAACATCACTTTTACCATCATAATGTCGTTGTCATAACCCAGGATCTGGCGTTGAACACCCGGACCGGTCACCTCGGTCAACAGTTCGTTTTGAAATAAGAACTCGTTACTTTGTATCATAACTATTAATGAGTTAGTCTTTATATTTTTATTAAAACGGTCAAAAGTACAATAAATCTTGCTATTTTTGTTGTCGAATTTAAAATTTTGAACAGAAATCAAATCCGGAAATATGAATACAGTCATTTCTTTCGGATTTACGATAAAACACGATATATGAAAATAGTTTCCTATAATCTGAATGGTATACGATCTGCGATCAGCAAAGGTTTATTCGAGTGGCTGGAAGTCGAAAATCCGGATGTTTTCTGCGTGCAGGAAACCAAAGCACAACCGGATCAGATCGACACACTTACCTTCCAAAGCCTGGGGTATCAGTCCTGTATTCTTAACTCTGCACAAAAGAAAGGTTACAGCGGAGTCGGCCTTTTCAGCAAAAAAACACCGGACTTCCATTCCATAGGAATCGGCAATCCGTTTTTTGACAGTGAAGGCCGTGTAATCCGGGCCGATTTCGGAGACCTGACCATTGTCTGTGTCTATATTCCTTCCGGAACGACGGGTGAATTACGCCAGACCCTGAAAATGGAATTCCTTGGGTTGTTTACCGATTACCTCCAGGAATTACGTAAAGAACGACCGAACTTAATAATCTGCGGTGATTATAACATCTGCCACAAACCCATCGACATTAATCATCCGGAACGCCACACCAAAGACTCCGGATTCCTGCCGGAAGAACGCGAATGGTTCGACAAGTTCATCGGATTGGGTTTTGTCGATTCCTTCCGGGAGTACAATCAGCAAGGAGAACAATACAGCTGGTGGAGCTTCAGGGCCGGTTCCAGGGAAAAGAACCTGGGTTGGAGAATCGATTATCACCTTGTAACCGAGTGTATGAAAACCCGGTTACATTCGGCCACCATCCTGCAACAGGCAGTTCACTCCGATCATTGCCCGGTAGTATTGGAAATCCGGGAATAAACATCCTGATTATACATGCAAAACAATTACGAAACCAAACAGAAGTTCAAGTATACATTCATTTTTACGGCAATCATCATCGCGATCGTTTCCGTATGGGTGACCAACGTGCTTATGAGCGAACTGAAGGAAGAGGAGCGTAAAAAAATCGAGATCTGGGCCAAATCCCTTCATCTGATATCCAACTCATCCGACTCAACCAGTATCATGAACGAGTACGACAACCTGCTTTTCGAACTGATGCAAGGAAACACCACCATTCCGGTAATTGTAACAGACACTAACGGTGCCATTACACAAGAACCGATGAATATACAGGTCCCGGAAAACGGAAGGGATGCCTTCCTTCAAAAGAAAGTCAACCAATTCAGGAAAAATCATGACCCCATTGTACTGGAAGTCGACGGACACCCTTTTCAATATGTGTATTACGACGACTCAACCGTATTGAAACGGCTGCAGATTTTTCCCTTTGCACAATTAGGTGTTGTTTTTATTTTTATCGTCATTTCTTTCCTCGCCCTTAACAGTTCCAAAAAAGCCGAACAGAACAAAGTCTGGGTCGGACTATCCAAAGAAACCGCACACCAGCTCGGTACCCCCATCTCTTCATTAATGGCCTGGGTGGAATACCTGAAAACAAAAAATACCGATCTCCAGTTACTGGAAGAAATGGATAAAGACGTCCAGCGACTTAAAACCATTGCCGAACGGTTTTCCAAAATCGGATCCAACCCGGACCCCGAACCCATGAACCTGAACGAAGTCATCCTGCAGGCTGTCGGTTATATGAACAAGCGGATTTCATCCAAAGTAACCATCGATTGCAGGCTGTCGGAAAAATCCGTTCGGGTGCTGATGAATGAATCCCTGTTTGGCTGGGCCATCGAAAACCTGATTAAAAACGCAGTCGATGCAATGAACGGACAGGGAAAAATAACCATCACCCTTCAGGAAAAAGGCAAACGGGTGCTCCTGGATGTCTCGGATACCGGAAAGGGAATAGCCAGATCCAAATTCGACGCAATATTCCATCCCGGATACACGACAAAAAAACGGGGATGGGGACTGGGACTGTCTTTAGTTCGCAGAATCATAGAATCTTACCAGAAAGGGAAAATATATGTATTGCATTCCGAATTAAACAAGGGAACTACCTTCCGTATCGAACTGAATAAGTACGACAACGAGTAGCGGCACAAAATTATTCCCCTGAAATTTTCTTTTTATATTTGTTTTTTTCGTACCTTTGCAGGGTTTTCACAAAAAACAGAGCATTTTGGGCAAATTTGATCCATATAAAGTAGATTTAAAAAGCATGAAAACTGACATTCAGGAATATGAATATCAGTTGGATAATCAGTTTTTTGTCAACATTGGAGGTGAAGATGTCCAGAAAGGAAAAATCAAGGTCAGGCTGTCCGTAAAGAAAACAGTAGCGATGTTCGAACTCACCTTCAATATCGAAGGTTCGGTAATCATACCTTGTGACAGATGTTTAGACGACATGGAACTTCCGATCAGCACCAACAACCGCTTGGTGGTCAAATTCGGAAAAGATTATTCGGAAGAAAGCGATGAAATTGTCGTTATTCCCGAATCGGAAGGGATTCTCAATGTGGCCTGGTTTCTGTACGAGTTTATCGTTTTGACCATTCCGATCAAACATGTACATGCTCCCGGAAAATGTAACAAACAAATGACCTCGAAGCTGAAAAAACATTCCGCTAAAACGGAAGAGGATGACGACTCTTTTGATATGGACGGAGGAGACGACATTATCATCACGGATGATGACGGCAGTGAAGAAGCTTCCGATCCACGCTGGGATGCGTTGAAAGGTCTGAAAGAAGAATAGTAATAATAAAATTAATAAAGAAAGAAAATGGCACATCCGAAACGAAGAACCGGTCAGGCAAGAAAAGGAAAAAGAAGAACTCATGACAAAGCTATCGCTCCTGCTTTGGCTGTTTGTCAGGCTACTGGAGAATATCATTTGTACCACAGAGCACATTGGTATGAAGGTAAACTATATTATAAGGGCAAAGTCATCATTGACAAACAAGAAGCTGGCGCTTAAAATAAATGTAGTTTAAACCAGGAACAAGCCCTAAAGGAAGGATGGATGATTCGTCTTTTTAGGGCATTTTTCTATTAAATATATTCAAGATGAGCAATATTCATGCAGTAATAGCGGGCATAGCCGGATATGTACCTAATTATGTAATGACCAACGAGGAAATATCTACTAAAGTGGATACAACCGACGAATGGATCATGACCCGCATCGGCATCAAGGAAAGAAGAATCCTAAAACCGGAAGAAGGCTCCGGAGTTTCCCACATGGCTGCTAAAGCCATGGAAGAACTGATCCGGAAAACCAACCTGAATCCGTTGGAGGTGGAAGCTGTAATCTTTGCTACTTCTACCCCTGATTACATCATGCCTAATGCCGCCGCCCTTACTGCATATAAAACCGGAATGACCAACGCCTTCTGCTTCGACTTAAGTGCGGCATGCAGCGGATTCATTTATGGTTTGGAAGTCGGGGCATCATTCATTGCATCCGGGAAATATAAAAAAGTAGTGGTCCTGGCAGGAGATGTACTGTCCGTCATTACCAATTATACAGACCGTAATACCTGTCCGATTTTTGGAGACGGATGTGGTGCTGCTCTGCTTGAAGCAACTACTGAAAATGTCGGCTTCATGGATTCTATCATGAGGACGGACGGTAACAGCCTGACTCACCTGAATATGATTGGAGGAGGATCTGTTAATCCGGCCTCTCATGAAACCGTCGATAAAAACCAACACACCATCTGGCAGGATGGTAAAGTTGTTTTCAAACATGCAGTTTCCAATATGTCGGACACTTGCGTGGAACTAATGGCAAGAAACCACCTGTCTAAGGACGACATCCAGTGGGTAGTACCTCACCAGGCCAACCTGCGCATCATTGATGCTGTAGCACATCGGATGGGAGTATCCACGGATAAGGTCATGATTAATATTGAAAAATACGGCAACACCAGCGCCGGAACCATTCCCCTCTGCCTGTGGGATTGGGAACCGAAATTACGGAAAGGAGACAACATCATCCTGACCGCCTTCGGAGCCGGATTTACCTGGGGAGCCACATACATCAAATGGGGATACGACCCCCAATAAATTAAGAATTGAGAGTTGAAAATTGAGAGTTAAAAATTTGCCTTTCATTCTCAATTCTCAACTCTCAGCTCTCAACTCAACAAAGTGCATAAATCAGGATTTGTAAATATCGTTGGAAACCCGAATGTGGGAAAATCAACTTTGATGAACTTGCTGGTGGGAGAACGAATTTCCATCATCACTTCCAAAGCACAAACAACCCGCCACCGGATTATGGGTATCGTCAATACAGACGATATGCAGATCGTATATTCGGATACTCCCGGTGTTTTACGCCCGAATTACAAATTACAGGAAAACATGCTCAATTTCTCTGAATCTGCCCTGGGCGATGCGGATGTATTGATCTATGTCACCGATATGGTAGAAAAAATCGATAAAAATGATTTTTTTCTGCAGAAAGTACAAAAAAACGAAGCCCATACCTTACTGGTAATCAACAAAATTGACCTGACTAATCAAAAAGAGCTTGAAAAAAAAGTAGTGGAGTGGAAAGGGATATTGCCTCAGGCAGAGATTATTCCTATCTCGGCTACCAATAAATTCAATATCGATTATCTGCAGAAAAGAATCCGGGAATTATTGCCCGATTCTCCTCCTTACTTTGAAAAAGATGCGCTGACAGATAAACCTGCCCGTTTTTTTGTCACGGAAATTATCCGGGAAAAAATACTGCTCTACTACCAGCAGGAAATCCCATACTCCACGGAAGTGGTTGTTGAGCAATTCAGCGAAAGCAAGGACCTGATCCATATCAGGGCGCTGATTATCGTTGAGCGTGATTCCCAGAAAGGAATCATTATCGGAGAAAAAGGCCTGGCCATAAAAAAACTGGGATCGATGGCCCGTAAAGACATTGAACGCTTTTTTGAAAAAAAAATATTCCTGGAGTTATTTGTCAAAGTCGAAAAAGACTGGAGGAACCGGGATAATCTCCTGAAAAATTTTGGATACAAACTAGAATGAGTTGAGAATTGAGAGTTGAGAATTGAGAGTTAAAAATTTGCCTTTCATTCTCAATTCTCAATTCTCAATTCTCAATTAAATAAAATTTATGAGTAATATCGTAGCAATTGTCGGCCGCCCGAATGTAGGCAAATCAACCTTATTCAACCGTTTGACACAAACCCGTCAGGCTATCGTTAACGAAGAAGCGGGAACTACCCGTGACCGCCAATATGGAAAAGCAGAATGGTTGGGACAGGAATTTTCCGTCATTGATACCGGAGGTTGGGTCCTCAATTCCGAAGATGTTTTCGAAGAAGAAATCAACAAGCAGGTAAAAATCGCCATTGAAGAAGCAGATGTCATCTTATTTCTGGCTGATATCACAAACGGGATTACCGATTTGGATACACAAGTTGCCCAGATGTTGCGCCGGGGGGGTAAGCCGGTTTTTGTCGTTGCTAATAAAGCCGACAACTTTGAATTACATGCATCAGCCGCCGAATTTTATTCGTTCGGTTTGGGTGATCCGTATTGTATCTCAGCCATTAATGGCTCAGGTACCGGAGATCTGCTGGACGCAATCGTAACCAAATTCGTAAAGAAAGAAACAGAAACGATAGAAGAAGACCTGCTTAAAATTGCAGTCGTAGGACGTCCGAATGCAGGTAAATCGTCTCTGGTCAATGCCTTTATCGGTGAAGAGAGGAATATTGTTACCGATATCGCCGGTACTACCCGTGATTCCATTTATACCCAATATAACAAATTCGGACTGAATTTTTACCTGGTCGACACAGCCGGTATCCGGAAAAAAGGAAAAGTCAACGAAGACCTGGAATATTATTCGGTCATTCGTTCCATACGAGCCATCGAAAACGCCGATGTCTGTATCCTGATGATCGACGCTACCCGCGGGATCGAATCCCAGGACATGAATATCTTCTCCCTGGTACAAAAAAACAGGAAAGGATTAGTCATTGTTGTCAACAAATGGGACCTGGTGGAAAACAAAGACCAGCAGGTTATCAAAACATTTGAAAACGCTATCCGGGAACGGACCGCTCCTTTTGTAGATGTTCCGGTTATTTTTGCATCTGCAGTCACCAAACAACGGATTTATAAGATCCTGGAAACAGCAAAAGAAGTTTACGACAATCGCAAAACAAAAATTTCCACGCACAAGTTGAACGAAGTTCTGTTGCCGATCATAGAGGCGACTCCCCCTCCGACCAACAAGGGTAAGGTTGTCAAAATCAAATACATTACCCAGCTTCCGAATACGGCGACTCCCAGTTTTGTTTTTTTCTGTAACCTTCCGCAATGGATCAAGGAACCCTATAAACGTTTTCTGGAAAATCAGATCAGGAAGCACTGGAACCTATCAGGAACACCGATCAATATATTCATGAGGGAAAAATGATCAAATTCTCCATTTTTTTTTAACTTTGTCAGAAAATACTTGATTCTTAATATTATCGATTATGCTCGTTTCTGTCAATAATATAATTAAATCAGGATTACTACTCTTGGCCTATCTTTCGTATTCTTCATTTCTCTACTCCCAAAACCACCCCTCGGAAGATTATGTCAAAATAAGTGATAATGGTAGCTGGTGCTGGTTTTCCGATCCCAGAGCCATTTACGTAAACGAGAAATATTACGGAGGATACGTTGATAGCATAGGTAATATCTGGAGCTTTTCTTACAATCCGGATAACCAGGAAATAAAACATTTTCTGCACTACGAGAAACTAGACAAAGACGATCATGCTAATCCTTCGATTGCCCGGTTGAAAGACGGACGCTTAATTACGTTCTTCTCGGGACACGGAGGTATGGGGCAAACACCATTATATTATCGGATTAGTAAAAATAAAGCCGATATATCCCAGTGGGGAGAACTCCTGCAAGTAGGAACTGCGACCTCCAAATTATTCAATACCTGCTACTCCAATCCGGCCATTTTATCTTCCGAAAACGACCGGATTTACTTGTTTTACCGGGGAGCAGACTTTCGTTTCAAAATGTCATACTCAGATGATTTAAAGAATTGGTCGGAAGAAAAAACAATGGTTAAAAGTGTACGCTCTGATTATGCCGTAAGGCCCTATGTAAAAGTATCCAATAATGGTAAAGATCGTATTCACATCGCTTTTACCGATGGACATCCACGCAACGAGTACCAGAATTCTATCCATTATGTATGTTACAAAAACGGTCAGTTTGAAACTGCAGGAGGTAAAAATATAGCATCCATAGATGAATTGCCATTCACTCCTGATCTGGCTGATCTGGTTTATGACGCCGGGAAATCCGGTCAACGATCGTGGATATGGGATGTCGCTTATGATGAAAAAGACTATCCGGTATTGGTTTATGCCCGTTTTTTCAATGAGTTGAGGCATGAGTATTGGTATGCTCGCTGGGATGGAGTCCAATGGATCAATAAAAAAATTACAGACGCAGGCCGATGGTTCCCGTACAAAGAAATTCCCCGGGAAAAGGCAGAAGGAGAACCCCACTATTCCGGAGGAGTTTACCTGGATCACAGCAATCCGGATGTAGTTTACCTGTCACGTCCCATTAATGACATTTTTGAAATCCAACGATGGGAAACCTCTGACCTGGGAAAAACATGGGAAACGACGGATATCACATCCAATTCAACGAGAGACAATGTAAGACCTTTTGTCCCTATTAATGATCCACATTCCCGTGTCCTGTGGATGTATAACTATCATTATCCTTCCTTTGTCGATTTTCATACCGCCATACGTATCAATGATATATCAAAAGGGTTCTCTGGAAAATTAGACACAAATACCATCCGGGAGGTCATGAAAAAAGTTGCCGACTGGCAAATAGCCGAACTCAATAATGCCTGGAAAAATAAAACCAGTCCACATCCGGAAACTTCCTGGGTAAACGGAGCCCTGTATCTTGGAATCTTTGACTGGGCCGAAACGACAACCAACGAGTATGCTTTTAACTGGCTGACACAAATAGGGAACCGGAATTACTGGCAGGTGGGACCACGCATGTATCATGCCGACGACATTTGCATTGCCCAGTTATATCTTAAAATGTATGAAAAGTTCCAGAAATCAAACATGCTCATTCCTACCCTTGCCCGTACCGATTGGGTTATAACCAATCTGAATACGGATAATATGAAAACAAAAGACCGGTGGAGTTGGTGCGATGCCCTGTTCATGGCTCCTGCCGTTTACGGTAATTTGTATACCATTACCCGGGACGAAAAATACATCCGGTTTATGAACCGGGAATTCAGATCTGCTTATGATTACCTGTACGATAAGGAAGAAAAACTATTCTACCGGGATGACTCCTATTTTAACAAACGGGAATCAAATGGAGAAAAAGTGTTCTGGGGAAGAGGAAACGGATGGGTAATCGGAGGATTAGCAAATATCCTCAAAATACTACCTCTAGATGATCCCAATCGTTCTTTTTATGAAAACTTATTCAAAGAAATGTGTACGAAAATTGCTTCTGTTCAAGGGAAAGATGGCTTTTGGCATGCCAGTTTACTGGATCCGGAAAGTTATCCCTCTCCGGAAACCAGCTCTTCCGGTTTTATGGTCTATGGTTTAGCGTACGGTATAAATTCCGGTCTGTTAAGTAAAGCGGATTATTTTCCGGCTGTTGAAAAAGGGTGGAGAGCCTTGGTTTCAGCAATTGATACAGAAGGTAAACTTGGTTGGGTACAACCTATCGGACAAGACCCCAAAAAAGTAACGAAAGATATGACAGAGCTTTACGGGATCGGAGCATTTTTAATGGCTGGCTCGGAAATCGATAAACTGATAAGAAAATAAATGAAACCATATAATTTTTAACACTTCAAATACCTAATTAAACCATGAACGAAACAAGACGCGACTTTATCAGAAAAGCTTCCGTTCTAGGACTGAGCGGAGTTGCTGCCGGCACTTTTGCCTCAGCAAGTGCAACAGCCTCCCCGGAAGTACAGCAAAATTCCAAAAAGAAAAATGCTCCCAAAGGAAAAGACGAAGGAATCAGGGTTGGATTGATCGGAGCGGGAGCACGCTCCAGAGAACACGTAAGTAACGTACTGGCATTGGGAGGAAACCTGATTGCCATTTGCGACATACTGGACACAGCAATCGAAAGAACAAAAAAACTGATTGCCGAAAAAGGAGGAAAAGCTCCTGTTGTTTATACCGGACACGACCGGGCATTTGAGGAAATGCTGGAAAAGGAAACGTTTGACGCTATTATTATCGCCAGCCCCTGGGAATGGCACGTACCAATGTCGGTAGCCGCCATGAAGGCCGGCGTACCTTACGTAGGCGTGGAAGTTTCTGCCGCCAACACCCTCGACGAATGCTGGGACCTGGTAAATACTTCCGAGCAAACGGGTAGCCACCTGATGATTCTGGAGAATGTTTGCTACCGCCGGGATGTGATGTCAGTACTCAACATGACCCGGACAGGGCTTTTCGGAGAACTACTCCACGGCCGCTGCGGATACGAACACGATCTTCGTGAAGTTAAATTCAACGACGGAACGCAATATGGCTACAAAAAAGGAGGAAACCTGTATATGGGAGAAAAAGCGGCTTATGAAGCCCGTTGGAGAACCCAGCATTCCATTAGCCGTAATGGAGACCTCTACCCTACCCATGGAGTAGGACCGGTTGCCAACTGCCTTGACATCAACCGGGGGAACCGTTTTATGAGCCTCTCGGCGATGGGAACCCAATCCCGGGGGCTACATAAATTCATTATCGACAATGGAGGAGAAAACCACCCTTACAAGAATGTCACATTCAACTGCGCAGACATTGTCACGTCCATGATCAAATGCGCCAACGGCCAGACAGTTATTGTCACTCACGACACCAACTCTCCCCGCCCCTATTCGTTAGGATTCCGCATCCAGGGTACGGATGGTTTGTGGTATAACGATGGCAACACCATCTACGTGGAAGGAAAATCCGCCAAGCCTCACGAATGGGATAAAAGCGATGAGTGGATCACAAAATACGACCATAAACTTTGGAGGGAACTGAGTGAAAGTGCCAAGGAAGCCGGACACGGCGGAATGGACTTCATCATGATGTATGATTTCTTCCAATCCATCAAATCCAAGACTCCTCCTCCTTTGGATGCCTACGATGCCGCAGCCTGGAGTGCGATTTCCCACCTGTCGGAAATGTCTATCGCTAACGGCGGCGGACTGGTCGATTTCCCGGATTTCACCCGCGGACAGTGGATCAAACGCAAACCGCACTTTGGTCTTGACGAAAAGTACCCGATACCGGCAAGAGGATATTAATATTGTAAAAGAAAGCGGATAAATAATTCCATAAAAAAAGGTTGGCCCAAATCCGGACCAACCTTTTTCATGTATTTATAACTAATTATTTTACAGCAAAATAAGTTTTGTTTTCAACAACTTGTTTGAAAGCCATAACTCCAGCCTTACTTAAATCAACATTCATTGTAGATCCATCGGGCATGTACATCATCACCTGATCGTTGTTAACCATTTGCATCAGTTTCACGGATTGACCGGCTGCTTCAACACTCCAAACTTTATCTTCTTTATTGAAACGGAATTCAACAACTTCATCCGAGCCTTCTTTTTCTACTTTATAACCATCGGCTTTCGTTGTAACGGTATAGTTACCTTTTTCACCTTCTACTTTTTTCACCTGATTCTCGGCCACAGGATTATCTCCGGTCCAGAATTCAATGGAATTTAAGACTACAGCATCGGCAAGCAGAGCAATTTCATAAATAGGAACGATACAAAACGCAAGAAAAACAAGTTCATTGACAAACTTGTCCCCTACTGATTTGTTCCACGTAAGCAATTTGTTAGTTAAATTGAAAGATCCGATACAAGAAGAAAATAAAACACTGCCTCCCAACAGGATAGCAATCGACATCAAATTGAATTTCCTTTTCATAAATTTTTTGTTTTGTTCGTGTTAAGTTAGTCTTTTAATGGATAACAGAAACTAATACCCTGTTATTATGAAAAACAAAAATAGAATATAAATTCCAAAATCAAAAGCTTTTTGATAAAATTAGTGTAATTTTGCCTTACAAAGAAAAAAATATCGTTTCATTTATAATATCAATGACATGAAAAAGGTTGGTTTATTTTTTATGGTACTTTTTTTACTGGCAGCCTGCTCTCCGGTAAAAACACTTCATGTTGAAGTTGCAAATCCTGCTTCTGCCGACCGAATGGACGAATTGGTAGAAGTTGCATGGCCTACGGTGTTAGAGAAATTAGCTCCTGCCGACAAACAACAAATCATTGTCCTGAATGAAAATAAAGAGCAGGTTCCTTACCAGTTGATATACAACGGGGAATCAGAACCTCAATCCCTGTTGTTTGCTGTATCCCTGACTGCCGGACAAAAAGCAGTTTACAGCATTCAGAACGGAAAACCGGAAACATTTCCGATCCGGACATTCGGAAGAAGTATACCCGAACGAAAAGATGACTTTGCCTGGGAAAACGACCGGATCGCTTTTCGTATGTACGGCCCGGCATTGAAACCGGAAAATCCGAGTAACGGAGTCGATGTCTGGCTGAAGAAAACAAACGACCTGATTGTCAATAAATTTTACAAAGATGACCTGGAAAACAAGCTTTCTTACCACATCGACCGCGGATTGGGACTGGATTGCTATAAAGTAGGACATACCCTGGGAGCAGGAGGAGTTGCTCCTTTTGCAAACGATACATTGTGGATTGGCGGACAATACTCCAAGGCCCGATTACTGGATACGGGAGCTTTACGTACTACATTCGAACTGGTCTACGATTCCGTACCTTTTAACAATAAAACCATTACTCAAAAAACAGTCATCACTTTAGATGCTTTCTCTCAACTAAATAAAGCAGTCGTTTCTTACGATGGCGATTTCGATACATTCGAAGCAGCAGGAGGGTTCTGGTTGCACAACGAAATCGGGAATATCAAATCCAAACCTGAAGAAGGATTGATTGCTTACGGAGAAAACGCATCCGACTCCAAAGTCCCGGCAGGACGGACCTACATCGGGGTTGTTTTCCCCAATGGAATGAAAACAGCCATCCAACACAGCCAGCATTTGGTGGGATTAGCCGATTATAAAAAAGGAGATAATTTCACTTATTATTTCGGAGCCGGATGGAGTGATTGGGGATTTGCTTCTGATGAAGCCTGGTTTCAATATGTAGAAAACTATGCTGCACGACTGAAACAGCCCCTGACCGTTACCGTAGTACAATAAAAATCAAAATGGATTATACTGCATTTTTCCAACAAGCACAACGCGCCGGGAATGCCTTAGCTTTACTTGATGATCAGGCGATCAATCAGGTATTGAATGCTATCGCCGACACCGTATTACAACAAACCGGCTTCATCCTTGCCGAAAACAGGAAAGACCTGGATCGAATGAACCCGGATGATCCGAAGTACGATCGTTTAAAACTGACTACCAAACGCATTGAAGGCATCGTTTCCGATATGCACAACGTCACCCGTTTGCCCTCTCCTGTCGGAAGGATACTCTCAGAAAACGTCCGTCCCAATGGAATGCAGATCACCAAAATAAGCGTGCCTTTCGGTGTAATCGGCGTTATTTACGAAGCGCGTCCCAATGTCAGTCTAGATGTTTTTTCCCTCTGTTTCAAATCCGGAAACGCCTGTGTGCTGAAAGGAGGCTCGGATGCCGAATGCTCCAACCAGGCATTGGTTGGTATCATTCAGGAGGTCCTGAAAACGTACGATATTCCTGTCGAATGTTGTACCCTGCTCCCTTCCGGAAGAGATGCCACGGAAGCATTGCTGAATGCCGTCGAATACGTAGACCTGGTCATCCCACGAGGAAGCCAGGGACTGATCCGCTTTGTCAGAGACAATGCCCGGATTCCGGTGATCGAAACAGGAGCCGGAATCTGTCATGTTTATTTTGATGAAGAAGGGAATAAAGGAATCGGACAGGAAATTATCAATAACGCGAAAACTCGGAGAGTCAGTGTCTGTAATGCCCTGGATTGCCTGATTATCCATGAAAACCGATTATCGGACCTGCCTTTCCTCTGCCATAAGCTCACCGAAAGCAATGTGATTATCTATGCCGATAAAGAGGCCTATCAGGCACTTTCCGGTAATTATCCTCCGGAATTATTACAACAGGCAACGGAAATCAGTTTCGGTACCGAATTTTTAGATTATAAAATGAGTATTAAAACCGTTAAAAACCTGGATGAAGCACTGACACACATCTCCAGCTATGGATCTAAACACAGTGAATGCATCGTTTCGGAGAACAAAACTACCCTTGCATTGTTTCAGAAAAAGGTAGATGCAGCCTGTGTGTATGCCAATGTTTCCACCGCTTTCACTGACGGAGCCCAGTTCGGAATGGGAGCCGAAATAGGCATCAGCACCCAGAAACTACATGCCAGGGGACCTATGGCGCTGGAAGAGCTGACCACTTACAAATGGATCATCCAGGGAGATGGACAAATTAGAAACCAATGATATGAAGACATTTACAAACGTAAAAGATTTAGGAAATCTGAATTTTGCCGTACAGGAAGCCCTGGAAATAAAGAAAAACCGTTTTGGCTACAAACACCTCGGAGAAAACAAAACATTGCTCATGGTATTTTTCAATTCCAGCCTGCGTACCCGTCTGAGCACACAAAAAGCAGCCATGAATCTGGGGATGAACACCATGGTACTGGATATCAACCAGGGAGCATGGCGCCTGGAAACCGAACGGGGCGTTGTGATGGATGGAGATAAACCCGAACACATCCTGGAGGCGATCCCGGTTATGGGTTGTTATTGCGACATCATCGGCGTTCGCTCATTCGCCCAATTCGAGAATAAAGCAGACGATTACGGAGAAAAAATACTCAACCAGTTTATCCGTTATTCCGGGAAACCGGTATTCAGTATGGAAGGTGCAACTACTCACCCCCTACAGGCATTTGCGGACCTGATTACAATTGAAGAACATAAAAAAACGGCTCGCCCGAAGGTGGTATTGACCTGGGCCCCTCATCCCAAAGCGCTTCCCCAGGCTGTTCCCAACTCTTTTGCCGATTTTATGAATGAAGCTGATGTGGAATTTGTTATCACACATCCTGAAGGCTATGAATTGGATGAAAAATTCGTTCGGGGAGCTAAAATCGAATACGATCAACGAAAAGCATTTGAAGGTGCTGAATTTATTTATGCCAAAAACTGGTCGGCCTACCAGGATCCCAATTATGGGCAGATTTTGAGTAAAGACAGGGATTGGACCGTTGACATGGAGAAAATGGGACTGACCAATCAGGCTTATTTTATGCATTGTCTTCCGGTAAGACGCAACATGATCGTTACAGACGATGTCATAGAAAGCCCTCAATCGATTGTAATTCAGGAAGCCGCTAATCGTGAAATTTCCGCTCAAGTGGTAATAAAACGAATGATCGAACAAACTTGGTAGTTCTATTAATGTACAAATTAGTTTTCAATTTTATAAGAACATAATTAAATGAGTATTCTAAAAGTATTTGCCGGAAAAAAAAGTCTGCAAAAAATTTATGAAAAACTTTATCTTAAAGCGTTAACCGGCATGCATTACGGAGGAGGTGTTTCCGTATATGAAAGTGGAGAGATTAACGTAATGGAAATGATCAAGCAGCGGTTGCGGCAAGAAAAATCGCTGACGGTTTTCGATGTAGGAGCCAACATCGGTTCATATTCCAACTCATTATACGATGTATTTGGAAATAATGCGACTATACATGCTTTCGAACCTTCTGAAAAGACATTTAAATTATTAGCCGAAAATACCTCTAAAATTCCCACGATCGTACTTAACAATGCAGGGATAAGCGATCAAAACAGTGTTACTAAGCTATATACAAATCAAGAGGCATCCGGAATTGCTTCAGTTTATCAACGAAACCTGGAACATTTCGGGACAATTTTAGATAAAAGCGAAGAAATTAAACTGATAACCATAGATAACTATTGCATAGAACACGATATCGACCGGATTCATTTCTTAAAATTAGATATAGAAGGACATGAACTCAGTGCATTAAAAGGAGCAAAACAAATGCTGGATGAAAATAAAATCGATTACATTCAATTCGAATTCGGAGGTTGTAATATCGATTCAAGAACCTATTTTCAGGATTTTTATTATTTACTAAAAGACACCTATCGGATTTATCGTATCCTGAAAGACGGACTGATTGAAATACCGGATTATAAGGAAACTTTCGAAATATTTATTACCGTCAATTACCTGGCAGAAAGAAGGAGATGATCTCCACGGACTGGCATATATTCGGATGATTTAATTAATTATTTAAACATAATCTCTTTATTATTCAACCAATGAATTTTAAAAAAGAAACAATCTGCGTACAAGGCGGATGGTCTCCTAAAAAAGGAGAACCCCGTGTTCTTCCTATCTACCAGAGTACAACATTCAAATATGAAACCAGCGAGCAAATGGCTAAGTTGTTCGACCTGGAAGAAAGCGGTTATTTTTATACCCGCCTGCAAAATCCGACCAACGATGCCGTAGCTGCAAAAATCGCAGCGTTGGAAGGGGGTATCGGAGCGATGCTGACTTCTTCCGGACAAGCCGCTAATTTTTTCGCCATCACCAAT
This sequence comes from Bacteroidales bacterium, assembly GCA_031553885.1. Taxonomy (GTDB): domain Bacteria; phylum Bacteroidota; class Bacteroidia; order Bacteroidales; family Azobacteroidaceae; genus JAVBKV01. The sequence goes on from JAVBKV010000020.1 coordinate 27,835, forward strand.
ATCTGCTCATCCGGTGACCATTTTGTCAGTGCTTCTGCTATTTACGGGGGAACATTCAACTTATTTGCCGTAACACTCAAAAAATTAGGCATTGAAGTTACATTTGTAGACCAGGATACCGATGACGCGGAAATTGAGAAAGCATTTCGTCCGAACACCAAGGCGTTATTTGCCGAATCCATTGCCAATCCCGGACTGAAAGTGCTGGATATCGAGAAATTTGCCCGGATTGCCCACCGGCAAGGAGTACCTCTGATCATAGACAACACCTTCCCCACTCCCATCAACTGCCGTCCGTTTGAATGGGGAGCCGATATTGTTGTTCATTCGACCACCAAATACATGGACGGACATGCTACCAGTGTAGGTGGGGTGGTTGTCGACAGCGGTAATTTCGACTGGGACGCCCAGGCGGATAAATTTCCGGGACTTACCCAACCTGATGATTCGTATCACGGACTGATTTATACAAAAAGCTTCGGAAAAGCGGCCTACCTGACCAAAGCAACGGTACAACTGATGCGGGACCTCGGATCCATACAATCCCCACAAAATGCATTTCTGACCAATATCGGACTGGAAACTTTGCATCTGCGCATGCAACGCCACTGCGAAAATGCACAAAAAGTCGCAGAATTTCTTGAGCAACACGAACAAATCGCCTGGGTCAATTATTGCGGATTAAAAAACAGCCGATACTATAACCTCGGACAAAAGTATTTTCCGAATGGCTCGTGTGGAGTCATCACTTTCGGGTTAAAAGGAGGGCGCGAAGCTTCAATCGGATTTATTGACAGACTGAAATTAATTAGTATCGTTACACACGTAGCTGATGCCCGGACCTGCGTACTTCATCCGGCCAGCCATACTCATCGCCAACTCAGTGATGAACAACTGATAGCGGCAGGTGTTGCACCAGATCTGATCCGGTTGTCCGTAGGTATTGAAAATGTCGGGGATATTATTTCCGATATACGGGAAGCCCTCAGCCAGGCATAAAGGCGAATTGTAGGCTCATTCGCTCAATAAAAAAGACAATCCCAACCGATTCATTATGAATTAGTTGGAATTTTTCGTATCTTTGTTTGTCCCCCGATAATAGGGTTTCGAGGCCAAAAACGGGGAAATCACGCTAAAAAATACAGCATGAAGGTACAACAAATTTGCGAATTATC
>JAVBKV010000033.1:0-22351 GCA_031553885.1 Bacteroidales bacterium
TATGTCCCGATTTGCAATCGTTGCCGACCGGTATAATTACATCGCTATTATAGGAATTGCATTTTTCATATCCTATTACACTGTTTTCTTTTATCAGAAATTCAAAAAAATAAAATGGAAAAAAATGATGATAGTTGGAGGATTGATTGTATATGGAGTTTATTTAGGATCTTACACCCACCAGTACTGCAAACAATGGGAAAACAGCGATACGCTTAAGAAAAATATCCGGGAATTATTAAAACAGCGGGAAGATTATCCAAAGAAAGAAACAACAACTTATATAGACGCACCATAAAAGCGTCATTTATGTTTAATTTAAATTTTATTATTTATGAGAAAAAGAAAATTAGTAATGTTGGCCGGAATGGCTGTCCTTGCTCTGGGATTAGCACTTAATCTGCAGTATGCACAGGATGATTATGGAATGGCAAAAAGCACGTTGCATCTGGAGGTGCTGGCGCAAACGAATAGTTCTGGAAGCGGGTCAGGTAGTGGCAGCGGAAGCGGAACGGGTAGTGGAACAGGGACTGGAACAGGCAGTGGTGATATAGTGTTTTCTTGTGATGCATGGGCTGGTGACTGTTTTTCTTCAAGCAAGATGGGGATATGCTGGATACCAGAAAGTATCGGAAGGTGTAGATTCTCAGGACTCAGATCTACTTATTGTTGCTGGATACTGTAAACTTAATCCGGGAATCTTACCTTTCTCCACTATGGAGTAGGGTGAGATTCTGTAATTAAAAAAAGATTATGAAAAAAACAATGATTGTTCTCATTTTCGGAATTGTATGGTTATCCTGTGAGAAAAGAACGAATACAAAAGAATTAATTGATCTGGACAAAACAACTCCAGTGTCAGTCAACGATTTGTTTCAATCCATTGATGTAGTTCAACTGGAAACGAATGAACAGTGCCTGATCGCCCATGTCACGAAGGTTATCTTTTATAACGAGCGGTATTATGTTTTTGATGTAAGACAGCAGGCTGTCTTTTGCTTCGATTCAACCGGCAAGTTTCTATTTGACATCTCCCGCAGGGGACAAGGACCGGAAGAATATGCTTACCTGGAAGATTTCAATATCGACCCCTACAACCGGCAATTATTATTACTGGTACCTTTTGGCAGTTTATTGACCTGTGATTTGGATGGAAAGTTTATCTCCAAGATACGGCTGCCGGAAGAGATTGGCGCTTACAATGAAGTTCATCCGATGAATAAAGACACCCTGATATTTGCATCCCTTAACAAATATTCACTGGCCACTTATTCAAAAAGTAACAATGCGATTATGCATAAAAGGTATGATGGATTCAATAACAACATATTCTCGCCATTATACAAAACATATACCTATAATAACCAGTTATTTTTTTCTCTTCCGCCCACGAATGAAATACTGAATCTATCCGATGGCAATTCCTTCTCCTGGGACTTCGGCGAGAAGAACAATACTCCGGAACAATTTGATAATGTAAAAAAACTAATAGAAGAGGAATCAGATAATTTCAAAAAACAAACCCGGAATTTTGTGCAGGAAAAAAAACTGAATTATTCCATCACCTATAATTATGAAACTTCCCGATACCGGATTTGTTTTGTCGATTATGGTAAGTTCCCCGAACTTCGATATCTCTTTTTGGATAAGGAAACCAATAAGCCGGTTATTTTTGATAAAACGACAGAAGGCATAGAGTTTCTGATTCCCTCTTTCACAGGAGAATCAGTTGTTGTTTCTGAGTGTCGATTTAAACATAAGTTTTATGATGAAGCCCTTCTTTCCAACGATCAACGAAAAATTATTCATGCTCATAATGAAGGGGACAACCCGTTTTTAGTGAAATACAATTTAAAGCAATTAAAATGAAATGTTTTTTTTACCTCGTATTTTTTCTGTTTTTGTTTTCTTGCCGGAATAACGAAAAGTCACAGATTTACCTGGACAATGAAAAGCGCCTAATGGATTTTGAACAATCTGTCATTGATAAGATCGACTCACTTACTAAAAATAATCTAAATAGTCAGGTCAATAATCAACGGGTATATTTCGGACTCGATTCTTTAAATACATTTAATATAAAGCAATTAACTGGTCACCATAAGTTCTTCTTATATTTTTCCGTTGAGGCCTGTCCGCCTTGCATTCAGGAGACAATCGAGCGGATAAAAGAAGCCTTTCCTGATTACAAAAAAGACGATGAGATTATTTTTATTTCACCGGACTACCCAAAAAGATTCAGGATCAATTGCCATGGTAAAAAATTGCTTACGTTGGAGAATCGATTGGGTATAGGTTTGGAACAAGAAAATGCCCCTTTTCTCTTTACGCTAAATAGTGATTTAAGAATGGAAAAGATACATATTGTTAATAAAAATGATTTTCAAAAGTTGACTGATTTTTTAGAAGAATTAAAGAGTGATATCAGGGAATAAAACAAATTTCACATTTTTTATAAACAATCATAATTTTAAGATACGTTCATGTTATGTGTCATATAAATTTTTATATGCTAATTTTCAAGAATTTAAAATATGAAAAAAAAATATTTTCTATTATATTTGGCTATTGTTTTTTTGTTCTCTTTTTGCAATAAAACAAACAATAAAGACAATAATGTTGAAGTTGACCTGGAAAAAGACATAAAAACTTTGTTTTTATCAGAAATTGCAGATTCCATATCCTACATTCAACTAGAAACAGGAGAAGAGCTTATCGGTAACATCACTGATATTCAGTTTAAAAATGATCAATTTGTCATTTGTGACCCTATGACAAATGCGTACTCCATTTATGATAAGAACGGACTTCTAATAACAAAGTTTAACCATTCAGGACAAGGCCCTGGAGAATATTCAAGTCCTGGCAAGTTTGCACTAGGAGAAGACAACACTATTCACATACTGGATTTAGGATCAAAAAAAATATTGGTCTATGATTGGACTGGAACTTTTATCCGGGAATCCAAAATCGAAGATTATCCCCGTGACTTTTACATAAGTGGAAATAACTATGTATTGTACATGATAGATGAAAATATAGGTAGCAGAGAAGGGCTTTTTTCCTTTAATCCACAATCCGGTCAATATAAATTAATGTCAACAATCGAAAGAAAAACGAAAAGTGCCGGATTAATATCTCATTATATCGCTTCTGAAAAATCTAAAACTGGAAAAATCCGTCATTCTATCATCAACAATTACAACAATGAAATCATATATACTGAAGATGATTCTATTATTTCCAGGCTTCAATTCAACATAACTCCGTTTGCCATAGATGAAAAAAATGTTTTAACAACAGGAAACAGGTCACCAGGATATTCTTTGGTATCTTATGACGAAACCTCTAATTTCATTTTTCTAACTTATGGTTCAATGATTTCTAAAACTACAAGATTATGTATTTATAATAAGAATAGTAAAAAAGTTGAAAATTACAATGATGTAAAAAATGACTTGGACCAAAAAGAAATAGGTATCCCGACCAGGTATTCAGAAAATAAGGCGATTTTCATTCTCAATAAAAATGAAAACGAGAATCCGTTATTACAAATATTTCATTTTAAAAAGTAGACAGACGTTATTTTCGTCTCATCGAAAAAATGCTATAAATTTTTAGACTTTATCTGTTTTGAAAAAGAAAAAATTAAGTTTATTCCGGTTTATTGGAATTATTTTAGTTATAACCATTGTGATCCGGTTAATGGTCGGAGAACCCTGCCATGTTTCTACCCCCAGTATGGAAGGAACTATACCGGCAGGTAGTTGGCTTTGGACAAATAAACTGTCTTTCGGAGCCCGGCTACCCCAGCGATTTTCAGACATTCCTCTGATCAATGCTTTTACCTGGATCAAACCGTTACGCATGGCAGACGAGAAAACAGATTGGGGCTATCACCGGATGCCCGGCTTCAGAAAACCTCAGAAAGGAGATATTATTATGTTTGAAACGACAGGAGAACCTCGACAATTATATGTAAAACGCATTGCGGGCACTTTCGGAGATACCCTGACAATCGAATCCGGCCGGGTGTTTATAAACGGAAAAGAGCAGGATTATCCCGGAGCCAAGATAAAAATGAATCTGGAAGAAGATTTTCCAACCGATTTTCCGGAACGAGGCAATTGGACTATTCATAATTACGGACCCGTTATAATTCCTCAAAAAAATTATTTCGTCTTGGGGGACAACCGGAACAATTCGATGGATAGCCGGTGCTGGGGATTTGTTCCGGAAAAAAATATAATCGGGCGTATCTTTTTTTCTTTTTCGGAATTTCGTTTGTTAAAATAAAGGACAAAATAACCGCTTGTCCGCCTAAAAGCATCGTTTATTTGAATTAATTATTTAATAATCAATATTTTGAATATTTCATCTTGTCCGCCTGATTTTTTGTTTTTATACGAGTTCAAGGACTATTTTTGCAGGGAATTCTATTTTTCACTCTAAAAAACAATGTTATGAGAACGCAAAAAAAGAGCATTTTATTACTCGCTGCCGGTTTATTGCTGACAGCCGCTTTCCCGGCTCTGGGCCAGAACGACCCCTTGAAAAATTGCAAAGTAGTCGCAAAAAAAGTAAAAGCGAACTCCAGTGAAGTAATCGTTTGTAACCGGGATCAACTGGGTGAAACGATTACCATTCCGTTGAGTACGCTTACCGGAGAACTCCAGATCCTGAAATTGGACGATGCTGATGCTGCATTGGTCAAAGAGACTCCTACCATTATCGGAGAAAACTACATCTTAATTAAAGGAAGCGACCAGATCCCCTACAAGTTGTTTGATAAAAAAACAGGAAAATTCCTGAACAATATAGGCGCTTTCGGTCAGGGTCCCAATGAATATAAACTGATCTATGATCATCAGTTGGATGAAAAAAACAACCGGATCTATCTATTGCCCTGGCAAACCAAGAAAATATTGGTGTACGACCTGAAAGGAAATGCCCAGGAGCCTATTCCTATGTGTTTCGGAGCACCTAAAGGAAATTTTTATGTAGACACGAAAGCCGGCATTGTAACTGTATCCGTTCTTCCTTTCCAGGGAGCTAAAGCAGTGATCTGGACTCAAAACCTCAAAGGAGAACTGATCAAATCCGTAGAACCCGGCCATTTATCTGTCGTTCCGGATTTCAGCAACGAAATGGGTGCTTACAAAGACAATAACACTTACGGAATAACTGTATTTACATTCGAACCCCGGCCCGATTCGTTGTATCACTACAACCGCACCACCAACCACCTGGATCCTGTTTTCACTCTCGATTTCAAATCCAGAAAAATGTCGATCCACGGTTATCAGGAAATACCGCTTTATTTCTTTGGTGATGTCAGCGAACCGAAACAGATTTCTCCCAACACCACGGTTACTCATGAAAATCAGTTTTATATTGTGAATAAGAAAACCCTGAAGGGATCTTTTTATAAATTAGAAAATGATTTTCTGGGAAATATGGAAATCGGCTGGCCGAATTACAAATTCTCCAATGGTTATTTTTTCATGAATATGGATCCGGGTAACCTGAAAGATGGGTTGGAAAAAGTGCTGAGCAGCAACAAGAAATTATCGGCTGAAATGAAATCCAAACTCACCAAGTTGAAAGATTCCATTACGGACAACGATAACAATTACATCCTTTACGCGAAATTGAAACAATGAAAAAAACGATTCTCTTTGGGTTGATACTGGTCCTTGTTTCCTGTAAACAGAAAACAGAACAAGAAGTGATCATCGAAGATCCGGCTCCGGTTGAAGAAAAAACAATCTCCCCCCTGGAAGCGGGGGAGGTTTTCTTCAAGAACAAAGATCCTTTCGGAGCAACGATCCAGCTTACCGGAAAGCAATTAATTGCAGACACCGTAATATTTAAGGTTTCCAGTACGGAAATGATTGTAAAGGAAAATTGCCTGATTGTAAGAAACGGAGGAGAACAACCCTTTATGCGTTTTTCCCTGCCCGACATGAAATTTCTGGGATTCAGCGGCAGATCGGGACAGGGGCCCGATGAGTTTTCCGATCCTCACTTAGTTTCTACCACTGATCCTTCGTTCCTGTGTTATGTTTTTGAAGGTGCCAATCAGAAACTATACCGGTTCGAAAAGGATGGAAGACTAGATCCATATACTTTTTCTTTTTCTTCATCAAGACAAAAGTGGTACAGCGATAAGGCGCTTACCAACACCGGTCCGGATGATTTCATGTATGCAGAAACCAGCGCTACCGGAAAAAGTATTTTCCGTTCGACAAAGGAAGGTGATTCGATTCGTACCCGCGAGGTATTCAACCTGGGATTAAATCCCAAAAGGAAATCATGGGCTTCCTACATCGGGGATTTCGTCGTCAATGCCAAGCAAAACCGGATGGCTTATGCTTACAAATACTTCAAAATGATCAAATTCATGGATCTGGAGGCAAAAACCGTCAGGACCATTAATTTTGAGCGGGAAGAATTCGATGAGAGCACCTTGTATAAAGTCGATGGAATGGATCAGAACGTAACGCATTACTGGGGAGGCTGCGCCGGCGACGAATACGTTTATTTCCTTTACAGCGGACGTACTCCCGTGGAAGTCTCAAGGGAAAACAGCAAAAAACAATACTATATTTTCGTAGAACAGTACGACTGGAACGGAAATCCGATACACAAATACCGGTTAGACCGCTGGGGATACTTTACAGTGGATGAGAAAAACAAGCAGATCTATCTGGCATCAACCAATGACGATGATCCGTTTTTCGTTTTTCAGATGACCGATTAGTCATTAAGTACTTTAATTATTTTGTATATTTGTTTAATAAAACTATATTTGTCGTTCAACAAAATACGCTGACTCATGAAACGAACCGCATCGACCGCATTGTATTGCATCCTCGGGTTATTATTGATTTCCTGCTCTTCCGGTAAAAAGGAAAAAGAGGAAGAAGGAAGTGTTTCCACCGTTTTACCCGACCAGGTCAACGAAGTCAGGGCCATGAAACTGACTTATACCAATTTTGAGCATGAACTGATCTCCAACGGTACGGTTTCTGCCGTTCAGAAGGCCGACCTCCGGTTCGAATCGTCGCAAAATGTGGCCCGGATTTTCGTTAAAAACGGAGACCGGGTAACTCACGGTCAGGCAATCGCTTCGCTGGATATGTTCAAACTGGAAAGTGCCCTGGCACAGGCTAAAGATAACCTGGAAAAAGCGAAACTGGAATTCCAGGATGTACTGATCGGACAGGGCTATTCTCCGAACGACACGACTAAAATACCCCGTAACATACTTAGTATTGCTAAGGTCAAAAGCAATTACGACCAGAGTAATATCCAGTACCGGATCGCCGAATACAATCTTAAAAACGGAGTCCTGTACGCTCCTTTCAACGGAGTGGTAGCCAATTTGTTCTCCAAAGAGCACAATCTGCCCCCTTCCTCCGATCCGTTCTGCACCATTATCGACAACAGCCGGCCGGAAGTGGTATTCATGGTACTCGAAAACGAATTACCGTTAATCCGGACCGGCGACCGGGTAGCCGTTTCTCCTTTTGCGGTCAGCGACTACAGCAGTGAAGGACAGGTTTCCGAAATCAATCCGGCAGTCGACAAAAACGGAATGGTCCGTATCAAAGCTACGATCAGCAATGCCCAGAACCGCCTGTACGACGGCATGAATGTAAAGGTCAAAATCAAGAGGACGCTGGGCCGCCAATTGGTAATCCCGAAAGAAGCACTGGTATTGCGTACCAATAAAAAGGTAGTTTTCACGCTGTCCAATGGAACGGCCCGCTGGGTGTATGTGCAAACCGGCATGGAAAATTCCGATGGCTATGTAGTTACCGAAGGACTGGCGGAAGGTGACAGTGTGATCTATGAAGGAAATATTAATCTGGCGCACGAAGCGCCGGTCGTAGTAATAAACTAAGAACTAAGAACTAAAAATTAAGAACTAAGGATTATGAAAAGAGAGGAATCGGTATTGAAGACGAAGAGTTATCGTTTTGCAGTACGAATAATACGTCTCTCTCAATTTCTGGGAGAGAAAAAAGAATTCATTCTTAATAAACAAGTGTTAAGAAGCGGAACCTCTATCGGAGCATCTATCAGAGAAGCAGAATATGCCCAAAGCAGGGCCGATTATATCAGCAAATTCAGTATATCATTGAAAGAAGCAAATGAAAGTCAATATTGGCTCTCTTTACTTAAAGATACGGAGTATATTGATTCCAAACTATACAAAAGCCTTGATTCTGACTGCAATGAAATTATTTCCCTGCTCGTATCAACTATAAAAACATTAAAAACCACCTCAACTCTTAGTTCTTAGTTTTTAGTTCTTAGTTATTGATATGTTATGATTAAGTTTCTAATAAACCGCCCCATTGCCGTATGTATGGCTTTTACGGCTTTCTTCATACTCGGGATCATCACTTATATGAATGTTCCGGTATCGTTGCTACCCGATATCGCGATTCCGGAAATTACGGTCCAGGTATCCGGGCCGAATACTTCAGCGCGTGAGTTGGAGAATACGGCAGTAGCCCCTATCCGCCAGCAGTTACTGCAAATAGGCAAATTGCGGGACATCCGCACCGAAAGCCGGGATGGAAGCGCAATCATCCGGTTGAGTTTCGAATACGGAGCCAATACAGATCTGGCTTTTATCGAGGTGAACGAAAAGATCGACGCAGCCATGAACTATATTCCCCGGGAATTCGAGCGTCCACGGGTAATCAAAGCGAGTGCAACCGATATTCCGGTTTTTAATCTGAATCTCACGCTTAAGAAAGACCGTCCGTTCGAGGAAACAGATGAAACTGCTTTTTTAGATCTCTGTGAATTCGCTGAAACGGTTATCAAACGCCGCATGGAGCAATTGCCCCAGGTGGCGATGGTCGACATGACCGGACTAATCGGCAAACAGGTGGTGATTACCCCGGATATCAACCAGATGGAAATGATGGGCCTTACACTTTCCGAAATCGAGAATGCCCTTAACAACAATAACATCGAACCCGGAAGCATGGTCGTCCGCGATGGTTACTACGAATACAACATCAAATTTTCAGCTGTTCTCCGGACATTAGAAGATATCCGGAACATTTATATCCGGAAAAACAACCAGATCATCCAACTTAAAGACCTGGCCCGGGTAGAAATGGCTCCCGAAAAAGAAAAAGGGATGGCCATGTGTAACGGAAAAAGGGCTGTGACCTTAGCGGTTATCAAACAGGCCGACGAAAACATGGACAACCTGCAGAAAGCATTGGACAAAGTAATCGTCCATTTTCAGAAAATTTATCCCGACATCGAATTCCATGCTTCCCAGAACCAAACCGAATTACTGAATTATTCGATCTCCAACCTGCAACAAAACCTGATGCTGGCTTTTCTTTTTGTATGTCTGATATCCGTATTTTTCCTGAATGACCTGAAATCGCCGGTAATCATCGGACTAACTATGTTTATTGCACTGATTATCAGTTTATTGTTTTTCTACTTATTTCATATTTCCCTGAATGTAGTTTCGCTTACAGGATTGATTCTGGCCCTGGGAAACATGATCGACAATTCCATCATTGTCACGGATAATATCGGCCAGTACAGGCAAAAAGGGTATTCCTTAGACGAATCCTGCATCAAAGGAACCAACGAAGTAATCACACCGATGCTAAGTTCGGCACTGACTTCTATTTCCGTATTCATGCCTCTGATATTTCTGAGTGGAATTGCCGGAGCAATTTTCTTCGACCAGGCCTTTTCGGTAACTGTCGGATTGATTGTTTCTTATTTCAGCGGGATTATTTTACTGCCTGTATTATACAAAATGGTGTATTCCCATCACCTGCCTGCGAAATGGAAATTCCATAAGAAAACAAAAACGGTGTCAGCTGCTCAGGCCTCATCTGATGAAGCGAAAGAAAGTGCAATCGAACGGATCTACCATCATGGAGTAAATTGGATTTTTGCTCATAAAACCCTCACTACCGTAGTGATGCTTGCCGTATTTCCGGTTTGTTTCTGGCTCTTCACATTCATTCCCAAGGAAAAAATGCCGAATATCAGCCAAACGGAAGTCCTTGTCAACATCGAATGGAACGAAAACATCCATGTCAACGAGAACAATGAGCGGACGCGCCGGTTCATTGCTGCGATTAACGACCAAACCGTTGAAAATGCAGCATTGGTTGCCCAGCAACAATACCTGCTAAACCGGGAAAGGGAAATGACTTCCTCTGAAGCAGAAGTCTACCTGAAAGTTCCGAAACCTTCGGATATTGAATCACTCAAAAAGAATGTTGAACAGTATTTTACGGCTAATTATCCGAAAGCCATCGTAAACTTTGCCCCTATGGGGACTGTTTTTGAAAAAATATTCTCCACGGGCGATCCGGACCTGGTTGTCGAATACTACACCAAAGATAAAGCAAAGGCTCCTGATGTGGGTACCATCCGGAAACTGGAATCAGATTTGCAGGAGCAAACCGGAGAGACTCCGGCCGGAGTATCGTTCCAGAAGCAATTGAATCTACACATCGACCGGGAAAAATTGCTCTTGTACAAAGTTTCCTACGATGAAATTTACCTGGCACTGAGAACCGGTTTCAAAGAAAATGAATTCGCCACTCTCCGCTCCTACCAGCAATACCTGCCGATCGTGCTCGGAGGAAATGAGCAAAACATCAGAGAAATACTGGACAACACGCTGGTGCATACGACTGCCGATTACAACGGAGAAAAAAACAAACTGCCGCTCAGTACGTTTGTAACCACCAGTCCGGCGGAAGACCTGAAAACCATTGTGGCCGGAAAAAACGGAGAATACATTCCACTTGAATTCTACCAAGCAAATGACCCGGAAAATATCATCAATACAGCCCGGGAAAACATAAAAAGAAGCAATCTATGGGACATCGATTTTTCGGGAACGTTCTTTTCCAATAAAAAAATGATCGGAGAACTGATGATTATTTTGTTAGTTTCCATCCTGTTGATGTATTTTATTCTGGCTGCCCAGTTCGAGAGTTTCCTGCAACCGTTGATCGTATTGTCGGAAATTCCGATCGATGTTGCGGCCGCACTGGGTCTGCTGATCGTAATGGGACACAGCCTCAACCTGATGTCGGCTATCGGAATTGTGGTAACCTGCGGGATCATTATTAACGACAGTATACTGAAAATAGACATGATCAATCAACTCAGGGCGGACGGTATGCCACTTCTGGAAGCCATTCATGAGGGAGGACGCCGCCGCTTGAAAGCCATCCTGATGACCAGTTTGACATCAATTGTATGTATGATGCCCCTGCTTTTCACCAATGACCTGGGATCCGAACTGGAAAAACCGCTGGCCATTGCAACCATCGGAGGCATGGTGATCGGTACGCTGGTCAGTTTGTTTGTGGTTCCGTTGATTTACTGGGCAGCGTATAGAAGAACTAAGAATTGAGAATTGAGAATTAAGGGTTAACGAGATATGAGAAATTGTATTTATGTGTTTGTTTTTTTGATGGGGGTTTGCAAGGTGCATGCACAGCAGTTGACGTTGAACCTGGAACAAACCATTGAGATTGCGGGGGACAGTTCGTTGCAGGCGTTCAGCGCCAAGAATTTGTATCAGTCGAGTTACTGGGAATTCCGGTCGTTCAAAGCCGCCCGGTTGCCTTCACTGACGCTGGAGACCCGACCACTGCAATACTACAGGGATATTACCCGGCGTTATGATTCGGAAAATAATATCGATGTGTACCGGGAACAACAATCGCTGTACTCCTCCGGAAACCTTTCCATCCGGCAAAACCTGGACCTGACGGGCGGTACGTTTTACATCGACTCGGAATTAGGATACATGCGAAATTTCGGGGATAATATTTACTCCCAGTTCACCACTGTGCCCATCCGGGTAGGATATTACCAGAGCTTGTTCGGATTCAACAGTTTCAAATGGGAAAGGAAAATAGAACCGCTCAAGTACGAAAAGGCAAAAAAACAATACTTGTACAACCGGGAAGAAATATCGGAATCGTCCACCCAGTATTTCTTCGAATTAGCCATGGCCCAGGCTGAATACGACCTGGCCAAAGACAATGTGGCCTCAAGCGACACACTTTATCGCATCGGAACGGAACGCCAGAAAATTGTCGCCATTTCACAGGCCGACCTGATGACATTGAAACTGGATGCGATCAATGCTCAAAACAGTTTCAAAAATACGGAAATTACTTTAAAAAGAGCGATGTTCAGTTTTGTTTCTTTCCTGAACCTGGATAAAGGAACTCAGGTCCGTATTGCCCTGCCCGACCATCCGAAAGACATGGAAATTCCGGTCGATATCGCTTTACAATACGCCCAGGAAAATAATCCGGATTTTATCGGATACAAGCAGGAAATAATGGAAGCCGAACGGGAAGTAGACCGGACAAAGAAAAGCTCCAATTTCGAGGCCAGTTTTTCGGCCAGTATTGGTTTCAACCAGGTAGCGAACGAATTTTCAGCGGCTTACAAAAATCCATTGCAACAGGATGTGGTTACCATCGGGCTGACCATTCCGCTGGTCGACTGGGGAGTACGGAAAGGGAAAGCCAATATGGCCCGTAACAATCTGAATGTCAGAAAAATATCCGTACAACAAAAAGAATTGAGCCTGGAGCAGGATGTAATCATGACAGTGAACGATTTCAATGTCCAGCAAGACATGATCCGAAGTGCCGAAGAAGCCATGAGTCTGGCCAATATGGCTTATAACAATACCAAAGAACGGTTTATCATCGGCAAAGCGGATATCAACAGCCTGACGCTTTCCCTGAATCGTCAGAAAGAGGCTCAGAAGAATTACATATCGGCGTTGAAAAACTACTGGATGAGTTATTACAAGATCCGGAAACTGACTCTTTTTGATTTTGAGAAAGGAGAAACGTTATCGGTTATTTTTGATAAAGCAATGAATATCGGAAACCGTTGATGAAAAATAAGATTCCTTCATTTTCCATTATCCTGGTTTTTATCTGCCTGACTCTGGTCGGATTAACCCTTATTCCTCTGTTGCCTGTGAAACTTTCGCCTTCTCAGACTCTGCCACAGGTAGGTGTCGGTTTTTCCATGCCTGGAAATTCTTCCCGGGTAATCGAAATGGAAGTCACGTCGAAACTGGAATCCATGTTGAGCCGGATCAAAGGAATTGAAAGCATATCTTCCACCTCCGGAAACGGATGGGGCTGGGTCAGCATCCGGTTAGACAAGCATGTAAACAGGGAAATCGCCCGTTTCGAAGTATCGACCATCATCCGCCAGGTTTGGCCGTCTCTTCCCCAGGGTGTCAGTTACCCCACCATTTCACTCAGCCGTTCGGACGAAAAATCCGGGCGTGCTTTTATGAGCTACACGATCAATGCTCCTGCAACCCCTATCCTTATCAAACAATTTACAGAAAACCAGATCAAGCCGAAACTATCCGTTATCGAAGGAATCAACCGCATTCTGGTAAGCGGATCGATGCCGATGGAATGGAGGCTGGAATACGATTATAAGCAACTGGAATCATTGGGTATTACGGTCGAAAACCTTCAATCGTCCATCCAGCAATACCTGAGAAAAGAATTTCTGGGGACTGCATCCATCGAAGACAGCAAAGGAGAAGCGCAATGGATCCGGGTGGCATTGGTTCCCGAAGGCAACCAGCAGCAGGATTTCCGGCCGGAAAATATACTGATCCGGAACATTAACGGTAAACTGATTGCATTGAGCGAATTAATTACAATCGCCCACGTCGAGGAAACCGCTCAGAGCTATTACCGGATCAACGGATTGAATTCCATTTACTTATCTGTTTATTCCGACGACAACGCCAATCAACTGGATTTAAGTAAAAAGATAAAAGACAAGCTGACGGAGCTTATGCCTTTGTTTCCCGCCGGATACGAAATGCATTTGGAACACGATACTACGGAATACATTCAGGAAGAATTGAGTAAGGTGTATTTCCGGTCGGGACTAACTATGATTATCCTGTTGCTTTTTGTTCTGTTGATCTACCGCAGCCTGAAATATTTATTTCTGATTGCGTTCTCTCTGGTGGTAAACCTGGCTGTAGCTGTCATCTGGTATTATTTGTTCCACCTCGAGATCCAATTATATTCATTAGCGGGGATAACGATTTCTCTGACGTTGGTCATCGACAATACCATTGTGATGTCGGATCAGATCATCCGAAGGAAAAACAGGCAGGCTTTCCTGGCGATTCTGACGGCCACCCTGACCACTATAGCTTCTCTGGTCATCATCTTTTTCATGGATGAAAAAATACGCCTGAACCTGCAGGATTTTGCGGGTGTAATTATTGTCAACCTGAGTGTTTCCATATTTATCGCACTGTTTTTAGTTCCCGCTCTGCTGGAGAAATTGAAAATCGGAGAAAAGAAAAAAAAGAATAAGAAACGAGCATACAGGAGTAAGCGCAGAGTAATCCGGTTTAACCGTTTCTATGAAAAATTCTGTCAGTTTGCCTGGCGCCGGCGCGCATTTTTCATCCTGATTATTATCCTGGCATTCGGATTGCCGACTTACCTACTTCCTGATAAACTCAAAGGAGAAAGCAAGTGGGATGAGTTATACAACAAAACCCTGGGTTCCGAATTTTACAAAGAAAAATTAAAAACCCATGTCGATACGTATTTAGGCGGAAGTCTCCGGTTGTTTGCCCAGAAAGTATTCGAAGGCCGTTATTTCACCGACCGTGAAAAAACCAGTATTTACGTAGTCGCAACCCTACCCAACGGTTC
Source organism: Bacteroidales bacterium (assembly GCA_031553885.1). Taxonomy (GTDB): domain Bacteria; phylum Bacteroidota; class Bacteroidia; order Bacteroidales; family Azobacteroidaceae; genus JAVBKV01. The sequence goes on from JAVBKV010000033.1 coordinate 14,763, forward strand.
GACCATCACACAAATGAACGACCTGATCCAACGCATGGAGAGTTACATCAGCCAGTTTCCCGAAGTCAAACAGTTTCAGACCAGTATCAACAGCGCCCGAAGCGCCAATATCAACATCGAATTCACCAAAGAAAGTGAACGAAGCAGTTTTCCGTTCCTGTTAAAATCCAACCTGATTTCCAAAGCATTGGAATTAGGAGGCGGCAGCTGGGGCGTTTACGGACTTGGGGACAGTTTTAGCAACAATGTACAGGAAAGTGCAGGAAGCTATCAGGTCAAAATGTACGGGTTCAACTACGACGAATTAAACGAATGGGCGCTTCAGTTCAAAGAAAAACTACTCGGGCACCGGCGGATCAAGGAAGTCATCATCAGTTCTCAGTTCAGCTGGCACAAAGATGATTACCAGGAGTTTGTGTTTGACATAAACAAAGAGCGTCTGGCACAGGAAAACATCCAGCCGATCCAACTTTTTGCATCGATCAAGCCTACTTTCGGACAGGAAATCTATGCCGGACAGCTCGCGGGTGAATTCGGGCTGGAAAACATCAAACTTCATTCGAAGCAAGCCATTGAATACGATGTCTGGGGGTTGGAAAATATTCCGGGAAAAACATACAATGCGGAATATAAATTAGCAGAATTATCCACCATACAGAAAACACAGGCACCTCAGAATATTGCCAAGGAAGACCAGCAGTACCTGCTTTGCCTGCAGTACGAGTACATCGGATCCGGCGAACAGGGAACCAAGGTACTCAACCGTTACATTGAGGAATTCAGACCGATGTTGCCCCTGGGTTATACCATAGAAAATGTTCAGCGATCGTGGGACTGGGGAAAAGAAAACGCCCGGCAATATTGGCTGTTATTACTGATTTTCATTATCATTTTTTTCACCTGCAGCATTTTATTCAATTCGCTGAAACAACCACTGCATGTTATTTTTGTCATTCCGATCTCCTACATCGGCGTCTTTCTGACATTTTACCTGTTCAAACTGAGTTTTGACCAGGGAGGATTTGCAGCCTTTGTTCTGCTTTGCGGAGTTGCCGTCAATGCTAATATTTACGTAATCGACGAATACAACAACATCCGGAATGCAAGAAAGATACCTCCGTTAAAAGCGTATATCAAGGCCTGGAATGCCAAGATCAGTCCGATTTTCCTGACGGTAATTTCCACCATTCTTGGTTTTATGCCTTTCATGATCGGGTACCGGGAAGCATTCTGGTATCCACTGGCTGCAGGTACTATGGGAGGACTGGTGATGTCGTTGGTGGGATTGTTTTTCTTTTTGCCGTTATTTATGGGTGTAGGGAAAAAGAAGAAAGAAAAGAAAAAAAGCGTGTAAACCAGTTGTGGTTTACACGCTTTTTTGTTTTATGTAAGTACGTTAGTCCTTATGTTCGGCGTAGTCTCCGGCTACGCTGTGTTAAAAGCAAAGCTCCGCTTTGCAGATGTGCAAGTTTGGAAACTTGCTTTTAGCTACGTCATAGGCAGAGCCTACGCCGGACGAAAGTGTGTAGGTTAGTCCTGAGTTACGCAACGCACAGAGAATCCGGGAGCCCGGGTGCTGAAATTGCCAGGAGTCACCTGGGTGCTATTGAAGTTGAAATTCCGAGCTGTGGTACCTCCTATTGTGCTGCTCCAATAGTAGCCGAACAAGCCAACATTATTGAACAGCGCAGCTTCACTGTTGTCACGGTAACCGGCAGCAGGAAGGAAAAGAGTCGTTGTTTGACCATCAGGCTTGATAGCATAACCTTTACCTGTCCATTCCCAGGTATTGGCTGTAGCCTGAGCCGGAGTTCTTGAGCCGGCAGTACCGTTGAAGATATTCTGCCATTCGTCATTAGTAGGAACCCTCCAGGTTCCGTCTGTAATAGAAGAACAGGGATCATTCGTGCTGTTTTGATAGGCCCGCCACATATAATCGGATTGGGGTGTACGCCAATCCCAGGGCGGAGCTATCGTTTTAATGAATTTCCCTTGACCGGAACCGGAGACAGGCTCTTGGTTTTCACCCAATTCCACAGGACCATTAGGGGCATAAACGTCAGCAGTACGAAGTTGGTGGCCATCGTTATTACGACCCCATTGGTAAAGGGACCCTTTAATGCCATCCTGGGTATCGGTTGCACTTGGGTTGGCAGGAGTTGTGCCCGACCAGGTAAACGGATCCAACGAAGTATTAGCTCCCAGGTTATGGCATTGGAAAGTCATCCAATCACCGTTAACCGTTTTGGCGCCGCAACCAACCGCTACTTCTGCAATGTCTGTTGTCATGCTGCCTTTAGCATTGGTGATTATGCAATAATAACATTTCAGACCCAAAGCACTCGTTTCCGGAGCGTAATACGAATTAGTTGCTCCGGTAATCTTGGTATCGGCTGATTTATTTTTCGATTTAACATACCATTGGTATTTCAAACCGGTTCCAACGGCAGATACCGTTAATTGTGCCACACTTCCGTTTTTGTCTTTCGTAAACGAAAATGTTTTGGGCTGGGTAATAATTATAGGCAACGATGCGTCTAATGAGACCGGATTCCAACGGGAACCGTTCCACATGTAAACCATGTTGTCTGTGGTGTTGTAAACCAACATACCAACAGCGGTAGCTTTGTCTGCTTCATCATCCAGAACGAACCGGGTTAAATCTGCATTTAAAGCAACACCTGGTAGTTTTAATCCCTTGATGTTTCCATCTGCATTTTGTAAATCCAATAAAGCGGAACCATGAGGAGTCTTATCAGACCCGATCGTCACTTGTGCATTTACACCCGCTGCACTTATTGTCAAAAGCAACAGCATCAAATAATACATTTTTTTCATGTTAATAAAAAAATTAATTAATAATTAATATGTAGCAAAATAATTGATTTTTTACTTATTTAATTTTCACTTCTCAATTGATCTATTAGTTCTGTGCTACGCAACGTACAGATCCCCCGGGCGCCCGGGTGCTGAAATTGCCAGGGGCCACGTGGGTGCTATTGAAATAAATGTTCAGAGTAGCATTACCTCCTATTGAACTGCTCCAATAGTAGCCGAACAAACCAATGTTACCAAACAGCGCACCATCACCATTGTCACGGTAACCGGCAGCAGGAAGGAAAAGGGTTGTTGTTTGACCATCAGGTTTGATAGCATAACCTTTATCTGTCCATTCCCAGGTATTGGCTGTAGCCTGGCCCGAAGCTCTTGCCCCTGCAATACCATTGAAGATACTCATCCATTCGTCATTAGTCGGAACTCTCCAGGTTCCGTCCGTAATAGATGAACAGGGATCATTGGTGCTGTTTTGATGGGCCCGCCACATATAATCGGATTGAGGTGTACGCCAATCCCAGGGTGGAGCTACCGTTTTAATGAATTTTCCTTGACCGGCACCGGAGACAGGCTCTTGATTTTCACCCAATTCCACAGGACCATTAGTGGCATAGACTCCAGCAGTACGAAGTTGGTGACCATCGTTATTACGACCCCATTGGTAAAGAGAACCTTTAATGCCATCCTGAGTATCGGTTGCGCTCGGGTTGGCAGGAATAGAACCCGACCAGGTAAACGGATCCAACGAAGTATTAGCTCCCAGGTTATGGCATTGAAAAGTCATCCAATCACCGTTAACCGTTTTGGCGCCACAACCAACCGCTACTTCTGCAACATCAGTTGTCACGCTACCTTTGGCATTGGTGATTATGCAATAATAACGTTTCAGACCCAACGCACTTGTTTCCGGAGCGTAATACGAATTAGTTGCTCCGGTAATCTTGGTATCGGCTGATTTATTTTTCGATTTAACATACCATTGGTATTTCAAACCAGTTCCAACGGCAGATACCGTTAATTGTGGCACGCTCCCGTTTTTGTCTTTCGTAAACGAAAATGTTTTGGGCTGGGTAATAATTATAGGCAACGATGCATCTAATGAGACCGGATTCCAACGGGAACCGTTCCACATGTAAACCATGTTGTCTGTGGTGTTGTAAACCAGCATACCAACAGCGGTAGCTTTGTCTGCATCATCATCCAAAACGAACCGGGTTAAGTCTGCATTTAGAGCAACACCTGGTAGTTTTAATCCCTTGATGCTCCCATCTGCATTTTGTAAATCCAATAAGGCGGAACCGTGAGGAGTCTTATTCGCCCCCATCGTCACCTGTGCATTTACACTCGCTGCACTTATTGTTAAAAGCAACAGCATCAAATAATACATTTTTTTCATGTTAATAAAAAAATTAATTAATAATTAGTATATAGTAAAATAAATAAAAGCCAATTTGGCTGTTGAAAACCGGGATCAACCGGTTAATAGCTGATATTATTAAGGTCGATTAAGGAACTTAATGTCCCTGAGGATTTAAGACTCTTCCCTCGCCAAGGAAGAGGTAAGGTATGCGCACAAAAAAAGCGTGCAAACCTTATGTTGTCACACACATTGGTTTACACGCTTTGAAACGAAAGAAAAAAAGACTTCTTTTCTTTTTTCTATTTGAGAATCAATTCTTTTTTATTTATCCATAACACAACGAACACTGACATAGTCTGTATTCACGGGAGTTCCTGCATTTACGATCGTTCTTGATTCTGCGACAAATTCAGTTCCAGACTGTGTCCACCACATTTCACGGAGACCGACCTCACGCATTTTACAACTTCCTCCTACCCGGCAGGCATAATATCCGGGATAATTAAACCACCAGTTATTGATCGTACTTGAAGAATTTGCATTCACTGCTGCGGCTAATTTGGTAAATTCATCAGTTGTAGGTAAACGCCATCCGGTAGGACATGCATTATATTGAGAACCGGTTTTTGCATTAGCAGCACTGAATGCATAAAGATTACCATTCATTGTAGCACTACCCTCTTTAGAGTCATCAACCATCCAGCATTCTTCTCCATACTGATAAGTACGGTAATTGGTACTCTTTCCATAAGCAATTCCCGGAACACCATTATTTCCGCAGCAGATGCAATCTTTTACTGTTAAAGCAATACTAATCTTTCGTTGAGCACCTGTATTGTCATTAAATACGGCATAAAGAATTGCTTTTTTGGCAGTAATGTTATCCGTACCTCTGGCAATATTCAATATATTATCGTCAAAAGTAACCGTAACCGTATTTCCTTCAGTATAGTTAATTGCTTTAATGATAGAAGATGCATCATCTTTTACAAAACTCAAACCGGAAAATGCCTGAGTGTTCAAGAATGTATAAGTAAATGTATGCGTGGATGCAAATGAATTAACTCTTCCGGAAAGAGGGCCACAGGTAGTACCTCCTTCTGTCTGCGCAATGTCAAAGCAAGTAATTCCAGAAAGAGAATAAACTCCCGGAGTTACCGGATCAGGAATCACCACCGGATCAACCGTAACTTCGGCCACCATAGAGCGTTCAACTGGTGTAGCCGTACAATTATTGGCAACTGCAACTTTCAATGTATAATTACCTGCTGATGTCGGGGTAAAATTATAGGTATTCGAGCTTCCTGATTGTTTCTGAACTCCATTCACATAAAATGAATATATTTTTCCTGCGGCACTACCATCTGAAGAGGTAACAGCAAGGGTTTGCACCTGGTTCACTTTCATACCGAAATTAGCACCCGGAGTCATGGCAAAGGTTGTAACAGGCAGACAAGCTGCATTGGCGACAACAGTCTTAGACATCATTACGGGGCCACAACCATTACGTGCCGTAACAGTAACATTGGTAGTTCCCGGATTATTAAATGTGATGTTTGCCTGACCTGTTGTAGCTCCTAAAGAAACGACAGTAGCTCCATTATCCGCCTTCCATTCAAATGCATCAGGAACCGGGGCGGCATTCACAGAGAATGTCAATGTCTGACCGATGACTGCTGTCTCAGGCGCATTATTCCATGATAACGAAACTGTATTCGAATTGGAAACCGTTACCGGAGACGACAAGAAACTCACACATCCCTGAACGTCTTTATAGGCAACCTGATAACTACCAGCCTGGGTTGTTGTATAAACATTGGTTGTAGTGGCTGTTACCTTCACTCCATTGCGGTACCAATAATACTCTGCTGCGTTTGTTACACCTGCTGTCAAAGTAGCCGGATCAGAACCACAAATGAAAGTCGACTCATTGCTATTAATGGTTGTTGCAGCAGATGATGTCAGGCTAACAGTTTTAACCGGAGACGACATCGATGCCGAACAAGATCCTGGCTTGGCAACAGATACGGAAAGGGTTAATTGTGACACGTCCGAAGGGATATTATACACATAATAATTCTGGGCAGAAGGATTCGTGTTAAGAGCAACTCCATTGGCAAACCATTGGTAATTGCAACCAGCATCATAATCCGCTGTATTCACAATCTGCAAGGTAAGACTACCTCCTTTACAGAAAGCTACATTGTTCAGGTTTGTTTGTCCGTTGATTGAAAATTGCGGAGTTTCAAGCGCTGTCCCGTTGCTGTTTGTCACTAAGATTGAATTACTTGGCTGAGACAAACAACCACTTCCATTATTCATAACTGCAAACCATTTTCCACTTTGTGAAGATTGAGTCAGCGTTATGCTGTTACCCGTACCTTGCTTGATACCATCCTTATACCAGTCAATGGTTCCGGCAGGAGGATTCAATGCCGTTAGCTGAACATTTCCTCCGGCACATAAAACACCTCCATTGGTGGCTATGATATCGGTAACTTTAGCCGGGGCAGACGAGCCGGAAGATGTCACATTCTGAGTAGCTTTGTAGGTACAACCCATACTACCTGCATAAACGACATAACTTCCTGCCTGGGTGGCGACATAAAAGTTTCCGGTACCAACCTGTACATCATTCAGCATCCAGATATAATCAACACCTGATTCCGCATTTGCGATATCCATGTAGACAGCACCATTCGTACATAATGAACCGGAATTGGAAACATTGATTATCGGATTTCTTGTACCCTGGCAAACATCCGGATTCGCATTCTGTTTGAATGTAAAAGAGGTTGTTTTACCGCAAGGATCTATGACCAATACAACAGCTTCACGTTCAAGTGCGGTCGTATTTGCTGCAAATCCCAGTTTAAATTTCCCGTCCGGGGATGTCTGAGGATTAACGGCAGCATAATTGGAGCCGGAAATCACCTGAAAAGTGTAAGGACCCGAAACATCACAACCCGGACTATTGATTGTGATATCCTCAATTCCTCCGTCTTTAGGAAAGACAGGAAGTGTGGCTGGAGTTGTCGTCATTGTTCCTCCATTAACAGAAACTGTCCGCCATTTGGCTCCGTCCCAGATATAAAGTCCGACTCCACTTCCGTTAACCACATCCGGATTGGTATTGTAAACAATCATTCCTTTGGCTTTTTGCAAGTCACCCGTCAACGGATTCAGACTGTTCACATTCTGCAACGATACATTAGGAAGCAAAAGTCCCTTGTTAGTCGACTGTAAGTCTAAGACCGCACCTGTATGCGGATCGTTCTGACTCCCAATCGTCACCTGGGCATTCATACTTACTGCGCCTATCATCAGTAGCGCCAGCATCAAATAGATCATTTTTCTCATCTTGATAAGAATTTAATAATTAATAATTAAAAGT
>JAVBKV010000004.1:0-130117 GCA_031553885.1 Bacteroidales bacterium
TTTTATACACATTGGTTTACACGCTTGAAGCAAATGTTTTGTGCTTATGTTCAGCGTAGCCTCCGGCTACGCTGTGTTAAAAGCAAAGCTCCGCTTTGCAGATGTGCAAGTTTGGAAACTTGCTTTTAGCTAAGACCTAGGCAGAGCCTACGCCGAACGTCAGGATGAAACTTTTTTCTTAAAAATAATTTTAGTAACGCATCATTAATGGAGTCACTGCATCCCACATCAATTTAACCGGATAATATTGGTTAGATGTATACTGACCAAGAATTCCTTGATATGCACCCACAGCATTTATTGTACCATCATCCATGATAAAGTAAGTAGTACCAGGAATAGTAGTAATATAATTAGCTCCTGTCAAAATAGAGACAACACCCGTAAGTTTATCTGAAGCATTTTTCATTACATATACAGGGTAAGCAGTTGATGCTGTAGTTCCTGTACCTAATTCTCCAAAAGAGTTATTACCCCAGCAAAAAACAGTCCCATCAGTTCTAAGAGCATAAGCTGCTCCATTACCATTAACAGCAACCTGTTTAATACCAGTAAGAGGAGAACCAACTCCAACCATTACCTGTTGAGGAGTCATGGTAGTAGAGGCACCGCTACTTGAATTCCAAATTATGTTATTATAACCCCAAGCCCAAACTGTTCCATCCTTTTTCAGAATAATTGTATTTGTTGCTGTAGCAGCTCCATTATGTCTGGAGTAAATTTGCTCAACATTGCTCATAACTGGTGTTGGATACAATGAGCCACTTGTTGAAAGTCCCAAATAGTTTCCATTACCTATCCCTAACAAAACGCCATTATCTTTAAGAATATATGTATGAAGATGATCTCCATAAATACCTTTGATTCCCTCCATTGAGAATGCAACACCAGCGCTGGCAAGTACTTGTACTGGCGTTTCAGTCCAGGTCGGTCCAGAAACTCCAGTTCCAAAGGATCCTACACCGTTGTATCCACAAACCCAAAGAGTACTATCTACTTTAACAAGATACAAACAATATTCAGTAACATAAATATCAACTACATCAATAATAGAAATTTTTGTTGGATTTGCAATAGAACCGCCTGAAGCTTTATACCCCCACAGGTAAACAGTTCCATCGTTAAGCAATGCCGCTGACAAACGTTCTGTAGCAACTGTCTTTTTGACATTCGTTAATTGTGCACCTGTTGCAAGTTTAACCCTCACCGGATAGTTCTGTCTTGTCTGTGTTCCATCTCCAACTGTAAAACCGTTATTCATACCAAATCCCCAAAGGGCACCGCTCTCATCAACGTTTAAGATAGCGCCTCCAAAGGAAACAAATGAACTTTTTCCATCATAAGTAGGTATAAATGGTTTTGTATCTGACATCTTGCCTGTATCCTTATTAAACCAATACTTAGTCGCACCGTTTACTGCTGTATCGTTATAACTGTTGTATTTTCCATCTGTACCGGGTCCATAGTAATGCTCATCTGTCCCGAAAGGTCCGATGTAATACTTACCATCTACGTATTTCGTTGCGTTTGCCGGATTAGGTATTCCATTTGTGCCTCCGCCGACAACCGTACCGTTTGTAGAACCATTCGTGCCGATTTGTTCAAACAAGCCGTTGTCTGAGCCAAGGTAATATTTGTTGTCCGTACCTTTATAAAGGTCAGGCCCTGCAATTCCATTATCCGGATTTTTGTCCTCATCATACCTGTATTTTTCAGGAGAAACAGGTTTTCCACCAGCGTCACACTGTTGGTATGCGTTAGGGACACCTGTTGATATCCAATATGTTCCGTCGCCATTATCAATAACAGTTGTAGATGCTGCAACACCTGCTGCCAACGCCCAAGTAGATCCATTCCAGAAATAAATCCGGTTGTCTGTGGTATTGTAAACCAGCATACCTTTGGCTGTAGACTTGTCTGAATCGGCACCAATCACAAATTTAGTCAGGTCGGAATTCAATGCTACATTGGGTAACTTCAATCCTTTGGTGGTAGATTGCAAATCAAGCACGGAAGCAGGATGTGGATCACTTTGACTGCCAATCGTTACCTGTGCATTCATACTTACTGCGCTTATGATCAAAAGCATCAGCATCAAATAAATTTTCTTTCTCATCTTGATAAAAATTAAAATTAATAATTAGACATTTAGCTATTATTCAATCTGTCGTTGATTTTTCTATATCTTTTTCTCATTTTTAATAAATTTCAAGGAGATACAGAAAAGAAACGAACCTTAATTTTATCTGTCCGAGAATCATTCCGTATCCCTCACATGTGTATGGTGGGTCTGCCTCTCTTTCTGAGTGAGAAAAAGAGTAACCGACTACCCTTTCAATCCTTTTATTGTGAGGAAATTGGAACTTATTTTATGATGGTATAAAAACGTGTTGTCAAACATTTCTTCAAACATCCGTTCCGGGAAACCGGGATTCTAAAACCCCTAATTCGCTTTCCGGTACAGGAATAGCTCTCTTTTAGAAAAGAAAAATTATTCCTGTTTTAGTAAACCTTTCAACAAACTTACTGATAACCTCAGGGTTACAGGTACATTTCCAGGGAAACACAAGGGCAATCACTGCCCCGGAAGCCTCTGGATGCGTGGGTTCTACCTCACTCAGAAAGTGAGGAAGAAATACACGCATCCAAAAACCTTCGTTTTTATTTTATTTTTTTAATTCGCTTTTCGTGTAAACCAATATGTCAAAGATCACCGTCGGAATGAAGAATAAAAAATTAAAAATGAAGAATGATATTCTTTACTTGTAATGATTTACTCTTTATTCTTTTTGTTTCCTGAAACCGGAGTCAACCGGTTGTCAGATAGTCGTCAATAAGGAGCTTAAAGTCCCTGAGGACGTTAAGACTCTTCCCTCGCCAGGGAAGAGGTTAGGGATGCGCACAAAAAAAGCGTGCAAACCTTATGTTTTTATACACATTGGTTTACACGCTTGAAGCAAATGTTTTGTGCTTATGTTCAGCGTAGCCTCCGGCTACGCTGTGTTAAAAGCAAAGCTCCGCTTTGCAGATGTGCAAGTTTGGAAACTTGCTTTTAGCTACGTCGTAGGCAGAGCCTACGACGAACAAAGGCCGAACGAAGCCGGATTTAATTCAAAGCCTTCCTAATTCTTCATTCTTAATTTTTAATTCTTAACTAACTCCGGAACCGCATCTTCCAACCTGGCATATCGCCCCTGAATGATTCCTTTTTCATCAATCATAAAAATCGTGGGGGTGCCGATTACTCCGTAATTTTTAAAATTTTCTCCTTCGAAACCATTATAATCACAGAGTTTATCCGGCCAGGGATAATCCTTACTATGGAAATCAAATACATGCTGATCATTGTCAGCGGAAATCGAAACCACCCGAAGACCCTGGGTCTGTATTTTTTCATATTGTTTTTTTATCTCTCCCAACTGAACATCGCAATTATGACAGCCTGATTCATAAAAAACAACCAAATATCCCTTGGGAACCGGTAAGTGTTTCATTTTTTCCGAGATCACATTAAATCCGGCAATCGAAGGCGCCGGATTACCCGCTTTTACCTGAGCCATGCTAATCACCTTCTGTAAGTTTCCTCTCAATTGAACAGCCCGGTCAGAAGTCGACAAATAAGAAACAATTTGATTCTCTGCCTCGGGCCAGTTAAACTGTTCGCACATGGTCAGCAGGTTGCTGGCAAACACTTCGAAAACTTCCTGAGAATCAATACGCTTCAGGATGTGAATCATGTCCCCTCCGAATTCATTGTGATAGCGGCTACCGTTGGCATACAATTCCAGGCAGGCATTGATCACATCAAACCATTGACCACTGGTATATAATGACGACAAATCGAGGCTATCTCGGAGGTATTGGCGCGTATCCGACCACAATACAGAATCCGGATTCACAACCAATGGAGCCGCTTTACCGGAAAGGAAACGGCGAAGCTCCAGATAACGAGCCGCATACAACTTGCTGTTTTTCAAGGTATCGGCCAAAAGAACACTTTCTTCCTCCAGACGCTGTTTTTCTTTACTGAAAATAAAATGCTGGAATTCCGGGGATTTATACAACTGCAAACCGGCATCACAAAGCCGTTGCTTTTCTTCCCGGAAATGCTGTGCATTAAACCAACGATCCAGGTGATCATTTTCTGTAGACCCCGTAAATACGACATTTTCGGTATGCGGATATTCTTCTTTACAACTCAGGGTAAAAGTTTCCGTCCCCGACCAAACAAATTCAAACCAGGTATAGGGAGGCATTGAAAGTACCATAATCCCCGATGGCAATTTTCTTTTTTCCGGTTGAAAAAGATAGTATCCTTTTTCATTAAACCGGGATTTAACCAACGTATCCGTTACTACCCCTCTTTTCATCAGCAGGTAAAATTCCTGACTTGCCCGTTCCGGAATATCCAATCGTAATGACGGATTATTCTGAGCTCCCACAGGCAATAACACCAACACTGTAACTAATAAAAATGCCAATCGTTTCATACTTTCTTTTAAGATAATTCTTTAGTCCTTTTTTATAATACTTTATACCTTTTATTTATGCAAAATTTATTCAAGCCTTTCTGGAAGTATCCATAGCGACAAATAGTTGCGGAACCTCCATCCAATAATACTTTTCGTCTCAACCGGTAGGTTTTATGATGCTTCAGAATACCCAGGTAAGAGTTAATGGAAGCCCTCATTTTCGCCAGATCCTCTTTCGTTGCCGGATTGTGTTGAAGACGATGCTCCCAGTGATTTACGCACCTGTCAAATTTCCCCTTAGTCCTGTTCCTGACATAGGTCCGGTAGGGTTTCACATAAGCACCCAGAAAAAGAACTCCCTTGGTATAGTGTTGCAGGTAAATCTTATTCGGATGAATATCCAGCGCACAATTTTCACGCAGGTAAGCGCGTACCTGTTGAAGTATCTCATGCAACACAGCCTTGTCTTTATGAACAAATATGCAATCGTCTACATAACGGCCATAGAAACTCATATTCAGTACTTCTTTGACATAGTGGTCAAAACCGCAGAGGTAAATATTGCTGAACAATTGCGATGTCAGGTTACCGATCGGAAGTCCGCAACCCTCCGGAGAGTGGAAAAGACTTTTGTTTTTCGGTAAGCCTTCCCATTCGGAAGATTTGCTACGAATGATACAGTTTTTCGTAGGATCATTGAACAGGACCTTACGAATCAGGTAAAATACCAGGTCAAAGTCAAAACAATCGTCCCACTTCAAAATTTCCGATTCATCACAATAACAATACCTGTGAGGCAGCACCATCTCTTCCAACTGTTTATGTAATAAATCCCGGTTAATATTCATGAAATATCCCTGAATGTCTATTTTCAGCACATAACAATCCTGTGTATAGCCCTCACTGCAAGTGTAAAGAAAAGATTCCAGCTGACGAATTCCGAACAAAGTACCTTTTCCTTTGCGACAACTATAACTATCCGGGATAAATTGTCTTTCTATCAATGGATTGATATAGTTATAAATCAAATGATGAATCACCCTGTCGCGGAAATTAGCAGCAAGCACCTCCCTCCTTACCGGATGAGTGACAATGAAACAAATGCTTTTACCGATTTCATAGCGATAATTTTTGATTTCCTCATAAAGTTCAAAAAGATTATGCTCATAATCCAACTCAAATTTGAGTTGATTATAGGTGTTTCGCTTATTTTTCCGGGCATCGAAATAAGCCCGGAATAAATCAACCAGTAAATCACATTTTTCCATGTTCTTCTTTTTTTGTTCCCTGTACAGAAACCAATCCAATACAGGGATTTGTGTTAAATTCTGCTACACAACGGACACTCATACCGTTCGCACGGTTGTTGTTGTTGTTGCCTGGGTTCACGTTGCCATTGTTGAAGTTCAGGTTCCAGGCGTTTATGCCATTAACCGTACTACTCCAGTAGTTGCCGTTCGAACCAACGTTAGTAGGAGCACTACCATCGTTGTTACGGATACCGGCAGCGGGAAACAGGTTGGGCAGGTACTGATTGACTTAACCCCATATAGAGGTGACCTGCTGAATTTAACCGGCACTCTCCGGAAAAACAAGTTGCCCTTCCGGACTCTCGCCATCAAATTTCTTTTTTTTCGCCTGACTGTTAAGCCATGCATTCAACTGCTTGCTGATACTTTCTATTTTTTCATTCGCCGAAACAAACTCTTTCAATCCTATCTGTTTCAAATCATGTAAAATACGAAGCAGCAAACGCGTTATTTCAATATTTTCCTTCGCGTTCGTGATCAATTCTTTTTTTGACTGGCTACAGTTGGCCCTGTAAATATTGATCATCAGCTGAACTATTTCTTTTTTTAGTTCCTCCCCGATCGTAAACCTGTAATCACGTTCCATATTCTTACTGAGTGTAAAAAGCTGCAACAATAAATCGTACGAGGTTTTATAAACGGGAAGATTATCATAAATTGCCATATTATTAACTCATCTTTTGTAATTCGGATAAAAATAACATACATTCCACCGGCGTTGCATTTGCAATGGAAAAAGCTTTCAGTCGGCTGATAATTGCAGCTTGATTACTTGTTTCCTGAAAGGTCTCCGTTGTTCTGCTCCCTTGTAATTTTTCAGGAAAAGCCGTCAACGGAAGAGCTTCTTTCCACAAACGAAATTCCTCTGGATCGACAGCCTCCGTAAGACGAAAAACAGCCAAGGTATCTTCTTTCACTTCCTCGATCATCCCAACGGTCAGGTTTTCCAGCGAACTCTGGGGAAAACCAACACTGACCACCTCCTGTTCAATAACCTTCACAAATTTTTTCGTTACCTTGTACGGCTTAATCCGGACTATCGCATAAGCGCTTTGCTCATAAGCAGTCCAGAAAATGCCTTCCTTGTAGAGCCTGAGTTCAAACTCATCGCCGTGTTGAATTTTTTTTGAAATTTCCATCGCTTGAATTATTTTAAAAAAATCAACCGCTTCGCGGTTGCTAAAATACCCGTGCGCTTTAAATGCGCACGGGTAAATTGAAAAATTATTTAAATAAATAGAATATTTATTCTGCTACACAACGGACACTCATACCGCCCGCACGGCCGTAGTAGTTGCTGCCTGGGTACACGCCGCCATTGCTGAAGCTCAGGCCCCAGGCGTTTACGCCATTAACCGTACTACTCCAGTAGTAGCCGTCCGAACCAACGTATGTAGGAGCACTACCACCGTTGTTACGGATACCGGCAGCGGGAAGATACAAGGCTCCGCCTACTTTATAACCATTACCTGTCCAAACCCATTTGTTAGCAATATTAACACCATTGGCCAAATCACTAACATTGTTTATGACGGTTGTACCTTCTTTCAATAATAATGCCCATTGTTTTTGAGAAGGAACTTTCCAGCCGGTAGGACACGGATCGTTAGCCGCTTTTTTCATATCCTGATTTGCAGTACCATCTCCCCAACGCGAATTCTGACCGCCACCACTACGCCAATCATAAGGAGAAGCCGTGGTCTTAATAAACTGATTATGATTAGGTATATCAATCGGAGCCAACGTAGCAGTCACAGAAGAATTCCGCAATTGGTGCCCATCTTTCGGACGTCCCCATTGATACAAATCGCCATTGATAGCACCACTAGCATAAGCAAACGCATCTTTACCTGAATCTTCAGCACCTAAGTTATAACACATAAAATTCAACCAACCGTAAGTAACATTATCGGCCTTAAGTGTTTTTGCCCCACAACACCAGCAATCCTGAACATTCACAATCATACTCAACTTTTTCTTCTGATCGTATTGATCAACAAATAATGCATGGACTGTGATGGTCTTCTTTTCGCCGCTGGTAAACAAAGACTTGATGTTAGTAACAAAGGTCAGTTTTCCTGTCTTTGCCGTCTGATTAGTTACAATGCCGGTAGTGATTTTCGTAGCGTTATTATCCTCAACCACAAATGTCAGGTCACTGATCGTTTTATTCGTGCTCAACGTATAAGTAAACTCATAACCCGAGGCAAATGAGTTACTACGCTCGCTTAAATTACCGCAATCTGTGCCGCCGTCAGACTTGAAGACATCGTAACAGAAGTTACCACTAATACTGTATTCACCTTTAGTCACATCAATCGGATCATACTTCTTAGGGTCCTCCGTTTCGCAAGTACCTACCGTTACGTAAATTGTTCCGGATTTACCGTCTTTCGAGATAACAACAGAACCGGAGGCAGTAAAAGTAGCAACTCCCGAAACCACAGTCCCTGCTCCCGTCGGAGTAATAGCTCCGAATGTATAACCACTTTTGGCAGTCAAAACAACAGCAGGGTTCGGACAAGCCTTTGTATAAGGAGAACCTGCCAAACCATTACCAGTCAGGTCGGTATTAGCATCCAACCAATCAGTAGGAGAACCGGTCAAACCTGTATCACCACCACCGCTGTCGCCTGAACCTCCGGAAACCTTAGACCAGTAGCCATTGGGATTCTCCGAATCAACAACCCAGACATAAACGCCTTTTGTCAAAACACTACCCGTGTTGTAAACAACCATACCCTCAGTCTTCGTCCCGGAAACAGGTGACCAATTAGTCGCAGAAGTCAAGGACACCTGAGGGAGCAGGAGACCCAGATTTTTACCCGAAACTTTCGATAAATCCAGCACCGAACCTGCATGAGGATCGCTCTGGCTACCAATCGTCACCTGGCTTTTAACACTCCCTGCACATATAAACAAAATCGCAAGGATAAAGTAAATTTTCTTTTTTCTCATTTGATAAAAATTTAAAAATTAATAATTAAACAATAATGATTAATTCAATCTGTCATTTCATTTCGTATTTTACATTATTTTTATTAATACATAATATATAAGAAATACGAAAAAGTAATTACCTGATTTATTTTTATCAAACTATATTACAAGCTTTTAAATAAAATAAAGAATAAATATTTTTATCTTTTTTACGTATTTCTAAAATTTATTGGATATTCCCAACTCTTTTTAAGTGAGGGGAAAATCACGTATTCAAAGGATTTCAGAGTAATACTTATTGCCTGAAACCCTTAAAAATTATCTCGTAATCCAAAGATTACTAAGATGTTTATAAAAAAGTTTACTAAAACAGGAATATTTTTTCTTTTAAATGAAAGATGTATTCCCGTACCGGAAAGCAAATTAAGATAGCTATAAATACAATTGTTTGTTTTTATTGTTTTTCTAAATGTTTTATTAATTATTTTTTATAGTTATTAATTGGTTTGTAATATCTTTATAGAAAAAGAGTTAAATATTTAAGTTTAAATATATGTATTTCACTTAAAAAGAGAGGGTGAAAATCACTTGTATTCAAGAACTTAGTTATCTTAATTTTAATTCGCTTTTCGTGTAAACCAATATGTCAAAGATCGCCTTCGGAATGAAGAATAAAAAATCAAAAATGAAGAATGATATTCTTTACTCTTAATCCTTTTTGTTTCCTGGAACCGGAATCAACCGGCACCAGGATTACAGACTATTATCATTTTTTCGAAACTTCCCTCGCCAGGGAAGCCTGGTCTCAACCAACAGTTTGAGCAGCTTTTGATAACTGAGGAACCGAATAAGACTCCTCAACAGTAGGCTCAAACGATGCCGGTTGTGCATTTGCCGGCTGCTGGACACCCTCGGTACTATCTTTCACAAACAAGATTTTAATGGTTTGTAAAATAATCAGGAAATCCCTGAACAAAGAGTAATTACGGATATATAGCAAATCATAGCGCAACTTATCTTCAAATGAAGTATTGTATTTTCCTTCTACCTGAGCCAGTCCGGTCAACCCGGCTTTCACTTTCAGGCGTTGTGTGTATTGTGGTGTCTTTTCGGCAAACTGCTCTGTAAAGAACGGCCGTTCCGGACGAGGTCCGACAATACTCATATCTCCGCTTAGAATATTCAGGATCTGAGGCAGTTCATCCATACGCGTCGCCCGTATCAGGCGTCCCACCCGGGTAATCCGGGGATCATTTTCTCCGGCTAGTACAGGTCCGGAAAGTTTTTCCGCATCCGGGACCATACTTCTGAATTTCAACACCTTAAAAACTTTTCCATTAACGGTCAATCGCTCCTGAGCGTAAAACACAGATCCTCCATCCAATTTAATCAGTAAAGCAGCAATTAAACCAATCGGCAAAGCCAACAGAAAACCAATACTGCCCAATACCAGATCGACCATACGTTTTACGAAACGTTCTTCCAGGGTAAGCCCCATCCGGTCGATATAAAAAGTCGGTATATCGTCTGTTTTCCGCATGGATGCCGACATGATCGAAACATCCCTGTATTCGGGAACAAAGAACACCTCAGTTTCTTTTTCTCCTGCTTCCAATACTATTTTTTCACGGACAGCGCTGGTTACTCCTGCTGTCAGGAATACCAGATCACTTTCCCGAATTGCTTTCCAAAGAATAGAATCAGCCTCAGTACAGGTATAGATAACTTTATAAAAGGTTTTGTACTTGGCCTGAATAACAGTAGCCAGGTTTTCCGCATCAGGTCCGGTCACGGTTACTTTTTTAATTCCATGTTTTTTACGTGCTGCTTTCCAAACCAATAGCCTCCAGGCAGTCAATAAAATCCAATAAAAAGCAGCACTCAGAAAAATCACACTCCGGGGAAACGCCATGGCCCCGTCGCGCACAAAGAAACAAGTAGCCATAATACCAATCACCAAGGAGACCGATATCAGAAATACCGTGTAGATGACATCAGCCTGACTGCGACGGGTGGAATTATACAACCCGAAAGCATACATGAGTACAAGGTACAAAGCTGCGATTACAGGCGCTATGATATAAAATGCACTTAAATTACCCCAGTAATCCAGCAAGTCCGGGCCCAACAGTTTGTACGACACACGAATGCTCCCGAAAATAATTAACAAATCCATCAGTATAACTAATATCCGCTTCATCTTTTATTAATTTAAGAGGAATAACCAACCAAATCCTTATAAATCTGACAATAACCAGCTGTCATTCTATTCACGGTAAAATACTTGAGATAACATTTCCTAGCTTCCTCACAAAAGGAATTATACCTGAAATGATCGTCAAGTACTTGTTTTATTTTATCGGCAAATGCTTCCGGATCATTTTCTGAAACATAACCATTTACTCCATTCTCTATAAGTTCTGGCACCCCACCCACCGCCGAAGAAACCACCGGTTTTGCCATTGAAAATGCTTCCAAAATAGAAATAGGTAACCCTTCATAATCGGAAGGCAGTACGAAGACATCACAATACGGCAGATAGAGACAGGCGGAAACAATATTACCCAGAAAAAACACATTCTCTCCCATATTCTCCATCGGTTGATTATTCCCAATCCAAATAAAGGCATAATCGGGAAGTAACCGACTTACTTCCACAAAAAGAGACGGCCTTTTGGGCTTAGAAACCCGGGCAATACACATCACAACTCTGGGGTAACGAATACGAATATCTTCCAATAGAGAACTTACCGACAAATCCTGTTTCTTAAGATCTTCTTCTTTATTGCAATCAACAATTCCATTGTAAATCTGCTGTAATCTTCCCTCTATTCCTTCTTCTTTCATTCCCTGCAAGTCATAATCACTGACTCCCACAATCCGACCTGTTTTAGGAGCCAGTAACTTTTCTACAAATAAGAATTTGCGAAAAGCAATTCGGATGGAATCGAACCCATGAACCGTATAAACCGTTCTGGATTTTGGGAACGCCATCCTTCCTAATGCTCCCATTTTTGACGAATGCAAATGAACGATATCCGGCTGATAACGAAAACGATAATACAAAAGCTTGAAGAAAACCAACACATCCAACAAGGATAGTTCCTTACGGTGTCGACACAACCTGATTCGGACAACTCTTCTATCCAAATCCACCCACGACTCACCTTCTCCCCCATAAAGGATAAACAATTGATGCTCATTCACCAACTCCTTACATAAGTTGGCTACAACCGACTGGGCACCGCCTAATTCTGAAACCGTAATAATTTGAAAAATTTTCATTTTACCGATTTTAAATTAATTATCCTTAGTCCATACTTCAACATGGAAATTCCGCATAGAAAAAAATACACCGATCCTGATATAAGTTTCAAGCTCCTGGCCTTAGCAATATTTCTTAATTCTCCTTTTTCCATTGCTTTGAGATTACTTGAAAGTCCCGCCATGCTATTCTGACAAAAAGCCAAACTTTGATTGATATAAAAATAGGGATACGAACGTACAATTCTGAGCCATAAGTCCATATCTTCCGCATAACACATACTTTCATCAAATCCCTCCATTTTAATCAACACATCTCTTTTTATAATAACTCCAGAAGTGAAAACAAAACATCTCATCAACATACACCATACCGGAAGAGCCTGTAAAAATTTCATCTTCCGAAGGAAAAACCAGCTTAACTCTCTACCATTAGCAGCAGAACCTAAAAAGAATATATTCTTGTTTTCTTTCAATATATCCAATTGAATTTTGAGTTTATCCTGACACCAACTATCATCTGCATCCAAAAAAGCAATATACTCACCCGAAGCCACTTTAATTCCCGCATTGCGAGCCGCCGAAACGCCAGAGTTTGCCTGACTGATCAATACCACCGGAAAATCACAACTTTCCATAAAATTGCCAACCAACTCTCCACACTCATCTGTAGAGCCATCATTGACAACAATGACCTCCAGGTTCCGATAACTCTGACCAGCAACCGAACGAAGGCATTCTAATATGGTATCTGCCGCATTATACATAGGTATGACCACACTCACCATCACGCAATACGTTTAAAAACATTCAAATAAGCCTGACGCGCAAAGGGATAACTCAAGTAATAAAGCACAAGCATTACCTTTTCTTTCGGCAAAAGCAACGAAAAACCGGTAAGGGACTCGTATTCTTTTAGTTTTTTCCGGTAAACCCGGATAATTTCCTTATCCTTGCATTTAAAAGAATAAAGCATTATGCTGATAAAAGCCCGTGTCACAAAACAACGATTATCTTTTTCAAATAATTCCGGAAACTGTTCTTCGTTTTTTTTCACACAAACCTGAGCTGAATCCATAAAATGAAGCAGGTTTAATGTGTCTGAACTCCGGGATAGAGAAACTTCTCCCTGAAAGTAATTATATAGACTCCGGTGAATAATTTCCACCTGGCGACAATGAAACAAGTATTCCTGTGTAAATACCAAGTCCTCCCACAAGCATCCTGTCGGGAAAATCAAATGTTGTTCTTCAATAATGCTCCGTCGATACATTTTTATTACAACGCTCCCTAATACCTTCTGATTTAAAAAAGCAGACATGATCTCTGAACCGGCTAATATATCCGGAAGGCCCTTCAAAAACGCTTTCTCAACCGACTTCCCCCCCAACCATACATACCTGTAGTTACAACAGACTAAATCACATTGATCATTTTTTATCATCCGCAGATACATTGTTTCTACAAAATCAGAATCATACCAATCATCGCCATCCAAAAAACAAATATATTCTCCGCTAGTAACCTGCATCCCAGCATTCCTCGCATCAGAAAGTCCCCCATTTATCTTGTCCACCCAAATGATCCGGGAATCATTCATAGCATACTGATGTATAATTTCAAGAGACCTGTCCGTAGAACCATCATTTACAAGAACAATCTCTAAATCTTTGAATGACTGATCCAAAACTGATTCCACGCACCTGGGAAGATACTTCGCCACATTATATACAGGTATTACTATGCTGATCTTACTCATTGTTCAAAAAAAATTTCTCAATGCATTTTTATATGGAAGATACATATCCGAATAACTCACAAACACTTGGCTATTATATTGGTAAAATGATTTAACTACTAATCCGATCAAAAACAACCAAAATACGACATCACTTTTATCTTTAATAAAATACAAAGCCAATGGAATAGAAATCGCTTCAAATGCAAAAAAGTACATACTCAATCGCAAAGTAAGGATCTCACTGAAACTAAAAAACATAAAAATACAACCCGAAAAGAAATATAGATTCAGAAAAATCTGCTTCAATCGTTCGTTCTTTATAGGAGAATAATATAATAAAGCCATAATTATCACCTTAAACATTGTCCCCAGCAAAGGCAGTGTGTATCGCTCCACAAACGTTTCTCCATCATTGTAAAGATCTATTTTCATCTCCATCATTGTATCTTTGGCAAATAATTCGACCAAACGTCCAGAAAAATCATTATCCAAAGACAATCCGGCAAAATAACACAGTACCCAAATAAGCAAAAGGTATCGTAACTTCAGTTTTATCGGCGTAATAAAAAAAGCTACTGAGAAAACTAATGCAGATGTGTGAATCAAAGTCGCGAATAAAACAACTAACATAAACTTTACTATATTTCGTTCCTCCAGGTAAGGGATACTTAACCAAACAATAGAAACCGCCAGGGCAAAGCGGATCTGCCCCATATCCGTAAGTAAAGTTACCGGCAATGCTAACACAACCGATAAAAAGAAATACGGTGAATATTTTTCAATCGAATACATTTTAATCAGAATAGAAAGCGTTGCAAAAAAGAGCATAAACGAAGCAAAACTCCATCCAAATGATCTGAAAAATCCGATTAGTAATAAAAAGAATACTTCTATATTTCCTTTTATATCTTTTGGAAAATTAAAAATATCACGATATGATTCAAAGTCAGGACCTACCTGGCGAAATCCAATAAATACGATCAGAGCAGCAACCAATAGGTATTGGGAAATACGCAGTAACCAGGAAGACTCCAGGAACTGCTCCAATAGCATCAATGCGCAGCAAACCGTAAATATTATCAAGTAAATCATAATGCCAGCATCCTTTCTTCAATGTTTTTCACATCCGATGGAAATATAAAATTTCCATAATTATCCTGTAATCTTTCTGAATAAGATTCCCGTAATTCTTTATTGAGAAGCATTTCTTTCATCCCCTCAAAAATTCCTTCTTCCGTATTTTCCACCAGCATACCGTAACGCCCGTCTTCCAACAATTCCCGGGGTCCGGTAACACGAGTCGAAACAATCGGCTTACATAACAACATAGCTTCACAAACAACCACAGGTAACCCTTCGTAATCCGATGTCATTGCAAAAACATCCGAAACTGCCAAATAAGGATACGGATCCCGGAATCCTAACAACTGACAACTATCTTCGATTCCAAGGTCACGAATTTTTGATTCCAGCATCTTGTATTCACTGCCTTCTCCCAAAATCCACACATCATGTTCCACACCACTATCCAACAGTCTTTTATGAACATTCAACAATTTATCAAAACGTTTTTGAGGAGCTAAACGACCAATTCCCAAAACCGTCAACCGACGTTTTATAGGTTTGACTCCTTTTGATACAGCTTCTTGAATAGCCTTGTAGTCGATCGGGTTAAAAACCACATCAAGAGTAGTATTATTCTTATATTCAGGAAACAACTCGACAAATCCCTTTTTCGCATCTCCGGATACAAAATAGATACGGTCGAATCCCCTGGCATAAAAACGTAATTTATCTTTATTGATTTGGGGCGTATGCGTGCGTAAATCAATATGAATCCAGGATACTTTTTTTCTAAAATAATCCGATTTTAGACTTAATAAAGGAGTACTATGCCCTTCATAGAAACTCACACCTATATCATAATCCTCTTTTATACGAGACATAGCGGACAATAAAACAGGGAATAGCTTAAATAACTCCAGCATCATACGTCTATAAATCCGGTAGATATACACAAATGGAACAAAGCGTATATTATCAGTTGATCTGAAAATCCAGGAACAGGGAATGTCGGTAGGAATTCCAGATAAATAGACCCCCTGACGAATCACTAAAAACAGACTGATGTCGAATTTACTACGATCCATATCCCGCAGTATATGCAACAACACCCGTTCAGCACCGCCACCTCCCAAGGAATCAATCATGAATAATATTTTTTTCTTTCCCATATTTTCTCTTATCTGGATTTTAATAAGACAACAGAATGTAATAAGCGATTTCTAAGGTTTGAAACCAGTTTCCGGTTAAGCACAAAGAAAAAGACCACCAATAAACTCAACATGATGGCTTCCGTTCCCGGATTACTTTTTCCAACAAGTATGGGCAGAGAAACCATAAAAGACAAAGCAAACAACAAACTAAATATCTTGACGGGAATCCGAATCCTAACGATTCTTTTGGAGCGGACGACCAGGAAAAACCAAAGTAAAAAATAAGTCAGGAAAAAAGTAGCAGAAGCACCTTGCAATCCCCAACCGGATATCAGAAAATAGTTACATAGCAAATTAAACAAACCACATCCCAACATACCATAGAAAAGAGTACGAGTGTCTTTTGCACTCAGATAAACACTTTCGTAAAAATGCATAAATCCATAAAAAACAGCACCCAGGTACAACAAAGGTGTATACGACAGTGCATTTACATAACTATCATTCAATATGAAACGAAAAACAAGACCTGTAAGCGGAATCAAAATCAAGGCTACGGAAAATAAAAATCGGCAATAAATATTAAATGTATTCGAATAATAATCATCCCGCCCCGGTGAATGGAAGCTAAGAATGGAATTCTCCAGCCATGCTAACGTAAATACCGTATTGATCATGACCATAAAAGCGGCAAGTTTACCTGCCACACCAAAAATACCGGCAGCTCCGGCTCCTAAAAAAAACACAATAAAATAACGATTGGAAAGATTTGCCACCCACCAAAAAATATCCGTAGGCAAAAGCGGAAGAGCAAAACGAAGCAATCGTTTCATACAATCGATGGAAACAGCCCCTACTTTAATCTGGGGGAGAACACGTAATTTATATTCCAGGTAACAAAAAACAGTGGTTTGCGCAGCTATGACTCCGAGCAGCATCGCTTCTACACGCAAGGATGTAAAGAGTATTAAAAACAAGGAGACTGCGATCAGAACAGCCGTACTTACAATTCCGGAAACAGAATAAGCCGTATTACACTGATAAGCCCTTGCAATGAAAGTCCATAGAAAAGAAATCACAGAAACGATTACGGAAACAATGATGTACAAGCAATAACGAATCTCCACAAAATAATTCAAAATCAATATCGAAACAACAAATAATACCAATGAAAAACAGGTACCGATCACGGCATTACTCAACAGCACCTCTTTCTTTTCTTTGTCTTCTTCTCCTAACACAAACCGGTAAACAGCAGAATTTAATTTTAACCCAAAGAATGCAGATAATAAAACAATTGAAGTATTAACAGCCTCATAGGTTCCATACTGTTCTGTTGCTAAATAATAGGTATAAAAAGGCAGCATGAAAAAGGATATAAACTTAGATCCCAGATTTCCTATCAGAAAAATCAAGGTGTTTTTAACCAATGATGGCTTTTTTTCTATGTTTGTAAACTCTCCCATTCTGCCTTTTTATTATTCCTCTAGTGCTTATTATCTTTCAACCATGATCACCACACGATTCCAATCATTTTGATCGTAAGGTTGTTCTTTATCACCCACGCACTGAATAATCATACGATTAGAGTCAACGCCCAAATTTTTCAGCATATCAGCTACAGCATCTGCACGCTTACAGCTCAACTTATAGTTATAATTACTGTTACCGGTTTTCTTATCTGCATAACCGATCATAAGCAATTTGCTTTGCGGATTCGCTTTCAGAAAAGCAGCAGCATCTTCCACCTTAGGTTTTTCTGACATCTCTATATGCGAAGAATTCAATCCGAAACGGATGTATTCAGGAAGATATCCTTTAGACTTTTGCGCATAACCACTATTGTTATTTTGTACTTGTCCTTGGTCCTGATTGGAAGCAACCGGAGACGACTGGCCTTTCAATTCGTTCAACAAACGTTGTTGACGTTCCAATATTTCCTGTTGGTTTTCGATTTGTTGATGCTGACGGTTGATTTTTTCATTCAACGCATTGATCTCATCCTGAGAAAGGCTGGAAGCACAAGTAAAGTTTTTATTGAAAGAGTACTGTACCCCAACCAATAAATTAACCACGGTTTCAAAACCACGGTTGCCTACATAACCATCGAACTGTTCACTCATGAAATTAGCCTGAGGTTCAGCATAGATTGCCCATTTCGGGTTCAGGTTGAAATTAACCCGTGTTCCGATTTTAGTGACCAATCCATCGAAAGTAGGATTGGAAACGCTTTTTACTCCATGTAAGTAACCCATCCCTACAAAAGGAATGACTTCAATAGGAGCATCCGGACGATAGTAACCACGAAACAGATTAGTCAGATTAGCCATCAGGTCAATGGTCATTGATCCATAAGAAAAATCCTGCCAGAAACCATCATCCACCATTTTCAGATCACCCGTATAATAACCGGTAGGATAAGGATCCCGGCTACGATCGGCACGGGTGTATTCGCCATCCTGATTCTCAATGTAATTAAATCCCCTCAGGTTACCCATGGTCAACTGGGTACGCATTCCAAAATTAGGATTAAACCACTTTCCTATAGACAATTCACCTCCAAAACGAATCCGGTCTCCAACCGATTGTTTATGATCCTGTTCTCCTAGAAGCAAGTTTCCACCGCCTCCTAATGAAATAAACCAGTTATCTCCAGCCTTCGTTTTCTCTGGAACATTCGTTTGTGCACTAACGGAAAATATGGCGGTTGTCAGCGCCAGGGTCAGTAATCCACTTTTAACATTTTTCATAATTTATTTATTTTAATAGTAATAATCAGTCTTTGTGAAACTCTGTTTTTATCTTCATTTCTTATTCCTTGGAACTGCTATATCCATAACCATATCCATAACCGTATCCATAACCATAACCATATCCGTATCCATAACCGTAACGTCCGGTTTTCTCTCCACTGAAACCATTCAAAACCATATTCAGGTTTTTCAGCCGGTTTTCCTGTCGGATGCTTTCCGCCAAAGAAAGAGCGGCTTTAGGTGTATGCCCCTGTCTTACCACAAAGAGTGCAGCATCGGCAATACGGTCAAGCAGGAAAGTATCGGATACGCTTCCTACCGGAGATGTATCCACGATAATATAGTCGTATTGTTTCCTCAGCTCCCCGAACAACCGGTCTAACGTCGGTTCAATCAGCAATTCGTTGGGATTGGGAGGAATTGCACCGGCCAACATGACATCCAGTGTACCATTCACTCTCCGGTGAATCAAATCGTCGACCTGATGGGTATCTCCGGCCAGATAAGACACAATACCGGTTTTCTTTGGCAATTCCATATAAGCGTCCAACTTAGGTCTCCGGATATCCAGACCGACCAATAGTGTTTTATATTTCAAAGCAAAAGTCATGGCCAGGTTAATGGACACAAATGTTTTCCCTTCTCCTGATATCGTAGAAGTTACCAGTATTACTTTTTTTGCAGGATCCTCCAGTGAAAACTGCAGATTGGTCCGCAATAACCGGAAGCGCTCTACAATCGGCTTGGTAGAATGGGTGGTAACCACCACATTCTTCTTGCTTTTATCTACCGGCAGGGAAATGATAACCGGAACCCGGTTATAACGCCTCACCTCCTGTTCATTTTCAATTTTATAATTCACCAATTCCCGGATTCCCAATCCTCCGAAAGGAATTACCAGGCCTAACAGCAAGCAAACCCCATAAGTCATCATCCGGTTCGGCGAAACAGGAATAGTACCGGCTAAAGGAGATTCCATCACCTTGGCGCTGGGCGCTGTTACCGCCAAAGAAAGCTCAGCTTCCTCCTTCTTTTCCAGCAATGTCATCACCAGGTTGGCTTTGATCTGCTGCTGACGGGTCATTTCTGTAAATTCCTGTTCCCGGCGGGGAATGTCATCCAGGTAAGAATCATAAATAATATTTTGTTTTTTCAAGTCTTTTTCCTTAGCCTTAAGCGTTTCCCGTTGTCCGGCCACCTGTACCCGAAGGTCTTCCGACAAGGTTACAATTCGGTCCTCGATCCGCTGTATCAAAGGCATTTCCGGTGTAGTATAAGCAAGCATCCTGTCTTTCTCCAGTACGGCATTATTGTAACGGGTAATTGTTGCAATCAGATTTTCACTGGTAAAACCAAGATTGGCCGGCAATAATCCGAAAGACTTCCGGCTCAGCTCTTTCTCCAACATGGAAAGTAACTCTTTCTGAGTCCCGATCTCCACGATCTTCTTTCCGTATTCATTTCCTTCCGTCAGAAACAACTGAGACTCCAATGCTATATCAGTCAGATTATTATCCCTTTTGTAATGAGCTATATCCGACTCCGAGCTATTCAAATCCTTATTCATAATCTCCAACCGTTCGGAAATAAACCGGGACGCATTACCGGCAGCCTTGTTTTTATCCTCCATGGCATCCCGGTTATACATTTCGATAAGCTTACTCAGAAAATCTTCTCCCCGGCGACGGTGTGTTTCCCTTAAAGAAAGACGTACTATGCTGGTAGTCTTACTGGTCGACTCTGCACTCAGCCGCGCCAGGAAAGACTTGGCTGTATACAAAGGAGGAACAACCGAAACAAGCAAGGGATATTTTTCATTCATGGAAGTCATCGAAGAAGGCTGCAACAGAACTTCACCTACCGGAGTTTCAACAATAGCCGGAAGGGAAGCCAGTTCGGCCTCAAATGATTCTTTTCCATAATTTCCCACAAGCTTTATTTTATTACCTTCTTTCTCTAACTTAAAAGACAAAACGGAATAAAGTCGGGCAATAGTTGTGGAATCCAGATAGGCGACAACCGGAGACGATTTATAAAACTTCGCATTCCTGTCACCATAAATTTCTGTATTTTTGAATTGGCCCTCTACCTGATACGAAATATAGAGCTTTAATTCCCGGACCACATCTTCCACCAGGTTACGGGACATAAGCATTTCCACTTCGTTATCCACATTGTTATTGGGATTAATCAGACGCATGCCTTCGTATACCGAAAGTTCACTATTACCCATCCCGCCTCTTTTATTGTCTTTCAGAATAATAGCAGCTCCTACGTTATATACGCCTGTGGAGTAACGCAAATAGAAAAAACCGACCGTAAGAAATACCAGAATGGAAACCAAAAATAACTTCCAGTGCTGTATCAGGTTATCCAGAAACCACTGAAAATCAATTTCCTTTCCTGATCGGGGAACGACCTCTGTATTTGTTTTTTTATTCATCTAAGCTTTTTACTTTGATATCATTACAATTAAACTTGCCACTGAAAGCAGGATTGAGCCCAACGAAATCAGGATGCTTGTTTCAGACCCGATTCCGGCAGATTTTGCTTTGGCTTTATTGGGTTCCACATACAATACATCGTTTTGATGAAGATAGAAATAGGGTGACAGTACAATATCTTCCCTGGTCAGATCCAGGATTTCAATCTGGTGGCTTCCATCAGAAAGGGGTCTCACCAGCCGTACATTATCCCGCTTTCCGTAGATCGACATATCCCCGGCCATGGACAAAGCTTCCAGCACATTGATCCGGCTGCTTTGAACGGTGTACTGCCCGGGGCGATTCACTTCTCCCATGACCGAAATCCGATAATTCATCAACCGGATATTAATGATAGGCTCGATCTTCTTGAGATGCTTTTTAAGTGAACTTTTCAGCAAATCTTTGAGTTCTTCTTCCGTCATTCCCTGCACTTTTATGGTACCCAAAACCGGAAATTCAATCTCTCCATGCTGATCCACACGGTAAGTCTGCCTTCCATAACCTTGTGCCACATTCCATTCGTCGGAGTTTTCACTTGTAGCCAACGGTTGAAAGGGAAGGTTGAAGTCTGCAACTACCGCCGGTTCGCCGCTGGCGTTAACCGTAATTCCTAATATATCATCCGGTTGGTAACGAGCTATTGTAGAAGCATAACTCATACCTAAGCCGGAAACAGAACTTCCCGGTTGCAGATAAGGGACTTTTTTATAGGAATTACAGGAAACCAGGGTCAGCAATAAAAGAACGCTCCAAATAAAATTCCGGATTTTCTTTTTAATCATTGTGATTTTTCTGCTTGTTTTAGATTGCGATAACATGAAATACCATAGATGGTGATAGCACCTATAAGTACCCATAATCCGTCTCCGACAGGAGAAGGATCTCCCGGCTCTGTAGGCTCTTCCCTTCCGGCTCTTAATGTCATATCTGAAGAAGAAGAGGAAGTAAAATCCTCCTGCTTTTGCTCATAGAAACCTTCAGATTTAACAGAAGCGGAAAACCCGAAAAGAATTACTGCGACAAGTAATGAGAATACTAATTTTCGTTTCATTTTTAAGCTATATTTTTAATTATTATTAGTGACTAAATCAAAAAAGTCGTATGGTCTCTTTGGCCACCATCTTTCCTGAATTCTGATTATTGATTGTTCCTTTATTCAAACAAGGGCCTGTCATCGTTATTTTTCCCTCATTATCCAGTTGCCCTTCATTATTGACGGTATCAACCATATATTCTTCTCCGGGAAGAATAGCAACCTGAGTCCCTTCCGGTATCAGTACATAATTGTTTTGCTTTCCGGCTGCATTCCCAGGCACAACTCCGGACTCCCAGTTACCAGGATTATTCCAACGGGCAGTAGTACCCAGACCTTCTTTCAGTTTATCAGCACCCCAAATCCTTAAATAATAGTTTTTAATGGTGTCGGGACGATCGGTATATTCCTTTACAACATCAAACCGGAAGTCGCCGGATTTCAGGAAATTATGACCTGGTTTGGATTCATTTTTAGAATCACGGATTTCAATTACAGTAGCCGTATTTTCCATAAACGAACCATCGTAGCTCAAAACATGAGTACCTTCATCAGGAGTTGTCATCTGAATCGGAATATCCATGTAATAATCTTTATAAGGCCTGCAATCCAGGGACAGTTTAATGTTATTTGCTGATAAGGAGTAGATTCCAAACACTGATCCCTGATAAGAGGCGTCTTTATACATTACTCCCTTGGTATCATAGTTTTCTGTTACCTGGCTGTTCCCTTCTACAAACTTGAAGGTCACATCATACTTCATATTCGTAGGAGACAATGCATTTATCTGGAATATATCCAAGGTGCCTTTCGTACGGAAAGGAGGATCAGCCTGGATGTTCCCTGCAAGCAGGAAACATCCGAAGGCGATAAAAAATAACTTTTTCATATCAGACAGCAAACGCATACAGGCTTATTTATTCAGGACTTTGATACCTGCCCCTGTTCCGTTAACTCTCACAATGAAGGTTCCTTTTTGTCCCAAAGGCAATACGATTTCATCTGATTTGGCAACGCCGGCAACCACTGTTTGTCCCATCAGGTTATATACCCGAACCTGATCTCCGGAAACAATTCCTTTAACGGTCAGCTGGTCATTTTCAACAAAAGCGTAAATTTTTCCGTTTTCTTTTAAAGGATCCAACGAGGTTACGGTTTGAGGCGCTAATAGAACAAAACGATCTGAGGTTTCCAGGCTTGACTCTGTCCGGAACTGATAGGATCCGGTCAATAAATCGGTGCGGGATCCGGTTTGTTTATCCAACAGAATTACTTGTGTTAAATTAGTCGGGAATTCGTCACTCAGGCTCAATGTATAATTGCCTTTTTCCGGAACTGATACTCCTAATTGAATTTCTTTGTCCGACAACGGCAACCGGTTTACACACAAAGACACATTATTGACTTTGGACCAGATTTGAGGCACTTGTTCCGAAAACATTTTAACAGCATCCTCCATCACCTTGAAATTAGGTTGATATTCTTCAGAGAAAATCACGTGTGCATTATCATAAACCGACTTTTCGTCTGTAATTTTGAGAACCAGTACTTCTTTGGATCCTGCATTATCCGAACGGAATTCCAACGGATTAGCATCATTGATTCCAAGGCCGGCCTTTTTATAATTGAACGTAGTGGTCACATCATCGGTCTGAACGAAGAAAGGAACATACGGAGATAGAACTGCCGGACTTATATCCAATACACGATACTTATATCCCTTTGCATTTCCGGTACGTCCATAATCATAATAATAAATCGTAGAGTGACCGGTATTAGCTGGATTCATCAGGAAAGAAGTCGTATTCATTCCTCCGATGAAGTTCCAGCCGTAACTGTTTCCATCCGGATATTTATCGGCAGCATGTACATAATACTTGATTGTTTTTGCCTTGTCTGCATAGGTAAATAAATTGGAAATATTTCCTGTAGCCGGGAATTCCACTTCTGCGGGAATATCAACGCCGATCAGGTAACCGACTCCTGCTTCCAACACATAAGAAGTTGAAGTTATATCTATAAAATTCCCTGAATTGGTACCGTTATCTGCTCTTTTCTGGGAATCATAATAACGCAACCATAAGTTGCCGCGAAGAGCCAACGGGGTTCCTGATGCATCTGCATTTTTTATATCCCCTACACTTACATTGAAAGGAAAAGAAATGTAATACCAGATCGACGGATCATTAAAGGTTTTACGCACTTTCACATTGGATACTGTTTGAGGAGCAACTACAGTTCCCTGGTTATACAGCATACCATCTTTATCATCGTTGGATTGAAAAATGATCCCCTTTTCAAGGGTCAATTCCCCTTTATTCACAATAATAGACTTTGAAGCAGAAGATGCTTTCAGGAAAGTAGCCTCATTCACTTTAACCTTTCCCTGGCTTTCTATTTCTACTTTTCCGGATGGAGTTACATTTACATCTCCCTTGGAAAGTACCTGGCCCTGGCCGGCGACTTTCATGTCTCCGGCCACCACCATCGGCACCTGGGCTGAAAGCATAATTGCCGGAATTAAACCGGCCAACAACATAGTAATTTTCTTTTTCATACACATTTGTTTTAAAATTTATTTATACTGTTTTAAAATCATTTCAGCCGCAACTTTTGCTCGTTGTACTTCGAGCGTATCTGCGGTATCTATATTGTATTCTTCTTTTAAATCGGGAACTTTCAGTTCGGATTTTAAAATGACAGAAAGAGGTGATGACAATTTATCCCGGTTTGCATCGTACAGGTAGATCCAAAAAACAGGATTACCATACGACTCCTGTGCAACCTGAAGCAGATTGACTTTCGCATGCTGCGGCAAAGATGCAGGCAATTCATTCGCAGCCTCCACGCTCTCTCCTGCTCTTCGAAAAATCATAAAAGAAAAACAGATAAAAACAATAACTGAAAAAACAACAATACCGATCTGGATCAGGCTTCTCTTTTTCTGAAAAGAGTCTTCGATCATAGGAATAACCATATCTCCGATCCGGGAGGTCTTTGTTGCATTCTTTTTTTCCTTTTTCTGCATACCTTCGGAAACATTCATTTCAATACCCGTTTCATCTCCATCGGATGATTTTTCGAGGATTTCTCTCACTTCCTGCAAAGTATGGTCTTCCGGTTTTTGTGTCTTTTCCGAAACTTCTATTTCTTGCTGTTTCTTCACAAATTCTTCTTGTTTTCCTTCAACTTCCCCGTATTCCACCGGGGACGAAAAACTACGGGCTTTTTTACTGCCTGGAGCTGATCCGCTTAGCAAACGTCTTAAATCGACTGAAGGAAGAAAAGAGATACGAAAAGTACCGGTCCCTGTAGGCTGAGAGCGAAACGTACCTAATTGAGAAAAAAACACTTCGCTGTTTTCGGACAAAGCAGTAAGAATAATTTCAGAAAGAATCTCCCGCTTTTTTTCCGAAGACCTGTTGCCTGATGAGAAATCAGGAACGCGAACTCCCGTGTAGTCCGCTTCTTCTCTTTCAGGAGTAAAAATTACGGTTTTCCAACCGGGAAGATTTTTCACACACAGACTACCCAGACCACACAATTCAATAAGCCGGCCCTGAGACAATTCCAACGCCACACTTTCCACTGCCGATTGTATTAACCCGGTAACGATTTCTTCCTGGGAAGCATCCTGACTGCAGAAATACGCTATCAATTCTGTTTGATCCATCTGGTCCGGATTTTAAAGGTTAATGAAACTCATTTTAACGAGAGGAAATGAATTCTATTTCCTTTTCCACAAAAGCAGTATCTTCGATAGATACTCTTTCGGATAATGCCAGAAGGGCTTCTTTCATGGAATCCAGATACAGGGATTTGTAATCGGAATAGATTTCATCCATCAATCCCTGTTCCTCATAAAGAGACAGGAAAGTCTGCTCATACTTATCGGACAGGTCCAAAAGAGCCTTACTAAATTCAGCCAAATGGCTGGAAAAATGTTCCAAAACCATTTTCTGATGTGAGAATGATGTCTGTTTTGCCATTTATATATTCATTTATTACATTGTATACTTTATAAAAAAATCATAGGGAAGGATCCATAATTATTGCATATCTCATAACACATACATACATACAATAATGAAGAAAATGAAAATGAAAATAATACGACTTTCACAAGCCATTTATTCCCCATTATGGAACCCACCCCCTGATTTTTTATATCTATAAATTTCGCCATCACTTAATAAGTGATAACTAACATTATAAACAGGGATCGAAATGCAATGATAATCAATATGTTAACGAACTCCCAAAATGCTGCCCTTAGAATTGCAAAAACATTTAGAATAACAAAAAGTAAGAAAATGTTTTTTTTTAGAAAGTAAGTTCTTTATACAGAAAGAAAAGAAAAATAATAAAATATACAAAAACGAGGTTTTTTAAATAACATTTTTGAAAACATTTTGATTTTCAGTGAGTTGTGATAGATTCTTTAAAAAGAAAAACGTATTCCGAATTAATAAGGATAATCCGGAATACATTTATCTGATAAAAAGGGTTTCTCTTCAAAAGAAAAACCCTGTAAATATTGTTTTCTTTTTTCAGAAAAACAGGTTAGAAACTTTACTGAAAAACAGAAAAACTAAAATTGGGGAAAAAATTCACAACTTTTACCCTAATAGAAATCATTGCGAATTGATAAAAAAACACAATACTCTTATTTTTCGTCATTTAGATATTTTTGTAAATTAGACTTGAGAGCTTCCCATAATTCACCGGGAATAAATTTAAATAATTTACAATTTCCGAATAATGAAAAATAAGTACTGAAAAACAGGAAGATGATTTTATTTAGTCGCTTTTAATATGTGTGAAAGAAAATTTATGGCATCATCTTTGTATAAAGTTAGAATGTGTGAAATATAATAATATTAATAATTTTTAATTTATTTCACCTTCTCTTATTAAGAGAAACAAAACATCCTTTTCTTATAAATTACTGCTTTTCATTAGCTTACGGGATGCAAAAATACAAATTAAATTTAATATCCAAATTTTTTCAAGAAACTTTTTTTAATATTGCAGACATCTCCCGATTTACTTTATCAAGCAGCGTATAATCAAAAGAATCCAAATAAATGAGCGTTGTCTTTTCAGAATCATGACCTAAGCCCTGACTGATAATGGCAACCGGATAACCTTTCGCCCTGGCTATAGATGCCCAGGAATGTCTTGCTACATAAGTAGTCAGACACTGTCCCTGATCCATACCTATCAGCTGAGACAATTTTTTCAACCCATAATTTTGACGGCGTAATGCATTGATATAGCTTTTACGTCCGGAACCGGAAGCCAGAATCGGAAGTAAAAACTCTGAATTTTGACACTCATTGGCATACCGGTTGATAATCTCCCTGATCTGTGGAGTAAGAGCTATTTCCAATTTTTGTTTGGTCTTTTTCCGTATATAGGTTATCCGGTCTTTGGTCATATCTTTCTTTCTCAGATAGGCTAAATCGATAAAAGAAATCCCTCTCAGAAGAAAACTGAGTAAAAAGACATCCCTACTAAAAGACAATGAATGAGCAATTGCCCCTTTGGGAGGGAATTCAATACTGAATAATTTTTCAAATATTTCTTTCTTAGCTGCCCGCTTCCGGGTTTTACAGACCCCGGTAAAAGTTCCGTCGAAAGGATTTTCCTTGGGACGCTCAATGACGTGATCACGAACCGCTTTATTATAAATCGAGCGTAAATTCCGTATATAAAAAGAAATGGTATTCAGTGAATTTCCTCGTATCTTCATATAAGATTCAAACTTTTTCACAAAAGAATTATCTATTTCGTCTAATGGAATATCCTTTCCCTTGTTATATTTCAGAATCGTATTACACACAGACTGATAAGCCTCTGCCGTACGGGACTGAGAATTTAAAAATAACTCTTTCTTTAATTTTTTAACAAAACCGCAAAGCATAGAAGGTGTACGGTGGTTACTATAAAGAGAAATAATATCCTCCATGGTACAACTTCCGTTGTCTTCCAGTTGACGAATTCTTTTTTCCAGATCATCTATCAAACTTTTCAACGAAGTATTCATCTCTCCCAGCAGTTTGGCTCTGTCCAAATTAGCCGGATCAATACAAATGGATTGCTTCTCGTTGTTCCATTCTTTTTTATATATTTTATACGAAGTTGTCACAGTCCTCACCTTACGATCTTTAATGAACTGTATAAACAAACTGCCCTTCCTTCCATAAACAGTTGAAGGTCTTAACTTTACTCTCACAGACGTTTCCATAAATCAATCAAATTTAAATTAAACATTTTTTTTCTGACTATACTCATTATTGAAATATAAACTCAATCAACAAGTATAATATCTTTTAAAAATAAAGAAAGAAACGAAAGGTTTAAAAAAAATCATTGATTAGTTTAATTTAAGAAGCGGATTACCCTCTTATTTTCAGATCATGAGGGCAATCCGCTTCTTTATAAATGTAATAAAAAAATATTAATTATAATTTATTAATAAATAAAAATTACTTTTAATTGATAATTTTTCTCATAAATTTTCGTCTATAGATCACAATATAAACAATCAAAAACACGAGAAATGCACTCCAGGCCGTATCACCTACAGGCAGAGTTTCCGTACCGGTTCCGTCGCCATCACCATATACATAATTACATGTAAAATTTGTACAAGCACCGGTTGAGCGATTCAACGAACTGCCACAAATCGGACAAATAAGAAAATCATCCGGAATATCGTCCGGGATCGAAGCTCTTAGCTCAGGTGAAATAAATTCCGGGCTGTTTTCATGCATCCATAATTTCTCATTCACGTTTTCCTTAAATAAAGATTCGTTATCTATCGAATACGAAGGTATCTGATCGAAAGAATGAGCCACATGTATTGCTCCACAGAACAACATAGACATGAATACAATTATTTTTCTTTTCATTGCCACATCCTCCTATTATTTATTTAATACTTTGGTTACCTTGGTCGTGTGTTCTGTTCCTGCCTTGACAATCAGGATTGAGTTGAATACCGGTACCGGCACTTCAATATGCGAACTTCCGGTATTATGGCGCTGATAAATCGTCCGGCCATCCGATCCGCTAATAATCAGATCCTTAATCTCACTACCATCCAGGGAGATTACGTGAACCACATGATTATATAAATAGATGTAGATTCTTCCCTGAGAGACTTCATCCATGGAAGTCAGGGACTGGCGAACCAAACAGAACCGGTCAAGCAGATCTCCTTCCGTATTATCGAACTGGTATTCAAAAGTAGTTCCGTCGCCAAGAGGAAGCAAACGGGCTGCGTCTTTATCATGGAACAACATATCCCGGATTCCGGGCACCCCATCCAATCCGCTGATTATTAGTCGTGTCAGACCCTTATTGCTGGTGGATATACCAATCGGCAATATATCCGGAAGTACTTTGATCCGGTTTATATCCAGGTACATGTTGTCTGCTATGGTAAAAATACTCGGTGCAATCTTGACATTTTTGATAAACATACAACGGGAATCCTCATTGGGAACATACTCATCATGTGCCGTGTCGGATAAGACTACCGCTGCCTGCGTACTAAGATTATCCCGGGTTGCCCGGATCCTTAACACTCCCGGTTCGGAAATTGTCGAACGGAGTTTGGCTTCTGAATAAACCACACTCATATCTTTATTGATCACCAATTCGTCCGGCATCCCGGTATAACCGCTTTTCGTTGTCACAATGAAGGACTGCATAGGAGGTATGGATTTCCAGGTAAGGCCACCGTCTGAAGATACGGGCCCTTCCATAATTCCATCGTTATCCGTATCCACAGCTCCCATGGTTATATAGCTGTTCCCTCCGTTAAGAATCTTGAATTCAGGTTTTATAACTGCATAATTGGCCT
Source organism: Bacteroidales bacterium (assembly GCA_031553885.1). Classification (GTDB taxonomy): domain Bacteria; phylum Bacteroidota; class Bacteroidia; order Bacteroidales; family Azobacteroidaceae; genus JAVBKV01. The sequence goes on from JAVBKV010000004.1 coordinate 30,089, forward strand.
GATAGAATTTTTCAAAATCGATATGTGCCATCAACGGATTACCGACAACAACCAAGCCTTCGTCTTTCCTGTTGACCGGTATCCGGGCCAACGTTTCCTGATCCGGAACCACACTCTGATCATTCTGTGTTATTTCATAAATAAACCGCTTCTTGAAATCCCGTCCTCCTTCGGGAACTACTTCCGTCTTATCGACCTTCATCTTTGTCAACTCATTATAAAATGGGAAGAGCATCTTATCCTTCGGAAACGCGAATTCTGCACTTTCGATTGTTGACCGGGAACTAAAGACCACCCCCTGATCCGGATCCGGTAAAAACTGAGTATAGAAAAGGCTTCCAACCCTCGCACTGTAACCAAATCCCGGAGAAAGTTCTATATTCGTGTTGTTGAACGGGGTAGTCCAATCGGTAGAAGTTGCCCCGGTTTGCGGATTAATAGTATTATGCAGGCGTATCTCTGTCAACGGATTGGCCCGTTCGAACATATAATCACCCGTGTACAGGTTACGAAGAGGTGCAGACAATCCATACCAACGCATGGTTTCAACATTCAGATCTACTTTGGCACTGTCATAAGCCAGGTAATACTGACGACCCAGTTCACTTCCCATTTCAAACCGGATTTCAGTACAGGAATTCGGCTCAAAATTGTAATCGAATTCGATGTAACGGGTTTCCGGAGCCGTTTGAACAGGCTCATCGTTCTGCGTATCGAATGTCACCACCGGAGGAAGATTCAAGGTCGGATAATTGGTCTGGTTTTCTTTCATAACCACATGAGTCGGCCTTAACGGAGCAAAGACAGCGTTTCCTGAAGCATCTTTCCAGTTTGTATCGTTGTGCCAGGAAGTATTGATGCTGTTATCCCAGTAAACAACTTCGGGAATTACTTTCAACCTGAAATAAAACTCCTTGTCGCAAAAGTCTGAAGCACCCCATTCAACTTCTGCCGTACATGCCATCCGGAAAAGATACTCGCCTCCGGGCCTGAACCTGCCGTCAGCATCCAGCCATTGAGCCGGAATACTGGTCGCCTGTATTTCCAATCCGATTTTATTGGTGGGTGACCCATGCGTCCCTACCGGGTAAGGTCGTCCTTCATCTTCCAACAAATGTGCAGGGTAAGGATCCGGATTAAAGTAGTGGTATGAATTGTGTACCAACGGATAAGACTCAAGGGCAAACTGCGGTCCTCTATCATCTCCCAGATTCCAGTAAGTAGACAAATCGTATGGTTCCACTTCCACATAATTTCCGGTAGCTCCGGAAGCATGCTCACGTGTTGCCTGAATCGTATGCGCCTGATCCAGCATATTCGGACTATCGGGATGAATTACCCCAAGGTGTACATTTTCCAATCCCTTGTCATCAACCGGTATATTGACCGGCACATCATCCACTTTTATCAGATAAATCCGTGCATTGCGCAATTCATCCAAGAAAGTTAACGGAACAACAAACCGGCTTGTATTAAATTCTTTGAGTCTGTTTTTTTCCGGCAAGCGTACTGTATAAACATAATCCGGATTAGCGGCAGACGGATAATCCATCATCGGCTGTCCATTATTATCAACTTCCCCAAAAATGACACCGGGACCCCAGGCCGTAGCCTGTACTCGTACTTGGGCCGGAGTCGCACAGATTCCTACTACCTGATTCCAAATCGGTTCTCCCTCCGCATCCACTCTGACAGCTTCATTCGGAGGAATAACCGTAAAGAAATACGGAGCTAATGAATTCAGCTTGACCGGCATGGTACGTTTATGCAGGTATAAAATATAAGAACCGGTTACAGGATCCTTTTCTGTGGTATAAAACCGCATCCTGTCTAAAAGAGCATTCAATTGGGCCAACGAGGTAATACCGGGATAATCAGTGGGGCCATATCTTCCGTCAGCACCTTCATCTTCACAATTATCCGGATCCATGCCGACCCTTTTCCTTGGCCAGCAGGTTATATCATCTTCCTCAATAGCTGTAGGGTACGGATAGAAGAAACGATAAGCCTTCAGGTCATCCCTGACAGAGAAATCTCCTTCCGGAATAGTGGTGGTAGTCAGGTTTCCCTCTCCGGTCAGGTCTGTTGCCTGATAAGCATCAAAGTGAACAGTCCTTGTATTGAATCCGATATAATTGAGTGTCGGATCAAAAGCTTCCTGTTCTTTTTCTTCTTCTGTAGCCTCGTAGTCTACAATCGGGCCATAATACCAGTCATAGAATGTATAAAGAGGTTCCCGAGTCTTTACATCCAACGAGCGAGCGGTAATCTGAACGATATTATTGGTACAGGCTACTAAATCCCTCGGGTCGACAGGATCTGTTTTTCCCTCGATATAAACCAGGAAATCGGTATCATCGAATGATAGTTCAAACTGGGCTTCTCCGGAACAGGTGACATTCGATAAACTGGATGCTGACTCTGCCACATAGATCGTAAAGATACCTTCAGCATTTCCATTGTTAAGTACTTCCGGAGAAAGCGGCTGAGTAAACCGCAGAGTATCGGCTATTATTTCCGCTCCTGCAGGAAGATTATCAAGGTCTATACTTCCATAACTGTACTGATCGTCAAATCCTTGTCCGGGATAGGTTCCCGGAGTATCCGGGAAAGGAATTCCCTGTGGATCCAGAAACCTGAAAAACAACGTGCGATTGCCGTCTGCCATAATAAATTTGGTCAGATCGATACTCACAATCATTTCCGGAGACTGGACTACAACCTCACCTTCTTCCGGTTTACAATACGGTGTAGCAGAGCGTTCGGCAGTAACTGCCGGGTTCGAACGGTAAACACATATATCATCCAGTGCAAAATCGTTTCCGGTCGTTCCAATACCATTATTTCTCAATTCCAACCGGAAATCGACGTTCTTATTATCATATTCAACCGGAATTGTAAATCGGAAAGCAATCTGTTGCCACTGGCCCACAGCCCGGTAACCGACATCTCCGGTATAGAAGCGTTTGATTTCCTTATTCTCGATCCTGTCTTTCAATATGAAAACCAGATTCGGGCGAACGGTTCCCTCTTCCTCCAGATCGGTAGCCGAATAATCATTCAGGTTCACAATCCAGGTAGAAAAATACAGTTCGGTACCCGGACACATCACCCCGTTAAAATCAAGCGTGGCAAAAATACCCGGTACCTGCGCAGCATCCACATACATCATATTCCCCAGAGTACCAGTGTTTATGTACGTCCGGTCATGAACATTCGATGTGGTCGACCAACCATAATTCATGCGCCCGACTCCACCTCCTGTCGAAGTAATCCCGGCATTGACGGCCTGTGGAAAACTATATTCACTCCAGAATCCGCAAGGAGCTGCCGAATAGTGTGTACCCGGATCGGTAGCCGTGGTCCCATTACCCACAAAATGAGAAGGATCCATAAATCCGTAGGATGTTTCGTTCAGACCCAACCGGGATGTTCCCATTCCATACAAAGACTCCCGGTCAAAACTCAACTTATTGATCAACCGTTTATCCGTAATCACCGACAATAAATCTCCGCTGGGAGGAGTGAGTGGACCGGAAAGGGTTTTATCGACATAAGTTACTTTAAACCGGGCGATTTTCCGGGTAATAACATTGCTTCCACTTACCCTACGAGTAGCATATACATCAAAATATTCCGAGTCTCCAACTCTCTTATTAGCCGTATTGATTTGCAGGTATTTCTGATTCGTACCCTTGAATTCATAGATTCCGGCATTGGCTATCGGATTAGGATTACTGGTCGTATTATTACTTACAGCATCCTGCCCCGCAGCTCTCCAGGAGAATGTTGTCGCCAGCAACTCATTACCCGTAATCGCCTCTCTGGTATTTCCGGTAGCCATCCAATAATTGTCCAGGATGTATTGTGGCGTCAACCGCAGACGGATGTTGACCGAAGCATCCAGTTCCCGGTATTCAAAAACAGATCCGTTCGCGATGGAATCATTAATCGCCTTTGCAATTTCCCAGGCCGGCCGGAATTCAAAATGATTCCGGAAAGAAAGCGTCGGTTCTTTGAACGAGGCTCTTGGAGTATTCACATAATCACTGTAATTGGCCGCATCACAGGTAACCGTATGCGGATAAATGTCATTAATCGTCGAAGGTACCTGGTATCGGACATTCTTGCCCTGAGCCGGACTTCCATAAAAAATAAGGCCTTTATTGCTTAACCAGGAGGTCGTCGCTACCGGAGTAAACGCAGGGTCTTCGAGTTCGTCTTTGTGCCAGCGATAGTAAGCATATCCTTCAGTAACAGCGCTCAATTCCTCTCCCCGGTCGGGCAACGTATAAATGACCTGAGTCAGTTGGTGGGTTTCCTGAGGCTGATTATCGGATCGTTTATATAAAAATTCCCGGGCATCGTATGCACGGACGATTACCTGGAAATTATCTATATCCAATATTCCGTTTCCATTCGTCATGGTATTGGCAATCGAAACCTTCGTATTAGCACCCAATTGTCCGGCACCCTGAAATTCATGAACATAAAAGTACCATCCATCAGGGTCTTCAAGTTCCGATGCAAGTCCGGTGGCATTGACAGGAAGCGACCGGGTCACACTACCGGAGGTGTTCGATGCTGTAATACTGCCGACTCCTTCCAGGGATGAAGCAGCACTCACACGTGCCCAGTAACTGATCCGAAAAACAGTACCTGCTGTATATTGAGGATTATTCAACGTCAGGTTCAGAGCATCCCCCTGCGATAAACGCACAAAATAAAAACCATCCGTTTCACTATCTCCCGAAGACACATTGCTGTGAATGACGCGTGCACCTGTAGCCGCACTCCCCTGTGTACGGGTAAAACCGATCGGAAAATAATCACTTTCTCCGGTTGAGGGAGTAGAGAAATCCGGATTGTCCGTAACAGGTGGCCTTCCCGGCCAGGTATTGCTTCCATTCGGATAAGGATCGTAAACAGATACCAGTTCCATATCTTCATTGTACACAATCGCACCGTCATCAGCCGGGATAATCTCAACGGTTGCATTGGTGGTGTTATAGGTAGAAGTGGTACGAATACGATACGAGTTATTAGTAACCCGTACCCGGTACATCTCATAATTATTATTTCCGGATTTGGAAGCCAGCCTGAAATGACGGTTACTCCCGGCATCCGTACCGGTAACCTGGTTCTTGATCAGCCTCCATTTTGTATTTTCCGCCCCCGCAGTGGCAGTAAGACCAACATAACTGGTATTACTTCCATTGGTCGACTGAAGAAAATTCCCATTTCCATTCCGGATATAGTACCAACCGGGTTCACTAAGTCCCACGGGCACAAATGTCCACAAGTACCTATCCCCATCCTCATTACTTCCTAATTGAACATTTCCCGAAGTATTAACATAAAAATAAGTATAATTCCCTCCTGTTGTCAGAGTTCCACCAGTGTTCGTTTTAAACCGAATTTTGTAATTGGTGTAAGGATAAGAAAGGTAGATCTGAGAAAATGCACTCACTGTCACTATGGCAAAGAGTACAAGTAAAAAAACAATCTTTTTCATCGCATCCTCCTGTTTAATTTATATAAAAAACTCTCAATATTTTTTTAAAATTTCAAATAATTAATTGTTTCTCACAAAATTAAAAGAATGTTAACAAGCTAAAGTCCGGGTAAATATGTAGATATTTACTTCGAAAAAAAATGCAGTTCTGATACGTAAAAATTTACTCCTGTTACGAAAAATAATCCGGATGAATAAAATGTTTTTCTATCTTTGCCTGTAGATAAAAAATCACACCCCCTGAATAACGCTGATCTGATGAAGACAAGAACATTTATTTACTACCTATTGGCTATCGGATTACTCCTCCCCGCCATTCTGAAAGGAGAAGAAAAAATACAACCCCGGTTTTCTATCATGGGACTCGGAGATTCCATCACAGAAGGAGGAGGAGATAAATTTCAATCTTATCTTTTTCCACTTTGGGAAATGCTCTACACGGCAGGATACAGTTTCGACTTTATCGGTCCAAGATCAGGCAAATGCAGGATAGGTTCGTTAAATCATTGTGGTTTCGGAGGAAAGAATGCAGAATTTCTCGATTCCTGCATCGACAGTATTTACCGCAGTTATCCGGCAGACATCGTGCTGCTGCATACCGGACACAACCATTTTGACACCGAAAAACCGGTAGACGGAATTATCGCATCTCAGGAATCAATTATTCGGAAAATAAGGGCAATCAATCCCAAAGCGACCGTTTTAGTAGCCCAGGTGATTCCGAGCGGAAAATTACCCAAGTATTCCTATATTCCGGAACTAAACAAAGCAATTGCGCGAATGGTCAAAAGAATTCACTCAGACCAGGTAATTCTGGTTGACCAGGCCAACGGATTCGACTGGAAAAAACAGACCATTGACGACAAGGTACATCCCAATCCCCTCGGAGCAAAACAAATGGCTGAAACCTGGTTCAAAGCCCTGCAAAAAGTACTGGCTCCTTCCGGACAAAAATTTAACCCCCAATTAATAACTTATAAGAAATCGGAGAATTACGAGCTAAAACTTCATATTTTCGAGCCTCAACAAGTAAAAAAAGGAAGTAAATGTCCGGTTATTGTCTATTTTTTCGGAGGAGGATGGACCCTGGGAACCCCCTTGCAATTTTACCGGGAATGCGCCCATTATGCCTCCAAAGGAATGGTAGCTGTTGCTGCCGATTACCGAATTGCATCCCTGAATAAATCATCACCTTTCGATAGTTTTGAAGATGCCAAGAGTGTTATTCAGTGGTTGCGCAATCATGCCGGCGATTATCACATCGATCCGGAGAAGATTGTTGCAGCCGGGGCTTCCGCGGGAGGACATTTAGCTGCGGCAACCGGAACAATTCCCAATACTTCCGGAGAAGCAGATTATTGTCCCAACCTACTGATGCTCTACTATCCGGTAGTGGACACCAGTGAAAGAGGCTACGGATCCGACGAAATAAAAAAGCGATACCTGGAAATATCGCCTCTGCACAACATCACGTCTCAAACCCCTCCTACCCTCTTTCTGCTGGGAACAAAAGACAACATAATACCGGTCCGGACAGGAAATGAATTCAAAGAAAAATTACAGGCTCAGGGAGTCGAATGCGAACTTCACCTCTTCGAAGGAGCAGGGCATCCCATTTTCTACTATGCTAAAAAAGTAAATAATGACTACTATAAAGCATTGGATATTTGCGATCAGTTTCTTTATAAACACCAGTATATCAGAAAATAATCGCACCTGATTATTTCTCCATCCGGCGCTTGATGCAGGCAAATACAAGGGCGACCGTAATCAACGAATAAACGATACCGATGGCCGGAATAGCCGGAGGCGCATCCGTTTTTCCGTAAGCGTGCAATCCGCTCAGGTAATAGTTGACCCCAAAATACGTCATCAGCACACAAAGGAATGCATAAACGGACAGTACATTCAACACAAACCGGTCTCTCTTACCGGGAAGCAAACGAAGATGCAACAGGGTAGCGTAAACAATCAGAGTTATCAATGCCCAGGTTTCTTTCGGATCCCATCCCCAATAACGGCCCCAGGATTCATTGGCCCATACGGCCCCCAGAAAAATTCCGATAGTCAACAGATACATTCCCAACGTCATGGACAACTCATTAATAACGCCCAGCTCCTCCTGCAATCGTCTGGAAATCGCACCTGTATGAAAACAAGAATAAAGCAGGGTAAATACGCCCAGTAAAAAACTCATTCCGAAAAATCCGTAACTTGAAGTAATTACAGCAACGTGAAACATCAGCCAATGGGATTTTAAGACGGGAACCAACGGTGTAATCTCCGGGTCCATGAAATTCATGTGAGCCACCAGCAATGCAAATCCGGCCAACAGCGTCCCGGAAGCCAGGGTAATCACCGAACGGCGGGCAAACAGCAAACCGGCCAGAACAGCGCTCCAGGAAACATAAACCATCGTTTCATAGGCATTGGACCAGGGAGGCTGCTCCGAAATGTACCACCGCAAAACAATGGCAAACGTATGAACAGCAAACGCAAGAGCAATAACGGCAATTCCCGATTTACGAACGGCTTCCGACCAGGGTTTAGGTCTCACTACAGACAAGATTGCGGCCAACATTAAAACAAGGCCCAATGTGAGGTAGATCTTAAATAGTATATTGCATAGATCCGCTTTATTATAAAAAATCTCTGCGGATACTTTTGAAGAATCAGGAAGTTCTACTGTCGCTTTTGCCCGTTGGTAAACACCTATCATACCTGCAATTTCATCCGGGGTATTCCAATCTCCCGTTTGTCCGGCATGAATCACTTCCTCCTGGTACCAGGGAAAGATCCTGGAAACAAACATGGAATCCTGTCCGGTAAATACAGACAGATCATCCCCGGGAGAAAGCCAGCGGTGTTCGTTGTCCTCCGGTAACGGAAAAAGAGGAAGCATCTGTTGATGCAATAACTCAAAAAGAATATTAACCTTTTCATCCAGTTTGAGCATATCCTTTTCCATACGGGACCTCTCTTCCACCGGCTTCGCATAAATGCGCTCGATATATCCGCCAATCTTATACGCTCCCTGCTCATTGAAGTTATCGTTAAAACAGATGTAACTTCCGGAAGTTCCCATCAACGCATGGATTTCCTCATTCTTCTGACTGATCAGGGGAAATCCGGCCCAATACCGGGGATAAACCAATATCCCAAGTACAACCTGATCTGCACTCAATTGCTTCAAATGATCCTTTTTATATAATTTTCGCACAATCTTGGATGAATACGTATGAAAAGGCTCTATGCGACCATCAGGCGATTGTACCAGCAAACTCGAAAATTTCGAAGCGTGTGCCTCCGACGGAGCTTGTCTTTCCGGAATATCAGCAGACGATTGAGCCGAAATACACATCCACCCACCCCATAAGAAAAGCAACAAAACACCTGAACGTGCTGTTATTGCCTTCAATTCACGAATCAAGCCCCTGAAATGCGATCGTTTATCCAGGATAATCAAAATAAACCCGGCCAGCAACATCAAATAACCTGCATAGGTGATTATCATGCCCCAGAAATCATGGTTGACAGTCAGAATAGTCCCTTTTTCATCCTGATCGTAAGAGGTTTGATAAATGCGGTATTGCTGTTCATAAACGACTTTATTCATGAATACTTTTTCTTCCCGTTCTTTTCCTTTGGAGCGGATAATCAGGTCACTTTCATAAGAAGAAGGTTGTTGAGATCCCGGATAACGGATCAAACGAAAGTCTTTCAGTCCGACCTCAAACGGAAGGTTTATTTTTTCATATTCACCTGGGGAATCCCCAGCTTTCACCATCAATACGGATTGTGTCTCCCCTTCCCTGACATGTAGAAAGCCCTCATAACTAAAGCAATGCGTCACAAGAGCTCCCGAAAGAATAAATACGAAAGCCAAATGCAACACCCACATTCCCCACTGTCGCCCCACTCGTTTTTTCTTCGTAAACACAAGGAAAAAAAAGCAAAAAACGAGCATCAACTGCAATCCGAAAAAACCGATATGATTATAAATATACTTCCTTGCAACAACCGTTCCGTATTGACTCTCAACGAAAGTGGCCGTAGCAAGCAGCAAAGCATAAATAACCAGAAGAACGATACTTAGCCGGGGAAACTTCATAGGAGTGGAGAATGGAGAGTGGAGAATGGAGAGTTAAATGAGCAATTTATTCTCCACTCTCCATTCTCCACTCTCCATTAATTAAGACGGTAAGTTAAAAACAGGAACCAATCCATCCAACTGTTCATCAGTCATTCCCTGCGGATCAAATCCGGCCTGACGGGCCGTGAGATAGATCTGGGCCGATTTGGAAAGGGTATCGATCGCATCGAAAGTTTCAATGATATCATCACCGACACACAACACCCCGTGTTTTTCCCACAGGACAACATCGTGCCTATCTAATTGCTTGATCGTAGCGGCAGCCAGTTCCAGCGTTCCCGGAATTTCATACGGAATAATACCGATCCCACGCGGAACAACAATGCGTGATTCCGGAATCATCGACCAGAGAATACGGGCCATCACTCCTTCTTCCAGGAATTTCTTACCATGAGACAACGCAATCAGGTCGGTCGGGTGAGTATGCAACACTACTTTGATTTCTTTTCCGGTTTCACGCATAAAATTATGCATCGAAAGATGAGAAGGCAGCTCGCTTGTCGGCATTACCGGATTTTCAGCGACAATTTCGTATGCATCTCCCTTTTCATTGATCCGGATCAGGGAACCGTGCTCAAAAGGAGATTTGGCTACATACCTCATTCGTTTACCGGTTCCGGTAACATAAAAATAATTTCCGCACAACTGCTCAAAACGCAGAGGTAAGGGAACCGCAGGCACCAATGGCTGTAACGACCGGATTTCACTTGTTATAGTCCCGGTGACATTGACCGAGATATTTCCGCCGTTACGTTCCGCCCATCCTTTTTCCCAAAGATAACCTGCGACTTCGGCAATTTTATCGACTTCATGCATTAATGCCGCATTGGATCTGATGACATTCATTCTAAAATAAGGATTAAGATTAAACTTAAAACACGTCACAAAGTTAAGTAATTAATATCACATAGAAACCGTACCGATATGGGAACTTAATCTTCAAGAATGACCCTGAAGCCCACATTGTACACTTTCTGCCAGGGCAGGTACGATTTTCTGACATACGCTGTCGCCGACTGAGGATGATCGATCCAGGAACCGCCTCTTACCACCTTCTGTTCTGAAAAAACCGTCTTCTTTTCATTCAATGGGTACGGTTGATAATCAGAACGCGTCCATTCCGCCACATTTCCATGCATATCGTAAACGCCCCATGGATTCGGTTTATAGCTTCCGGGAGTAGCAGCAAGCATGTGACCATCATCCACACTTTCTTCCTTGGGATGCCAGGTGTAATAGTTATACCACCCGTTATCTTCCTTCATCGGTTGAGGATCGACTCCCGAAACCGCCATTTTGTTCATTTGCTTATCACACATATTTTCAAAAGAAGCAAAATTTTCATTAAAACCGCCATACCAGAATGGTGTCTCGCTACCGGCCCTGCAAGCCCACTCCCATTGTTGCTCGGTTGGAAGAGTGATCGTAAGTCCTGTTTTTTCACTCAGTTTCTTACAATAATCCATCGCTTCCTGCCAGCTTATTCGTATGACCGGCTGTTCCGGTTTATTGGCCGGATACCCTTCATTAACATGGTCTTTCCATTGCTGATCGAAAAAGCGGCTGTCATGTTCCGGGAAAATAATGCGGAATTGCTCATTGGTAATTTCGGTTTCCGCCATCCAGAATGATTTTTTCACCTCTGCAACATGAGCCGGAGAATAATCAGAAGGTTTGTTATTGGTTCCCATAACAAATTTTCCGGCTGGGATTCTTACAAATTTCATCCGGATTCCAGGAGCAATTTCAACGATTTTGGACGTTTCTCCAAGACCTGCAAGCATCAATTTTGCGGTTGTTGCATCAAATGGATAACCCTTGACTGAAACGTCCTTGTATTTCACTTCTTTCTGAACCGGTTTTACAGGAGCCGGCTTGGGTTGCTTACTCAGGTAATCGGTATAATTCCGGATTTCACCTTTCCAATCGACACCGGCTTGGTTCGCATATTGGTTGGTCAACTCAATCCGGCGTTCTATCTGATCACAATTGTTATACGACTCTGCATGCATCGTTCCATGATAAGGAGCATTGAAATCGATCCAGTTGTATAAAGTCTTCCATTCTTTTTCGGTCAGTTCGACACCATGATGGCCTTTCTTCAGCATCTGAATCAGCGGACTGGTAGAAACGTGATATTCATACGGATATAATACCTTCATTCCGGCTTCCGGTCCCTGACGGTGGACATAAGGATGCAAGTCCAGGTAACTTTTACTATAGTTCAGCTTATTGGGAACTTTTTCATCGATACGCCCTCCCGTATAATCCCGTTTAATAGAACCGTCGTGACAAGCGACACAAGCTCTATCCAGAATGGGTTGTATTTCCAGTTCAAAAGTGAAAGAACGTACACCCCCTTCCGGAGTGACAAGTTCTTTCGCCGGTTTCAACGAGGCAATGGCTCTTTTGGGTTTAGGAATCTGGTTCTGGTCTTCGTGACAACCGACACAAGACACCACTTCCCCAGGCATTCCGGTCAACCAGCTCCGCATCCATTGAATGGCGCTTCCGTCCTTATCCAGAGGCTGAAGTGAAATAGGCGTATTGGCCGGGACATTGAACATCACGGAACCATCTTCTTCGATAGGAACCTCACCCAACAGGCGCTTGATATCCCAACCGCTTTGAATTCCCTGAGCCACATGATCCGATTGGGAGCGGTTGTACGCATATTCATAGGCAAAAACACGCAAGGATTTTACAGTTCCTTTGGGCACTCCGGGCAACCCTTCTCCTTCATAAATATCCTGAATAAAGACTGTTGCTTCCTTTTTGTTCTCATTAATCTTAGAAGGGATAACAGGAGGAACCGGGCGTTTAATTAAGGGAATACCATGTATGTAACCCTCTCCTTCTTCCATAACAATCGGAGTCATGTTATCATAAATATCCACCAGATAAAGTCCCCAGAGACTGTTGGGATTCAACTTAGCCGTTACCAGGAAATACTTTTCGCTGATTGGGTATGGTTTCAAAAACTGAGGATACACATCATCGACCAGTTCATCCTTCACCAAAGGGATAATAGGGCGTTTGCCAAACGGAATTTCCTGCAACATTCCCTTTTCTCCTTTCCGGTCTTTCGCCGGATCAAAAACCATCAGGCGACCGCTTCGGGCCACACCGTGGTGGCCGGAAATAACTCCCACAAATTGCGTCGTATGATTCGGTAATGGCTGCACATCAAAGGTACTGTTCGGAAAAACAGAACCACTACCGTACAACGAACGTTGTTCCGTTCCATCTGGATTCATGTGCATGACCATCCGGGAAAAATAGTGGGTCAGATCGGTATATTCCCAACGGACATACATCAGACGACCATTATTCATGACCGTGGGATGCCAATTGGCATCCTGATCGAAAGTCAGACGACGCATTTTGTTGGTCGCAGGATCGTAGGTAACCATATTTCCTACCGCATCGCTTCCGTTGACACAGGGAACAGCCTGATATCCAATGTTGGAAACAGCGATCACTTTATTGTCAGGCATATAAGTAGCATCAAAAAACTCCAGGTCTTTTTCCGGAGATTGGATTACCTGTCTGAAATTTTTTCCATCAATTCCGACTTCATAGACATTCCATAAATTATTTTCTCCGATCATAGAAAATAGTACCCGGTCGGCATTCCAGTGCAGTTTCAAATCCGGTACCGACGAAGTGTTCTCCGGTTTAAAAATTATCCTGCTTTTAACATCGCCTCTCAGGTTGGTCAACTCCACTATTTCTGCATTAAAACCTTTTCTCCGGGCCGAAGATTGGTTTGACCAGTTATTGGGCTGCGTTCCAAGCTGAGGTGCTTCAGCCCTTCTGGCATTGGCTCCGAGGACATATTTACCCACCAGAATCCTGTCCATATCAAGTCCTGGATTCGACAACAAAATATCCCGTTTCAACGCAAGCGCTTTCCTTGCCTCCGAAAAAGCAACCGAATTGTTGGAATAAATACCGTCAAACCCGGTATTCACCAAACGTTTTAATTCAGCCACTTTTTGCTGGACTTCCGCTAACTTGAATGAGGGATTCGATTTCATATCGTTAACAGCCGCTTCGATAGCCGAGATATTCAACCAGGCCAGTTGTTCGTCCAGCTTATTGATTTCATAAGCAACTAAAAACAAATCCAATAATCCGGTGATTCTTTTCTCCAGATTCGGTTCCGCCATCAGACCGCTCACCCCGGTTTTGAAGTAATCTGTTTTTCGAATGTAATTGCAAAGATTTTCAATCATCGCTTTTTCGGAAGATCCGTCCACAGTGCTGATGAGTTTTTTTCTTCCGTTTCCATCCAGGTAGGACATAACTTTATACATTTCATCCGGAAATTGCTCCTGAAGTAACTGTATTTCAGTATTTACGTTCAGTGAATCCAATGGGATATTTTCTTTCTGAACGTTCGCCGAAACAACCTTCTTGGTACTGATGACAGCCTCTGTCCAGGACTTAGGTGCCGGAGAAGAAGTCTTTTTCGTTGCTTTCTGAGCAAATCCCGTCAACGTAAAACACAAACTTATCAGAATAATTAGATTTCGTTTCATGATAGTTAGACCGATTATTTATTTTTATAAAGGGACGATTTTTTCCAATTTTCTTTTTCAACAGGGAATACGCAGGATATTTTTCCGATGCCATTACCTTCTTTCAATTGCCAAACCAATCGATTATCCGAAGTTACTTCAACCAAAGCCGGTTGCAGGGAATCCTCTCCCTTTGCATGGCCGTTCCAGTTACAAATCAATTGATTTCCATTTTTCAATTCAACCACCTGAGCCACAAAATTCAGGCGGATTCCTTCAATGTCCTGCTGGCCTGTCCTACGGATCAGCTTACCGGTATTCCGTTCGACTTCCATTATCGAATGAGCATCTCCGCAGGCAACCAGTAAATTCCCGTTTTTCAGTTCCAGGATCGAAAACGGATTTCCTTCCACCTTGAAACGCAGGATTTCTTTACCCTCCGCACTCAATTCCACCACTTCCCCTTTTCCCATGATCGGAAAAAGATAAGTTCCTTTTTTGGTTTTTATCAACTGCCTCAGTTGTCCGTGTAAATTTTCAACTCCGGTATCGAACGAAAGTCTTTTGATTTCTTTCCCTTTTTTATCCAGTTCGATAATCTGAGCCGGATTGCCACTGTGAGCCAGTACGTAACCGCCGTTTTTCATCTGAATAGCCGTATAAAGTTCTCCTTTATCCTGAAGCTTGTAGTCCCAGATGATTTCCTTATCAGCGTTGATTAATCTTGCTCCATTCTTGTAGGAAATCAGTAAATCCCCGCTTTTTGTCAGTGTGATATTTTCACAATCCTCCCCTTTTTCCAGATCGTAACACCATTCGATCTGCCGGGTTGCTTTATCGATCAAAACAACCTGTTCCCATCCGCATCCGCTGATGAAAATTTTATCCTGAGTGTAAAGCACACTACAGAAAAAAAAGAGAATTAAAACAAAACACCTCATAAAACACAAAAGAATGGAGAGTTGAGAATGGTGAAGTGAGAATGAAAGTTAACTCTCCATTCTACATTCTCAACTCTCAACTCTCAACTATAATTTCGATAAGTCCATGTACAACTGATACGCCTCGTTCACCGTATAATTTTCATGGACGACCGCACTAACCGCCTGTATCATCGCAACCGGATTTTCCGATTGAAACACATTACGTCCCATATCCACACCGGCAGCACCGTCGTTTATGGCATTGTAACAAAGCTCCAGGGCTTCCCGCTCCGGTAGTTTCTTACCACCTGCAATAACAATAGGTACCGGACAGGCAGCTACCACGTTTTCAAATCCGTCGCAATAATAGGTTTTCACAATATTCGCTCCGTTTTCGGCACAAACCCGTGAAGCCATGCCAAAATAACGGGCATCTCTCGCCATGTCTTTTCCTACAGCCGTAACTCCCATTACCGGAATATTGTATTTAGAGCCCAGGTCAGCCATTTTATATAAATTGGCAACGGTCTTCGCTTCCATGGCCGGATCTCCGATCGCCAGCATAATCGCCATGGCGGATACATTCATCCGGATGGCATCTTCAATATCGATAACGACATTATCGTTCAACTCGGTCAGAATAGTCGTTCCTGCATCCGCACGCAGGCAAATCGGTTTATTGATATGAGCAGGAACCGACGACTGCAAAATTCCTCTTGCACACATCAGGCAATCGGCATATTCCATCAGGGGAGTGATATTCAGATCGATTCTTTCGAGTCCGGAAGTAGGCCCCATAATAAACCCATGGTCAAAAGCCAGCATCACGGTTTTCCCGCTTTGAGGATTAAAAATACGTGTCAGGCGATCCTTCATTCCCCAGGGAAGATTATCAGCCCCCTTCACATGGAAAGACCGGTTTTTCATTTCAACGCCTATTCCGAATTTCTTACCTTCTCTGATATCGTCTAAATCTGCCATTTTTTTATTTATATAAATTAAATTCCAATCCTTTTTCAATCACTCTGCAAACGCCTGGAACATACAAGCCCAGGAAGAAGCTCCCGAATCGGCATAACCGATCGAACGTTCTCCGTAATTCCGGGCCCGTCCGAAGTTTGCTTTCATCGGTATGGTTGCCTCAGCTCCGGACTGAGCTGCTTTTGCCGCCTCAGTAAAGAGCTGACAAATATAGTCCGAATCACAGACTTGCATGGCCTCAACAGCCGGGATCAAGGCATCCATCATGGTTTTGTCCCCCTGTTTGGCCTGGGTTTGTTTTTTCACGCCTTCCAGGCCTCCGGCAAACATTTCCCTGACCTGCTTCGCATCCAATTCGGTTCCCCCGGCATGATCGCTCATACCCAGTAAAAAGCCTCCGATGAGGGTACTGGTGGATCCGCTGGTCTGCATCATCACATTGAATCCCATGTCATTGAGCATCGTTTTCAGCTCCGTTCCTTTACGAGCCGCCTCCACAACGGAAGTCAGGGCCTGCACGATGGCAGTCCCATGATCTCCGTCTCCGATAACAGCGTCTAATTGCGAAAACTCACCGGCACGCTCAGTCACCCGGACCAGCGCCCGTTCCCACATCGCAATAAAGTCTTGTATCGTTAGTCTTTGCATTATTCTCAGATTAAAATCTTAAATCGTCGTCCAGTAAGGAGCGTTTGCCCGGCGTTTTTTCAGCAGCTCCACATGATCGGCATCCAGTTTGGCCAGCATCATCTGGAATCCGGCCAGTTCCTGAACGGTCAATATCTCCATCAGTTTGGCATCAGCCACTTCAATACCGGCCTGAGTCAGGATCTGATGCGCCTTCCGGAAAACGATACTCATTTCCATGTGGGTAGTTGCTCCGCTTCCGTTGATGTAAAGCATCACTTTGTCTCCGGATTTCGGCTGAATCTTTTTGCACAACTGATTGATCATGATTTCAGCAGTTTTATCGGCCGACTCCAGGAATTGTCTTCCGTTGCTTCCGCCTTCTCCGTGCTGACCCATACCAATCTCCATTTCACCTGCCGGCAAACTGGAAATTACGGCTCCGTTTTGCGGGTGGGTACAACTACCCATGGCTACCGCCAACGTTGCAACCTGTTTATTGAAACGTTCGCCAATCTCAATAATTTCGTCCAGGCTTTTACCTTCTTCAGCAGCAGCGCCTACAATTTTAGCCAGCGGAACACAACCGGCCAGACCACGGCAATCGCTATCCGGAGTATCCAGTCCGGAACTGATATCATCGTGTGTCAGAATCGATTTCACTTTGATTCCTGCTTTTTCCGCCAGCATCATAGCCATATTGGCACTCATGACATCACCCGAATGATTCAGGACGATCAATAAAATACCGGCGTCACGTTTGAACAACTGCAAGGCCTGAAAAAGGCGTTGTGCTCCCGGAGCGGCAAAAATATCCCCTACTACGGAACAGTCCAGCATACCTTCACCTACAAACCCACTCAATGCAGGTTCGTGTCCGGAACCACCCAGTGTGATAACCGCCACTTTTCCCGGATCCTTGGGTTGAGCCCTGACTACGATGTTATCACCGGCCAACGCCACTTTATCGTTATAAGCCAATACATAACCTTCCAACAATTCTTTCGTAATATTTTCTGGTTCATTGATGAACTTCGTCATAACTTTTGTACTCATTACTTTATTATTTTGGAGGTTATTATTTACTTATCAAAATACATCAACTCAATAGGAATTCCTTCTTCCACAATGAAAGCGATGGTCAGGTTTTCTCCGCCCGGACAAGGCTCTACAATGACATTCGCTCCCTTCAGGGCTGCTTCCATATCAGGTACTTCGTAAGCGATATGGGGAACTTTCTGTATGATTTCAGGCAACCAGCTGCCCTCTTCAAAACGAAGAAACTCGATCCGGTTCGGACTTTTGGAATAATCCGTCAAATGCACTTTCATTCCATCCACATAGTTTTCGCCCGCTTGTTTTTCAAGGGTCGGAATTCCGTAATGATTCATTTTTCTCATGGTAACAGCTATTTAAAGGGTTAAAAGTATTAGTTGTTCAAATTTTCCAATGCATTGGTAAAAACGGCTTTCGGGTTGGTAAACCGTAATCCGTTACCATCATGATAATTGGCGTATTCGGTAATGATTGCACCTTCCGGTCCTGCAAACAGGAAATGAGAAGATTCTGCTTCCGCCAGATGAATGACTTCATCCACCTGTTGCTTCTGGAAATGCGAAACGGTAATGAAACCGTTCTGACTACCCGGTAAAGCCGGAGCACCGGGTGTCGTTTCTCCGATCGAATAGTTGTAAGCCCAGCCATGGCGCACCTGCCAGCTTTCAAATTTAGCCGGATACCCCTCAGTCGGCACATGGCGATGTTCCAGTATCATCTGACTGGGCAACAAATAGATTTCATGTCCAAAATACTGGTGTTCGGAATCATTGACCCAGAATAATCCGGCCATACCCACGTTTTCAAAATCACCCAGTTCAAAATCAGTGATCCAGAGATTGTTTTTTACAAAATCAGAATAGGGAACTCCATAATAATCAAACATATCCAGGTAAGCCTGCAAAGCTACTTCCGGAACCAATTTTCCATCTTTATAAAAATCGGCGTTTGTGTACTTTTTCTTGTACGGTTCTTTTGCTTTCATTGTTGTATCTTCTTTTTTACATTCTCCGGAACATGCGGCCAAGGCAACTCCGATCATCAAAATGAATAAATTTTTAATCGATTTCATAACTAACTTTTTATATAGTGGTTATTATTTAACGACAGAGGCCAAACCCTCCACTTCAACCAATAATTCCTCCCGGCAAATATCGGCCAGGAGATAAACAACCGGAATTCCGGCATATTTTTTCATCACAACCGGCTTTGCTTTTTCCAGAAATCCGGCCTCTTTCAGGTATACCCGCATGGAAAAAATACGGGCATCGGTTTTCTTTCCGATTATGGCCCCGGACAAGGTCTGATCCGAAATCAGATGCTCCACATTTTCCAGGGTGATACGGGTCTGTTCTTCAACACCCACTCCGGTAAGGCTTTTTTCCCCGCGAATGGCTGCCGTTCCCGAAATATAAACCAAACCGGAACCATTTTCGAGGATCAATTTCGCCCGTTCGAATTTAGGGGTTGTTTTTTGCTTCAGCTCCCTGTCTTTTTCACCCAGCAATACGTTTTCCGAATAATCGAACGCCGGCACCTGCAAGCTGTTATTCAAAGGAATAATGCTGGATTCCGGCTGATTGAAACAAACAGCCTCCAGATCGACCATTACCCCTCCGAAAGAAGCTCCGATACCGGTAGCTGCCGGAAAACCATTGTTCCAGGTTGTTGAAGCATAAAAATGGGTCCGTGAATCATTAAAATCCTGATAATGTTGATGATCCCCGTCCATCCGGGTGATTTGCTCGATGTAATTCCATTGGCGGACAATCGAAGAAACCGGCATTTCCTCCCGGTCAAAAATACGATTCAACTTCGAAAAAACCCGGTCGGCCTGTTCCCGGATCAGATCATTCAACGAATCTCCCATTACTCCTCCGACAAACAGCTTTTTGGCTCCTTTTTCCTGTACGATAATGTAAGGTATATCTTCCTCTTTTTTATAAAAAACTTCGGTTTGTGATCTCAGCTCCATTTCAACAACCTCAACCACCAGGCCTTCTTTTTCCAGCGGAGGCTGTGCGACATAACTGAATACCGGAGCTTTTTCTCCGAAATGAATTTCGATCTCCTTTGCAATTAAGTTCCTATGAATTAAATATTCCTCATTATCCTGAGGATTCCCGAAAAAGACCAGGCGAACGATCGACCCCGTCCAGCAAGCAGACAAATAAGCCAGTTGCTCTTCGAACGTATTTCCTTCTGCCTGGATATAATTAGATTTAATCAACATCATCACAACGAATTAACATATTCAACCAACGCTTCTATTTCCTTCTTGGATACTTTTTTATCAATTCCATGTTTGTGAATTGTAAAAACATCTTCCATGGTCGCTGCCCGCCCGTCGAAAAGATAAGGAGCCGTACGCCAGGACTCGATCAATGTGGGTGTATCCCAACCCTTTTCAAATTCGATATCTTCACCGATACGGTGCAGTTTCATATCCGTGAAATAAACTCCGGAATGACAGGAACTGCAATCGAGTTTTTCAAATACTTTCTTCCCGGATTCTGCTTTCTCTGACAATTTTCCGTTGACAAGGTACGGACTGGGAACCGGCCGGAGCGCTTTCAGGTATTCATCGACACAGGACGCATTCTCTTCGGAAATTTCAGCAAACTGAATCAGGAAGAATCCTTTCCTGACTGCTAGCTCTGCTGATTCACGTATTCCGGAAATCATGGAAGGAGGTGTCACATGGGTGTAAAGCATACTCTTACAGTTTTTCGGATTACCGATCCCGTCATTCATCAGGTCCCAGTTCATCCCGTCCGTCCGGGCGCCCGGGTGACAACCGATACAGGATTGCCAACCCTGAAAGCAATAAGCCGCATCGTGAAAATATTTCTCTCCCCGGTCGACCGCCGACTCGACACGATCCGGGGCTAATGCTGCAGTCCGGATCTGGTGATCACCGGATAAACTAAGAATATTAAGTGTATCGGAAAAATAAGTCGGGATATAAGCCTTACCATTGGAAATAACGAAATTCCGCGGGCCATTACCTGCCAACGGGATGCGTTGCCTGATTCCGTATAAAAACCGCAGGTCGTAATCCAGTTCCGGCTTATCGGGATAGGCCACAAACCGTTCCATCATAGCCGGATAATCGACAATACTGATTTCATGAGTTCCCGAATGAGAAATAATCAGTTGATCGGGCGTACAATGTATTCCCCAGATCCCGGCGGCTCCGCGATCCGGATCATCCAGCAATACCGATCCTAATTTTTCGAGACCAACGGCATCCACAATAGTAATGGCACTCGTGTTCATCCAGCCTTGCTGCAACTGATTCGTAGGCACCTGGAAACGCCCCAGGTTATGCGTGATAAAAACGTACTTTCCATCCGGACTCAGACACATCGCCCGTAACGCATTGCTCCCGTTAGCCAGCTGGATATCTTTTATTTTTTTGAATTTTTTCAGGTCGATCACCGAAACACAGGAAGCTACAGTATCAATATCGGCCCGTTGATCAGGCAGATAATTTGAAACAAACAAATATTGGCCGTCACGACTGATCACTCCACAAGCCGGTTCACGCAATACTTTCACTGTACGGGTAACCGCTTCTTTATTCAAATCGATTTCACTGACCGTAGTTTGAAACTGATTCAGGACATACAAGGTTTTTCCGTCGGGCGACAACAAAGGAGAAGTCGCTCCCGAACCGGTAACGATTTCTTTCTCGATTTCCCCGGTATTGAGATTGAGGAAGTAAACTTTTCCAATCGTTTCAAAGGTAGTGACATAAGCATAATCACCGGCTGTCGTGAGACTGGTCGGCGCTTCGGGAAAACTCCAGATACGAACAGGATTTTCAAAATCAGAAGCGTACAGTTCCACCGTTTTGCTTCCCTTGTTGGAAATCAGGAAACGATGGTCTGCTGTTTCTTTAATATCTGTCGGGTAATGGGGTACAGAAGCGTTTTCAACCGGATATTGAACAGAACCGAAACTCAATAACCAGGCCGTCAGACTTCCGAAAGCCAACAGAAAAAAAGAAGATAACAATGAAAATTTACGCATCAGACCTATCGTTTTTAACCGTTATTATAGCCTAAATCAAAAGAAATACTTTGGGTTACATTCAGTATTTCACGGGCACACATCAGAATATTTTCCTCCGGCAAGCGGTCTTTCGGCCCTGAAATCCAGATCGAACCACAAGGATCATTACTGTAATTGAATACAGGAGCCCCCACACATACAACCCCGTTCAACTCTTCTTCCATATCGACGGCATAACCCAGTTTACGGACCTTTTCCAATTCATTGAGATACACCTGTTCGGTTGAAATCGTATTTTTATTGTATATTTCGTAATTCATTTTAGACAAAAAAACTTTCCGGGATTCTTCGGGCATAAATGCCATCATGGCTTTTCCGGGAGCAGAACAATGCAAATCAAAAGCTTTTCCGGGAGAAAGTACAAAGCAAAACGGATGGGTTCCCAACACCTGCTCAATAAAAAGTCCTTTTTCCGTTCCCATAACCCCAAAACATACGGTTTCTTTCACCACATTCCGCAATTCCCTCATCTTAGGCAGGACAGTTTCAAGCAAACTGTGTTCCTGCATAGACTGAAAACCCAACATGAGCATTTTACGGGAAAGCCGGTATTTTTTGGAAGTTTTGTTGTAAAGTAAGTAATCCAACCGAACCAGGGTATTCAATATCCGGTAAGTTGTAGTCTGCGAAATATCAGCAGCAGCCTTAATTTCCTGCAGGGTCAGCCCTCTGTTGGAACGGGCCAGCAATTCTAAGATTAAAATTCCTTTTTCTAGGTTGGGAACTTTATAAGCATCATCTAATTCTTCGGGCGTGTTTTTCATATATGAAATGGCTTTCCATATCCGAAACAAAAATAGGCATTTCTTAGCAATGTTTTCGATACAGTAAAGTTAAAATTAGTTAATGTTTAAAATAAATAAAATTTCCTCCTGAGTCAGTACTTTCCGGTTTATTACACCCGGGTACTGGCACAAGAGGAAATGCACGGTAAATAACGAGTTTAAAGAAACTTACGAAGGATCTGCAACCGCTTTAATCAACGTTCCTTCAATCGAATAATGCAAATCATAATCCGGACTTCCTTTTTTCTCCACATCCAATACATAGAATTTTTCCGTGTCTTTGCGCTCAATCAAATCAACGTCATCCACACGCCAATCCTTGTATTCTCCGGATTGAAAAGCCGTTTTTACCGCTTCGGGGAGATCTGTATATATAAGGTCGGTTTCGGTTTGGTACCATTCCCCATTTAAATCGAACCAAGCTTCCATTTCCTTGGCATTTTTCCAAAAGTCCACTATCCAATAATCCCCTTTCCGTTCCCAGTCTACCCGGCTGGCATCGGGATACATTGCTTTGAACGTATTTTCCACTTCCTGACTATCCGGATGAGTACGATCGTCATTATCATCACAACCGGTAAATACAAACAGGCTCATTATTAAACCTGTGAAAAAACAAATTCTTTTCATAATTCTAAAGTTTATTTTGTTTGAAAATAAATGTTTTAATAATTTTAATTTTATGATTATAAGTCATTTATCCCAACTATATCCCGAAGGGATTAAATTTGAATAACCGGGGGTGAGCGTAGCGTTACCCCCGGATAGAGGCTTTCTTTCCCTCCGACCCTGAAAGGGTCGAACATCCTATAGTTCAACCCCTTTAGGGTTGGAGAATGAGGGAGGTATCCTTTCCGGGGGTAACGCTACGCTCACCCCCGGTTATTCAAATTGGCGCCCTTCGGGCACCCTTCGCTCTCCTGATTACAATTTGTAACTTATTAAAAAATCTCTTGGGCTTCTGACACACCCTCTATTCAAATTTGCCCGCTTCGCGGACATGCTGTGAGTACAATACCCGATATTCATATTAATTTTACAATGCAAGGTGTGGAATTGTACACACATTGTGGCCACAATACCTCTTATATGTTATTAAATTTCGATTAATCGTCGATTTCTATCAAATTGAATTTTTTATCAAATTTCAACTCCAGACCGGAACTCAGTTTTACTTCATAATCACGCCGGTCGCGATCGATTTCCACAATCTTGACATCTTTGTGATGGGTAACTACATAATCCTTTATTTTCTGTGGAACGATTCCTTCAGGAATTTGTGTAAACTTACAATCGACATCCGTCCACTCTCCTTTCTTGTTGAATTCCACTTTGTTCCCATCGGTAAAAATGACCTCGTAACTCTTATCAAACAAATCCGTCTCCATTTTAGCATAGGAAACTTTCACGTTTGAAAAATAACTGTTGATAAACTGTTTGGCCGTAGCGGGCAATTGGTCGATCGTTATCGGTTTGTCGTTATCGGCACTGGCTGTTGTTACGGTAATGGCTAAAATCGCCAATAAAAAAAATACTCGTTTCATAACTCTTTGTATTAATGTTATGAAACAAAATTCGGAAGTAAAACTGAAATGAATCTGAAATGATTAAAAGAAAATAGTGAAAATATGTTTCCCCTGCAAATAATGATACCGGATGTTCATCCGGTAGAGGTCGCAAACGGACTTACTCAGGGCAAGGCCGAGTCCGGTCGAGCCTTCTTTTTTAGTTCCCTGAGAGAAACGGCGAAAAACAGCCTCCGTATCCAACGCTCCGGAGATTCCGGTATTTGAAAAGGAAATGATTGTCGGGGTAATCAGGATTTCAATGAACCCGTTCTCCCCATTGTGAATAAAGGCATTTTTCAGCAAGTTACCGAACAGTACCGAAGCCAGGGTTTCATTCATCGTAAGAGTTACCTTTGCCTCTTCATTCAAAGACAATGTGATCCGACGATCAGCATACACTTCAGCATAATCGTCCGCAAGTTTTTTAATCAACTCATTCGCAAGAATTTCTTTTTTTTCAGGGAATTGGTTGTTTTCTATTTTCGTCAACAACAACAAGGTCTTGTTTAATTTGATCGCATGATCGAGCGATTGCCGGGTTTTCAGAATTTCTATCAGTTGGTTTTCTGTCAACTGAGGATCTTCCGACAACATTTCCAAACGGTTGAGACAGGCAGCCAGAGGAGTTTGCAATTCGTGCGAAGCATGCCCGATGAACGACTTCTGCTGTTCGTAAATTTCGATATTCCGGCGCGCACTGCGAACAACAGCCTCATTCAATTGTTGGAATTCGGTAGTCGTCGTATTATTTTCCAGGTCGGTAATCTTCTTCTCCACACTGAAGTGATCCAGCCATTTCAACAATGTATATAAAGGAATAAAACTCCGGTGCAGGATCCACCAATTAATTCCGATGATAGCCAGCAATAAAGCTAGGTAAAGAAAAACAATCCAATGAAGGATGGTTTCCTGTAAATCCGATTTTTCAATGGTGGGAATAGAAACCGTCAACTCATAATAATTATTTTCCGAATCATTAAAAATAGTTTTGAGAATACGGGCCGGTTCGGTTTCTTTTTTGGATTGAATATAAACCATTTCATCGTAATACCGGATAGCCGGATTGTTGACGGCGTATTCCGGAGTCACTTCCGTAATGTGATAACTGTTGTTGGTTCCATTGTCTTCTGCAGGCAGATCCTCTCCAGCCAGCGCCCGGGTAATGATGTATTCCGAGTAATCTTCAAGCGAATCGTCTGTTTCATCGTTTATTTCATCCACAATAATGAAATAAAACAATCCGGCCCAAACCGCCATCAGGATCAGCAATGCCAGAGAAATACGGTATGTTATGCTATATGCCAGTTTCATATTTCCTCTCCGATCAGTTTGTAACCAAATCCGTAAACCGCCTTCACTTCAATGTTTGCACCGGCATCGTTCATTTTTTTTCGCAGGTTTTTAATCTGGGCATAGATAAAATCAAAATTATCGACCTGATCGATATGATCTCCCCATACGGCCTCAGCCAGCACCGCTTTATCTACCAACCGGTTCGGCCGGGTAATGAAATAATGCAGGATATCGTATTCCTTTCGGTTCAGTTCGAGGGATTGATTGTCGACACAGACCTCAAATTTATCCGGAATCATTTTCACATTACCCAGACAAATCTCAGATTCTCCTCTATGATGGTTTCTACGGATCAGGCTTTTAATCCGGGCATGAAGCTCTGATAAATGAAAAGGCTTGGCTAGGTAATCATCGGCGCCCAGGTCCAGACCGGCCACTTTATCATCGACAGAATCCTTAGCTGAAATGATAATGACATTTTCCTGCTTATCCATTTTTTTCAGTTCCTGCAACAACGCCAAACCACTGCCATCGGGTAGCATAATATCGAGCAGGATACATTCGTAATCGTAAAGCGATACCTTTTGCAAGGCTTCCCTAAGCGATGCAGCCGTCTCAACCAGGTAACGCTCTTTCTCAAGAAAACGTTCCATAATTTCCCTCAGAGAGGGTTCATCTTCCACGATCAGGATTTTCATACCGGATTCTATTTCCTCAAAGGTAAGAATAAAAACTGAAAAAAAACTGAAATAGAAAATCCCGGCTTGGCTTATAATTCGCTTATCGGATCCCAATAGACGCGTTTCCAATCCCGGATCCGGTTATTCACAACAACAATTCCCTCCTCCTCCAACAGCCGCTGCATTTCCTTTGCAGGTCCGAATGCTTCACTGGCCGTCAGAATACCCTGACTATTGACTACCCGATGGGCCGGGATACCGGTTTCTGCCGAGTTACATTCGCTCATGATTTTACCGACTTTCCGGGACAGGTTCGGATATCCGATAGCCCGGGCGATTGCTCCGTAGCTCGTGGCTCGTCCGTGAGGAATCAATTTTACAATATCATAAACGGCTTGCTTCAAAGCGAATGTTGTTTCCATCACAATATCAAAAAGAAATGTATTAAATTTATAAAATATAGGACATTTAGCCTAATCGTATCCCGAAGGGATTCAATTTGAATAACCTCGGGATACGATTAGGCTAAATTTCGATAATCCTTATTTCTCACGGCAATTCCTTGATTTTTATACTTTTGTACCAAACTTCATCGTTATGATCCTGCAATAAAATATTACCTTCCGTTGCATTCCCGAAGCCGGCAAAATCCTTGAACTTACTGTAAGCAACCAGGGCATCCCACATCTGGTTGTTTCGTTCATACTCCAGCAACTTGGAGCCATTCAGCCAGTGTTCTACATGATTACCATTCACCACAATCATGGCTGTATTGAAATCTCCTTTATAAAAATATTTATTCTCAGGAGCAGGAATCAGGTCATACAAAGAGCCTGTTTTACGATTATTTTTCACTCCCAGCTTTGCATCAGGATGCTTGGAATCGTCCAGTACCTGATATTCACAGCCGATACTCGCCCTTGATTTATTGTCCGGATCGGCATTGATGAAATACTTGATACCACTGTTAGCCGCTTCCGTAATTTTGAATTCGACTCTCAGAATAAAGTTTTTATACTTTTTTGTGGTGACAATATCTCCGCCTTTTCCGTCCTTGACCACTTTCAACAACCCATCCTCGACTACCCATCCTTTATCCGGGAATTGGCTGAGTGTAGCACCTCTCCATCCCAGGGTGGTTTTGCCGTCCCATAGTAGTTTCCATCCCTCGTTCATTTCCACCGGAGAAAGGGTATTCGGGATGCGGTTTACCTCCGGGGCTGCTTTCGATTCCGGAGTCAGGTATTTTTCCACGTCTGTCGTGCAAATCCGGAGGTTTTTCCAGCAAACGGTTTTCCCTTCGAATTGCTGATCCCCAATAGCATGCACCTGCAAAGCGATAAACCCTTTCGGAGTCATATCGTCCATTAAATTAGCACAGGGAATTCCGTTGATCCAGGTCCGGATAAAGTTGTCACAAGCTTCGATACGGGCTTTGTTCCACTCCCCATTCCGGAACGCTTTCTGAGCAGCTGGGTTATAGGTCAGCGGATACAACCAGCCACGACGCGCTTCATCATAGATTCCGCCGGACCAGCCACGTTTGGAAGGATCGATTTCAAACTGATACCCATGTACTCTTCCGTCACGATATTCTTTCAGGCTTTGACTGCGTAGTTGCACTCCTGAGTTCAATCCGTCGTCAACTTTAAAATCAAATTCCAGGATAAAATCCCCGTATACTTTTTCTGTAGCCAGGAACGTATTCGGCGTTTTCATCCGGGAAGTACCAACAATGGCTCCATCTTCAATCTTATATGGAGCGTCTCCGTTCAACTTTTTCCAACCTTTCAGGTTTTTTCCGTTAAATAAGGGCTCCCATTTTTCCTGAGCCGGCAATACCATAGACACAGACAAAAACAAAACCCCCAATAATAAACTCCTTTTCATTAATTCTTAATTTTTAATTCTTAATTCTTAACTATCTTCATCGCGCATCCTCCTCCGGAAGCCAAGGCCACTGTCAACTTACGATTTGCCGGAATATTAACAGTTTCTTTCTTGTAGTCTGAACCGATTTTTCCGGCATTTGCCCCATCCTTAAAAATTTCAGCCACATAATTGCCTTCTCCCAGGAATGATAAATCCAGTTCGATACTACGGGCATCCCAGTTCGTCAGGGAGCCTACATACCAAATGTTATTTTTCTGACGGGCGATGCTGATGTAGTTGGCAATTTCACCATTCAATGCAATGGTATTATCCCAAACCGTAGGAATGGCTGCAATAAAATCAGTACACTCCTGCTCTTTTTCATAAAGCGTGGGACTGTCACACAACATATTCAGCGGAGATTCGAAAACCACATACTCGGCTAACTGACGGCAACGGGTACCTTGGCTCATCGGCTCGTTGTTGATCGGACGGAAGTTCCATTTGCTTCCGTTACGCATTGCTCCTTGGGTATAATCGAACGGACCGGCCAGCATCCGGATATAAGGAGCCGTCACATCGTAAGTTACCTGATCGACTTTACTATCCGACCATTTCATTTGTTCCTGACCGTGTACTCCTTCAAAATTAATTACATTCGGATAAGTACGGTTAATTCCTGTAGGCTTGTAGGTTCCATGAAAATCGAGCAACATGTTATACCTGGCAGCAATTTCGGCAGCCCGGTAATGAAATTCAACCATCGGCTGATCGTCCCGGTCCATGAAGTCTACTTTAAACCCTTTGATCCCCATTTCGGAATAATGTTTACAAACCCGCTCCAGATCACGATCTAGAGCATAGTAGCCCGCCCACAGGATTAAATCCACGTTTTTGGATTTTCCGTAAGCAATCAGTTTTTTCAAATCGATTTCCGGAACGATCCGGAACAAATCGGCCTGCTTACTTACCGACCAACCTTCATCCAGAATGATGTACTCGATCTTGTTTTTAGAAGCAAAATCAATATAAGCCATGTAGGTTTCGTTGTTCACTCCCGCTTTGAAATCCACTCCCGCCAGACCCCAGTTGTTCCACCACTCCCAGGCTACTTTTCCCGGCTTGATCCAGGATACGTCCTTAATCCGGGAAGGAGTCGCCAGTTTATACACCATATCATTATCGGCCAACTCTTTATCCTGATTAGAAACGACTGCGATACGCCAGGGAAAATTAGTTTTACCTTTACATTTAGCAATAAAAGGTTCCCGCTCGGAAACAAGCATCTGAATTTGTATATGTCCACCCTGAACCAGTTTCTTGGGATAAGGAGCAAATACGGATTTGAGTGAATTGGAACCATCGGAATTCACCAAAAACATTCCCGGATAACTTTCCACATCCGATTCAGCAATACATACTTTTTTACCCTTATTCATTTCAACCACTAAGGGAAGAAAAGAAAGCCGCTTGGGATTCATTTTACTCAGGGAAGTATAGGTGTAAGTATTTTCAAACGAATTGAAAAACTGTTCCTTGAAATCATCCGAATTACTTCTTACATAAGGTGTGTAAACCGGACGATCCTGAGGAAAATTGAAAACCACCTCTTCGTTTTTTACAATAAAATCATTCTTGGCTGCCGTCACAAAGCGGTACGCCATACCCTCATCGTAAGCACGGAAAATCAGGCTGTAATCATCCTTGAAGTTCAAAGTCAATTCATTGTAATGATCCTGAATCCGGCTTCTCTTGTAGAAAGGAGATTCGATCACCTGATTGACCGACTGTTTTTTTTCACTTTTCACTCCGGGATTAGCCCCAAACACTTTTCCGTTATCCAGGGTCATGGATATCGGAGAAGGACCGATCATCACCTCTTTCTCATGAGTCAGCGAATAAGTGATTGTCTTATCGACATCGACAGTCAATTCCAATTTACCATCCGGCGATTTCAACTGGTAAGTCTTTTTCCCAAATGTCGGAACCCATGACGACAACAAAAAAACCGCCATCAAAAAAATCTTCAAGTTCTTCATATTACATATTTTAAGATTAACACTCCCTAAACTCTTAACTTTTAATTCTTAATTTTAAACACCCTGTCCGCAAACTCCATAAACTGCCTCCAGTCATACTCCTTGATATCATGCTCCCCCGTACGGATGTGGTAACCGATGGTTCCTGACAACACCGGCTCATCCACCGCAGGCATTTCGCTGACCGGCAAGCCGGTTTTTCCGTAAAGTTCGTAAACCGGATTAGCGTAAAGACCGGATAAAAACTCCCCTTTCGGATCCGCCCAGGTATCCCCTTTCGCACTGGCAATGTAGACCGGACGAGGCGCCATCAGGGCAATCAGTTCGTGCTGATCGACCGGCAACTCATCTTCCTTGTCATTATACTGTTTGAAATTTGCACAAAACCAATGAGGAAATTGCTTGTTAATCAGAAAAGCCGTTTCTCCGATTCCTCTTCTTGACAGAGCAGCTCCTCCACATCCGGAATCATTGGATATAGTCAATGCAAAACGCTGATCAATGGCACCCGCCCACAAAGCCGTTTTACCATGACGGGAATGCCCGACAACTGCCACCTGCGTGGCATTTATATCCTTGTCGACTTCAAAATAATCCATCGCACAACTCAATCCCCAGGCCCAGGCGGCCAACGTACCCCATTCATCAGCCTTAGGCTGAGTTTGTCCTTTAGCATAAAACAAGGCATGTACTCCGTTCTGAAAACCATCGTCGTAATCCGGATCGATATCTCCCCGGTAAACGGTTGCGACTCCGTATCCCCGCTCCATTAATAATTCTATGGGCCAGCGGGAAGCCTCAGCGCCACGTCCGGGAGTTCTTGACGGAGAACCTTCCGGTCGCCGGTCATTACCGGGAGTCCTGCTTTCCGAATAAGTAATGCCCGGATCCAGGCTGACCGACTGATTTCCTTTGAAATTCAATCCAAAAAAGAGAGGAACAGCCCCCTTCCTTTGATTGGGTATATACAACAAAACTGTCATAAACAGATCATTATCCGGAGAAAAATAAACAGCGACCTCTTTCCGCGTGGCGATACCATTCAACGCCTGCTTGTCTTCGGTCATTAATTTATAACGTAGCTTCGGCCGTTGGGGAGACTTTCCATACACCTGTGTTTCAAAAAGACGAAGGATTTCCGGCCTGCGTTTTTTCTCCCAGTCCTTGACAGAGGTTACTCTTTTTCCGTTTTCCATAACCAGGGGATCCGGAAGTGTATAAGCCGGAATTTTAGATTCATCGTAATTGATCTGCCGTCCCAATGCATCGCTCCGTTGTCCCAAAACCAGGCAGGGATAAGAGCATAACACGAACAAAAATGCCCGTAACATGTGATTGATTTTCATACTATTAAATTTTACTTCTGGAAATAATTACTCATAAAAAGAAGCTGATACCTGACAGCATTCTTCCAATAATCCCAATTGTGAGCACCGGGACGGGAAATAAAATCATGCGGAATATTCCGGTCCGATAATTTCTCGTGTAACTGGCAATTTACCTTGTAAAAGAAATCTTCACTTCCACAATCGATAATCAAAGCCAATGAGTTTGGAGTCAATAGATGCAGGAGATTGACAACCGTGTTTTTTTCCCAATTCTCAGGGTATTCAGCATAACTGCCCAATCGTTTGGCAATCTCCCAGTTATTGGGAAACGGACGGATATCAACTCCGCCGCTCATACTGCCGGCAGTCCCGAATACATCCTGATTTCTGATAGCCAGATACAAAGCACCGTGTCCCCCCATACTCAGACCTGTTATCCCCCTGCCCTTCCGGTCTGCAATCGTACTGTAATGACTGTCGATCCAGGGGACCAATTCTTTAGACACATAAGTCTCATACCGATAGTTCGGATCGATAGGACTGTCGAAATACCAACTCCCTACATTCCCATCGGGGCAAACAATGATGAGGTTATGCAGATCGGCCAATTGTTCAATGCCTTTTCCTTTTTTCACCCAGCCGGCATAATTATCACCGTAACCATGCAGCAAATAAACAACCGGCCATTTTTTGGCCTGGGAATAATGATCAGGAGCTATAACAACCGCCTTAATCTCTTTCTTCATGGAAGGGCTATAGGTCATAACTGTGTCTACTTTAGCCGCATAACCACGAAAGAACAAAAAGCAAAATAATAGTAATAGAAGTTCTTTGGGGTTCATTTGAATTTCAAAATAGGTTATAGGTAGCAAATATACATAATTATAAAACAAGTTTACAAAAATTGACGTACATTTGCAAAGACAGAAACACAAAAAACGATACCTTAAAAATACTGTTTTGCATGAAAAACAAACTGATTCTATTCCTTATTATAGTGTTATTTTCGTCCGCAGTTTCTGCTTTAACACCTCCCGGAAAAGAAAAAGAAATCAATGACAGAAAATACTGGACAGACTTATTGTATAAAATGTCTGAACCGATACTCAGTAATATGAGTAAAGGGGAACTGAAAAAAAATATGCCGCTGGAAGTAAGCCCTTCCTGGGACGGACGTAGCAAAAACGTCGCCTACATGGAAGCATTCGGGCGACTGATGGACGGGCTTGCTCCCTGGCTTTCCCTGCCCGACGATAACACTCCGGAAGGGAAACTGCGCCGCCAATTGAGGGAATGGGCGCTGAAAAGCTATGCAAACGCCGTAGATCCGGAAAGTCCGGATTACCTGGACTGGAGGTCACACGGACAAGCCTTGGTCGATGCCGCCTTCCTGGCCGGAAGTTTCCTCAAAGCTCCGGAGCAACTATGGAATCCATTGGATGAAACAACTAAAAAACGATATATAGAAGAGTTTCAGGGACTGAGAAGATTTACCCCGGGTTACTCCAACTGGTTGTTATTCACGGCAACAATCGAAACATTCCTGATGTCGGTTGGTGAACAATACGACATTTTCCGGATCGATATAGCTCTCCGTAAAATCGAAGAATGGTATGTAGGCGATGGCTGGTATTCCGACGGTCCGCATTTTGCCTTCGATTATTACAACAGTTTCGTCATCCAACCCATGTACATCGAAATAGTACAGACGTTATATAAAAACAAAAAAAGCCCGAGAATCAGCGAAGAGAGAATCCATACCGGTCTGAAACGCATGCAACGGTTCGGCGCTATCCTTGAACGGCTCATATCGCCGGAAGGCACTTTCCCTGTATTCGGACGTTCGATGACTTACCGGCTGGGCGTATTCCAACCCCTGGCATTGCTTGCCTGGCAGGAAAAACTTCCGGAAGGCATTTCCGAAGGACAGGTACGGTCAGCATTAACCGCCGTCATGAAACGCATGTTCTCCGTAAAAGGAAATTTCAATGAAAAAGGATACCTTCAACTGGGCTTTACGGGGCATCAACCGGAGATGGCCGACAGTTATACCAACACGGGAAGCCTGTACCTCACCTCGTTCGCTTTCTTGCCCCTGGGACTTCCGGCGGATCATTCTTTCTGGACTTCCGAACCACAGGACTGGACATCAAAAAAAGCATGGAGCGGAGCCGCATTTCCTAAAGACCATGCCATACGGGATTAAAAACAACAACAAATATAAAATAATGTACGTATGAAAAAAGCACTTTTATTAATCGGCCTTATTATTTCCTGGCTGACTCTTCCCGCCCAGAATAATGTATGGGAAAACCCTGCTGTTGTAGATGAAGGAAAAGAACCTGCAAGGGCGTATTTTATCCCTTATGAAAACCTCACACAAGTGGAAAAGGACAATAAGTTCGATTCTCCTTTTATCCATTCGCTGAATGGAACCTGGAAATTCCATTTTGCCGAAAAAGTATCTCAACGACCGGTTAACTTCTACGAAGAAAACTTGAACGATTCCCAATGGAAAAACATCCAGGTCCCGGGAAGTTGGGAAAAACAAGGATTCGGTATTCCGGTTTATACCAATATCCGTTATATTTTTCCTAAAAATCCACCTTACGTTGACAATGAAGATCTGCCCATCGGAACATACCGTACCCGGTTCGATCTTCCCGCCGGCTTTGAAGGCAAAGAAGTAATTCTTCACTTCGGTTCGATCGCAGGGGCTGCTACCGTTTATGTAAACGGACAACGGGTCGGTTATTCCAAAGCATCCAAAACACCGGCCGAATTCAACATCACTCCCTTTATTAAAAAAGGGAAAAACCTCCTGGCAGTACAGATTTTCAAATGGAGCGATGCCTCCTACCTGGAAGACCAGGATTTCTGGCGCCTGGCAGGTTTTGAACGGGATGTATACCTGATCAGCCGTCCGAAAGTTTCGATCGAAGACTTTTTTGTCACCGGAGATTTGGATGCCAACTACAAAAACGGAAAATACGATGTGGATATCGACATCCGGAATTTTGATACGCAGGATTCGGAAAATTACCGCCTGGAAGTTTCCCTCCTGGATGCAACCGGAAAAAAAATCACCTCAAAAAACTTCAATGTAAATAAAGTTCCGGCAGGAGGAAGCAGTAAATTTTCATTCATTGCCTCCATCAGTAACCCGAAAAAATGGAGTGCGGAATATCCCAATCTGTATACAACTTGTATTGAACTGAAAGACAACAAAGGGAAAACCCTTGAAATGGCAGGATGCCAAACCGGATTCCGGAAAATTGAAATCAAAAACAGCCAGTTCCTGATCAACGGAAAGCCCATTCTGATTTGCGGAGTCAATTTCCATGAACACAACGAAAGATTGGGGCATTATGTGGATGATGCAACAAAATTGAAAGACATTCAGTTATGGAAGCAAAACAACATCAATGCCGTCCGCACCAGCCACTATCCGCAAAATCCGGAGGTCTATAAATTATGTGACAAATACGGTATTTATATGGTGGATGAAGCCAACATCGAAGTCCATGACCTTGATGGTTTCGACCGCAGCCGCCACCCTTCTTTCATCGAAAGCTGGAAAGGACAACACCTGGACCGTACCATCCGGATGTTCGAACGGGACAAAAATCACCCTTCTGTCATCAACTGGTCATTGGGTAACGAAAGTGATTTCGGACCAAACTACGAAGCCACCTACCGCTGGTTGAAAGAAAATGACAAATCCAAACGCCCGGTACAATGCGAACGCGCCGGAGAAAATCCTTTTACCGACATCGTTTGCCCCATGTATCCGAGTCCCTGGAACATGAAAAAATATGCGGAGCGCAAAGACGTCACCCGCCCTTATATCATGTGTGAGTATGCACATGCCATGGGTAACAGTTCCGGGAATTTTCAAGGATATTTCGATATCATCCATTCCAGTCCTCACATGCAGGGAGGATTCATCTGGGACTGGGTCGACCAGGGTCTGGAATATTTCGATGAACAAGGCCGTAAATACTGGGTATATGGAGGCGACCTGGGAGGCCACCGCTGGACACACGACGAAAACTTCTGTGCTAACGGGCTGGTCAACGCAGACCGTACTCCCCATCCGGGACTTTTCGAAGTAAAAAAAGTATATCAGCCTATCTGGATCAAGGCATCCGACATCGAAAACGGAAAAATAGTACTGACCAACTATCACCTTTTCACGGATTTAAATGCTTACAATTACCGTTGGGAACTATTCAAAAACGGTAAATCAGTTGCTCAATCCGATTTCTCCGTAACCGGTGCTCCTCAACAAGATAAAGAAATCAGCCTGAAATTACCGGCGGTTCAAATCAACCCGGGAGAAGAATGTTTCCTGAATATCTATGTAACGACACAAACAACAACCGATCTCGTTCCTGCCGGTCACGTGGTAGCGATGGAACAATTGGCTTTTCCTAAGAACAGCTATTTTACAAAACAATCAACAACCGGTTCTTTAAAGATAGAAAAAACAGAGCAAGCCCTTACGTTTGAAAGCGGAGATATCAAAGGACAAATCAACCTGAAAGACGGTTTACTGAGCCGATATACGTACAAAGGGAAAGCACTGATAACTTCCGCTCCGGTCCCCAATTTCTGGAGGGCCCCCATCGATAATGATTTCGGAGCCCAATATCCGGTTAATTACAATATCTGGAGAACAGCAGGCAGTATCCGTGATCTGGTTGGCACTGAGATCAAAAATCAAGCTGCTGATGGACAAGAAGTGACAGTCCGGTTCAAATTAAAATACCTGGATATTCCGTATCAAATCACCTACTTCATCCACAACGACGGATCCGTACAGGTTACCGGAAGTATGGATCTGGAAGGAAAAAACATGCCCGACCTACCACGCTTCGGCATGAAAATTCAAATTCCGATGGAATTCGATAACGTCGATTATTACGGACGGGGCCCGTGGGAAAATTACAACGACCGGAATACTTCTGCTTTTATCGGCAATTATAACTGTATCGTGGAAGACCTGAAGTTCGACTACATCCGCCCACAGGAAAACGGTTACCGCACAGATGTACGATCAGTTTCATTTACCAGTAAAGACGGCCAGGGAATCCTCTTCGAAGGAAGCGGACAGCCAATCTGCTTCAGTGCCCGCCATAACCTGGACGAAGACTTCGATCCGGGGCTGACCAAAAAACAACAACACCCGATCGATGTAGACAAGCGCAAACTGCTTGCCGTCAATATCGACTGGAAACAAATGGGTCTCGGAGGCGATAACAGCTGGGGTGCCCGACCATGGGATCAATACCGGCTGTCCGGTAAATCATTTACGTATTCCTACCGGATCCAACCGGTTAAATAACACAAAAATACACACTGTGAAAGTCCGTCCCCATTGTGGACGGACTTTCACAGCCTACAATAATGAGCGTTCAGCGGGTGAGCACTCCTTAAGCAACTAATTTTATATAAAAAAATCAATCAGGTTTACATTCAACACGTAACCGATTTTCAACAAAGTACCTACTGTCAAATTATTACGGCCAGCCTCAATCCGGGACATATTGGACTTTTCAAAATTGCATGCCGCCGCCAGATCCTGCTGACTTATGTTCTTTTCTTGTCTGATCTCTCGTATCTTTGTCCCTATTTTTACAAGTATTTCATCTTTTTCCATTTTTATTAACTTTCATTAATTTTTTCGGCAAAGATTATTTATTAATTTTGTCTTTTAGTTATCATATATGATAATTATTTAATTATAATGTAATTCCAGAATTCTGGAAAGAAAACGGGGCCTCTCTTTCGTAAAAAACATTTTTATTTTCATTTCATTATCCCTTTATAAATGAAGGGGAAGGTAAATTTTTGTGTCTTGATATTCCCTTAAATTTTATTTTATAAGATAGCAAAATGTGTGCCGATTAATAATTTTAAATCTAAGAATGCCTATGAAACACCCTTAAGAAAATACATAAGATAAAAGATTTCATTCTATTTATCTTATTCTAACCTTTATTATTACACAAAATACCCATGTAAGAAAAAAACAAAGATGAAACAAATTGTAAAAACCAGCTTTTTTTTGGTGTTTTTTGGATGCCTGTATTTTCATGCAGCGGCAACCAACACACCGAACACAGAAATGCCTCCGGTGCAACAACAGGAAAAAATCATTAAAGGAAAAGTGTTGGACGAATTAGGAGAAGGGCTACCCGGAGCATCAGTTACTATTAAAGGAACTACACGCGGAGTAACCACTGATTTGGACGGAAGCTATACCATTCTGGATGTAAAACCGACCGATCAACTTGATTTCGATTTTTTGGGCTATCAAACGTTAACGATAACGGTCGGGAGTCAAACCGAAATTATCGCTAATCTGCAGCCCAAAACCAATGAGTTGGACGAGGTAACAGTAGTCGCTTTTGCCAAGCAAAAGAAAGAAAGCGTATTGGCATCCATCACGACCGTTAAACCCGCCGAGCTCAAAATCCCAAGTTCCAACCTCACCACCTCACTGGCCGGGAGAATGGCCGGATTAATCTCTTACCAGAGAACAGGTGAGCCGGGAGAAGACAACGCCAGTTTCTTCATCCGTGGGGTAACCTCCTTCTCTTATGCAAGGGGACCGCTGATCCTCATCGACGGGGTGGAAATGTCGACCAATGACCTGGCTCGTCTTCAACCCGATGATATCGCCAGCTTCTCCATCATGAAAGATGCCGCAGCAACAGCACTCTACGGTGCACGCGGAGGAAACGGGGTGATTATGGTAACAACCAAAGAAGGACAGGAAGGGAAAGCTTCCATCTCCTTCCGTGTGGAAACTTCGCTGTCTTCGCCAACTCGTAATATCGAACTGGCCGACCCGGTAACTTATATGAGGCTGAACAACGAAGCCGTTCTTACCCGGGACATCATGAAAGCAGCTCCCTATTCACTGGAAAAAATCGAAATGACAGAAAAAGGAGGAAACCCCATGGTCTACCCGGCCAACGACTGGTACAATATCCTCTTCAAGAACCAGGCAGTCAACTACCGGGCCAACTTCAATGTGAGTGGAGGGGGTAAGGTAGCCCGGTATTACATCGCAGGAACATTCAACCAGGACCGCGGAGTAATCAAAACAGCTCCGGGAAGTGATAATGACATTGACCTGAAGAAATACCTGTTGCGTACCAACGTGAATATCAACGTGACACCAACGACCGAAGCCATTGTGCGTCTGCATGGTACATTCGACGATTATGGAGGACCGTTGGACAGCGGGAGTGATTTATTCAGCAAGGTCATGCGCAGTGACCCTGTTTCATTCCCCCCATATTACATCCCGGACGAAGTCAATCAGTACAAGAAACACATCCTGTTCGGAAACATGGACCGGGGACAGTACATAAACCCGTATGCCGATATGGTCAAAGGATTCAAGACCTATTCCAAGTCATTGATGCTGGCCCAGTTCGAGATGAAGCAAAAACTGGATTTCATTACCGAAGGGTTGAATGCAAGGGCGCTGTTCACCACCAACCGGTATTCATTTTTCGACGTAAGAAGATCATACAACCCTTATTATTATACCATCAATTCATACGACAAGCTGAGTGATACCTATACCCTGACCTGCCTGAACCCGACTGGAGGTTCCGAAGTATTGGGATACGAAGAAAAAGACAAGGAAATCACGACAACCACTTACTTCGAGGCAGCCGCCAACTACGACCGTACATTTGCTGAAAAGCACGGGGTCAGCGGGTTGCTGGTATTCCAGGTAAGGAATTACCAGAAAGGAAATGCCGGGGATCTGATCAAATCATTGCCCAGCAGGAACGTCGGGCTGGCTGGTCGTTTCACTTACAGTTATGACAGCAGGTATTTCACGGAACTCAACTTCGGATACAACGGATCCGAACGCTTTTCCAAAGACCACCGCTGGGGATTCTTCCCTTCGGCCGGGCTGGGATGGATCGTTTCCAACGAAGGGTTCTGGAACGAAGACCTGAAAAGAACGATCTCCAAGTTCAAGCTGAAAGCCACTTATGGAAAAGTAGGGAACGACGATATCGGAGATGACTCCCAACGCTTCTTCTACCAATCTGATGTAAATATCAACGACTCAAGCAGGAGATACACCTGGGGATACAGCAACAATAAAACGGTAAATGGAGTTTCCATCGGCCGTTATGCCAATGACCTGATCAGCTGGGAGGTATCCGAAAAATTGAATTTGGGCGCTGAATTGACTCTCTTCCGGGACTTTGATGTCCAGGTCGACGTTTATCACGAAGATAAATCCAGTATCCTGATGCAACGGAACTCCATTCCGGGTACCATGGGATTCCTTTCCACCAACACACCTTATGTAAACATCGGGGAAGCAGTAGGTAAAGGAATCGACCTCTCCCTCGACTGGAACCACAACTTCTCTAAAGACTTCTGGATGACAGGACGCGGTAACTTTACCTATGCAAAGGCTGAATACACCGTTTACGAAGAACCGGATTACAAGGACACCCCGTGGCTGTCACGCATCGGAACAGCAGTTTCACAGACCTTTGGTTATGTAGCCGAACGCCTGTTCGTGGACGACCAGGATGTGGCCAACTCCCCGGTACAACAATTAGGAGGTAAGGTAAGAGGAGGTGATATCAAGTACAAGGACATCAACGGTGATGACCAGATTACCGATGCCGACAGAGTACCCATCGGATACCCCACAACACCGGAAATCATCTACGGTTTCGGTTTGAGCGCCGGCTACAAGGGACTGGACTTCTCTTTCTTCTTCCAGGGACTGGCACGCGAATCCTTCTGGATCAATGCACGGAAAACGTCTCCCTTTATCGATACGGATGACAATTCTTCCGTCACCTCCAAAAATGCGCTGTTAAAAGTATATGCCGACAACCACTGGTCGGAAGAAAACCGCGATGTAAAGGCCCTCTGGCCCAGACTCTCGGATGTGGAAATGCCAAACAATACCGTGACCAGTACCTGGTTCATGCGTGACGGGTCATTCCTGCGCCTTAAATCGGTGGAACTGGGATACAAAATCCCCGATCACCTGACACGGAAAATGAGCATGACCAACCTGCGGATTTATGCAAGCGGAACCAACCTGCTCACTTTCAGCAAGTTTAAACTCTGGGATCCAGAAATGGCCGGAAATGGCTTGGCTTATCCTGTCCAACGAGTATTCAACATCGGTCTTCAACTTTCATTCTAATATAGAAGCTATATGAAAAAAATAAAATTATTAACATTGCTGGTCACTGCACTGGTTTCATTTTCCTGCAGCGACTACCTGGATATCGTTCCTGATAACGTGGCCACAATCGACCATGCATTCAGTGACAGGGTGACCGCCGAACGTTACCTGGCGACTATTTACGCCTACATGCCCCACATCATGAACCCCAAATACGATCCTGCGATCCTGGCCAGTGATGAGACGAGTACGATACAGGAAGCTTACAAAAGGGATAATGCCGGTTTCGCTTATTACGGGGACCGGATTAAAAACGGGGAGCAAACCTCGAACGACCCGATTATGAACTACTGGAATGGAAGCATGGGGGGACGTGGATTGTATGTGGCCTTAAGGGACTGCAACATCTTCCTGGAAAACATACACAAGGTAGGACCCGACCTCTCCCTCGAGGAAAGGAACCGCTGGATCGCAGAAGCCAAATTCTTCAAAGCGTATTTCCATTTTTATCTGATGAGATTGTATGGACCGATTCCACTGATCAAAGAAAACCTGCCTGTAACAACGGACATCAAGGATGTAAAAGTGTACCGCAACACGTTCGATGAATGCGTGGACTATGTGGTACAACTCTGCGAGGAAGCCATGCCTGACCTGCCCACCAGCATTTCAGACATTGTGAACGAAACAGGAAGGATTACCCAACCTGCTGCCGCCATGCTGAAAGCAGAAGCATTGGTACTGGCAGCCAGCCCGTTATTCAATGGAAACCCCGAATACAGCAAAGTGATCGACAACCGGGGAATTAAGTTGTTCAGCGAAACAGCCGACCAATCCAAATGGAAACGGGCGGCCGAGGCCTGTAAGAGCGCCATCGAGATCGCCCATGAATCCGGAATAGCCCTATACGAATTTGCTAATGCACTGGGATGGAGCATTTCCGATACCACCGCCCTGGGATTAAGCATCCGCGGGGCAGCAGTAGAATCCTGGAACTACGAAACGATCTGGGGTAAACTACAGGCGCCAATAACCAACAGCGGGGAAGCAAATCTGCTCCAAATGGGATCTCTCCCTTTCCTGAAACCGGTCGAAGAAACAAAATCCGGACGTGACCAGAGTGTTCATGCTACGTTCAAGATGGCAGAATTGTACTATTCCAATAAGGGAGTGCCTATCGAGGAAGATGCAGCCTACAACTATTCCGAGCGTTACGATACGGTCAAAGTGGGAACAGACCACAAGTACTACATCCCCAAGGATAGTATCACCGTGAACCTCCACCTCTACCGCGAACCCCGCTTCTATGCCTGCATGGGATTTGACAACGGATACTGGTTCGGAAACGGAAGGACGAAAGACGTTGGAACAACAACTGTAGCCAATGAACTACCCTACATACTGAAGACAAAAGCCACCTGCCTGGCCGGAAATAAAACAGGAATCCGTTATTCTCTGTCCGGATATTACACCAAGAAAATGTGCAGCATGCTAACGGCAAGTTCGGAAGGGGACGGTACGACGACTTATACGGCAATGATAATTCCGGTTATGAGATTGGCTGACTTGTACCTTTTGTATGCAGAGGCCTTAAACGAAAGCCTCGATGCACCCAATGCCGAAGTATACGAATACATCGACAAGGTCAGGGAACGAGCAGGACTGGCAGGAGTAGTCGAAAGCTGGGAGAATTATTCAAAAATACCAAACAAGCCGAAGACAAAAGACGGAATGCGTCAGATTATCCGCCAGGAACGAATGATCGAACTGGCTTTCGAAGGGAAGCGGTTCTATGATGTAAGGCGTTGGAAACTGGCACAAACCTATTTCAATGAGCCCGAAAAAGGTTGGAATACGCTGACCGGAGCAAAAAATCTTGATTTTTACAATGTTGTGGTGATCAAACCGCTTAAGTTTGATGTCAAACAATACCTATGGCCGATCAAGGACTCCGAATTACGTAACAATCCGAACCTGGTGCAAAATCCCTATTGGTCTAACTAATTATAAACAAGCAAAACAATGAAAAAGCATATTTTTTATTTAGCTATACTCCTGACACTGTTCTCCAGCTGTAAGGAAGAATACGTCGGGCAATTCCCCGTCGATAATGTGCCGCCCAAGAATGTGACCAATGTACAGGTGGAAAATATCTCCGGGGGAGCCATCTTAAGGTACAACCTACCCGTAGAGGATGACCTGCTTTGTGTTACTGCACGGTTTACGTTACCCAACGGTACGGTACAGGAAATTTCCAGCTCTGCCTATTCCAGTTCAATCACACTGAAAGGATACGGAAAAGCGCAAAAATCAACGGTTGAACTCTTCACCGTCGATAAAAGCTACAACAAGTCGGCTCCGTTGAAGATAGAAATCGAACCCAAGGATTCACCGGTGTATGAAGTGAAGAAATCCTTCAAATATGAAGTCGATTTCGGGGGACTGAATTTCTACTGGGAAAACCCGGAAATGGAAACCATCGTACTGGGTGTCATGGTCAAGGATGTGGATGGAAGATACAAACACATCGAAACCATTTATGCAGAAGAGGCTTCGGCCAGCAGGACCCTGAGGGGAATGGACTCCATCCCGTACAATTTTGCATTTTATTTCAGGGATACCTATAACAACTATACCGATACGATTTATGACGTGCTGACCCCTCGCTACGAAGAAGAAATCGACAAAGCCAGGTTCATGGAGCTTCCCATCTCTTCCAATTTCAAGCAGCAAGGCTACGGCGGATCCAGCATGCCTAAAATGTGGGACAAGATCATCAATGTGGAAAACAACGTAAACTACCTGACTTCCAGCAAAACACCTTCGGTACCGGTATACTTCTGTTTCGATATGGGACAGAAAGTGGAAGTGACACGGTTCAAGCTCTGGACACGACAGTCACCAACGACCAATTTTATTTGCCAGTTGCACCATGCAAGGGCCTTTGAAGTCTGGGGCACGAACGATGCCGCTGCAGCCAGGAGCCCGGACAACTGGACCGGTTTTGAATTGATGGGTACCTTCCGCTCCACCAGGCCTTCCGGGGAACTGGCTGCGGCAACCGTAGTTCCACTTTCTTCTGCTGAAATGGAATACTTCCTGGCAGGGGAAGAATTTAAGTTCCCGCAAGGGGTTCCTGCTTTCCGCTACTGGAAGTTCAACATCCTGAGTACCTGGGGGGGAGCCGGAACCGATGGAAATACCAATGCCGTTTTCTTTGGAGAAATCAGCATCTGGGGAATTCCAAGAAAGTAATAACCATGTAAATTAATATCGTATGAAACGAAGCATGTACATAAATGTACACCATAGCAAATGAACATGCAAGTTCCATACGACCGATTTAATAAAAAATTAAAAATGTACGTATGAAACTACTTAAATATATCTTGTTTATAGCCTTGTTTGGGGCCATTTATGCC
This sequence comes from Bacteroidales bacterium, assembly GCA_031553885.1. Classification (GTDB taxonomy): domain Bacteria; phylum Bacteroidota; class Bacteroidia; order Bacteroidales; family Azobacteroidaceae; genus JAVBKV01. Next base: position 74,124 of record JAVBKV010000004.1, read on the forward strand.
TGTTCCGACATGAACGACCTGCACGACAAGTACCTGGAGGACGGGGAAACCACATACGTGGGTAAAATAGACTCTCTCTTTCCCCTCGAAGGCAGGGATCGCGTATTATTGCAATACTTCATTACCGATCCAAGGGCAGAATACATGACCATTTTCTGGAACCAGAAAGAAGATTCAATCAATGTGGATATTCCGGTTCATAACCCCATGGATACATTGGAGTATATATTAAATATCGAAGAAGGCGACTATACCCTGATGTTCTATTCGCATGACAAAAGGGGCCATCGTTCGATTAAGTATGAACAGTTTGTCAATATCTACGGGGAACGCTATGAGTCCTACCTGGTAAACCGGCCTCTGAAATCGGCGGTTCCTGCAGCAGCAACCAACAAGTTGACCGTAACCTTCGGAGGAAGTAGCAGTACAACGGAAGTCGGAGTGGAAATATCCTACACAAAAACAGACGGATCCACCGTTACCAACCTGTATGAAACCAGTGTCCTGGGCGCCGCAGTTGTTCTTGAAAATATGAACCTGACCCAACAGGTCTCCTATCAAACTGTTTACACGCCCAAGCCAACCTGTATCGATACATTCAGAGCGCCTGTCGCGGAAATACTGAATTGATATTTTATTTTCCTGATTATTATCAGAAAGGCCGAATCACAATCATGTGATTCGGTTTTTTTTTGAAGAAAAATGAAAAAGATAACAACAAAATGTGACAAACAAATAAAAAATGAAGAGAAGCTGACAGAAAACAAAAAAAACGGATTAACCACCTGATTAATAAATATAAAAAAAAACATAATTCAATGATAATCAAATCAATAATAACAAAAGACAGTTTTTATTAAAAAATGAATTATTACAATTATTAATATCAACAAATAATAAAAAAAAACATAAAATAAAATTATATAATGCTGAAAATCAGACATATAAAAATAAAATCAAATTTTAACTTATCTTTTTTTACATTTTTACTTTCTTTTAAAGAATATTATTACATATCTTTGCCTGTCGACTTTATTATATCACAAAATACAACTTTTAACTTATACACGGATTAGTAGAAATCTAAAAATAGTTATCATATATGATAACCATTATGAAGGGAACACAAAAATCGATTCAAGAAGAGAATTGCATAAAAATATTATTTGTTACCTAAAAAAAAGAATGAAATGCCTATGAAGTAAAAAAAACAGAGCACTGAAAAACAAGAATTAAAAATGAAAAACAAAAAAAACGACAACCGGATGCTTCTCTGCGGTTTCGTAAGTGATTACTAACTAATTTTCCAACTCTTTGTCTCGAAGAGATGGTGTATTTAAATATAATCCTCTATGTATGAAAAAATCAAAAATGAAACAGGGAATACTACCTGTATTTAAAATCAGGCAAGCGATGAAAATCGGACTCATCCTACTGATTATAGGATGTTTTAATCTTTCTGCAGCTAATGATGCTGCGGCAGTCGCCGGGGTTTCATCCACCCAGCAAAGTGAAAAAACTGTAAAAGGTAAAGTCCTGGACGAAGTAGGAGAAGGATTGCCTGGAGCTTCCATCAACATCAAAGGTACAACCCGTGGGGTAACCACCGACCTGGACGGAAGTTACACGATCAATGTAAAACCGACCGACGAATTGGAATTTAATTTTTTAGGTTATCAAACGTTAACGATAACGGTTGGAAATCAAACCGAGATTATCGCTAAAATGCAACCTAAAACCAACGAGTTGGACGAGGTAACCGTAGTCGCTTTTGCCAAGCAAAAGAAAGAAAGCGTATTGGCTTCCATCACGACCGTTAAACCCGCCGAACTCAAAATCCCCAGCTCCAACCTGACCACCTCTCTGGCCGGTCGGATGTCCGGATTAATCTCTTACCAAAGGTCCGGGGAACCAGGCGAAGACAACGCCAGTTTCTTCATCCGCGGGGTAACCTCCTTCTCTTATGCAAGGGGACCACTGATCCTCATCGACGGGGTGGAAATGTCGACCAATGACCTGGCACGCCTCCAACCCGATGATATCGCCAGCTTCTCCATCATGAAAGACGCGGCTGCAACAGCACTTTACGGTGCACGCGGAGGAAACGGGGTGATCATGGTAACAACCAAAGAAGGACAGGAAGGAAAAGCCTCTATCTCCTTCCGTGTGGAAACTTCGCTGTCTTCGCCAACTCGTAATATCGAACTGGCCGACCCTGTTACTTACATGAAACTGAATAATGAAGCGGTTCTTACCCGGAATATCATGAATGCAGCCCCCTATTCGTTGGAAAAAATCGAAATGACCGAAAAAGGAGGAAACCCCATGGTCTATCCGGCCAACGACTGGTACAACATCCTGTTCAAAAACGAAGCAATCAACTACCGCGCCAACTTCAATGTGAGCGGAGGAGGTAAGGTAGCCCGGTATTATATTGCCGGGACTTACAGCCAGGACCGCGGAGTAGTCAAAACAGCCCCAGGGAGTGATAACGACATCGACCTGAAGAAATACCTGTTGCGTACCAACGTGAACATCAACGTGACACCAACGACCGAAGCGGTTGTTCGTCTGCACGGTACATTCGACGATTACGGTGGCCCATTGGACAGCGGTAGCGACTTGTTCAGCAAGGCGATGCGCAGTGACCCCGTTTCATTCCCGCCGTATTACATCCCGGACGAAGCTAACCAGTACAAAAAACACATCCTGTTCGGTAACATGGACCGGGGACAATACATCAACCCCTATGCCGATATGGTGAAGGGGTTCAAGACCTATTCCAAATCCCTGATGCTGGCCCAGTTCGAAATGAAACAGAAACTGGATTTCATTACCGAAGGATTGAATGCAAGGGCCCTTTTCACTACCAACCGCTATTCGTTCTTCGATGTAAGAAGGTATTATAAACCTTATTATTACACCATTAACTCTTATGACAAGTTGACTGATGTGTATACTTTAACTTGTTTGAATCCAACTACAGGTTCTGAGGTATTGGGATATAAAGAAGAATCTAAAGAAATCACGACAACTACTTATTTTGAAGCGGCAGTTAATTATGACCGCACTTTTGCCGAAAAACACGGAGTTAGTGGTTTGTTAGTAGCCAACGTAAGAAACTACCAGAAAGGGAATGCAGGTGATTTGATTAAATCATTGCCGAGCAGAAATATTGGTCTTTCAGGTCGTTTCACTTACAATTATGACAGCAGGTATTTCACGGAACTCAACTTCGGATACAACGGATCCGAACGCTTTTCCAAAGACCACCGCTGGGGATTCTTCCCTTCGGCCGGATTGGGATGGATCGTTTCCAACGAAGGGTTCTGGAACGAAGACCTGAAAAGGACAATCTCCAAACTGAAACTGAAAGCCACTTACGGAAAAGTAGGGAACGACGATATCGGGGATGACTCCCAACGTTTCTTCTACCAATCGGACGTAAACATCAATAACGCTGACAGAAGATACATTTGGGGATACAGTAATAATAAGTCCGTGAATGGGGTTTCTATTGGCCGCTATTCCAACGACCTGATCAGTTGGGAAGTATCCGAAAAATTGAATTTGGGCGCTGAATTGACTCTGTTCCGCGAATTTGATCTCCAGGTCGACGTGTATCAAGAAGATAAATCCAGTATTTTGATGCAACGGAACTCCATTCCGGGTACCATGGGATTCCTTTCCACCAACACTCCTTATGTAAACATCGGAGAGGCTATGGGTAAAGGAATCGACCTATCACTCGACTGGAACCACAACTTTTCCAAGGATTTCTGGGTGACAGGCCGTGGTAACTTTACGTATGCAAAGGCTGAATATACCGTTTACGAAGAACCGGACTACAAGGATACCCCGTGGCTGTCACGTATCGGAACGGCTGTTTCTCAAAAATTCGGTTATGTAGCGGAACGCCTGTTCGTAGACGACCAGGATGTGGCCAACTCCCCGAAACAAGAATTAGGTGGTGTAGTTAGAGGCGGTGATATCAAGTACAAGGACATCAACGGCGATGATCAGATTACCGATGCTGACATGGTACCCATCGGATACCCCACAACCCCCGAAATCATCTATGGTTTCGGTTTGAGCGCCGGTTATAAAGGGATTGACTTTTCTTTCTTCTTCCAGGGACTGGCACGCGAATCCTTCTGGATCGATGCACGGAAGACCTCTCCCTTTATCGATACCGATGATGGAGCTAAAGATATAGATAATAATGATATTACATCTAAAAACGCATTATTAAAAGCATATGCCGATAATCACTGGTCGGAAGACAACCGCGATGTAAAAGCCCTTTGGCCGAGACTTTCGGACGTAGAAATGAAAAACAATACGGCTACCAGTACCTGGTTTATGCGCGACGGAGCTTTCCTTCGTCTTAAATCGGTGGAATTGGGATACAAGATCCCGGATCACCTGACACGGAAAATGCACATGACCAATTTAAGGATTTATGCCAGTGGAACTAACCTGCTTACATTCAGTAAATTCAAACTTTGGGATCCCGAAATGGCCGGAAACGGAATGGCTTATCCTGTTCAGAGAGTGTTTAACCTGGGGCTTCAATTATCATTCTAACAGCACACTTTTATGAAAAAAATAAAAATCTTAAGTTTATTTATCACCGCATTGCTTTCTTTTTCCTGCAGTGATTATTTAGATGTTGTACCCGATAATGTGGCGACAATCGATCATGCGTTTAGTGACCGAGTCACCGCCGAACGCTATTTGGCTACTATTTATTCTTACATGCCTCATATCATGAATCCGAAGTACGATCCGGCTATTCTGGCCAGCGATGAAGTGAGTACCTTACAGGATGCCTATAAAAGGGATGCAGGCGGTTTCGGTTATTACGGAGACCGGATCAAAAACAATGAACAAAATTCAAATGATCCGATCATGAACTACTGGAATGGAAGCTTGGGAGGACGCGGGTTGTACGTGGCCTTGAGGGATTGTAACATCTTCCTGGAAAACATACACAAGGTAGGACCCGACCTTTCCCTCGAGGAAAGGAACCGCTGGATCGCAGAAGCCAAATTCTTCAAAGCGTATTTCCATTTTTATCTGATGAGATTGTATGGACCCATTCCATTGATCAAAGAAAACCTGCCTGTAACAACGGATATCAAAGATGTAAAAGTATATCGCAATACATTTGACGAATGCGTGGACTATGTGGTACAACTCTGTGAGGAAGCCATGCCCGACCTGCCCACCAGCATTTCAGACATTGTGAACGAAACCGGACGCATCACCCAACCTGCTGCTGCTATGCTGAAAGCCGAAGCGTTAGTACTGGCTGCCAGCCCGTTATTTAACGGAAACCCGGAATACAGCAAAGTAATCGACAACCGCGGAATTAAATTGTTCAGTGAAACAGCCGACCAATCCAAATGGAAACGGGCGGCCGAGGCTTGCAAAAGCGCCATTGATATCTGCCATGAGGCAGGCATTATGCTGTACCAATTCACGAATGCCCTGGGATGGAGTATTTCCGATACCACCGCACTCGGAATGAGTGTCCGCGGCGCTGCAGTAGATCCCTGGAATTACGAATTGATCTGGGGAAAACTTCAAGCCCCGGTATCCAACGACGGAGAATCCAACCTGCTGCAAACAGGCTCTATTCCCCGGTTGAAACTGGCCGACGAAACAAAAGCAACACTGGACCAAAGTATTTATGCCTCTTTCAAAATGGCTGAGTTGTATTATTCCAACAAGGGAGTTCCCATCGAGGAAGACGCAACCTACAACTATTCCGAACGTTATGATACAGTCAAAGTGGGAACAGACCACAAGTTCTACATCCCCAAAGACAGCATAACCGCAAATCTGCATTTATACCGTGAACCTCGTTTTTATGCCAGTCTGGGATTTGACAACGGATACTGGTTCGGAAACGGAAGGACCAAAGACGTTGGAACAACAACCACAGCAACTGATCTCCCGTACATATTAAAGACAAAAGCCACTTGCCTGGCCGGAAATAAAACAGGAATGCGTTATTCACTTTCAGGATATTACACAAAAAAAATGAGTAGTTGGATGACCGCAAGCGCTGAAGGAGACGGTACTCTGACTGTTTCTAAAATGTCGATTCCGGTTATGAGACTAGCTGACCTTTATTTATTATATGCTGAAGCGTTGAACGAAAGCCTCGATGCTCCCAATGCCGAAGTATACGAATACATCGACAAGGTCAGGGGACGAGCAGGACTGGCAGGAGTAGTCGAAAGCTGGGAGAATTATTCAAAAATACCAAACAAGCCCAAAACAAAAGACGGAATGCGTCAGATCATCCGCCAGGAACGAATGATCGAACTGGCTTTCGAAGGGAAGCGGTTCTATGATGTAAGGCGTTGGAAACTGGCTCAGAACTATTTCAATGAGCCCGAAAAAGGATGGAACACGTTGACAGGAGCGAAAAACTTCGATTTTTATAATGTCGTGGTGATCAAGCCGCTTAAGTTTAATGTCAAGCAATACCTATGGCCGATCAAGGAATCCGAATTACGTAACAATCCGAACCTGGTGCAAAATCCCTATTGGTCTAACTAATTATAAACAAGCAAAACAATGAAAAAGCATATTTTTTATTTAGCTATACTCCTGACACTGTTCTCCAGTTGTAAGGAAGAATACGTCGGCCAGTTCCCGGTCGATAATGTGCCGCCCAAGAATGTGACCAATGTACAGGTGGAAAACATCTCCGGGGGAGCCATCTTAAGGTACAACCTACCCGTAGAGGATGACCTGCTTTGTGTTACTGCACGGTTTACGTTACCCAACGGCACGGTACAGGAACTTTCCAGCTCCGCATATTCCAGTTCTATCACACTCAAAGGATACGGGAAAGCACAAAAATCAACCGTTGAACTCTTCACCGTCGACAAAAGCTACAACAAGTCGGCTCCATTGAAGATAGAAATCGAACCCAAGGATTCACCGGTGTATGAAGTAAAGAAATCGTTCATGTATGAAGTCGATTTCGGAGGACTGAATTTTTACTGGGAAAACCCCGAAATGGAAACCATCGTACTGGGTGTCATGGTCAAGGATGTGGATGGAAAGTACAAGCACATCGAAACCATTTATGCCCAAGAGGCTTCGGCCAGCAGGACCCTGAGGGGAATGGACTCCATCCCGTACAATTTTGCATTCTATTTCAGGGATACCTATAACAACTATACCGACACGATTTACGATGTACTGACTCCCCGTTATGAAGAAGAAATCGACAAGGCCAGGTTCATGGAACTGCCTGTCTCTTCCAACTTCAAGCAACAAGGCTACGGCGGATCCAGCATGCCCAAGATGTGGGACAAGATCATCAATGTGGAAAACAACGTAAACTACCTTACCGCCAACAAAACGCCTTCGGTACCGGTATACTTCTGTTTCGACATGGGACAGAAAGTGGAAGTGACACGGTTCAAGCTCTGGACACGGCAATCGCAGACAACCAACTATATCTGCCAGTTGCACCATGCAAGGGCCTTTGAAGTCTGGGGCACGAACGATGCCGCTGCAGCCAAAAGCCCGGATAACTGGACCGGTTTTGAATTGATGGGTACCTTCCGCTCCACCAGGCCTTCCGGGGAACTGGCTGCGGCAACCGTAGTTCCACTTTCTTCTGCTGAAATGGAATACTTCCTGGCAGGGGAAGAGTTCAAGTTCCCGCAAGGGGTTCCCGCTTTCCGCTACTGGAAGTTCAATATCCTGAGTACATGGGGAGGAGCCGGAACGAATGGAAATACAAATGCCGTTTTCTTTGGCGAAATCAGCATCTGGGGGATCCCAAGAAAGTAATAACCGTGTAAATTAATATCGTATGAAACCATTTAAATATATCTTGTTTATAGCCTTGTTTGCGGCCGCTTATGCCTGCTCAGACATGAACGACCTGCACGACAAGTACCTGGAAGAAGGGGAAACCACATACGTGGGTAAAATAGACTCTCTCTTTCCTTTAGAAGGCAGGGAGCGTGTAAAGTTGCAATACTTTATTACCGATCCAAGGGCAGAATACATGACCATTTTCTGGAACCAGAAAGAAGATTCAATCAATGTGGATATTCCGGTTCATAACCCCATGGATACATTGGAGTATATATTGAACATCGAAGAAGGCGACTATACCCTGATGTTCTATTCACATGACAAACGGGGACACCGTTCGATTAAATATGAAGAGTCTGTCAATATCTACGGAGACCGCTATGAGTCCTACCTGGTAAACCGGCCGCTCAAGTCAGCGGTTCCCACGGCAGCAACCAACAAGCTGACCGTAACCTTCGGAGGTAGTAGCAGTAACACAGAAGTTGGAGTGGAAATATCCTACATAAAAACAGACGGATCTGCCGTTACGACTCTATACCCAACCAGTGTCCTGGGCGCTGCGGTTGTCCTTGAAAACGTGAACCTGACCCAAAAGGTTTCTTATCAAACCGTTTACATACCCAAGCCAACCTGCATCGATACATTCAGGGCGCCTGTCGCGGAAATACTGAATTGATCGATTCCTAATCTTATCATCCGGCCCCGGTTTTGACCCAGTCAGGACCGGGGTTGTTTGTTTAAAAAGTAATCCAAATTAATACCAAAATAATTATTAAAAAACAAGGATTCGAAAAATATTAAAAAAATTTCTTAATTTTACACGGTAAAATACGAATCTGTTTTTCATGAAATTTTCTTCATTTAAGTACTTTATCGTTCTGTTTATCTCCATGACACTCTTTTCCTGTCATGGTAACCGGAACTACATCAAATTGAAAACTGCAGAAAACCTTATGGAAACCCGGCCCGACAGTGCTTTGTTACTGTTGGAAACGATTGAATCTCCGGAAGAATTAAACCGGAGCGAACAAGCGGAATTTCACTTATTAATGACACAGGCACGGGACAAGAATTATAAAAACCTGGCTGAAGATACGCTCATTTTCCAATCTGTCGATTATTTTGCCCAAAAGGACAATCCGGATAAGTTGGCCTGGGCCTATTTTTATGCCAACCGGGTGGAATTACAACGGAACCACCTGGAATCGGCAATCAACTACATCCTGCTGGCTAAAAAATATGCAGAAGAAATACGGGATCATAATTTGTTGGGATTAATTTGCTTTGATTCCGGATCCCTGCACCGGAACCAGGGAAATTTCCAGGAAGCCATTCAGGATTTTCAATCGGCCCGAAAGTACTTCGAACGAGCCGGAAATGAAAAAAATGCCCAGTATGCCCAGGGTTTTATCGGAGATATTTTTTTATTAATGGAACCAACCTTACCGGACAGTGCTTTACATTACTACAACGCTTCGCTCGATTATGCCCGTCAGCAACAAGATACCTTGCAAATAGCGGGAATATTGAGAAGTATCGGTGTTGCAGAACAAGTAAAAGGAAATTTTGACGTTGCCAAAAATTATATCAAAGCCTCCATCTCTTTATACAATAGCGAAATTTCTTCTCATATAGTATTATATAATAATTTTTTACACCAAAATCAGCTGGACTCGGCCGAGCTTTACTTGAAAGCCATCAATCTGAATAAAATACCTGATGATCCAAGAATAAAACACAGCTATTACAGACTATTATCCGAGATCTATGAACAAAATGAAGACTATCAATCAGCGTTAAAACATACACAAACCGCTTTTACTCTTTTAGATTCTCTCAACGAACAAGATCGTAGAAATCACCTTCTGGAAATTCTGGCAAAATTTGAAAAAGTAACTCTCCAGAATAAGTACAACAAAAGCAGGGTGGTTCAACAACGATTGATTATTATAATCGTCAGTATTTTATTGTTGACGAGCATCCTTTGCTGGATTTTTTACTTGACCCTGAAAAAGAAAAACAAAGACACCCAGGAGTTGAATAAAAAAATCCAGGGTACCCGGGAAATCATGGATTCCATGACGAAATCACATGAAGGCACCAGCATAAAAATCCGCACCCGACTGCTGGAAGAACTGGACATTTCCCGGAAAGTCATTTATTTCAACCGGATCGAACACAAAACCGGAAAAGAAATGATTGAGAAATTCAAAGAATTTTTTGACAAAGACTTGAATGTCAATATGACTTGGGAAAATTTACACCCCCTTATCGAAGGACTGCATAATGACTTCTCTATTAAGCTAAGAAACTCCTGTCCGACCCTGACTGAAAAAGAAATACAGTTCTGTTGCCTGTTCCGGGGAAACCTCAGTACAGACGAATGCGCTTTTGTATTGGACTACACCCGGGATACCGCAAATACTGTAAAGTACAATATCCGAAAAAAGCTGGGTTTTAGTTCTATGAAAGAATTTGAGGAATTCATCAATTCCCTGTGACTTTTTTTCATTTTTTTCCTTGTTTTTTATTCCTTTTCAGCCCCCATTTTTCCCGTTTTTCACAAAATTGAGAAAATCGTAATTTTAACATTTGCAAGTTATTGATTTTCAATGTTTTATTTTTTAACAATTGAGATTTTAATTTCGGGCATTTTGCACTACTCTTCATTTGTTTCCTTATATTTGCATCAACAGGTCATCGTTTTTCCGACCGAACCGATTATTCACTTTTTAATACTCTTAACTTATTATGAAACTGAAAGTATTTTTTTTGAGTTTATTCGTTGTATTAAGCTGTAGCATTTATGCCCGGGTAACAACACAACAAGTTACTATGTTAGGCAACTTAGTAAAACCCGGTCTCCGTGCCGGTGCTCCAGTTAGCGAATTTATGAGCACGACCTATTATTATCAGGGTGATGTTCATTATCTGAGTTTTGATTTTTATTACCTGGAGGAAGACCTGACATTTCAGGTATTTGATGAAGATGATAATTTAGTTTATGAAACCGACCTGCCCAGTACCATTTTTTCGATGAGTATCGATTTAAGCGAATATCCGGCAGGGACTTACAAAATCGTAGTAAAAAATGAAAACGTAAACGTTTACGGATACGTTGAAAAAGAAGAATAAATTTGTTTTTCACAGCTCTTTGTTTTTTTCTGTAGGTAGAAGGGGTATCCATACACAACAAACTCACATACTCACATGGTGTATGGAGCCCCTTCCCTCATGTCGCTCTCGCTTGCTGTTACATTCAACTGCGAGTTATACTTATACATGTATGAAAAACACCCGATTCCATCGAGAATTTCCACACTATACCCAACTTGATGCCATGGACTGCGGTCCTTCATGCCTCCGCATGATCGCCAAACATTATGGCCGTTCATATTCCCTGCAAAATCTGCGGGAAAAGTCATTCATCACCCGCGAAGGTGTATCCATGCTGGGCATCAGCGATGCCGCAGAAAGCATCGGCTTCCGCACAACCGGCGTACGGATATCCTTCGAACAACTGGTAAACGACGTTCCGCTTCCCTGCATCCTGCACTGGAATCAGAATCACTTTGTCGTCTGTTATTCGATCAAAAAAAATAAGAAACTATTTAGCAAAACCGATGACGATGATTATGCAATAAAAATTTCGGATCCGGCCCGGGGCAAGTATCCGATGGATAAAAAGGGGTTTGAAAAATGCTGGATCAGCACCAAAGCAGGAAGGAGTGATTGTGGTACAGCCCTGTTGTTAAGCCCTACTCCGGAATTTTACGAACTTGAAGACGACAAGCAAAAACAGGAAAAAAACCTGGGTTACTTCGTTCGTTACCTGTTTCCATACAAATCCCAATTCGCTCAATTAATTGTCGGGATGCTGTTGGGTAGTGTTTTTTCCCTGATATTGCCATTCCTTACCCAGGCTGTCGTAGACCAGGGAATCGGCAACAACAACCTCTCTTTCATCACCCTGATTCTGATTGCCCAGCTGGTCTTTTCCATCACCCAAATGGGCGTCGGTTTTATCCAGAGCTGGATTACCCTACACACCAATACCCGCATCAGTATTACGCTTATATCCGACTTTCTGGCCAAACTAATGAAGCTCCCCATTCGCTTTTTTGACACTAAAAACATCGGAGATATCATGCAACGAATTGGTGATCACGGGCGAATTCAATCCTTTATGACCGGAACCACATTGAGTACTCTTTTTTCATTTTTTAATTTTTTCGTCTTTGCATTCATCTTAGCTTATTACAATCTGCTCATTTTGTGCGTATTCCTTGTCGGGAATGCCCTCTACACCTCCTGGATCCTTTTTTTTATGCGTTACCGGAGAAAATTGGACAATAAACGTTTTGCCCAATCATCCGCCAATCAGGGCAACATGTTTCAACTGATCACCGGAATGCAGGAAATCAAGCTAAACAACTGCGAAAAACAACAACGTTGGAAATGGGAAGCTATCCAGGTACGGCTATTCAAAATAAGTATTCAGGGAACAGCTCTGGGCCAATACCAACAAATTGGATCCGTCTTTTTTAACCAGACTACCTCTCTTTTTATATCCTACCTTTCAGCCAAAGCAGTAGTAGACGGAAGCATTACCTTAGGTATGATGATGTCGATCAGCTACATCATTGGGCAACTTTCCGGACCTATCGGACAAGTAATCGGGTTCGCACAATCCCTCCAGGATGCGAAAATCAGTTTAGAACGCCTAAACGAAATACATAATCGCGAAGACGAAGAACAAACCATTGCCACTAAAATCAATCACCTACCGGAAGACAAAACCATCCGGATCGAAAACCTCTGTTTCAGTTATGACGGAGCCGAACGTGATTATGTCCTGGAAGATCTGAATCTGGTCATTCCCCAAAATAAAGTAACAGCTATTGTTGGAGCCAGTGGAAGTGGCAAAACAACGATTATCAGATTATTACTGGGTTTTTACCCTCCAATCAAAGGAACAATTAAAATAGGGGAAACTCCGATCAGCGAAATCAATCCTCACTTATGGAGACAAAAATCAGGAGCGGTTATGCAAGACGGATTTATTTTTTCCGACACCATTGCCAACAATATTGCTGTAGGAGAAGAAGTTATTGACAAAAAGCAGTTATTACATTCCGTGGAGGTTGCCAACATCAGGGAATTTATCGAATCTCTTCCACTTAAGTACAATGGTAAAATAGGCATGGAAGGGAATGGGGTCAGTCAGGGACAACGCCAACGACTACTGATTGCAAGAGCGGTATATAAGAATCCGGAATTCCTCTTTTTCGACGAAGCGACCAATGCCCTGGATGCCAATAATGAACGAATCATCCTGGAAAACCTGAGCAAATTTTACCAGGGAAAAACAGCCGTAATCGTTGCCCACCGCCTGAGTACAGTCCAGAATGCCGACAATATCATTGTCCTGGACAAAGGCAAAGTCATCGAAGAAGGAACCCACAAAGAATTGACGGAAAAGAAAGGAGCCTATTATACATTAGTAAAAAATCAGTTGGAATTAGGAATATGAGTGAAGAGAACAAACCTGTTGAAGATTCTAAAGCTCAAAAATCCCGTTTCAAGGATCTATGGGCAGAAACCATCGGAATTGAACTGAGAAGCGAAGAATTCCAGGAGGTACTGAGCACAGTTCCTCCCTGGATCCTGCGCTGGGGTATAACTACAGTAGCGACTATTGTTGTTGTCCTACTGATTGGAAGTGCTATCTTCAAATACCCCGACACCATCAGTTCTGTCGTCACGCTGACCGGAACAACACCGGTAGCCGGCATTGTAGCCAAAACATCCGGAAAAATGCAGGAACTGTATGTACACGACAACCAGCAAGTAGTTGCCGGCAGCTACCTGGCTATCATCGAAAATCCGGCCAGGGTGGAAGATATTCTCCAATTAAAGCACTACTTACAAACCTGTAGCAACTCTTTCGATTCAATAACATCTCTCCCGCCCCGGGAACTCAGTGTAGGCAATTTACAATCGCTTTATTCTTCTTTTTACATCACTCTTTCCGATTATTTTCAGTTCAAAGAGTTGAACTATCATCTGAAAAAAATCGAATTCATGAGAGACCGGATTCGAAAAAACGAAACCTATTACAACAACATGTTGCGCCAGGAGCAACTGATCCGCAGTCAACTAAGTATTGCCCACACACAATACCAACGGGATTCTACGCTATACAAAGCCAATACCCTATCAAAAGAAGAATTCGAACGGGCACACAGCCAATACCTGCAAGGATTTTTGTCCTGGGAAAACATGCAGGCTTCTTTAGAGAACCTGCAAATTCAATTGGCTCAAATGCAGGAGAATTTATTGGATACGGAATACCAATACTCAGACAAAAAACGACAATTGGAAACCCAACTCAAATCGCAGATCACCCAGTTCTTGACGGAAATACAGTCCTGGGAGATGACTTATGTGCTGATTGCCCCGATTTCAGGAAAAATTACATTTACCAACTATTGGACCACCAATCAAAACATTGCCGGAGGAGAAACAGTTTTCAATATCGTTCCGGATGACGAAGGAATACTGATCGGGAAGGCACTTTTACCCACTGAACGCTCAGGCAAAGTAAAAACCGGGCAGAAAGTAAACATCCGGTTTGCTAACTTTCCGGATAACGAATTCGGGATTGTCAGGGGATTTGTTCAGAACATTTCATTGGTCCCGGCCAAAGAAACCAATACCACCAATTACGTGGTGGAAATCCAATTACCGGAAGGACTGCATACCACCTACAAAAAAGACCTTCCATTCCTCCCTGAAATGACAGGACAGGCGGATATAATCACCGATGATCTATCCTTATTGGAAAGACTTTTGTTACCCCTAAGAAAAATAATAACAGAAAACATATAAAAATCAAGCAACCATGAAAGAAACTCCAATTGATTTTTTATCCGACGAATTGATTATTCAAGATAATGGAGCTGTCAGATGTGTTAAATATAACGAAATTGTATGCATCCACTTCGATAAAGGCCATACCATTGTTACCACTTATAAAAAGGGTACCCGGAAGATCTGTTATTCGCTGACCAAACTAATACAAAAATTACCGGTCATATTTTCCTTATGCAGCCGGTCTTCTATTGTCAATCTGATCCATATTAGAGGCATAGAAGTAACGAACAACAACTGCATACTATACCTGAATAATGAAATTAAAGTAAATGTGTCCCAACGCAAGGAAAAAGAAATAAAAAGCAAATTTATATCCATAAAAAAACAAATTCCCAATTGTAATAATTGCTATACTTGTGAAACATCAAAGACATTAAAATCAGGATAAATCTTCATTCGTCACCTTATTCTCTGCATTCATTGGATTTTGTTGTTGTTCTGAATTTTATTTAATAAATTCGTTGCAAATACTATCCATATAAAACATCAAATAAATTAAAAAAATCTTATTTGTATTGATTGTATGACATTTATATTTTCAAATAAAAAGCCACAAAATATACTCACCTATTTATTAGGGGAGCTAAAAGTTAAATACACAGACTCCTTTTCGAATAAATATTTCAATGAGCACCCGCACAAATACAATTTATTCGGTCTTTCCACTATGCTATCTGAATACGGAATTGACAATAAGGGGATCAAAATAAAAGACAAAAATACGGGAATACACTCGATAGATCCTCCTTTTGTGGTCTATGCCGGAGGTGATTTCGGGGTTGTATCCAAAATAACCACAAGTAAAGTAAACTACTTGTGGAAAGGACGGCTTTTCTCCGCCCCTATTGCTGAATTTAACAAACAATGGTCCGGGATTATACTCATTCCTGAACCGACTGAAGATTCCATAGAACCCGGATACTTCAAAAATCGGCGTAAAGAATTGATTAATGGTATACAAAAAGGGTTATTATTGGCCGCAACGATCCTATTATGCATTACGTCTTTTATTCACAACCAATTATACAACAATTGGAGTATCGGCTTACTTATTATCATTAACCTGTTAGGTATCTACACCGGGTACCTGCTGGTATTGAAGCAAATGCGTATCCACAGTAACTATGCAGATAAAATATGTTCCCTGTTCAAGCAAAGCGACTGTAACGATGTATTGGAATCCAAAGCTGCGAAATTGTGGGACATCATCGGTTGGAGTGAGATTGGTTTGGGATACTTCATCTCAAACTTAATCGTATTATTAATAATCCCCTTATTACTTCCTTATCTGATCCTTATCAACATTTGTACTTTACCTTATAGCCTATGGAGTGTCTGGTATCAAAAAGTAAAAGCCAAGCAATGGTGCCCCCTCTGCCTGATTGTACAAGTATTATTCTGGGGTGTCTTTTTCGTTAATTTACTTTCAGGGTTCATTCAACTTCCTGATTTTAATATCAATAATATCCTTTTAACAGGTGTTATTTACGGAATCCCGCCATTACTTATTAATCTGTTGATACCCCAATTTACCCGGGCAAGGAAAATGGAACAGGTCACATACGAAATTAACAGCCTGAAAGCTTCGGAGGTTGTTTTTTCTTCCTTATTAAAAAAGCGACCTCATTATGAAGTAGATAAATCCACTTCTAATATATTATTCGGAAACCAGGATGCCAATTTATTGGTTACAATTTTCACCAACCCCCATTGTGAACCTTGTGCAAAGATGCATGCCCGAATGGAAAAATTATTAAATGCAAACAATAGCAACTCCATTTGTATTCAGTATATTTTTTCTTCATTTAATGAAAAATTAATTCCCAGCAATCAGTTTCTTATTGCAACCTACTTTGCAAATAAAACTGATCAGACAAGAAATATTTATAACCAATGGTTTGGAGGAGAAAAACACAACAAAGACTCTTTCATGAAAAAATACAGTTATTCTTTGGATGAAAAAGTAAAAAATGAACTCATAACTCATGAAGAATGGAAAGAAAAAACAAAATTACAGGCGACACCTACGATTTTAGTGAACGGTTATCAATTACCTGATAACTATAAAATCGAAGATTTAAAATATTTTACGCATTTAGATATCGATGCTAAATAACTATTGCTAAAGTCGAGGGGCAATAGACAATAAACTAGCTACTTATTGTAAAATTCCGAGACATAATTCAATTTTCTTTAATATGAAAAAGCTTTCTAAAATCAGATTAAATGATTTCAATGAAATTTCAAATGCTGAAATGAAAAAAATTGTAGGTGGGAATATTGACTGTGGATCCGAACAAACACTATTCCATTGTACAGGAACAATGTGGGGGCATAATGCCTCAGGATACGCATGTGGTTATCGAGCAGATGATACTGCTACAGATGTTTTTATAGCATTTCAGAATCAAGTTTGTTTTGGTATTGACTATGTCCAATGTGCAGCCGAAGTAATGGAGTCGGGATACAAACCAAAATGTAGTTAATTAAAAGATAGAGGCTGATAAAATTTCTATTCAGAAATAGAATATATCTTTTATCGACCTCTATACCATTATCAATGCTAAAGATATACACAATGAAAAAGATTATTGTTTTTTTCACGCTTATCCTGCACATTTCGATCTGTTGTGCCCAGAAAATCAATATCCAGGTCACTATCTCTGAGGATTTTAAAAAAAATAATGAAAAACCTCAATGGATATATTGGCTCTCTATAACCGGAAATGAATGTGAATTTACAGATTCATGCGTTATAGTTCCAGGTCAAAAATTGTTCTCCTTTGAAAAGGAAATAGGAATAGAATACCAGGGAGATCCTTATTGGTGTGAATTAATCTTTTCAGAAACAAGAATTCCTTTCTATGCAACACCCGGAGCTAATATTAAAATGGAATTAAATAAAGAATCATTACTTTATCCTACTAAATTTGAAGGAGATATAAGCTCTCTGGAATGGTACCAATACAAAAGAAAAAATTTTGAAAACTTAGAACGAGCCAAAATATTAAAAGATTCATTAATAGCAATAAAAGGAAACGAAGCACATTACAAGCTGATCGAGGATAGTATTCTCTTTTATGAGAATTATTTTAAGAGACCTCCATCCTGTCTGGAAATGTTCAAAACAATTCAAAGTCCACACACCTATAAGTTCCTTCTAAGAAGAGCCGAATATCTTCCTCAGGAAACCATTGACAGCTTAACGGTTGAAATGAAGAAAAAATTCCCACACAGTAAAATGGTTAACAACCCTAAATCAGATCCACCTTCAATTCAAAGTAAAGAAGTATGGGATCGCTCTACTCGAATGAGATTTGTTCAAGACAGCGAAGAAAGTCCTAAAAAGAAAGTGATCCCTCCCGAACAACTGGAAAAAGAAAAAAAAGAACTGGACAAAATACCTTCCCTGGCTTTGGGTGATGAAGTAAAAGGTCTTTCTCTGAAAGGAATGGAGGAAAAGGACGTTGCATTAGACAGTATTAATACCGACTATATCCTGATCGATTTCTGGGCCGGCTGGTGTGGTCCCTGCCGGAGGGAAATACCCAATCTCAAAAAAGCGCTTAGCATCTACAATACCCAATTAACCATCTATGCCATTTCATTGGATTTTAGTGAAGATGACTGGAAAAAAGCGATACAACAAGACAAGAGTGAATCCCTGACGCATGTTTTTTCCAACAATGGCGATTTTGACACTAAAAAACTTAAGAAACGTTTCGGTATTACTGCCATCCCGGCGAATTTCCTGCTGGACAAAGACCGGAAAATCATTGCTATTAATTTGAGGGGAGATGCATTGGAAAAGAAAATGAAGGAGCTGGTAACTGAAAGCTTAGTGCTGAAATAATTATAAACATTTTACGCATTTAGATGTCGACGCTAAATAACTCTATTGCTAAAGTCGAGGGCAATAGAAAATAAATGGCCGTTTATTGTAAAATTCCGAGACATAATTCAATTCTGTTTAATATGAAAAAGCTTTCTAAAATCAAATTAAATGATTTCAATGAAATTTCAAATGCTGAAATGAAAAAAATTGTTGGTGGTAACATTGATTGTGGAGAGAGACAAACACTATTCCATTGTACAGGAACAATGTGGGGACATGATGCTTCTGGGTACGCATGTGGTACAAGTGCTAACGCAACATCTTTTTGGGTTTGGGAAGGATTCGTGGACCAAGTTTGTGTCGGTATTGACGACCCTATCAAATGTTATGCTGAAGTATCAGAATCAGGATACGATCCAAAGTGTAGTTAATTAAAGAAATAGGGGCTGTGGTAAAGATTTCTATTTAGAAACAAAATAAATCTTTTGATCAGCCTCTATACCATTATCAATATTAAAGACGCATATAATGAAAAAAATTATCATTTTCTCCACTCTCCTCCTATACATTTCGATCTGTTGCGCCCAAAAAGTCAACATACAGGTCACCTTCTCCGAGGATTTTCTAAAGAAAATCACCTCCCCCCAATGGGTATATTGGTACACTATGAGCGGAAATGAATGTGAATTTACAGATTCATGCTTGTTCACCTTGAGTCAGAAATCGCTCTCCTTTGAAAAAGAAATCGGACTGGAATATCAGGGAGATCCTTATTTTTGTCGATTAATCTTCGCAAAAGAAAAACTTCCAGTACTTTTTTTTGCAACTCCAGGAGCTGATATTAAAATGGGACTAAACAACAGGTTAATACTCTATCCTTCTAAATGCGAAGGAGATATAACCACACAGGAAATATATCAATATAATAGAATCAAAAAATTTGAAAATTTCGAACGAACAAAAATACTAAAAGACTCATTATCAACAATAAAAGAAAATGATGTACGCTACAAGTTAATAGCAGATAGCATTCACTATTATGAAAATTATTACAAGGGACCAGGCAGTCTGGAGTTATTCAAAATAATTCAAAGTCCAACCATCTATAGTTTTTTCCTAAAAAAGGCAGAGGATCTCCCACAGGAAACTATCGATAGTTTAGAGATTGAAATGAAGAAAAAATTTCCATATAGTAAAAGCATTAACAATCCTAAGTATGATCCGCCTTCAATTAAAAGCAAAAAGGCATCGGAACGTTTTGACCAAATCACCAATCGGAATAGCCCCCCCAAAAAAGTGATACCTCCCGAACAACTGGAAAAAGAAAAAAAAGAACTGGACAAAATCTCTTCCTTAGCCTTAGGCGATGAAGTAAAACACCTATCACTAAAAGGAATGGTAGAAAAGGACATTGCATTGGACAGTATCAAAACCGATTATATCCTGATCGATTTCTGGGCAGGCTGGTGTGGTCCCTGCCGAAAGGAAATACCAAATCTCAAAAAAGCGCTCAGCCTATACGACACCAAATTGACCATCTATGCCATTTCATTGGATTTTAGTGAAGATGACTGGAAAAAAGCGGTACGACAAGACGAGAGTGAATCCCTGACCCATGTTTTTTCCAACAATGGCGATTTTGATACTAAAAAGCTTAAAAAACGTTTCGGGATTACCGCCATTCCGGCCAATTTCCTGTTGGACAAAGATCGGAAAATCATTGCTGTCAATCTAAGAGGAGATGCATTGGAAAAGAAAATGAAGGAGCTGGTAACTGAAAGCTTAGTGCTGAAATAATTATAAACATTTTACGCATTTAGATGTCGACGCTAAATAACTCTATTGCTAAAGTCGAGGGGCAATAGGCTATAAATGGCCGTTTATTGTAAAATTCCGAGACATAATTCAATTCTGTTTAATATGAAAAAGCTTTTTAAAATCAAATTAAATGATTTCAATGAAATTTCAAATGCCGAAATGAAAAAAATTGTTGGTGGTAACGTTGATTGTGGAGAGGGACAAACACTATTCCATTGTACAGGAACAACATGGGAGCATGACCACTCTGGATACGCATGTGGTACAAATCCTAATGATACTGCTGAGTGGCTTCGTGAAGGATTTGTGAACCAAGCATGCTTTGGCGCACCGTCTTATTATGACTGTGTTACAATGATAGAGGAGGCAAACTATCAGCCAAAGTGTAAATAAAAAAAAATAGAGGCTGGCAAAGATTTCTATTTAGAAACAAAATAAATCTTTTGATCAGCCTCTATACCATTATAATACAAAATACACATAATGAAAAGAAATATTGTTTTTTCCACTCTCATCCTGCACATTTCGATTTGTTGGGCTCAAAAAGTCAATGTGCAGGTTAATATTTCCGAGAGTTTTGCAAAAAAAATTAAAAGTTCCCAATGGGTATATTGGTACACTATGGAAGGAAATGAACGTGAATTTACAGATTCATGCTTTATCGTTCCAGATCAGAAATTGTTCTCCTTTGAAAAAGAAATAGGAATAGAATACCAGGGGGATCCTTATTTTTGTGAATTAATCTTCACAGAAGTTAAATCTATGATACTTTTTTATACAACTCCAGGTGCTAACATTAAAATGGAATTAAACGACAGTTTGTTGCTTTATCCTTCTAAATTCGAAGGGGATATAACCACACAAGAAATGCGTCAATACGGCAGCATAGCAGGTAAATATGAAAGACTTGAACGAATAAAAATACTAAGAGACTCATTATCTATGACAAAAGAAAACGAAACACGTTATAAACTGATAACAGACAGTATTCACTATTATGAAAATTATTACAAGTGGCCATATTGTCTGGATTTGTTCAAAATAATTCAAAGTCCACACGTCTATGAGTTCATCCTAGAAAGAAGGGCAGAAAATCTGCCACAGGAAACCATCGACAGTTTAGAGATTGAAATGAAGAAAAAATTTCCATATAGCAAAAGCATTAACAACCCGAAGTATGATCCTCCTTCAATTAAGAGCGAAAAGGCATTGGAACGTTTTTACCAAATCACCAACCAAAGAATCCCAAAAAAGAAAGAAAAGAAAGTAATCCCACCCGAACAGTTGGAAAGAGAAAAAAAAGAACTGGACAAAATCTCTCCCTTGACTTTGGGTGATGAAGTAAAAGGCCTTTCTCTGAAAGGGATGGAGGATAAAGACATTCCATTGGACAGTATAAAAACCGAGTATATCCTGATCGATTTCTGGGCTGGTTGGTGTGGTCCCTGCCGGAGGGAAATGCCCAATCTCAAAAAAGCGCTCAGCCTGTATGATTCCAAATTAACCATCTATGCCATTTCTTTGGATTTTAATGAAACTGAATGGAAAAGAGCGGTACAACAAGACAAGAGTGAATCCCTGACCCATGTTTTTTCCAACAATGGTGATTTTGACACTAAAAAACTTAAGAAACGTTTCGGTATTACCGCCATTCCGGCCAATTTCCTGTTGGACAAAGATCGGAAAATCATTGCTGTCAATCTAAGAGGAGGTGCATTAGAAAAGAAAATGGAAGAATTAGTAACAGAAAATTTAGTTCTGAAATAATTTAAAACATTTTATGCATTTAGATATCGATGACAAATAACTATTTTGAATTTTAATTGGACAAGAATGATGATATAGTAACAATTCTATTCCGAATTCAAACAAACTCTAAACAAGAATATGAAAAAAAAACTCAATAAGATAATCAATCTTATAATCTCAAAATCGGCTGAAACACACGACCTTGGACTCCTTTCCGGAAAAACAGGCATAATTCTATTTTTATATCATTATTCTAAATATTCAGAAAATAAATTATATGCCGATTTTGCAGGATTATTAATAGATGACATTTTTGATGATATTAATAACAAAATGACGATCTCTTTTGATAACGGATTATCCGGAGTGGGATGGGGAATTGAGTATGCCTTAAAAAATAATTTTGTTGAAGGTGATTCTTATGAAATCCTGGAGGATATTGACAAACAAATAATGAGCCGGGATATCAAACGCATAGAAGATGAAACGTTAGAGTCTGGTTTAGAAGGTCTCTTTCATTACATTCTTTATCATCTACCTGAAAATAATACCATGCAATGTCCGTTTGATGATATTTATCTTAGTGATTTGGATATCGTTGCACAGAAAAAAAATGAAAACTGTAAGAACGAAGAATTACAGGTACTTCTTGCCATATATATAAACTGGAGAAATGGAAAAAAAATGAAATATTCCCCGGACAAGCTAATGAAACGTTTTTTATCTTTTGAGATCGATGATGAAGACGAAACAAAAAATGACATCTCTCTCGGCTTATGCAAAGGATACGCAGGAATTGGACTTCAAATTATGAAAACATACTAATGAAACACATATATTTATTTAATAAATCCACCATAGCTGCAGCATATGGAATTGGCACCTATATAAAACAAATGACAAATTTTCTCGTCAACCAGAAAAATTTTTCTCTTCATATTGTAAATACAAATTCTAATAAAAAAGAATTTGAAACAGAAGATAAAGATGGTGTAAAAATTCACAACATACCTCATGAACCGTCCAGTAATATGGACAGATATTATAGAAATATCTTCTTCTTATTACAACCACACATAGAGCAAAACCACACAAACAATAATAATGACGAGTTAA
Organism: Bacteroidales bacterium; assembly: GCA_031553885.1. GTDB lineage: Bacteria > Bacteroidota > Bacteroidia > Bacteroidales > Azobacteroidaceae > JAVBKV01. Next base: position 97,432 of record JAVBKV010000004.1, read on the forward strand.
TTTTTCATTTTAATTTTTATCAGGATATTCCTTTAATAAAAACGTTTAAAGAATATTATCCTAAATGTAAAATTATTTTTTCAATTCATTATTTGAATTGGGGATTTTTAATAAAGGGGAATCTGTCTTATTTCAAACGAATTATAGCACAGGATCCTCAGAACCTAATCGAACCTAAGGAAAAAAGTGTTGCTGAAATTTTCAAAAATGAAAAAGAAGTTTTTATCACATCGGATAAGATCATTTGCCTGGCCAGGTTTACAAAACAATTATTATTGGAAGATTATAAAATTTCTGAAAATAAAATAAACGTAATTTACAATGGGCTTGAGGATAATATTGTATTCTTATCACAAAAAGGAAAGAAAGAACTTAAGAAAAAATATTTTATTCCAAATAATGAAAAAATCATATTGTTTGTCGGCAGATTAAGCGAAGGAAAAGGCATTGACATTACAATAAAAGCTTTTATAAATACAATTAAGAAAGGTCTTAACTACAGGCTTATTATAGTTGGTGACGGAGATCATTCCAGATACTTGAAAGAATGCCAGGATGTATGGGGGAGGATTACTTTTACAGGCCGGATAGAACAAAAAACACTTTATCAATTTTATCAAATTGCAGACGTTGGAATTATGCCATCAACCAACGAACAGTGTAGTTATGTTGCCATCGAAATGCTAGCTCATGGTATACCATTAATAGCTTCTACCACAACAGGACTAGGGGAAATGCTTAAGCCGGAACTTGAATACTTGACCTCAGAAGTTAAAGAAGAAGATAATGATGTAATCCTTTCTGTTGAAGATTATACAGATAAAATATTATATGTACTTGAACAACCTAAAGATCAAATTAAAAAAATTAGAAAACAATGCAGAAAGCTCTATCTAGAAAGATATGAAATTAGTATAATGAAAAACAACCTACTCAACACCTATAGTAATATATAAAACAGGCATTTACACAAAGAATATGGTGACTTAGTTTAAATGGTATTAGGATATATGAACATTCCTTATAGATTTACTTTTAGATAAAGAAAAATACAGACAATAACAAATTCTAAAAATATATATAATTATCTGGATTAAGTATGACCACCCCTTCTGTCAGCGTAATATTGCCCATGTTCAACTCCTCTCTTTACATACAAGAGGCTATTGAAAGCATACTCCAACAAACATTTACGGATTTTGAATTAATTGTAGTGGACGATGGATCATCAGACAATAGTCCGTCTTTAGTCAAGGCATACAATGACAGTCGCATTCGTTTATTATTGAATGACCACGATTTTATTGGCTCTTTGAACCTGGGTATTCTCAATTCAAGAGGAAAATACATCGTCCGGATGGATGCCGATGACATCATGTTTCCTGACCGTTTACAAAAACAAGTTGATTTCATGGAACAATATCCGGAAATATCCGTTTGCGGTTCTTTTGCAGAAGTATTTGGTGACGGGAGTGGGACCATACGGGTAGCTACAAAACATGAAGAGATTGTTTTGTCCATGATTTTGTACAACCCAATGATTCATCCTTCTGTTATTATACGCCGGTCCGATCTTCAAAACAACGGTTACAAAACAGGATATCCTTGTGCGGAAGATTATAAGTTATGGACAGACTTAGCATCCCAAGATTTTCGTTTTGCCAACCTACCGGATGTATTGTTAAAATACCGTCGCTCTCCAAGCCAGGTTACACAAACAAAAGGTGAAGAAATGTTCAATTCCACTTTCAAAATACAGATGGAATATGCAGAAAAAGTATTAGAGAAAATCACTGAAAAGGACGAAGGACTCGTTGATTTTCTGAATCATCTGATTGAAGCGACAAATGAAAAACGAATTTCAACTCAAAGCTTTATCAGGATAACCCATGCAGTTTATACAGATGTCTTAAAAAAACAACAAACATGAATTTCATTGGATTAAAATACTCGACCTCAATTAATGTTGGTGATTACATTCAATCCATCGCAACCGAACAATTCACGCCCCCTGTAAAATACCGGTTCGACCGCGATTTTCTCGGAGAGATTGGAAATAAAAGAAAAAAAAACATTTTAATCACCAATGGCTGGTTTTCTCATTACCCTAAACAATGTTTTCCTTTTTCAAGTACTATTATACCCCTGTTCTTCGGATTACATATCACAAACTGGAACGACTGCTGGGAATATATATTGACAAAGCCAGTTCTCGATTTTTTCAAAAACAACGAACCAATTGGTTGCCGTGATCAATATACTGCAAACAGATTAAAAGAAAATGGAATTGATGCTTATTATTCCAAATGCCTTACATTGACACTCCCCCGGAGAGATATTACTCCACGAAAAAATAAGTATGTTATTATGGATGCTTCTCGATTTCAATTGCCCGATTCGATTAGAAAAAAATCAGAACATTTCACCCAACATTTTCCGGAAAATTGCTCAGAACGCGAAAAATTTGCCATAGCCAATCAACTCTTAAAATATTACCGTCAAAAAGCCAGCGCAGTAATCACCACCCGGTTACATTGCGCTCTTCCTTGTTTAGCGATAGGAATCCCTGTTATTTTCATTGGCAATCCAGATGATTACCGTCTCAGTATTTTAAAAGATATCGGTATAAAAATAAATACACACGAAGAAATTGCACAGTTGACTCATTGGGATGATCTTTTTCAAACAATTGACTTCGGACATATCGAAAACATAAAAAATGAGATCATTCTTGATATAAACAATAGAATCAGTCAAATTCAGGAATTTTATTCCTCATAAAAGCATTTGTATTTGTTAGAACATCCCAATGAGTCCCGATTACGAATAGTCTTACTTAAACCGGCTCTTTAATTCGTCCAGGTGCTTGGCATAAACCTCCCTTGGTGTACAATTATACTTCTTACATATATCCGCAGCAACTGCAACCAGCTCACCCATCATTCCCGTGGTCCGTTGTACCCGTGTCGAAGCCAATGCAATATGGGAAACGCTTACTTGCCTTCCCGCCATAAACAAGTTATCGATATTTCTTGAATAAAGACACCGGTAAGGCACACGATAGGGCGGATTCACCTGATCGTCGCGAAGGTAACGGCGGGGCGTACCCAGGTCATTGAACCCATGCTTCATGGTAGAAATGAATTCCTCACCGGGAAAGAAAAACGTATTTTTAGGTGTAGGAAAATGCTGGTCGATGGAATAACTGCCGTACACCATGGCATCGTCGTATTTTTTGTATTCCCCTTCGGCATCCTGTTGCAGGAAAATTACATCGCCGATCAAACGACGGGATTCCCTTTTCCCCGCAATATAAAATAACTTGTTTAACTTCCGTTTTTTGTATTCCTCTTTAAACTTAGGATTGTTTTTCAGGAAAGCCCAGTTTCCATAAATGGCGCGGAAGAGATAATCCCGGATATATTCGGCTTCATTGACCTGATCGTATCTGAAACCGGTTTCCCACCAGTTACTTCCGGAGAAAACAGCCTCGCAGGATTCAGCGTTAAATTGTATCGCCCAGTCGCATACCGGGAATGCAACCTCTTTATCCGCATCTATACTACCCCAGGTCAGCGATGTTCCCAATGTGATATTGTCCGATCGGTCCGGAGCCAGGGTTTCCCTTGTATCACCACGCATTTCACGACCCACCCGGTATTCGGCTCCGGCTAAGTATCCGACATTTCCGTCGCCCGTACAATCCACAAAAAGCGGGGCATGAAACCTATATTCTCTACTGTTTTCGATATGTTTAGCCGTAACTGAGCGGATACTATTTCCCTCTTTTTCAAGCGAGAAAACATACATATTCGGGAAATAGGATAAATTCTTTTCAGCAGCAAGCATTTGATCGATACGTTCCGGATTACGGTACACATTTCCGATCTCTTTGATTACATCGCCTAACTTCGGATAAGGTTGGGCCTGAATATCCCCGCTCGCCACAATACTGACTTCCACGCTGTTGTTTCCTCCTGGCACAGGGCGGTTATGGATCAGTGCGACTTTCAACCCCTCCCTGGCTCCTTTTATTGCAGCGCTTAATCCGGCCGTTCCTGCACCCACGACTACAAGATCAAAAGTCCCCGCATTTTCTGCTTTTTCCGGTAAACCAAGCATTTTTTTTCTGAAAAGGGACAATGCTTCACCAACATTGGGAACAGGAGTATTTTTATCCCGTTTAAAAAGAATGGCATCGCACCTTCCTTCAAATCCGGTTAAATCCTGTAATTCAACAACATTGTTTTTGTCTGTGATTTCAATAGATCCGGCATATTCCCAGTCCCATTGCTTACCGAATCCCAATTCATTTTCAAGCGTAATATTGTTTACCTTGATTTTAAATTTACCGGGAGATTCATCCACATTCCAGGGAGAACACCAGTTCCAGGTCCGCGCATACACATGCCATACTCCTTTACGGGGAATGGTTACACTGGTTTTTGCATTTGCAACGGGAGTCCCAAGTCCATGCGCCAGCAAGAACGGAGAGCCCATCTGATCCATAAATTGTTGATCGAGGACCCATCCTCCTTTTTCTTCAAACGCTTCCGTTTCAACCAGAACCAGGTCCTTCGACTGAGCACCGGCCTTATTAACAACAAGGAAACACAAAAATGCAACAAACAAGCATCTCATAAGCTTTTAATTTTATGGTTTTTTCTATGAATTGTTTTTACTCTGTCAGGAGTATGAAGGTTCAGGGCAAAAATACACAATTGATTGCAGTATCGTTCAATCATTTCTAAAAAAATTATAAGATAAAATGATTATAGGATATGTATCCCAACTGTATCCCTAAGGGATACGACTAGGCAAAACATCAGATAATCATTAAGATAAACCAATCTAATGTCAAAAAGTGTTTGGCATATTATTTGTTTATGATACAAAATACAAACTGAATGCCATCATGGATAAGATAGAGGAGAGATACAATCCGGAGGTCTGCCGTAATTTTAAACTAATTTACAAAAATCTAAAAAAATAATTGTATCTTTGTTGTTTGCGTACACGTAATCCTATTTATCTAATTAATTAACAATCAATAATGGAAAATATGTTCAGTATCAAGGGCAAAGTTGCCGTCATCACCGGAGCAGGTGGAGTATTGGGTGGAAGCATCGCTAACAGTTTTGTTCAGGCCGGAGCCAAAATCGTAGTTCTTGACATCCGTCAGGAAAACCTGGACAGCCGGGTCAAAGAACTGCAGGATGCAGGTGGAGAAGCCATCGGCTTTATCTGCAACGTTCTGAATATGGACAGTTTGAACGAAACAGCCCAGAAAATCGTTGCTCACTGGGGACGGATCGACATCCTGATCAACTGTGCCGGTGGAAATGTTCCCGGCGCTACACTGGCCGAAGACCAAACTATTTTCGACATGAAAATCGAAGACTGGGAAAAAGTAACCAACCTGAACCAGAACGGAACAGTATATCCCTCCCTGGCCTTCGGTAAAGTTATGGCCCAGCAAAAGAAAGGAAGTATCATCAACATTTCATCCATGACGACTTACTCCGCATTGACCCGTGTACCGGGTTATTCGGTAGCTAAAACAGGCATCAATATTTTTACCAAATGGATGGCTACGGAAATGGCTCAGAAATTCGGAGAAGGCGTCCGTGTCAATGCTATTGCTCCCGGATTCTTCATCGGCGACCAAAACCGTGCTGTATTGATCAATCCGGATGGTTCGCTAACCGACAGAAGTAAAAAAATAATCGCTAAAACCCCGATGGGACGCTTTGGAGACATCAACGAACTGAACGGTGCCGTACAGTTCCTGTGCTCTGATGCAGCAGGCTTTATCACCGGCGCTATCCTCCCGATCGACGGCGGATTCAGTGCTTTCAGCGGAGTGTAAGAATTCATTCACTTGTTCAAAGAAAACCTAATTCGTAACAAAAAACTCTGAAAATTGTTATACACAAACAAATAAGTACGTTTATCTTAAATTTTATTTTATGGCAAAATTTGAAATTACAACCAGAAAAAACGGAGAGTTCCAGTTCAATCTAAAGGCTGGTAACGGCCAGGTGATCTTAACAAGCGAAGGATATAAAACCAAAGCTTCCTGTACGAACGGAATCGAATCAGTCAAAAAAAATGCTCAGGATGAAAGCAAGTTTGAGAAAAAAGATTCGGCAAACGGGAAATTTCATTTCAATCTGAAAGCAACAAACGGACAAGTAATCGGTAGCAGTCAGATATATGAATCGATCGCTTCCCGCGACAATGGAATTGCTTCTGTAATGAAAAATGCACCGGAAGCAGGAATTAACGATTTGACTTTATAATGAATTTTACAATTAAAAACCTGGCTGCCATTCAAGAGGCAGCCAGGTTATTCATCTCCCACATGGATGATCGCACGGTCTTTGCCTTTAACGGAAAGATGGGTGCAGGTAAGACTACCTTTATCAAGGCGATTTGCGAAGAGTTGGGTGTGACGGATGTCATTAACAGCCCGACGTTTGCAATTGTCAATGAATACCGTTCAGAAACAACAGCCGAACTGATCTACCACTTCGATTTTTACCGGATCAACAGCATTCAGGAAGCATACAATTTAGGTGCTGAAGACTATTTTGAAAGTGGAGCATTGTGCTTCATCGAATGGCCCGACAAAGTGGAATCCCTGTTGCCCGAAGATACGGTTTGGGTGAATATCGAAGAAGAGGAGAACGAATCCCGGAGCATTTCTATAAAATTCTGAATTGAAATATGATCCGACCCTTTCTTTTTCTGTTCCTGATTTTTTTCACCTGTTCTTTTTCTTTTATACATGCTGCCCGCAACAATGACACCATTCATGTGGTTCCGCATTACAGGACCCTTATGGTTACCGACCCTTCCCGGGGCGTCAATGAAGTACTGAAATGGGGTATTTTCCCATCAAAAGAAATTCCTGTCCGCAAAATTACCGCCCGACTGACCATGCAGTGCCCGGATGGAATGAAATGTGGAGCCTGGGATTACCTGGATTATGTGATTATCCGCCGGACAGGTGGTGTCTCCGGAGAATCCAACGATACTGAAATCATCCGCAACCTGACTCCCTACGGCGCCTGGTTCGGCAATGAATGGAAATTTACCTGGGAACATGACCTGACCGACTGGGCCTGCCTGCTTCGGGATTCTGTGGAAATCGAATACCAGCATACCGGATATGAAGGAAAAGAAGTGGGATGGCTGGTTACTGTCGATTTTGAAATCATTACCGGACAACCGGTGATGGAGCCTCTTGGGTTTGACCGGCTCTGGAATCAGTCGTTCGCCTACGGAGATACCCTCCGCCCATTTGAAAAACAGGTTACCCCAACAACCGTCATGGTTCCTTCAGGAGCCGAATTCATGAATTACAGAGTCATCCAAACCGGGCACGGAATGGACCGGCCCGACAACTGTTCGGAATTCTGCACCAAATGGAGGGAACTTTTTTGCGATAACCGGATGATCCAGCATCGCGATATGACTATTGTTTGCGGCAATAATCCGGTCTATCCGCAGGCTGGAACCTGGGTATACAGCCGCTCTAACTGGTGTCCGGGATCCCTGGCAACTCCGGATGTTTTTACAATACCTGTGACCAACCGGCAACCTTCATTTGATCTGAAAATGGAGCCTTATATTTCTTTCAAACCCAGCGGAGGATGGTCGATCAATGCTCATGTGTTTTATTACAAAGCTCCGAAAGCAAAAAATGATGTTACCCTGGAACAGATCATCACACCCTCCACCAAGGATTACTACGGACGAATGAATCCGGTATGCGCTTCTCCGCGAATTTCAATTAAAAATAACGGAAAAAACGACCTGAAAGAATTACTCATCGAATACGGCATACAAGGCAATAAAAAGCAACAATACCGCTGGACCGGACAATTGCCTTTCATGCAAACACAGGAGATTACGCTTCCCGGCACCCTGGAACCCAGAGCAGACAGTCTCCTGTTTGAAGTAAAATTACTTCGCCCCAACGGAAAGAAGGATGAATACGAATATGATAATACCGGACGTTCGATTGTCCGTAAAGTGCCGGTTTACAATACGTCTCTGATTGTATCATTCCGGACCAACAACGACACCGACGATACTTACTGGCAACTATTCGACTCCCAGGGAAAAGTCGTCTATCAGCGATCGGCAGGCGATTCTCTGAAAGCACAAACTCTCTATAACGACACCCTGCATTTACAGGAAGGTTGTTATGAATGGGTGGTTACAGACATTTCCAACAACGGGTTATCTTTCTGGGCCAATCCCCGTGATGGTTACGGTTACATCCGGTTGCTGGATGAAGCAGGAAACATCCTGAAGCCTTTTAATTCCGATTTCGGGACCTCCATTCATCATTCCTTTCAGGTAAAAGTAAATCCGGAAAAAATAATTCCCGTTCCCAGCTCCTTCGAACTGACAAGTGCTCACGCTCAGCAAATGCTCGGATTGGATATCATTCTCTGTCAAACACAAGACATCGTCATTCGGATAACAGACAAAAATCAACAACCGATACTGGAGCAAAAAATCCGGAATTTTTCCTCCAACCTGCTGCAATTGGATGTTTCTTTTTTAACCCCGGAAAACTACTGGGTTCAACTGGAAACATCCGACGGAGAAAAGCAGATGAAACGATTCAGGAAGAATTAAAAATGAAGAATTAAGAGTTAAAAGTTAAGAATTAAGAGTTGAGAATGAAAGCAAAGTGAGTTCTCATTTTTAATTCTTAATTCTTAACTCTTAATTTTTAACTCTCCTAATGTTCGGTAGAAATGCCGTAATCAACCCGATCAACGGTAGGAAAGAGCAGACGAAATAAACATGTTCGATGCTGGTGTGATCCGCTAATTGGCCCAGCAGAGCAGAGCCGATTCCTGCAACACCGAAAGCAAAGCCAAAGAAGAAACCGGCAATCGTACCTACTTTTCCAGGCAATAACTCCTGAGCATATACCAGAATGGCAGAAAAGGCGGAAGACAGAATCAATCCGATAAAAACGCTCAGGATAGCAGTCCAGAATAAGTTGACATGAGGCATCATCAAGGTGAAAGGAGCCACACCCAGAATGGAAATCCAGATTACATACTTCCGACCAATCCGGTCCCCCAAAGGCCCTCCGATAAACGTACCGGCCGCTACGGAAAATAAAAAGAGAAACAGGTAATATTGAGATTCCTGGATTGAAACACCGAACTTATGCATCAAATAAAAAGTATAATAACTATTGATGCTCGCCATGTAAAAATATTTTGAAAAAATCAGGATTAACAAAATGCTAAGAGAGAACGCTACTTTTCCTTTGGGCAGGTAAGGCTTTTCCAAATTCGCACCAATAGCAGCCTTGGGTTTCAGCCGATATAAATTATTTTTGTACCAGCGACTGATCCTCAACATAACCAGAATGGCCACAAACGCCACCAAGGCAAACCACTTGACATTCGACTGCCCATAGGGAGCAATTACCAATGCTGCCAATAACGGACCCAGGGAACCTCCGAAATTCCCCCCAACCTGAAAAATGGACTGTGCCATACCAAATCTACCTCCGGCAGCCATGTGAGCCAGTCGGGATGCCTCAGGATGAAAAATGGAAGATCCGATTCCCGTCATGCAGACGGAAAGCAAAACGGCTGTATAACTCTGGGCCATGGAAAGACTGAGTATTCCCGCCATGGTAAAACACATACCAACGGGCAATGAGTAAGGCTGGGGCTTTTTATCCGTAAACCAACCCACAACCGGCTGAAAAACCGATGAAGACAATTGAAAAGCCAGCGTAATCAATCCGATCTGGGAAAAATTCAGCACCAGCGAATCTTTTATTAACGGATAGATAGCCGGGATCAACGATTGCAGAGTATCGTTGGATAAATGCGAAAAACTCAACGCCAACAGCACAGAGAAGGTGGTCCCTTCCGCTATTCTTTTTTTCCGGTTTGTCGAATGATCTGATTCCATATTTTCTTAATTATCGAAAGCCGGCAGCCCATAGGCTACCAGCTACACAGGGGAACGCTTTACGAGCGCAAAAAAGTTCTAGGATTCCGCTTATTGGGCGGCAAAGGTAGTGAAAGTTTTAGAATTTCACGATTACATTAGCCATGATATTGGTCCCAGCCTGCGGAAAATAATGGATTTCATCGTAACGCGACCGGGAAGGATCATTCGCACTTCCCTGAGAATAAGAAGAATACACCCAGCCGTTACTCTCGTATTTTTCATTCAGCAGATTATTGACCAGCAAATTAACCGATAACGACTTCAAGTTTTTCAGGTAAAAAACATATCCCAGACGAAGGTTATTGATAAAATAAGGATCCAACCGCCGATCCGAACTGCCGGTATTATCGAGGTATTGGCTTCCTACGTATTGGGATTGCAGTCCTGCATTCCAGTTTTTCAATGAAAACGAAAACAAGCTGTTGGCAATTACTACCGGAGAGAACGCAATAGGCCGGTCTCCCAGATAATTATCAACCTGGCCGCTCCACTTGTAAGAGTCTTCATCTGCCGGGTCCTTTTTAATATAGAGATCGACCGATTCGGTATATTTCTTTACCCGGTTATGACTCAATGTGAGACTGCCGTTCCACTGCAGGTAAGGCAAGATACGAGCTCCAGCCGTCCATTCCACTCCCATCCGGTAACTATCTGGAATATTGGAAGTGAGCATTTCTCCGATATCATTCACTTTTCCGGTCAGAACCAACTGGTCCTTGTACTGCATGTAATACAGATTAAGGCCAAAAGAAAACGTTTGATTGCGGAATTTATATCCCAGTTCGTAATCATACAAACGTTCCGGTTTGGGAAATTCTCCCGGATTGGCATCGGTGTAATTATTCCGGTTAGGCTCGCGATGTGCTACGGCAAAGGAAGCAAACCAGTTGCTATAGTTGTTCAATTGGTAATACAAACCAACCTTGGGATTAAAAAAATTAAAAATCTCATGAATGTTCATTTCCTGCATGGCTTCGGTCTGCCAGTTCCAGACATCGTTCTGTCCCTTGATTTTATAATCGATGCGACGGTATTGGAGATCGGCAAACAGGTTCCATTTTGAAGTCAGCCGGTAATTGGCTTTCAGGTAAATATTAGCATCTCCTTTTTTCGCCTTGCTCCGGTAATACTCCTGTTCCGGATAAAAATACGGATCCCCGACATAATTTTTCACCCACAACACCTGGCCGAAATGACGACCGTCGTACACATTAGCACCTCCTCCGAGAATAGCATCCCAAGGGCCCTTCTTGTAATTCAGTGAAAATATAAATCCTCCGAAATCATTATCCATGTTTTTCCGGCGAACCAGGTCACTGGCTGTATAGGTGGAATCACCGTAAATAAAATCACGCAAGCCGTATTCGGTCAGGGTCCGGTCGTCCTTATATTCTTCGTAATACCCCTCCCCCCGGGTATAATGCAGGGCCATATTCAACATCCATTCGGAATTGAGCACCTGCATCAGGCTAAGCTGGTAATTCGTTTGCAGGTAATTATCGGTCTGATTGGCGTAATACACCGGTTTTCCGAGGGAATCCGTCCCCATGTATCCGGAAGGATTGTAACGGCGATCACTGTCCAGCATTTCTTTCGGAACACCGTCCCAGGCATGGTAAGTCCGCTCTTTTCCTCCGAAAGTAATGAATTTCAACAAGGTATTTCCATTGTAATAACCGGCCTGGGCAAAATAAGATTTCAGATCGACCGAAGCCCGGTCGATGAAACCGTCGGACTGAATTCCGGATAACCGGGCATCAAAGGCCCAATGGTTGTTGATTTGTCCGGTTCCCACTTTCAGGGCTGCCTTAGAGGTATTGAACGAGCCGTAAGATCCGTTAAACTCTCCATACGCTTTGTCCGGAATATGTTCCGTCTTCAGGTTGATACTGGCCCCGAATGCCCCGGCACCATTGGTAGAAGTACCGACACCCCGTTGCACCTGCAGGTCTTCGATCGAAGATGCAAAATCCGGAATATTGACCCAGAACATACCCTGCGACTCGGAATCATTCAACGGAATACCGTTGGCGGTAATATTAATACGGTTAGCATCCGTGCCCCGGATACGAAAGCCTGTATAACCGATACCAGTTCCTGCATCCGAAGTAGCCACAACGGAAGGTGTCAACGTCAACAAAAATGGGATATCCTGTCCGTAATTGACTTTTTCTATTTCTTTTTTATCCAACTCGGAATAAGTGAGGGGCGTTTTTTCGGTCGCCCGTGTGGAAACCACCTGTACTTCCTGCAGGCGAACCAATTTCAAGCTATCTTTCGATTCCTGGGACATAGCAAAAACTGCCGTTCCCAACATAACGGTAAATAATAATAAAACCTTTTTCATTGTAAAAAAATAGTTAAACTCCTGAGCATTTTAACTAAGGCTCATTCGTACATTCAACAAAAAAGGGGATTCAGTGAGATAGAAATTCCATATAAGGAAAATGCCGCCGGCAGGCAATCTTTGTCCCTCCGCCGGTATGATCCGGTTCAGGTTCAAAGGGTATAATCTCAGTCTGCGGATTACGCAGACACCCCTAAAGATATCGGCGGCAAAGGTAGTGAAAATTTACAAAAAAATCAAAACTGTCTCCATTTAAAATTGAAAATAAGATGAAAAGTTTATCTTTGCAACTAAATCGAAAACATCCGGACATGCTTCAGACAAAAGGACTGGTTTTTGCTTACGACGAATTAAATTCGTTTCAATTTCCCGACATTGAATGCCGGAAGGGAGAGCAATGGCTGATTATGGGTCCTTCCGGTTGCGGCAAAACGACATTGCTCCATTTACTGGCAGGTTTATTGCGTTCCTATCAGGGAAGCATCCGGATCCACGACACCGAAATATCGACTCTTCCAACTTCCGGACTGGATGCTTTTCGCGGAAAAGAAATCGGGATTGTGTTTCAAACACCCCATTTTATCGATTCTCTGAATGTAGAAGAAAACCTGCTGTTAGCCAGGTATCTCAACGGATTCAAAGAAAACCGTACAGAAATTATTCCCTTGCTGGATAAACTGGGCATATTGCATAAACGAAAATCCATGCCTCATGAATTAAGTCAGGGGGAATTACAACGCTTGTCCATTGCACGCTCGATCGTCAATAATCCTTCGTTGATCCTGGCGGACGAACCTACTTCCAGCCTGGATGATCACAATTGTAACGAAGCAATTAACTTATTGAAAAAGCAAGCGGAATCAACCGGATCCACCTTGCTGATCGTAACTCACGACCATCGCCTGGCAGCCCATTTCACACACGTTGTCCAACTTCAAAAATAAGCCGATGAATACCTTGAAGCTCAGTTGGAAAAACATAAAAGCCCGTCCGCTTTCGGCTACTCTCAATATCGTTCTTTTTGCGACCGGTATTTTCATCATTTCTTTTTTGTTTTTGATAAAAAAACAGTTTGAGAAACAGATGGAAAGCAATGTAGCCGGAATCGACCTGGTAGTCGGCGCCAAGGGAAGTCCCCTCCAACTGGTACTTTCAAGTATTTATCACCTGGATTATCCTACCGGAAATATCTTTTACGATGATGCCGAGGAATTGAGCCGTAATCCCCTGGTGAAACATACAATTCCCCTGTCACTGGGTGACAACTACGGAGGATACCGGATTGTCGGGACGAACCGGGATTATGCCGATCTGTACAAAGGAAAAATAAAAGAAGGCAGGTATTGGCTGGATGACATGGAAGTGACGATTGGTTCTAAAGTAGCAAAAGAAACCGGTCTGACTGTGGGCAGCGAATTTTCCGGAGTACATGGTTTTATGGAAGAAGCCGGGCATTCTCACGATGATTTTGTATATGTGGTGACAGGAATTTTCGAAGAAACCGGACTTGTTCTGGACCAGTTGATCCTGACCAACATGGAGAGTATCTGGGCTGTTCATGGTTATCACGAGGATATTCCGGGCCTGAATGAGGCAGAACATATTCATGGACCGGATTGCGCACATTCACACGGACATGAACAGGATGAGGATGAATTCGAAGCAGAATCCCAGGACGACTTTCCGGAACCGGAAATCACGGCTTTACTGGTTTTTTACCGGAATCCGATGGGCGCCATTTCCCTGCCTCGTTTTATCAATAAAGAAACCAATATGCAGGCAGCTTCTCCCGTCCTGGAAATCAACCGTTTGTATACGCTGATGGGAACCAGTGTCCGTACCCTGATCCTCATTGCTTACCTGATTATTCTGATTGCCACCTTCAGTATTTTCATTTCTTTATTTAATTCCATGAAGGAACGAAAATACGAACTGGCTCTGATCCGGGTGATGGGAGGCAGTCGTTTCCGGCTTTTTTCACTGGTTATCTGGGAAGGGCTGATCATTGCCTTTTCCGGATTTATTACCGGTTTTCTGCTGAGCCGGGCCGGTTTGTTCCTGTTGTCGATCTATACCGGCGATCAGTTTCATTACAGCCTGAACATATTGGACAACCTGCAAACAGATGCGGTTTTACTGATTCTCACATTAATGATCGGATTCATTGCCTCCGTTTTTCCGGCAGTGAAGGCGATGAATACGGATATTTCTAAAACCTTATCAAAATGAGAAAGAAAACAGGGATCTTGATTCTTTGTCTTTTGTGTTGGTTGGGTGTTGCCGGACAGGAAGCTGTAACCTGGGAAAAACTGGCAACTATTAAGTGGGTTCCGACATTTATCCCTTCCCTGGGTGATTTTTATGATTTTCCCCGTTTCAGCAAAGAAATCAAGAAGTTGAACGGGAAGACGATCTCCATCAAAGGATTTTATGTTCCGGTAGACATTTCCGGAAAGATATTTGCTTTATCGGCACAACCTTCACAAATGTGTTTCTTTTGCAATGGAGGCGGGCCTGAATCGGTAATGGAAATCATCACCAAAGAAGGCACTAACCTGCTGAAAGGAGTCAAAGCGGATAAATTCATTGAAGTTAAGGGTAAACTCCGGTTGAATGAAACCGATATCAATCATTTGATGTACATACTGGAAGAAGCCGAATTAATAGAAATTATCAAATAAGCCCCCTATCCCTATCACTTGCAACTAGGAACTTATAATTAAATAAAAAACAAAAAATGCACGTATGAAAATTGGAATTGACTTAGGAGGAACCAACGTCCGGATCGGATTGGTAGAAAACGGAGAAATTGTAAAAAAAATCGTAAAGCCGACACCGGCCGATCAACCGGAAGCAGTTGTTATCGACTACATCTCGGGACTGATTGAAGAATTAATGTCTCCGGCCGTAAAAGGGATCGGCATTGGAGTTCCTTCGGTAGTAGACGGAGAAAAAGGAATTGTTTATAACGTGGCAAACATCCCGGCCTGGAAAGAGGTACATTTGAAAGACATCCTGGAAAAAAGATTCAACGTACCGGTATTTGTCAACAACGATTCCAATTGTTTTGCATTAGGGGAAAAAACTGCAGGAAAAGGAAAACCATTCAAAAACATGCTGGGTGTTACACTCGGAACCGGTGTAGGCGCCGGAGTAATTATCCACAACGAATTATTCTCAGGAAGCAATACCGGAGCCGGAGAAATCGGATGCATTCCTTACCTGGAACACAACATGGAATATTATTGCAGTAGCAATTTCTTTGTGGCTTTCCACGGAATCACGGGAAAAGAAGCAGCCCAACGGGCATCCGGTGGAGACGAAAAAGCCCTGGAAATCTGGAAAGAATTCGGAGGACACATGGGAAAACTGGTTCAGACAATTTTATACGCTTACGACCCCGACGCAATTATTTTCGGTGGCGGAATCGCAAGCGCTTATCCTTACTTCGAAGCAGCAATGAGAGAATCCCTGACGGACTTTGATTATCCGGAAATTGCTAAAAAACTGCAAATACTCATTTCCGAGAAAGAAGACATCGCACTGCTGGGTGCAGCATCGCTGGTCCGGGAATAATTATTTCAACGAACGGATCAGGACCTGCTGGCTTTCATCGCCTGAATAATGGCATGAGAAAAACCATTGGCCTCCAATTCGTTCAATCCTTTGATGGTAATACCTCCCGGTGTGGTCACTTTATCGATTTCCTCCTCAGGGTTGGCTTGGGTATGAAGGAGCAGTTCGGCTGCTCCTTTCATCGTATAAGCAACCAGTTCCTGAGCCTCTTTCGGATAAAATCCCATTTCGACTCCGGCCTGCATGGCAGCGCGAACATACCGGAAAAGGTAAGCGATCCCGCAGGAAGACAAGGCAATACCAGCTCCCAGTTTATCCTCATCCAGCAAAACAGCCTTTCCCAATTCATTGAAAATTTTCAATAATAATGTTTCCTGTTCCGAAGAAGCATTATCAGAAGCAATCAGGGTCATGCTTTCCCCAACTGCGACAGCCGTATTGGGAATGACACGAAAAACCGCCGGTAAATCCAGAACCTCCATAGGTCGCGTCAAGGCTTTGTTTATATCCTGAAGCGTAACTCCGGCTGCAATGGAAACCAGGATCTGCCTGCTGTAATCCAATTTGAACTTGATATCCAGAATAACATCCTGAATCATCCAGGGCTTGACGGATAGGATAATCATATCAGCCTCAGCCACACTGTCGTAATCATCCAGGATAGTCCGGATATCCGGATTAAAAGCACGTAAAGCATCCAAAGGCGCCTGATTCACATCAATGACTGTGATATCAGCGGCTTTGAAAACAGTTCCCTGAATCAGGCCGCGAACGATAGCGCCGCCCATATTTCCTCCTCCAATGATGGTTAGTTTCATGATATAATAATTTTTTTGAACCGGTTGATAAATATTTCGGCCTCCTGCATGGAAATACAAAGCGGAGGCAGTAAACGGAACACATGAGGTCCGGTTACCCCGGTGAAGATTTTTTCTTCAAACAGCAACTTGTTTCTCTTTTCTTTTATCGGCTCTTCGAATTCCAGACCGATCATCAGCCCACGGCCCCTGACTTCCTTGATTTGTGGAATTTGTTTCAATTCATCCATCAGGTAGGCGCCTACCTTCCGGACATTATCCATCAGGTTTTCATTTTTCATGATATCCAATACGGCAATGGCAGCCGCACACGCCAGGTGATTTCCACCAAAGGTAGTTCCCAACTGACCATGAACAGCCTGAAATTCCGGACTGATCAAAACTCCTGCAACCGGAAAACCGTTACCCATTCCTTTAGCTGTCGTGATGATATCAGGCCGGATACCCGCATATTGGTGAGCGAAAAATTTTCCACTTCTTCCGTAACCCGACTGAATCTCATCCAGAATCAACACGGTACCTGTTTCTTTGCAGGTCCGGCTCAATTCCCGGAGGAATGCATCATCCGGAATCTGAATTCCGCCGACTCCTTGTATGCCTTCAATTATAACAGAAGAAACCTCCCGGGTGTTCAGCACTTCCCTGACCTTTTCGATATCGTTGAAAGGCAGGAAAATCACCTCTGGCCCATCATTAACAGGAGCCTGATACTTAGGAATATCGGTTACCTTAACTGCAGCAGCCGTTCTTCCGTGAAAAGCCTGCCGGAAAGCAACTACTTTTTTTCTTCCGTTATGAAAAGAAGCCAGCTTGAGCGCATTCTCATTTGCTTCGGCTCCGGAATTGATCAGAAACAGAGAATAATCCTCATATCCCGATAACTCACCTAATTTCTCCGCAACTTCCACCTGCAGGTTGTTAACCACCGAATTGGAATAAAAAGCAATGCGATTCAATTGTTTCGTGAGCATCTCCACATAATACGGATGGGAATGTCCCACGGAAATGACAGCGTGTCCTCCGTAAAAATCCAGGTACTCTGTCCCTTGCTGATCATATACTTTACATCCCTGTGCGTTGACCGGCTCGATCGCCCACAACGGATAAACATCAAACGGCTTCATGCTGTATAATTTTTAATTCTTAATTCTTAATTTTTAATTCTTAACTCTCAAAACCCTCCCGGTTTCAACTGCAATCCCACATTTTCCCTCAATCCGAACATCAGGTTGAAGTTATGTACAGCCTGTCCGGAAGCTCCTTTCAACAAATTATCTATTACGGAAATAATCAGCAACTTATTGCCATATTTCTCTAAATAAAGAACACATTTGTTGGTATTAACTACTTGTTTCAGGTCCGGATTTTTATCTGTCAGAAAGGTAAAAGCAGCATCCTTGTAAAAATTTGCATACAACTGTGTTGCTTCTTCCAACGAAAGATCACAATCCGTATAAGCAGAAGCAAAAATCCCGCGTGAAAAATTGCCACGGACCGGTATGAAATGAATCGCTGCATCTAATCCTTCCTGCAGTTGCGCAAGAGACTGACGGATCTCTTTCAGATGCTGATGCTCAAACGGCTTGTATACCGATATGTTGTTGTCTCTCCAGCTGAAATGGGTAGTAGCACCAGGTTTAACGCCGGCTCCGGTAGATCCCGTAATTGCATTCACATGTACCTCGCTTCGGATCAACTGACGGGAAGCCAAAGGCAAAAGGGCCAGTTGGATCGCAGTGGCAAAGCACCCCGGATTAGCGACATGCATTGCTTTTCCGATTGCTTTTTTATTCAATTCGGGCAACCCGTAAACAAAATCGTGCGAACCATCGGCATGTCTGTAATCGGTCGACAGATCGATGATTCTGATTCTTTCGGGAATAAGGTTTTCTTCGATAAACTTTTTACTATCTCCGTGCGCCGAGCAAAGAAATAAGGCATCCACCTGTCCGAAGGGATGAGTATCAGAAAATACCAGATCAGTCTCCCCGATCAGTCCGCCATGTACATCGGTAATTTTATTCCCGGCATTGCTGGTACTGTGCACAAATACAATTTCAACGCCCGGATGATTGATCAAAATCCGGATCAACTCTCCGGCCGTATAACCGGCCCCACCGATAATTCCTACTTTTATATTCATTCTGATTGAATTTCTTACTTCTTATTCCGTTTTTGTACTGCATGGTAAATTTTAGTCGGTACAGCCATGATCTTGGTAAAACCTTTGGCATCATCGGCAGTCCAGGCTTTATTGATTTCCCCATATTCACCGAAATCGGTTTTCATCAGGTCGAAATCACTTTCAACGCCCACCAGGGTATAGCCGTAAGGACGGAGCTGGATGGTTACCTTTCCGGTCACATTTTGTTGAGAATGTTCCAGGAAAGCCTCCATGTCCCGCATCACAGGATCTAAATACTGCGCTTCGTGAAGAAACATGCCGTACCAGGTTCCGATCTGTTCTTTCCAATACTGTTGCCACTTGGTGAGGGTATGTTTTTCCAGCATCTTATGCGCGTTGATAATCACGAGAGGCGCAGACGCTTCAAAACCTACGCGGCCTTTAATACCAATGATTGTATCGCCGATGTGCATATCGCGACCGATGGCATAACGGGAAGTGATGGCTTCCACCTCCTGGATCGCTTTTACTTTATCCATGAATTTCTTTCCGTTCACTTCCGAGATTTCTCCCTGTTCAAAGCTGATGGTCAGCGCCTCCGATCCTTGTTCCTGCAACTGGGAAGGATAAGCTTTTTCGGGCAGGGTTTGTTCCGATTTCAGGGTTTCCTTACCTCCGATACTGGTACCCCAAAGTCCTTTGTTGATGGAATATTCCATTTTAGTGAAATCCGCTTCGTACCCATGTTCTTTGAGATAGTTAATCTCATATTCACGGGTCAGGATCATATCGCGGGTAGGTGTCAGAATTTTAATTTCCGGAGCCAGCACATCGAAAGTCAGGTCGAAACGAACCTGGTCGTTACCCGCACCGGTACTGCCGTGAGCCACATAATCTGCGCCGATTTCCTTGGCGTAATTAATGATGGCAATCGCCTGAAAAATACGTTCGGAACTCACAGAAATCGGATAGGTTCCATTTCGAAGCACATTCCCGAAAACCATGTACCGGATGCTTTTATTGTAGTATTCCTGTGTAATATCTAAGGAAACGTGTTTTTTAGCTCCCAGTTTGTAAGCCCGTTCTTCTATTTTTTTGAGTTCTTCCTCATCGAATCCCCCGGTATTGGCTACCGCGGTATATACTTCATACCCTTTTTCCTGCGACAGGTACATGGCACAAAAAGAAGTGTCCAATCCACCGCTGAAAGCTAAAACTACTTTTTCCTTTTTCATTTTCTATATCGTTTTATTTATAATTCATAATCACAACATTTCTACTCCTTCTTCCTGTTTTTGGCATGAGGATCAAACAACATGGCCGTACAGATGCAATATTTCCGGTCGGTACGTAACAGGATGTCGTAATTGACACACCCCTGACATCCCCTCCAGAAAGCATCGTCGTTGGTCAGATCGGCAAATGTGACCGGGACATAACCCAGCGCCGTGTTGATCTTCATAACTGCCGCCCCTGAGGTAAGTCCGAAAAGCTTGGCATCCGGGAACATCGTCCGGGAAAGTTCGAATGATTTTTCTTTGATACGCATGGCCAGGCCGTGTCCGCGAAATTTTTCTACCACGATCAACCCGGAGTTAGCCACGTATTGTTTATTTCCCCAGCTTTCAATGTAGCAAAAGCCGGCAAACTCGCCGTCCACCAAAGCAATGATGGCCTTACCCTCACGCATTTTCTGCTCCACGTATTCCGGCGTACGCTTGGCAATACCGGTCCCCCTCACTTTAGCGGCAGCTTCTATAGTACTCAATATGACAGGCACATATTGAATGTGACTTTCGTTTGCAATAACCACCTCGATTTCGTTATCCATATTCTATCTACAAACAATTATTGTTTAATATTCGGTATAAAAAGAGCCAGTGATCCGATAATCTCGTCCCGGCTGATTCCTTCTCTCGGAATTAATAAAATAGTATCGTCCCCGGCTATCGTACCAAGGACGGAATGGGTAGCCCGGTTATCGATATCCGAAGCGATTCCCATCGCATACCCGGGACGCGTTTTAACGACAGCTAAGTTTCCGGAAAATTCAATGGAAATAAATCCCCGGGAAACCAATTCTCTTTCCGAAGAACCGGAATGTATATTTTTTGTATAATCATTCACTCCTGGAAGCGCATAAACATAATTTCCTCCGGCATCCGGAATCTTGATTATTTTCAATTGCTTCATATCCCGGGAAAGCGTAGCCTGAGTCACAGCGATCCTTTCTGCTGAAAGAAGATTCAACAGTTCTTCCTGATTACTGACAGCATGACTGCCTACCAGCCTCCGGATCACATTTAACCGCTCTTTTTTGCTTTTCATTTATGTATAAATATACAAATAAACTGCAAAATTATACATAAATCTGATAAGTTGTATCAAAAAAGAAGTTTTTTAATGAAGAATAGAATTAAAAAAATACAGAGGAGTTTATCAAGAAATAAAAAATGATACAATTCGTTAAAAAAGTAGTAATTTTGGTCTGGAATTTGTTATAATCAATAGAGATGTTTACCTGAAAACAAAAAAAATAACAATGAAAAAAATCTTCTTCTTCCTTTTATGTGTAGCAGGAATGTATGGCTGCAGCAGTGTTCCGGTAACCGGACGCCAGCAATTATCACTGGTTTCCGATCAGGATGTCCTGTCATTGAGTTTACAACAATACGGCGATTACATTAAATCGGCTCCGATTTCAACGGATAAAACGAAAACCGCATTAGTGGTTAAAGTAGGCCAGAATATTGCCAATGCAGTAGCGGCCTATTATAAAGCCAATGGAATGGAATCGTTGCTGAGCGGATACTCCTGGGAGTTTAACCTGGTAAAAGATGATCAGGTAAATGCTTTTTGCATGCCGGGAGGCAAAATTGTGGTATATGAAGGCATATTGCCTTATACTCAGGATGAAACAGGGTTGGCTGTTGTATTGGGCCATGAGGTGGCACATGCGGTAGCGAAACACGCCAATGAGCGGATGTCACAGGAAATGGTAGCCCAATACGGAGCTTCGGCTGTCGGTAGCGTACTGAGTAAATCCTCCTCTTCCATGCAAACTGTAGGACAAACTATTTACGGACTGGGAGCACAGTACGGCGTCATGCTTCCGTTTAACCGGAAACAGGAGTTGGAAGCCGACCGTTTAGGATTGGTTTTTATGGCGATTGCCGGATATAATCCCAATGCGGCCATTCCATTCTGGCAACGGATGTCCAGCCAGGGTGGCGGTACAGTTCCTGAATTTATGAGTACCCACCCTTCTGACCAGAAACGGATCGATCAGATCCAGCAATATTTACCGGAAGCATTACAATACTACGGAAAAGGGACACAACCGGCAACAACTCCGGCTAAAAAGGACGCCAAAACCAGCAACGAGTGGAGGTTCTGACCTACTCGATAATGATACCCATTTTCTCCATCAGGAAACAGGCGTTCATATTCTGAGCAATACCTTTTCTTAATTGGTAAGAAAAATGAAGTGAATCCCCGTTTATATCAGCTTCAAAACAATAGTTTCTGACATGACCGGGGAATTCTTTTTCTAATTCACCCAGTAACAAATCATGTGTAGCAATAATACCGCAGGTTCGCAGGGAGATAAACTGCCGGAGTAAAGCCAGCGATCCTTTCTGCTTATCGACGGAATTTGTTCCTTTCAGGATTTCATCCAGGATAATAAACAACTGTTTCCCTTCATTCAACTGACCGATAATCATCTGAAGCCGTTTGAGTTCGGCAAAGAAATAAGATTCATTGTCAGCCAACGAATCAGAGGTACGGAGACTGGTCACCAGGTATGCGGGATAGACACTCAAAAAAGCGGCACATACCGGAGCTCCGATGCAAGCAAGTAAAAAATTGACTCCCACCGTTCGCAGGTAAGTGCTTTTCCCTGCCATATTCGCTCCCGTAACAATCATGAAATAAGGGTATGATTCGATGCAAATATCATTTCTGACACACCTATCCTCCTGCATGAGAGGATGCCCCAGGGAACTGCCCCTGATTTCAAAATAATCAGTGGCTATAACCGGAAATGTATAGTCCGGATGATTATAGGAAAATGCAGACAGCGAGCAGAAAGCATCAAATTCTCCCAGTTTTTCTATCCACTCATTCAAGAAAGCACCATGCTTGTTTTTCCACTTCTCTATCTGCAACGACTTGCATATATCCCAAAGAAAAACCGGATTCAACAGAACATGAACCAGCAGGTTGGAACGTTGGTCCAACTCCCCGGCCAGTTGAGCCAGTTGACGGATAACTCCGGATGCCGGTTTTCCATTGATCGAAAAGTAAGACTTCAGTTCCGCCAATTGCCCGGACTTCATGTCATTTTGCTCAATAATCCGGATGAGATCGGAATAAGTAGTCAGCACCGCTACCTTTTTCCCGATCCATTGTTGCAACCGGTTGATTCTTCTAACCTGGCACTCACTGATACCGAAAGTCAGGATGTAGATCAGGAGGTAAACAGAAAAAGGCACCGTTATAAAAAAAGAAAATGCAATCAAAGCTAACCAGACACATGGAAAGAGGTAAACCAACAGCTTCCACATCCAGGGATGAGGAACTAACGATTTTTTCCGTATAAAATCCCGGATTTCATCGGCATCCGAACTCTTCCCCGGGTTGATAATACCGGTCACCCGGAAATGATGGATAAGTTCCGGTTGTCCGGCCAGTTCCCTCACCGATTCCTGACGCATTTCGATGGTCTGTTTATCATCCAGGGGATTCTCAAACCAATGAATCAATAATGATCTTCCGGATGCCGTACAAGTCCTGTTGACAGACTGAAACAATGATTTATTTCCGAAAATATCCAGGTCTAAGCTGAATGCATGGTTACCGTTTATTTTCTCCCGGGCGCCGTCAAAAGCGCTGAAATCATAATCCAGCGCTTTTAATTCATCCTCATCGCATGCAATAGCCGCTTCCAGGTACTGTTTCTTCTTTTGCTGACGGTAATTGACCAGGAGCAATCCGGAAAAAAAGAACAAACTTATGGCTATCAGTAAAAAGACTTCAAATGCATGATCCCTTTGCCAGTAAACCATCCCGGCCGCAAACAGCACAACACCAAGCCGGGTAGTTCCAAGATAATGGATGTTTTGCCTGGCGTTTTTAAGAGCTGACTGATTGTCTGAGATTCTTTTCTGGTAGTAAAGTCCGATTGACGTTAATTTCATTATTTCTGCTTTTCAAAAAGCTACAAATTTAGCATTTTTTTGAGACAAGAAGAAAACCAGCCATCTTATACCATCAATCTGTTCCTCTATTAAAGCCCTCTATTTAATTATCATTACAGAACCCCCTGCGCCTGGCTCTTTTAATAATAAAGTAAGCCAGCCACATTAATACGATAACAAAAAGAGAATCTTTTACCGGCAGGGCATCAATAGGTGGTCCGGGAGGGCCCTGAAGAGCATTGGCTCCCATTAAAGCACTCTGATTATCTGTTTTAAAAGGTTGAAATTCTCCGTATAATTCTTCCTGATTTCCCCATGAAAAATCATCACGGGCTCCTACTCCCTGGCATTGTTCGTTGTCCCCGGAATAAGAAAGGTCTACCTGAGTTCCGGAAATTGAGAATATTTTCAAGTCACACACAATAAGTATGATCAGAATAAGCCATACCGGCTTTTTTGCTGCTATCATTTTATTTAATTTCATACGACACGCATTATTTATCAATTTTTATCAATCAACCAAGGATTAATGAATGATCATCTTCCTGGTTTTAAGTTCACCACTTTGCAGTTTTACGGTCACAATATAAACCCCTGCTGGAAGTTGAATCTTTTCATTGTAACTCGTTGCATTAATTGTTGGACGGAATAACACTTTAATCCCTTGAAGAGAGTATATGTCGATCATTGAAATAGCTTCGGAAGACTCTATAGCAAGTATGTTTTCAGAAACAGATAACCGGAACAGTGTTTGATCCGTCAGGGATTCAATACCTGTGACAATTTTCGGATTACCGATACGCAGCAGGAAACGTTCTCCACTTCCTGGTTCATTTTTAAACACATACATATTCTGAGCAAACAGGTCTATCGTTTTATTTAACCGGGTATCAGTCAATGTGAGTGACTCACAATCCATATTTTCCACATTCGCAACCGTCAATTTCACAGAGTCCTGACTCTCACATTTAATCCCAAGGGGGATTTCGGCTTGATTTCCAGATACATGCTGAATAACATTTTTCTTTTTATCCTCATTAAGTGTATATATCTGAGGAATATCCGTAGAATAATCATTATCAATAAATAATTGGGGAACATCTGAATTTTTCCGGTTATCGTTTACAGCAATCGTTGCCCAGCTATTTCCCGATTTGTTTGACGAAGAAATATAGATTTCATTATCTACGGAGAAAGACGACCTGAACTGATGAGCTGTTGATTCCGTTCTGACAACAGACGCATAACTAGGAAAGTACAACGTTACGGTTCCCGAAGTCCCTTTTGTTTTGATAAAAAATCCCTGAAAAGAAGCAATATAAGTTGTTAATGAAACCGGATTCCCCCCGGTCGAAAGACTATATGTCTGAAAGGTATTGTCTACAAACAACCGGTAATAATCTTCAATCACGCTGCTGTTTCTGGCATAAAGAGCACGAAAATCCAACGAGGATATGAACGGATTTCCGATCATGATTTCCGTTCCGGCAGGAACAGTTACCGCAAAATCATCCATCGGTTTATTATTATTATCTTCAAATACAAACCGGTAGGATTTTGATCCCCGCTTAAAATCATCGTATTTGCTCGGTTCTATGGGTAATCCGGGTATCTGGTAGTAATAATAATTAAACCGGCTGGCTGAATCGGCCGGCATATACGTATGAATCCGGTGTTTCGGGCTAATGACTGGATTCTCAAAATACGGCATCTGGAGAATCCCTTTCAAATCGTTCAGATTTTTATGATCGTCTTCGCCCAGTTCTCCCGGAAGGTATTCTCCGGCCCAGATACTGATAGCATAGTTTTGCCTTGCACCGATTTCCAAGGCAGCTGTATTTTCAGGCACATACCAATCCCCGTTCAAGGTTCCTGTACGATCCAGCGATGACTTGAATCCCCGTTGCCACATATTGGGAAACCCTCCCACAGAAAAATCGGATGATACAATGTTTTTAAGCGGAGCGGCCAATGCATACCAATGACCACGTCCTATCGGAGCTGCAGAATGGGTATCCCAACCCGGAACATAATCACTACCGTTATAATATCCGAAATTATACTGGATATAAGCCTTCCGGTAATCCAGGTAATGAGGTTTTGCCACTTCGGAACCAAAGTGATAAGTAATATCCCGGCACTTGGGTTCTCCGTAATATTCAGTCCTGTTTGTATAAGGAATTTCTAATGAAGGATACCTCCGGGCATTTCCGGGAATGTGTACATCCGTACATTTGCTGGGTACGGCATGCAATGGATTATCGTTGACATCCACCCAGTTATCCGGATTATTCCAGTCATAATCAAGCGCATCTCTTTTCCAATACATCAGATCAGGAGTAAGCATAACCGGTTTCGGCTCGGACATGCTACAACAGTTGAACAATTTTTCATCAATGGCTTCCGGAACTCCGACAACAGCCCGCAGGTATCCCGGTTTTTGAAACGGCATATCCAGGTGAACAGCCGTTAAATCCGGAATGGTATCCCATTTGGCATTGAATCCCATACTTCCGTTTTCACTGAACAACCAGTTCACTTTCACATTATTACTTATAGCTGTTTTATCCAGGTTCTTCACAGTCAGATTCAATGGATCCCCAAGGCAATAATAGGATGGCCCGTCGATCATTACGGGAGGAATATTTCCATAAACCTCAATATCATCGAGCATCAGATCGTTCCCGTTACCTCCCGGTCCATTGTTGTACAGAGTCAGGATAACAGACGAAGAAGAAGTAATAAAATCAAAACCGAAAGGCCTCCAGTTATCCGCAGGATTCGTCACTTTGGGAATACTACCAGTATCGTATATTTTCAGTATATCACCACTTATCCCATCTGTCAGCACAAAACGCACATCGGGATCGTTAAAATTCCCCGGACCATAGAACGCTGTATTCGGGGCACCCGAATTCATCAGATTAAATACCCAGGCGGAAAAATGCAAGTGTGTCCCCGGACATATATCTTTGATTTTAAGCGTATAAAACTGACCCGGTTCAAAATCGGCGTCTACAATCAGAGAACGTCCATTACCCGGATCCGTATGGTCATACGATGCACTGCCGAAATACCAATAGTCCTGATAATAGCTACCTAATTGCGAACAAATATTGTAATTACCATTTAATTTCAAATCACCGCCAAACGTATAGGTGGTAATATTACTTCCCAAAGGTTCGTTGGTACAACCTGCTCCTGACCCGAAATCTTCCTTAAAGAGTAATGTGCCTTCTGCCGGCTTCACCTGAAACGACTTAATTATGCTTTGACAACCCAAACTATTGGTTGCCCGTGCATAAATAGTTTGGACATTATCAACGGGAAAAGATGCCGGAGCCGGAATGATATTGGCATCGAAAGCCGCACCATCGGCTTTACTGAACTGAATATCGTTTATTGTTGTATGTTGCAGATTGGTGATACAGGTCCTCAGGTTTAATGCAGAGATATAGGTTTCGCCGTTAATTGTATCGAACGTCAGAGGAAGACCGCACACATTATAAGTTACCGGATAAGAGGGCCAACTTTTTCCCGATTCATAAGCAATGACATATACAGTACCGATCATGGCGAGTGTAGGATCATTAAACATCCATGTATGCGCGGAGTTGTTTACACTTACCTTTCCAAGGCGGGTAAAAGAAGCTCCGTTTTTCAGATATACCCCAATACTGTCCATAGACACATCGGGACGAAATTCTCCCCTCAGAGTCGTTCCAGAAAAAGTAAAATTAGTTACTGGCGAACTCTGTGTCTGCAGATAAGGCAGATTGACATTTTCCCAGATATTCCAGTTTTTGGTATTATCGTTTATCGAATTTATGCTCCATGAAACAGATGTAGCATAAAACGATCGCGTTTTCAGAACAACTGCACTTTGTGTTGCTCCATCATAACCATTAATATCGGACGTAATAGACTTGGATTTATTATTTATGATAGTCTGCATATCGCTTGTAGCATAGTTATTATTAAGAATTCCCGTCGTACCGTCGTACTGATTAAAACCGACCACCCGTCCGACAGAACTATTGTGGCCCTCAACGGTTTTGTTAAGTGCAACGCTGTTTCTGAGTCGGGATGAAGCTTGCGTGATAGCACCGGTTAAACCACCAGCTTTTGCAGAAGCTGTCGATATGGCATTTCCTGTGGCATAGCAGGCATTTACTACCCCATTGGTACTTATGGTTCCAATCAATCCTCCCACGGCGCCGATTCCTTTCACATCTCCCCACGCGTATGAATCGCTCAGAGTTCCACGTACTACGCCTATCAAACCACCGGTACCATTTCCAGCTGTTCCTGAATGCGTTACATTAACAACAGCAAAGCATTGAGCTACGGTTGGGGATGAGTTTTGGTTACCAATCAACCCTCCTACCACATCGTTTCCGGAAACATTTCCCATCACATAGCAATTAGTCACAGAACCTCCGTTCTGTGTTCCGATCAGAATACCCACATTGTTATTTCCTTTAACACCACCCGGGCTGGTAGAGACCCCAAGCCTGGAAATGGTTGCCAGGTTTGTATTCCCGAATAATCCGACATCGTTAACCGACATATCCATGTGTAATCCGGAAATAGTATAATTATTTCCGTCAAAATTCCCTTTGAACTGAGCTGTAGAAGTTCCTATTGGAATCCATTCGCTCCCGGACAAATCAATATTGGCTGTAAGCCTGAAATATTTTCCACTGTAATTTTGTCCGCCATTTACCGTAGTTTGCAATTCTTTCAGTTGAGTTGCATTTGCTATCAGGTACGGATCACCGGAAATCCCAGAACCTCCATTCCAAGCAAAAACAGAAGAAACATTGAGTAGAAATAAAAAAAAGCCAAGAATAGTACTTTTTAGGAGAAAAAACTGTTTGTGTTTCATTTACGTATATGTATATTTGTGTATAGTTCTATCTTATTGTTATTTGATTTTAATGCTTCAAAATGAAGCACTGCAAAAAAGGGGCAAAAAAAAATCAAACATTACATACATACATTCATTCACACGACTCCCTTTCATCAGTGCTTCAAATTGAAGCATACAAAACTATAAACAAAAATCACACCAATCACAGAAAAAGAATATAAAAGATCTGTTTTTGTGATTTATTAACAATTAAAAACAAAAGAAAAAAAGACTAATCCTTTTATTTACAAAGATTTACAGCCAAGGCGTATTCAACCCCCTCATTTCAGCCTGATTATACCTTTCATCATTAAAAGAAAACAAATTGGGGGATTTATAAGCCACACCTGTGCGTCGTTCATTCAACTTCTCAATGTACTCATAGGAAAGTACCTTCCTTTCAAAATTCCGACGATTCAAGGGTCTGCCTAAAAGGGTTTCATACAATATACGCAACTCTGTCATCGTAAATTTTTCAGGTAATAATTCTCTTCCAATGGGTATTAAATTCAATTGGAAGCGAATCGTCTCCAATGCTTTTTCCACAATAAAACGATGATCTGCATATTCAGGAAAAACCGAGTCATAATCTTTCCATTCAAGCCTTTCGTTTCCAGTCAAAGGCCTTATTTTAACTTTTGTATAATCCACAAGAGCATAATACCCCATCGTAATAAACCGATTATTAAACCAATGGTTGGGACTGAGATCAATACCATATTCCCTTTTAAAAATTTCCGGTGATTCTTTCCGAAGACCTATCCTGCGATTGGCAGTTCCGAACAGGTAAAACTGACGCAGAAATACATTGTCCAATCCGGTGATTTCACTTAAAATACGATTGGCAGCCAGATCCACATCTTCGTCTTTCAACACAAAACTACCCGGCAATTGCCAGAAATCGAATCCCTTGTATTTTGTCAACAATATTTTCAACGTATTTTCATGAAAGCCCAGAACGACACAATCAATAGAAAATCCCGGATGAAAAAAATCCATATCTTCCAGAAGTGCTGTGACTCCGGAAGTTACTTTGTCAGGTTTCATATAAATGCTTATGTATGAAGAATGTTTAATGGATTCAAAGTTACAATTTTATTTTCAAGTATCAAAACAAGACAACCTCCTTCGTGTTGCATAAAAAGATAGCCGGATTTTTAGAATTCTGTTTGAAACCTAAGGCATTTCATTTATCTTTGCACCCGGGTAATCCATTATAACCCGACTGCCTGTCACTATTAAATCCTGAAAAAAACGATGAAAACACTTTCCATCCTGCTATTTTTAGCATTTTCTGTCTTTTTAACCGGATGCAACCCATCCAATCAGAAAGACGCGGCCGGAACAGCCAACAACCAGTATGCAAACCCTTTTGTCGGAACTGCTTATACGGGACATACCTTTCCCGGAGCCACGTACCCGCTCGGATTGATGCAGCCCGGCCCCGAAACCGGTAATTTTGACTGGAAATACTGTTCGGGGTACAATTACGAAGATCCGCAAATCTGGGGCTTCTCCCAGACACACCTGAACGGAACCGGTTGTCCGGACCTGGGAGACATCCTGATGATGCCGTTTTCCGGAACTCCCGCCTCCTCTTATAGAAGCGCTTTCCTGAAAGATTCCGAAAAAGCGGAACCCGGTTATTACGAAGTCGCATTGACGGATAATGCCGTAAAAGTAGCATTGACAACAACTCCCCGGGTAGCTTTTCACCAGTATGTTTTCGACAAGGACAAAGGATCTGTTTACATCGATTTTCAGAGTGGACAGACTCAAAGTGAAGATGCTTACCATAAACGGGTAGTTGAATCCGACATTACGGTTGAAAACAATCAAACCATTATCGGACATCAGAAATTAAACCGCTGGGTTGCCCGGGACCTGTTCTTCGTCATCCAATTTGATAAACCTTTTGCCTCAAAAGAAGAAGTAAACGCAAACGAAAGGGATAAAGCACCCAAATACCTTCTTTCTTTCGATCTGAAAAAAGGAGATCGGCTGCAAGCCAAAATCGCTTTTTCTTCCGTCAGTATCGAGGGGGCCAAGAATAACCTGAAAAAAGAACTCGACCACTGGAATTTCAACAAAGTGAAACAGGCGGCTGCCCAGGAATGGGGAAAATACCTTTCACAAATTACGGTTGAAGGATCTCTGGATCAAAAGAATAATTTTTACACGTCCTTGTACCACCTCTTTATCCAGCCGAACAACATCGCCGATACGAACGGGCAATACAGGAATGCAGTCAACGAAGTTGCCTCAACTCCTTCTGGAGCATACTATTCAACCTTTTCACTGTGGGATACTTACAGGGCTGCCCATCCGTTGTACGAACTTCTTCAACCGGAGAAAAACGCCGAATTTGTCAACTCTATGCTGGCCCATGCCGAAGCAAAAGGATACCTGCCTATATGGGCGTTGTGGGGGAAAGAAAATCATTGTATGATCGGAAACCACTCGATCCCGGTCATTGTGGAAGCCTGTTTGAAAAATACCCCGGGAATAGATCCCCAGCGGGCATTCAGCCTGATCAAAAAATCACTGACTGAGAATCACACCAATTCAGATTGGGCTATTTATGATCAGTACGGATATTATCCTTTTGACCTGGTAAAAGTAGAATCTGTTTCTCGTACCCTGGAATCGGTCTACGATGATTATTGCGCCTCTTTACTGGCTCAGAAGCTAAACCTGAAAGAAGAGTATGAATTCTTTAAAAAGCGCTCCGATTATTATAAAAACCTGTTTGACCCGCAAACCGGATTTATGAGAGGTAAAGATTCCAACGGAAAATGGAGGGATCCGTTCAATCCGTATGCTCTTTCCCATGCCGGCTCATCCGGCGGGGATTATACGGAAGGGAATGCCTGTCAGTATACCTGGCACGTACAGCACGATGTCGACGGTTTAGTACAACTTATGGGAGGAAAAGAACCATTCAGAGCGCATTTAGATTCCTTATTTACAAAAAATGTAACCATGGAATCCACTGGTTTCGTATCGGATGTTACCGGCCTGATCGGACAATATGCACACGGAAACGAGCCCAGCCACCATGTCGTTTATCTTTATTCGTTGATCGGAGAAAAGTGGAGAACAGATGAATTGATCCGTGAAATTTTCGATAAGTTCTATCAACCCAAACCCGATGGCTTATGTGGCAATGACGACTGCGGACAAATGTCTGCCTGGTATATTTTCAGTGCACTGGGCTTTTACCCGGTAGATCCGGTCAGCGGCCAATATGTACTGGGAGCACCCCAGATTCCGGGAGCAACTATTCAATTGCCAAACGGAAAGCAGTTCTCCATGATTGCCCACAACTTGTCAGAACCGAATAAATATGTCAAAAGCATCAAACTGAATGGAGTTGAACTGAAAGGTATTTATTTGAAATACGATCAGATTATGGAGGGAGGAACCCTTGAATTTGAAATGACAGATACTCCTCAAAAGGGTGAGTAATTATTCATAAGTACGTGATATAAATTAGTTTCTATTATTTATTACCTTTGCACCCATTATGGGACGAGTTAATACTCCAGTTCTAACATCAGAACAGCGCCAAGCGTTGGAATTGGGATTAAAACAAGGCGCAAGCCACTGTTTCCGGATGCGTTGCCAAAGCATACTACTCAAAGCTGAAGGTCGCACATCCGAGGAAGTCGGTCGCATCACAGGGATGTGTAATGTGAGTGT
>JAVBKV010000031.1:0-20779 GCA_031553885.1 Bacteroidales bacterium
AATCTTTAACAAATAATACCAGGCGGTATCCCTGTGTTATGGGGTATTAATTCGAATTTCTCCGAGCTATCCCCCAGTTATGGGTAGGTTGCATACGTGTTACTCACCCGTGCGCCGGTCGCCACCATCAGATTACTCCTCATGTGCTGCCCCTCGACTTGCATGTGTTAAGCCTATCGCTAGCGTTCATCCTGAGCCAGGATCAAACTCTTCTTTGTCAGTTTGTTTTTTATTATATCCTTTGCTCTTACTTTATTATCCTTTTAATTCATTGACAGGTACATTCATTTCTTTTACCCATTACTCATCTCTACAAAAATCCGAAAATCATTGCAAAAATAAGAATGCTTGTACTACGTATAATGGAAAGCTTTCAAAGATCGTTGTTAGTTTTATTTCTCATTTTTTAGAGAAAGCGGATACAAAGATACGGCAATTTTTAATACCACACAAATATTTTATTTGTTTTTCTTTGTATTTTTTGATTTTATTTATCAAGTGCATTTCCCTCCGGAAAAGCGAGTGCAAAGGTAAGACGTTTTTTTATATCTCCAAAACTATTTTTCGTTTTTTTTGTTAGAATAATTTCAATCAATTATTAATCAGAAAGATATTTTTATTTCTTAGCACCCAGAAATTCATTTTGATAAATTTTAAGTAACAGCATAAAGCCGGAAATCATCAATGGACCAAAAATAATTCCCCAGAATCCAAACAAATTCATTCCCAGAATAATTCCGAAAATAGTAACCAACGGATGAACATCAGCATATTTTTTCATAAAAACCATCCGGAAAAGATTATCCACACTGGAAATAATCAAAGCTCCATATAGAATAAGCACAATTCCCTGCCAAACAGATCCGTTGATAAAAAGATTTATGGATAAAGGCAACCAGATACCAGCGGTTCCAATAACCGGGATCAACCCGAATATACCAGTTAAAAAACCCCATACCACAGGATCCCCTGCTCCTAGAAGCCAATAAGACAAGCCAGCCATAATCCCCTGCCCGATCATAATAACCGGTATTCCGACAGCATTACTCACAACCATATTCTGGGTTTCTTTTTTCAGAAGGGATATACTATCTGAAGATAAGGGAAGAACATTTTCTATAGCCGATTCCATACGACGGCTTTCCAACAGCATAAAAAACAGAACGAAAATCATCATCATTCCATTGGTAATGATACTTCCGGTAACCGAAAAAATACCAGGCAGAATGGAAGTAGCCGAACGAATGGCCTTGTCGACGACGTCTTTGGAAAAAATATTATACCCCCATTTTTCGATAACGGTATCGTGAATGGCGTTTACATTGTCAATCACAATCTGGGGATGAAAATCCTTAACTTTAGCAAACACAACCCCCAGAAAAATACCTCCTATTACAAAAACCACCAGAACGGTAGTCGTTAACAACGTAACAGTAGCCAACATGCTTGACCAGCCTTTAGCCCTCAACTTATGAAGCGATTTTCTCAACAGCATATACAAAGTAAATGCTCCCAATACCGAACTGGCAAAATAATTAAGCTCTTTTACTATCAAATAGAGTAATGCTATCAATATGATAACGAAACCTATTTGCTTGATGCTTTCATTAAGTTGTTTTCCTGTCTGCATTTTTTTAATTGAAAATTGAAAATTAAGAATTGAAATGAATGAACAACAAACAACCTATAAGCTAAAAATGTTGTATATTTATTGTTTATTGTTAACTTTCAATTCTTAATTTTCAATGTGAATTAATATAGAATTACATAATTCCTCTTTCCCTTAGTTTCAATTGCCAGTTCCAGGCCGAACGAAGTGTATCTTCAATCGTTTCCTGTGTCTTCCAACCTAATACATTATTAGCATGATCAGGATTCGCCCATACTTTTTCTATATCTCCTTCACGGCGACCGACTATTTTATAAGGCACTTTGGCTCCGGTTGATTTTTCAAATGTATGAATAAGTTCCAATACGGAAAGACCACGGCCGGTACCCAGATTAAATGTTTCGACATTATCCAACGATTTTCCTTTCAATATACGGTCCACTGCAATGACATGAGCCTTTGCCAGGTCGACAACATTGATATAATCACGGATACAAGATCCATCCGGAGTATCATAATCATCCCCGAATACACTCAGTTCCTGACGGATACCCATCGCAGTCTGGGTAAGGAACGGAATCAGATTTTGAGGAACTCCATTGGGCAATTCTCCGATTTCAACAGAAGGATGAGCCCCTATCGGATTAAAATACCGTAAAATAATGCTTTTATAAGGAACCCCGGAATAAACGGTATCCCGGATTATTTCTTCGTTAATTTGTTTGGTGTTTCCATAGGGAGACAAAGCGGGTTTAATGGGCGCCTGCTCGTCTACCGGTAAAATATCCGGTTGACCATAAACTGTACAGGAAGAAGAAAATACAATGCCCTCCACTTTATACTCCGGCATCAACTCCAACAGGTTAATCAGGGAAACCAGATTATTTCTGTAATATAATAAAGGTTTATGTACGGATTCTCCGACTGCTTTACTCGCTGCAAAATGGATAATTCCTTTGATTCCGGGATATTTGCCGAACAGGGACTTCAATCCGGCCAGATCATTACAGTCCAATATTTCAAAAGCCGGCCGGATACCTGTAATACGTTCGATTCCATCAATTACATCAGCATTGGAGTTCGATAAATTATCTATAACAACAACTTCGTAGCGTGCATTTTGTAATTCCACAACCGTATGAGAACCAATATATCCGGCCCCACCTGTAACTAATATTCTGTCTTTCATATCCAAATGTATTTAAAAAATTAAAGCACAAAGATACAAACTTTGTGCTTTTAACCTTTTTTCATTGTATTTTATTTTTTATACAATTCCGCTAAATCCCATAAAAGCCATGGCCAATATTCCGGCAGTCAGAAGCGCGATCGGAGTCCCGGCCATTCCTTTCGGCACCCGTGTCAAAGAAAGCTGCTCCCTGATTCCGGAGAATAAAATCAAAGCTAAACCGAAACCGACGGCCGTTGATATTGCAAAAACAATGGATGTCAACAGATCAAATTTTTTCTGAATAACAAGAATAGCTACTCCCAGGATGGTGCAGTTCGTGGTTATCAAAGGAAGGAAAACTCCCAAAGCCTGATACAAAGCCGGCGACACTTTTTTCAATATGATTTCAACCATTTGTACCAAAGCCGCAATGACCAGGATAAAACTGACCGTTTGCATAAACTCCAATCCTGCAGGTTTCAACACATAATACTGAATCAGGAACGTAACGATGGTCGAAATCGTCATTACAAAAGCAACAGCCGCCGACATCCCAACTGCCGTTTCTACTTTCTTTGAAACGCCCAAAAACGGACAAATACCCAGAAACTGGGACAAGACTATGTTGTTAACAAAAACTGCAGAGATAAAAATAATGATGTACTCCATAAAATCAAGAACTAAAAACTAAGAACTAAAAACTAAGAACTAAGAGTTAAAGGATGCTTTGTACTCCCTTAACTCTTAGTTCTTAGTTTTTAGTTCTTAGTTGATTTATAATTGCTATTAAAAATCCTAATGCGATAAAAGCTCCCGGGGCCAGGACAAAAATAAGCGAACCGTAATGCTCCGGATAAACCTCCAGACTGAATAATTTTCCGGTTCCCAGAAACTCACGGGTAGCCCCTAATAAAGTCAGGGCAAATACAAATCCAAGTCCGATACCTAAGCCATCCAACAGGGAAAGGAAAGCATTATTCTTAGCGGCAAAAGACTCGGCTCGTCCCAGAACAATGCAATTTACAACAATCAACGGGATAAAAAGTCCCAAACTGGAATACAGATCAGGCAGATAAGCTTCCATCAGTTTCTGTACAACCGTTACAAAAGTCGCAATCACCACAATAAATGCAGGTATGCGAACCTGATCCGGTATCAGCTTCTTCAGCAAGGAAATAACCACGTTGGAACAGACCAATACAAAAGTTGTAGCCAGTCCCATCGCTAATCCATTCAAAGCGGAAGAAGTCGTTCCTAAAGTGGGACACATTCCGAGTAACAAAACAAAAACCGGATTCTCTTTGAGAATACCATTCGTCAATATTGTCAGATTTTTATTCATGCTCTCCTTTTTGATTTTCAATTTTTGTATCCGGGTTCTCTTCTTCTCCTGTTGCCCCTGACTCTCCATCCGTTTCTTCCGTTTTCTCCGTCGCTCCGGAACCGGCATCCGAATACCCCGTATAAGCCGTATAGGCGCGGTTGATCGCATCGAGAAGTGCCCGGGAAGAAATTGTTGCCGCAGTAATGGCATCCACATCACCACCGTCTTTGGAAACCTTCAACACCGTTTCAGACAATTTCTTACCTAAAATATTTTGTTTATTTTTATCGGTTTTGAACCAGGAAGCCATTTTGTCTCCCAGTCCGGGAGTTTCAGTGTGTTGTAATACTTCATAATTAATCAAATCTCCCGACGGAGTCATTCCGACCAGAACACTGATTTCACCTCCAAAACCTTTCATACTATTGCTCTCAACAGCGACACCTACTAATTCATCGCCTTTCTTTGCCGGATAAATTTTCAGGGAATCTCCCTCTGAAGCGCCTCCCATATACGCTTCCTCCGTCGGAGAATTATCAAATGCAGGTACAACCGCTTTGATGGAGTTTTCCAACCGGTCTTTTTTGGATGTTTCGATAGGATCTTGCGTCCATTGGTTCACCGAAGCCAAGACTGCACTCGAGACCAAACAGATAATGGTCAACGACAAGAACATGTTCAATAAAGAAGATTTCAATTTATCCATTTTTCACCACCTCTCCGAATCGTTTAGGTTTAACATAAATATTAATTAACGGAGTAACTGCATTCATAATCAAAATAGCAAAAGACATACCTTCCGGATAAGCACCGAACAAACGGATTACAAAAGTCAGGACACCGATTCCGGACCCATATATCAACATCCCTTTTTTTGTCATCGGAGAAGTAACGTAATCCGTGGCCATAAAAACAGCCCCCAGCAACAATCCTCCGGAAAGCACCTGCCAAACAGGAAATATAAGCGGAAATTCACCCGGAGACAGGAAATACATGCCATAAGAAAAGACCAATACAGTTCCAATAATAGACACCGGAATATGCCAGGTAATAATTTTTCTCCAAAGCATATAAGCCAATCCGCAAAGCAATGCGAGGGCGCTCGTCTCTCCAAGACTTCCACCCATCTTTCCCAAAGCCATGGAAACAACCGAAGGTATCGTTCCGAAATGATTTTTAATCATGGAAAGGGCGGTAGCTCCCGTAGCTGCATCGGTATACTCCAAAGGAAACAAACCGGGAAGCGGCCAGGTAGTCATCTGCGCCGGAAAAGAAATCAACAGGAATACACGTCCTACCAAAGCCGGATTGAAGATATTATTTCCCAAACCGCCGAATGACATTTTTCCGATCCCTACCGCCGCCAGTGCTCCGATCATAATGATCCACACCGGAAGATTGGACGGAAGATTAAAAGCCAATAGAATTCCGGTTAAAATCGCAGAGCCGTCTCTGATTGAAGTTTTTCCTTTAATCAGGAATTTTTGAATCAGGAATTCAAATAAAATACAGAAAAGGATGGAGACTGTGGTTACAATCAATGCCCCCAAGCCAAAATAAACCAGAGAAACTAAAAAAGCAGGAATCAAGGCTATTATCACCCCGTACATTTTCTTTTCTACCGTGTCTCCACTGTGTATATGAGGGGAAGGAGCTATTATCAATTTCTTTTCATTCATATTTTCCATTTTTTATTCTTTTCTGGCCCTTATAATTCCCGAGACTTTCGCCTTGCCCATACGAATGTAATCCAATAACGGCCGGTTAGAAGGGCAAACATAACTACAGGCTCCGCACTCGATACAATCCATAATATCGAATTGCTCGGCTTTACCCCACTCTTCAAATTCCGTTACACTCATCAGAAAGCTGGGAACCAATCCCATCGGGCAGACCTGAACACATTGGGAACACCGGATACAATCCCTCATTTCTTTACGTTTGGTGTCCCCGGAAGACAAAAGTAAAATCCCGGAACTACCTTTGGTAACCGGAACATCCGTATCAACCAACGCTTTACCCATCATAGGGCCTCCACTGATAATTTTTCCGGTATCTTCAGGCAACCCTCCGGCATATTCGATCAATTCCCGGGCCGGAGTCCCCAGGCGAACCCAGAGGTTACAAGGATTAGTCAGCCTTTTCCCGGTCACGGTCACTATCCTTTCGAACAAAGGTTTATTTTTTTGTACGGCTTCATATACAGCATAAGCAGTTCCCACATTATGAACAATTACGCCTACGGCAACAGGCAATGATCCACCCGGGACCTGACGCTTAACAACAGCATCTATCAGTTGTTTTTCTCCTCCCTGCGGATAACGGACTTTCAAAGGGAATACACGGATACCTGAATATTTTTTTGCCAGGGATGTAAGGCTCTGAACTGCATCCTTTTTATTATTTTCTATACCAATTACTGCGTTATCCACCCCTATCGCACGCATCAGCAACTGGGTTCCGACCAGAATTTCCTCCGCTTTTTCCAGCATTAAAGCATGATCAGAAGTCAGGTAGGGTTCACACTCTGCTCCATTGATTAATAATATCTCAGCCTTCATCCCGGGAGGAGGCAATAATTTGACCTGAGTGGGAAATGTGGCACCTCCCATTCCGACAATTCCGGCTTCCGTAATTTTTTCAATAATTTCTTTGGACGAAAGACTACAGGTTTTTACTAATGTTTCTGTCCGGTCGATTGTTTCTTCCCAGACATCGCCTTCTACATCGATAATAATAGCTGTACGTTTATAACCGCTGACATCCGTAGCGTGGTCTATTTTACTAACAGTTCCTGAAACAGGGGAATGTATCCGGGCCGATACAAAACCGCCTGCTTTGGCAATCATGGTTCCCACTTTTACCGGGTCTCCTTTAGCTACAACAGGAACAGATGGAACTCCAATGTGTTGAGATAAAGGAATAATTACCTGCCTGGGTAAGGGCATCCGTTCCGTTTTTTTATTTGCTGTCAGTTTATTTTCCGGAGGATGTACCCCTCCTATTTTAAATGTTCTCAACATTTTAATATTAAAATTAAGAAAGTGTTTCTTCTCCGGTATTTAGAACTTCTTTTCGGGGCAAAAAGTTCAACTCCACGATTGCAGAAGTCGGACATTGACTGACACACTTACGACACAGTCGACATTTATCGTCATCAATAGATGCCAGATTATTCTCAATGGTAATCGCTTCATACGGGCAAACCTTTTGACATTTTGCACAAGCAATACAGGCTACACGACAAGCTTTCTTTGCAACTCCTCCTTTCTCCTTATTCATACAGGAAACAAAGATACGACGCGATTTCGGTCCTTTTTTTCGTAATTGAATCAACAATTTTGGACAAGCTTTGACACATGCTCCGCAACTGGTACATTTATCTTCGTCGATTTCAGGAAGTAAATCGACAGGATTGATCCGGATAGCATTAAACGAGCAGACTTTCACACAATCACCCAATCCCAGGCAACCATACGAACAACCCGTCGGACCGCCATAAAGGGAAGAAACGACAACACAGGACGAGGCTCCATCATAGGAATTGACCGCAGGACGGTTTTCACAGGTTCCATTACAACGAACCACAGCAATCCGGGGAACCGTAGATCCAACCGATTTCCCCAATAAGGAAGCTACCTGATCCATTACACTCTGACCTCCTACGGGACAAAACAACCCATCTAAACTCTCCGAATTAACACAAGCTCCGGCAAATCCGCTGCAACCGGGATAACCGCAACCTCCGCAATTAGCGGCCGGCAGTGCATCCAGTACTTCTTTTATCCTTGGATCTTCATACACCTGAAACTTCCGGGATATTGCATATAAAATAATGGCTCCGGCAGCCCCGATCGACCCAAGTGTAATAACAGCCATTCCGATAACACTCATATTTTCTTTTAACGTTTAATCAAGGTAAATACAAATTTCTTTTTGAATCTATCTTTCAATTTATACAACAAAGCATAATAGAAAACCAGAAAAATCACGGATATAAACGCAGCCGTAACTTCATCTTTCAAATAATACAAGGAAAGGGCTAAAACTGTAACAACAAGCATCAACGGCACAACAAATGCATACCAGACGGCCTTTAATCCCAGGGTCGAAGAACCCTCAACGATTACTGAATCTCCTACCTGAAAAGAACCATAAACATGAGGAATTTCAATGGTTTTTTCTTTGCTTTCGGAAACAGCACAGACTGATTGGGCATGGCATCCCGAGCAAGCTGCATGTTGTATGATGCGAACCGTTATCACATGACCGTCTATCTTGGAGATGATACCCTCATGCTCTATCTTTGAGTTCATTTTGCAATATCAACATGACAATTTGACCACAAATGTAAGTATTATTTATAAACTACACAAAACACCTATAACTTTTATTTTGGAATTCCATCAAACAAATCCGCCTGTTAACTGTTTTTGTATATATAATTAAAAATTAAGAATTAACAATTAGCTGAAATGAAAAATAGAATAGTTCTCCTTTTATTAGTATCGTTGACGACTCTGTTCGGCTACGGCCAGACAGAACAGGACACCATTCAACACCTGAACTGGCTGAAGCGTTATCAGATGAAAAATGCCATCAGAGAGAAAGAAGGCTCTCTTATGATTACCCCGGTAATAGGCCCCGGATATACCCCGGAATTGGGATTTTCAATTGCAGGAGGAGCCTTGATGTCACTCCGTACCGACCGATCGGACTCACTGTTGCACCGGACTTCGATTCCGGTTACAGTAGGGTTGAGCACTACCGGAGCTATTTTTGTTTCTTCTAAAATCACCTCTTTCTGGATGCACGATAAATTAAGGGTAAACGCCGATATCTGGTTCAAAAGCATGCCGGATAATTATTTCGGTATCGGTTACAACAATGGGCGCAATACGGCAAAATCCGATACTACCACCGAATACGACCGCTTATGGTTCCAAATCAACCCGCAGGTATTCTGGCAGTTCAAGCCCGATTATTTTATAGGAGGAGCCCTAGATATCAATTATACCAAGGGAAAAGACCCTGCTCCAGTAGTAGCAGACGATCCGAATTATATCGAATACAACGACAGACCTTTTAATGCGGGGTTGGGGATACATGCCATGATCGATTCCCGGGATGTACCTGTTAACGCCTGGAAGGGATGGTATCTTTTGGCCCAGGGTATGATTTATGGTCACTATTTAGGAGGACAGAATAACTACCAGGTTTTCAATCTGGATGCCCGGCATTACATACAGTTGTTCAAACCGGGCCAAACGCTGGCCGTACAAATCCGGGGACGTTTTGCTACAGGACAGGTTCCTTATGGTGAAATGTCGCAACTGGGAACACCATTCGACCTGAGGGGATACCTATGGGGGCAATACCGTGATAAAAACATGTTGTTCGGAATTGCCGAATACCGGCATTCTTTTTATAAGAAAAACGGGGAACGCAGCAAACACGGATTAATCGGCTGGGTGGCTGGAGGATCCATCGCTCCGGATCTGGGATTTGAGCACTGGCTGCCGAATGCCGGTATCGGATACCGGTTCGAGGTACAGCCCCGTATGGCTATCCGGTTGGATTTTGGTATCGGAAAAGACACGAAAGGGTTCTATTTCAATTTCAACGAAGCGTTCTGATCGTCTTTATTTTTTCACCCGGCTTTCGTTTTTATTAATAAAATCTTTCCATCCGGTATATTTTGCCTGAGAATCCGGACGGTTGTTCTGGAAAAAATGACAGAGTGCTGCAGCTAATCCGTCTGTGGCATCCAACTGAGGCAACATGTTTTCTTCCGGAATTTTCAGATAACGTCTTAACATATCGGCTACCTGTTCTTTGGATGCATTTCCGTTGCCGGTAATCGACATCTTGATTTTCAACGGAGCGTATTCAAAAATAGGAATATCACGCGACAGAGCGGCAGCCATAGCTACGCCCTGCGCCCGCCCCAGCTTAAGCATACTTTGTACGTTCTTTCCGAAAAAAGGAGCTTCGATGGCCAATTCATCCGGTAGGTATTCGTCGATCAGGGAAATCACCCGTTCGAAAATACGGCGCAAACGCAGGTAATGGTCCTCGTATTTATTGAGAGCCAAAATTCCCATGGCTTCTAAATAAGGCTTATTATCCTCAATCTTCAGAATTCCATATCCCATCACGGTCGTACCCGGATCGATCCCCAGGATTATTTTTTCTTTAATCATGGAACAAAGATAGAATTAAAATTTTAGCTATGCTATGCTATTAATTAAAGAAAATGTTTTACCTTTGCACCGTCAATGTGAAAAGCATTGCGTTTACACTACATGGGGCATTAGCTCATCTGGCTAGAGCGTTAGACTGGCAGTCTAAAGGTGATCGGTTCGAGTCCGATATGCTCCACTCAACACGACTATGACTTCCGGAAATTACTTCGCTCCTTTTGCTAAGCCTCTATACGTCATGCTGAAACCTGTCAGTGCAGTATGTAACCTGCGGTGTGACTATTGTTATTACCTGGAAAAAAAAGGCCTGTATCCGGAAGAAAAAAAATACCTGATGAGCGAAGATCTGCTCGAAGCATTCACCCGTCAATACCTTCAATCCCAAACCATGCCGGATGTTCTTTTTACCTGGCACGGTGGAGAAGCCCTGATGAGGAACATCGATTTTTACAAGAAAGCCCTGGCTTTGCAACGTAAATACGCAGGAGGCCGAAACATCGATAATTGTATCCAGACCAACGGAACTTTATTAACGGACGATTGGTGCCGTTTTTTCAAAGACAACAATTTTTTAGTCGGCATTTCCATCGACGGCCCTCAGCATTGCCACGACCATTACAGGAAAACGTCAGACAAGCGTCCTACCTTCCTGAAAGTCATGCGAGGTATTGAATTATTGAAAAAACACGGAGTCGAGTACAATATCATGGCTGTCGTCAATGACTACAACGTCGATTACCCTCTCGAATTCTACCGTTTTTTCAAAGAGACAGATAGCCGGTTTATCCAGTTCTCCCCTATCGTCGAAACTTTACCCGACGGAAAAATGACTCCGGAGAGCGTTCCAACCGATAAATGGGGACAGTTTCTGATTGCGATCTTTGATGAATGGGTCAGGAAAGATGTGGGAACTTTCTTTGTCCAGCTTTTTGACTCTACATTGGCCAACTGGATGGGGGAACAACCTGGAAATTGCATCTGGGCCAACACTTGCGGACATGCCGGGGTGATGGAATTCAACGGGGATGTTTACAGTTGCGATCATTTCGTTTTTCCACCTTTCAAATTGGGAAACATACACACCCGGACACTGACGGAAATGATGTATT
This sequence comes from Bacteroidales bacterium, assembly GCA_031553885.1. Lineage (GTDB taxonomy): Bacteria > Bacteroidota > Bacteroidia > Bacteroidales > Azobacteroidaceae > JAVBKV01. Next base: position 11,417 of record JAVBKV010000031.1, read on the forward strand.
CCGATAAACAACTGCGTTTCGGAACAGACAAACAAGACTCGCTGCCCTCTCAATGCAAAACCTGTGAATTTCTGTTTGCCTGTCACGGCGAATGTCCTAAAAACCGGATCATCCATACCTCATCCGGAGAACCCGGACTTAACTACCTTTGTCAGGGCTACTACCAATACTTCAAACATGTAGCTCCATACATGGATTTTATGAAAAAAGAATTAATGGGACAACGGCCTCCGGCCAATATTATGCAGGCATTGGCGCAAATAAAAAAATAACCAACAGAACAGCCGACATATTCCGGAAAGATCGTAACTTTGGCCTTCGTAAATTTATCGACTATGAAACGAAGCATCAGTATTCTATTTATAATTATTCTGATCGGATCTCTTTTCCCCTGGGGAATATACGGACAGGATATCCTGCCTGAAGTAACAGATACAATCTCCAATACTTCAAAACCATTGATTGCAGAAGGTAATTTTCATCAGGCCATTAAAACCAAATTCATCGAAGGATCTGCATTCTTCATGAGTTTTATTGCTTTGTCCATGATTGCCGGATTAGCCTTCTGTCTGGAACGGATCATTTATCTGAACCTGTCTCAGATCAACACAAAGAAGCTGCTTTCAGAAGTAGAAACTCAATTAAAAAAAGGAGACCTGGAAGCGGCCAAAGATATTGCCCGGGATACCCGCGGGCCTATTGCATCCATTTGTTATCAAGCATTGATACGCTTCCATGAAAGCATTGATGTGGTCGAAAAATCCATCATTTCCTACGGAAGCGTACAGGCAGGATTGTTGGAAAAAAATCTTTCCTGGATTACCCTGTTTATCGCCGCAGCTCCTTCGCTGGGTTTCCTGGGAACGGTTATCGGAATGATTTTCGCCTTTGATAATATCCAGATGCACGAAGATATCAGTCCCGCCATCGTGGCTGAAGGAATGAAAGTAGCTCTGATAACCACGGTAGGCGGATTAATCGTAGCCCTGATCCTTCAGTTTTTCTACAATTACATACTGACAAAAATCGAAGGAATCATCAATCAGATGGAAGATGATTCGATCCATATCCTGGACATGGTCATTAAATACAAGCAAACCATCCGGAAACAATGAAACTCAATCCCGGTAAAATATCGACGTTGGTACTTTGGCTATGTATGTTTATCACCGTAGCCTTGTTTTCCGCATTTTATTCCGGTTTGTTTAATCACCCGGATGTCAGGTATACCTGGGAAACTTCTGCTCTGCTCTACTGGCTTTATATCCTTCTGGTATTGACTGTTATTATTACCGGAATCCTGTCTCTTTTTCGTTTTTTCAGGCGTTGGAAAGAAGAACCGCGAACGGCATGGAAGTCATTTATACCATTCTTTGCACTCTTCGTTCTGTTCGGAACTACATTTTATCTGGGAGACGGAACTTCCTTGGCGATTTCCGGTTACGAAGGAAATGAAAACACTTACAACTGGCTGAAAATAACCGATATGTGGTTATTTTCCATTTATATTCTGCTTGGGGTAACCTTCGTTTCTGTTTTTGCAGGAATTCTATGGAGTTATTTTAAGAAAACCAAATAAAATGCGATCCCGCAGGAATAAAATACCGCAAATCAATTCAAGTTCATCAGCAGACATCGCATTCCTGCTACTGACATTCTTCCTGGTTACCAGTTCTCTGGATACCGGGAAAGGTCTGTATCGTCGCCTGGCCCCGGCCATATCGGAGGATGCCGTCAAAAAGAAAATGGATATCCGCGAACGGAATCTTCTTACTTTTTCCATTGATGAAAATAATCAGGTTTTGTGGAAAGATACGCTTATTGCGATAGATCATATTAAACCCCTGACTAAAGAATTCATTTCCAATCCGGAAAATAAAGAATACCTCCCAGAAAAAAGAGAAATGGATGTACCTTTCTTTGGTTCATTTCAGGCAACTACCCGCCATTCCATATCATTGAAAATAAGTCGTGAAAGTAATTTTCAGACCTATATATCCGTTCAGAACGAACTGACAGCCGCCTATAATGAGCTACGCAGCGAACTTGCGCAGCAACGTTTCAAGATACCATACGACCGCCTGAGTGACGAACAACAGGCTGCCATCCGGGAAATCTATCCGCAACGGATTTCGGAAACCGAATACCGCCCAACCGGAAAGGAGGCTAATCATGAGTAAGTTCCGCAAGTCCGAACCCCGGGAAGTACCTTCACTGAATACAGCATCCCTACCCGATTTGATTTTTACCCTGCTTTTTTTCTTTATGATTGTAACCAACATGAGGGAAGTCCCACTCAAGTTGCATGTCAAAATACCTGTGGCTTCCGAACTGCAGAAGCTGGAAGAAAAATCATTGGTAACCTACATCATTGTTGACAAAAAAGCTCCGGTTATTCAGGTAAATGCAGATTTTGTTACCCTGAAGGAATTGTCAGGTTACCTGAACCGGATCAGGGAAAAAGTAAATCCGGGCGACCGGGATAAAATGCTCGTTGTCCTGAGAATCGATAAAGACACAAAAATGGGACTAGTCAATGACATCAAGCAAGCACTCAGGGAAAACAATATGCTGACTGTCCACTACTCTACAGAGCGAAAGGAAACCAAATGAATATAAAAGAAAAAATAAGGAAATCTGTTTATCAATACCACCCGGATGTCATAGCGTGGTATAAACAATTACATGCTCATCCCGAACTGTCTTTCAATGAATTTGAAACATCGGCTTTTGTGCAGGAACAACTGACGAAAATGGAAATTCCATTCCGGAATAACATTGCTGGGACTGGTATTCTGGGTATCATTCACGGAGCCAGTCCGTCGGGTAAGGTCCTGGCCCTGCGGGCCGATATGGACGCCCTTCCGATCCGGGAAGAAAATGAGATTCCTTTCCGATCAGTCTATGAAAATGTTATGCATGCCTGCGGGCACGACGCACATACAGCCACTCTTCTTGGGGTTGCCCGAATACTGAAAGAATTAAAATCGGAATGGAACGGAACCGTCCTGCTTATATTTCAACCCGGAGAAGAAAAAGATCCCGGCGGAGCCCGCCTGATGCTTCAGGAAGATATCTTCAGGGATTACCAACCGGATGCGATTGTTGCACAACACGTGTATGTCGACTATCCGACAGGCGACGTGGGTTTTGAACCGGGAACCATCATGGCCGCTGCAGATGAGGTTCATTTCAAAATCAAAGGAAAAGGAGGACATGGAGCCCTTCCCCACCTGGCAAACGATACCGTTCTTGCTGCCTCCCAATGCATCGTTTCACTTCAGCAGATCGTCAGCAGGAGATGTGACCCGTTCAACCCGGTTGTGCTTTCTTTCGGACGTTTCGTGGCTCAGGGGAATACCAACATCATCCCGGACGAAGTACATATTTCGGGAACCCTTCGGACAATGAACGAAAAAGAACGGGTCGTGCTCAAGGAAATGATAGCATCCTGTATCAGGAACACGGCAGAAGCTTATGGTTGTCAATGCGAAATCTACATTACAGATGGCTATCCCTGTGTCATCAACGATGAACTGCTGACCCATAGAATGAAACAATTCGCAGAAGAATACCTCGGAACGTCTCATGTAAAAGGATTGAATAAAAGAATGACGGCTGAAGACTTCGGTTTTTTCTCCCAATTATACCCCACTACCTTTTATCGCTTTGGAATACAAGGAAAGCAGCCCTGTGGAGGACTGCATACTTCCCGCTTCCTGATTGACGAAAATGCTTTTCTGACTTCAGTAGGTGTCATGTCTCATATCGCTTATCGTTTTTTGCACGGGTAAAATTGTAAGTTATAAGTTTTTTGTTTGTTTTTATTAACAAATTCACTTATTTTTGTATTTCAAAGCATTTATTATTCACCAAACCAATCATTCTCATGGGACATCATCAATTAGACGAATTGGATGAAAAGATTCTTAAAATGATCATTCATAATGCCCGGATTCCCTTCTTGGAAGTAGCCAGGGCTTGTAATGTTTCAGGAGCTGCGATTCATCAACGCATTCAAAAATTGACTAACCTGGGTGTCATCAAAGGATCAGAGTTTATTGTCGACCACAACAAAGTAGGCTATGAAACTTCCGCCTACATGGGGTTGTATTTAAAAGATCCGGAATCATTCGGAGCAGTTGTCGCTGCGTTAAAAAAAATCCCGGAAGTAGTGGAATGCCATTACACTACAGGGCAATATGATTTATTCATAAAATTATACGCAAAAAACAATCAGCACTTACTTGAAATCATTCATAAAAAACTACAACCGCTGGGACTGTCTCGTACAGAAACATTGATTTCCTTCCAGGAAGCTTTCCACAGGCAAATCCCAGTAGAGCTTGATTTTCCGGAAGAAGATAAAGATTGATTTATTCAGAAAACGCTTGTTTTTATCAAAAAAACAAATTATCTTTGCACCCGCAAATAAGCAACGGGGTGTAGCTCAGCCCGGTTAGAGTACACGTCTGGGGGGCGTGTGGTCGGACGTTCGAATCGTCTCACCCCGACCGTTGAATATCAGCCATTTACAAGATTTGTAGGTGGCTGTTTTTTTATTTACTGGAACGGTTTTGGAACATAGGATCAAGATTAAGGCACAAATAAACATGCCAAAGAATTCGATTCGGGCTAAATTCAGATTTCCTCCGAAATGATTGACTAATACTGCAATCAATTTTTTCTTGCTGCGTTAGTTTTACTATTTAATTATTCATTATCAACCGCCCAGTTGCGTGATGGAAAATTATTACGAAGTCAGGTATGGGAAGAATTCGATGTAAGCAAAGCCAAAGCTGATTTTTATTTATCGACAAAAGGAAATGACAGCTGGTCGGGTACGCTTCCCGAGCCTAATGCTGCGAAAACCGATGGTCCTTTTGCCTCTGTTGAAAAGGCAAAGGAAGCCGTTCGCCAGTTGAAAAAACAAGTAATGAACTGAAGACAACACCTGTTGAGACACGATATATCGGTTCACCTCACATTTATGGAAGCAGTATACTGTCAATTTTACCGATTGGGAAGTGGTTATTGAAGATAAATAAAAGAATTGTAGTTAAGTACATGGTATAAACAATTTAGATAGAAGATGAATAAAAAACGGATCTCTTGTTGTTTAATGATAATTCTGGCTGTCTCATTAAATGTTTTCAGCCAATCTGTAGGATATCCTGATCCTTAGTTAAGCCAGAAGGATAACGACTATATGGATAGACAGGCGAAGGTGTTTCTGGATACCATCAACGCCATTCTTGCGGAGAATCCTCCATCTATTAGGCAATCGAGAGAACGGAATTATGCTTTGCTCCTGATGGATGCTGTTTTTCACGAGAAGTATGCGGCATTCAGAAAACCGGCACAGACATTTTTCCATTCGAGAATCGACCGGATGATTGAAGAACTTGAAACATCCCAAATAACGTCCGGCGCCAAAGTATGGAAAATCTATAATATGGGATTTATAGTCCGTACCCAATCCGTAACGATTGCATTCGACCTTGTAAGCGGGAGGTCGTCCAGGTCCGAAGATTTTAAAATTCCGGAAGATCAGATGAAACGTTTGATAAAACAGTGTGATATTCTTTTTATCAGTCACCGGCACTCTGATCATGCGGAAAAACAAGTTGTCGATGAATTTCAACGGTTGGGTCGTCCGGTTTTGGCGCCGGAGCAATTAAGTAAAGATAGGACGGAATTTTCAAATATAATCCATCCCGAGAGAGTAGCCGGAAAAGAGCAAAAAATAAAACTTACCGGGAATGCCGAGTTACGGTTTATCAATTATCCGGGTCATCAAATGGCAAATAATGACAACAATGTGGTGTTGATAACTACACCTGAAAACATTACGATTTCTCATATTGGCGATCAGATCAATGAAGATGACTTTATGGTCGATTTTGAATGGATTGATAAAGTTTCAGAAAAGAATAAAGTCGATATTCTCATCCCGAATGCCTGGACAATGGATATTTGCAGGATTGTGAAGGGTTTCGATCCTAAATTGGTCATTCCGGGACATGAACTGGAATTGGGACATACCGTTTGGGATCGGCTTCCATATTGGGGCGACGACGAATATCTCGAATTAAATTATGCAGAGCTGAAAAAATCGAAATATCCTGTAGTTGTAATGATTTTTGGGGAATCATACCATTATTACAAGTAAAGCTTAGAATTATATTGAAGGTTCAAAAAATGTCTATATTTATTATTCGGTTAAGTCAATATGTATGGAATAAATTCGGTATTTTTTTTATATCTTTGCCTGCTTAAACGTTTAAGCGATTGAGAGGTTTTTAGTTAATGTGCCTTTATGACAGTAGTGCTAATGTAAATATCTTAATATATAATTTATGAATAGTAAAAATTATCCAAAAATAAAAAATAAAAGGATGCTCCCCAAAGAGATTATTCTCAGTTTCTTCTTGTTGATCTCTTTCTTTTCGTGTAATGATGAGAAAGATTATACGACGTTTGTGAATGTTTTCACAGGAACCGATTTTCATGGGCATACATTTCCGGGAGCGATGGTGCCGCATGGTATGGTACAATTGAGTCCCGATACCCGGATCACCACATGGGATGGTTGTTCGGGATATCACTATTCCGACAAAAGCATTATGGGTTTCAGTCATACCCATTTCAGCGGAACCGGCAGCGGGGGAGGAGCTGATATCTTATTAATGCCCACAGTTGGTGATATTCAAATTTCGGTTGGAGATACTTCTGATACAAAATCGGGTTACCGTGCCGCTTTTTCGCACGACACAGAATGGGCAGTTCCGGGGTATTACGGAGTAGAACTGGAAGATGGCATCAAAGCAGAGCTGACAGCATCCATGCGTGTGGGCTTTCACAAGTATACTTATGGAAATGTTAATGAGGGGAACATTATCTTCGATCTGGTTCATGGTATTAATGATCAGATTGATAGCATTTATGTAAAAGTATTGTCGGATTCGAAAATTTGTGGTTTCAGGCATGTTCATGGTGGGCTTGATGGAGATAAAATTACCTATTTTGTTGCGGAATTTTCCCAGCCCTTTACCGATTTTGGACTTTATCATAACCAGAAGCTAACCGGCAAGAAAGAAGCCGGTGGAAAAAATATAAAAGCTCATTTTTCTTTTTCGACAACCAAGGAGAAAGTCGTAATGGTAAAAGTAGCCATTTCAAGAGTCGATTTGGAGGGGGCAGAGAATAACCTCAGGAACGAAATTCCCGGATGGGATTTCCAAGGCGTTCGTGATGATGCGCAAAAAGCGTGGAACAAGGTGTTATCAAAAATAGAGGTTGAGGGAGGAACTGAAAAAGAACGCAGGACATTTTATACAGCCCTGTATCACTGTTATGTTCATCCCAATATATCTATGGATTTCGACCGGAGGTATCGCAGTACGGATCATAAAGTATATCAGGCGGAAGGCTTTGACAATTATACTACTTTTTCACTTTGGGATACATTCCGTGCGTTGCACCCCTATTACAATATTGTGGAACCATCGAAGAGCATACACTTTATCCGGACATATTTAGAACGTTATCAGCATTTTGGAAGCCTTCCTATTATGGAATTTGGAGGAAATGAGGGATATTCGATGATTGGCTATCATTCTCTTCCGGTAATTGCAGACGCGTATGTGAAAAATATCCGGGATTATGATACCAAGCTTGCTTTCGAAGCGATGAAACAACTCTCGGAAGGGTATCGTGTTGGAAAAGATATTTATAAAAAAATGGGCTTCATGCCATACGATCTTGAAGGACAATCTGTTTCGAGAACATTGGAATATTCGTATGACGATTGGTGTGTATCGCGTTTGGCAAAGGATTTTAATGAGGGCGATTATCGTTTCTATACTCAGAAAGGACAGTTTTACAAAAATTTATATTGTTCTGAAACAGGCTTTATGAGGCCGAGATACAGTAACTACAATTGGTATATACTTTTTGATCCGATGACCATATCCAATGCATATACCGAAGCCAATGCATATCAATATACTACATTCGTTCCGCACGATATCAATGGACTGATTCGTCTAATGGGAGGAGAGGAGAAATTTGACAACTGGCTGGATGTTTGTTTTACTACCCAGACTAACCATTCGGAAACGTTATTACAAGATGTAACCGGTCTGATCGGCCAGTATGCTCATGGCAACGAACCCAGCCACAACATGGCATATCTTTATTCGTTTGTCGGCAAACCATGGAAGACTCAGGCAAGAGTGAGGGAAATCATGGATCATCTGTACAGCGACCAGCCTGACGGGGTCTGTGGCAATGAAGATGCCGGTCAAATGTCGGCATGGTACGTGCTGAGCGCCATGGGGTTTTATCCGGTAACTCCCGGTATGGATTATTATGTTTTCGGGACTCCGCTTTTTGAAAAGATGACGATCAAACTGGAAAATGGAAAACAATTTGTGATAAAGGCAGCCAATGTTAAACTTGAGAATTGTTACATACAATCGGTGTCTTTAAACGGAACTCCTTATTCCGGATCTTTCATCCGGCATGCTGATATTACCGGTGGAGGTGAACTTGCATTCGTCATGGGTGACAAACCAAATATGGAATTTGGACTGAAAGAGGAAGACAGGCCTCATACAGAAGAATACAAAATAGCACCGATGCCGATGGTTAAATCTGGCAGATACCGGTTCTTAGACCAGACGGAAGTTACCTTATTATGCGATGATCCTTCAGTGGAAATAAGATATACGACAGACGGGTCGCTTCCCGTAGAATCTTCAAAATTATACGAAAAACCATTTGTGATTACCGAGTCGGTTGTTATTAAGACCCGGGGTTTTGCCAAAGGGTATGATCCCAGTTATACGGTTACATCCGAATTTGAAAAACTGACTCTTCAACAGCCTGTAAAGGTTGAAAATATTCGCCCGGGATTGGCTTTTGATTATTGTGAAGGATATTGTGTCAAAACGGATGATATGAGTAAGTATCCTGTATTGTTATCGAGTATTATTCCTACCTTTGACATTTCTGCCATCAAGGACGACCGTGCATTCGGATATCATTACAAAGGTTATATCAATGTTCCTGTAAGCGGAGTATATACATTCTATGTTGATGTCAACGATGGAGCCGTTTTATATATAGACGGAAAAATGGTGGTTGATAACGACGGTAATCATGCACGGCAGGAAAAATCCAATACAACTGCACTGGCCAAGGGTTTACATTCTGTTGAACTAAAATATTTCCAGATGGGTGGAGCCAAGGCATTGGTTACAAGTTGGGAAAAACCGGGAGGAAAGAAAGAAGAAATCCCTGCAACTGCCCTGTTTCATTAAATTGTATTTAAGTATATGATTAAAATTAGCGGGCTTT
>JAVBKV010000010.1:0-80662 GCA_031553885.1 Bacteroidales bacterium
ATGGATAAAGGAGAAGTTTTAATATATCAAACACCTGATGGGAGTACCCAACTGGATGTGAAGTTAGACGGAGAAACCGTTTGGATTAACCGCCAACAAATGGCAGAGTTATTTTACAGAGATGTTAAAACCGTTGGTAAACATATTAACAATGCGTTAAAAGAGGAATTATCAGAAATTCCAGTTGTCGCAAAATTTGCGACAACTGCTACTGATGGTAAAACTTACAAAATGGAATATTACAATCTTGACATGATTATTTCTGTTGGATACAGAGTTAAATCGAATCGAGGCATTCAATTTCGTATCTGGGCAAATAAAGTTTTGAAGGAATATCTTATAAAAGGTTATGCTATCAATCAACGAGCCAAAGCGGAGCAATTAGAAGATTTGAAGAACACGGTAAAACTTTTATCAAATGTAATCAATACCCAAAAACTGACAGCCGATGAAGCCACAGGATTGCTGAAAGTTATTACTGATTATACCTACGCTTTAGATACGTTGGACAGATATGATTACCAATCGCTTGGAATAGATTATACTACCAAAGAGGATACATTCATCGCAACTTACGAGAATGCGATGGAAGCCATAAAGATACTCCGGGATAAATTCGGCAGCGGAGGACTTTTTGCAAACGAAAAAGACCAATCGTTTAAAAGTTCCATCAATACAATTTACCAAACGTTTGGCGGAAATGATTTATATCCGAGCATTGAAGAGAAAGCAGCCATGTTACTCTATCTTGTGGTAAAGAACCATTCTTTTAGTGATGGGAATAAGCGTATTGCGGCATTTCTGTTCCTGTGGTTCTTAGAGAATAATGGCATCCTGTATAAAAAAGATGGTTCAAGACTGATAGAGAATAACACTTTAGTTGCTCTTACTTTGATGATTGCCGAAAGCCGGACGGAAGAAAAAGATGTGATGGTTAAAGTTGTGATTAACTTGATTAACCAGAATAATTAATTTCTTTTTCATCCTGAAATACAAAGGTATATTCCGAGAATAAAACATCAAGACCGGAGCCTCCGGTTGGTTATGCGGAAAATCTTCCTTTTTCGTACCTCAAAAGCGTATTTTCCGCATAAGTCTTGCTTTATTTATTCTCTCCATAGAAATGGTGTATATCAGTTGAAAAAAGGAAAAAATATGCAAATTTGGGCGTTCGCAAGTGACAATAGAGAGACAAATAGGTACAAATCAACGCAAAAGACACCATTTACTTGATAATTATTTGACGTTTCTTTAACTTTGCTTGGACGATAATCGCTGAAGCAACGTTTTATGAACAAAATTAGTTACATAAAAATATCACAACAGGAAGCAAACACCAAAATTTGGAATGCTTTGCTCCTGAAATATCAATCTATCAAGGGAAAAAACAAATTAGTAGGATATTTATGGTTGCCGTTCGCTTGTGCCGGATTCGGTCTTATTGCTGTATTTGGTTGGTTTGCTTACCTGACCGTATTTTTTCAGGATGTTCGCTTCACTCCGCATTATCTACGAACTGCTATTAAGCATGATAAAATGACCACTGAACAAGCCAATGCCTTTTTACATTCACAGATGAAAAAATATAAGGAAAGTTTATCTCATGGACATTTCTCTCTAAAAAGCCGGAGCAGCATAGAAGCCACATTTGAACTACTTTACAAAGAATACCCACTACAAGAACTCCCCAATGCAGAAACTCAAAAAATTATATCCAATATTCAGGGCGTAAAAAATTCCGTTTCAGAAAATCTTGTTGAATTGAAACAGATTGTTTCAGAGGGGAATAGTGAAATCAAAACAATCTCCCAATACACAAAAAAGAAAGATAAGGAAGAAGAAGCTGAGAAAATCCGAAAATCGAAACTTAAAGAAGATCTTGCCAAACAAAAGGTTTCCGATTATAACAGAGAAAAAGGACGCATGCTTAATTCCTTTGAAGCTGATTTATCTGCTGAACAGCTTGATATATTAACTGAATGTTGTAACAAAGCGGCTATCTTTACCCGGAAAATCGAAAAATGGGAACTAGAAGATATTCTTCTTTGCATACAAAAAGAACCCTTACAATTGGATGTAAACAAACATATTGCATTTCTATTCAATGAATTAAAAGAACATAACCTGATATGCCATACATGGATGAGTGTTGCTGAAAGATATAGATGCTTCATATCAAAAAAAGGCAGTCCTATAACATCGAAAGACTTATCTTCTGCTTTATCCAATGCGTCAACCATAAAGAAAGAGGTTGAAGATGAAATAAAGAACAGTATCAGCCGGATTATTTCAATATAAACTTTCTATCCCATACAAGAATCAGTAGCCTGAGACTTATAGTCTTGGGCTTTTTATTTGGCAATAATTGTCAAAACATTGGTCGATAAGACTAATACATTGGTGGTTAAATTTTCCATTGATTAGATGATCTTTCTTTGCAGTCGAAAGGTAGTCGCGACACCTGATTGTATCATTTTAAAAATCATTTTGTATGGAAAATAATCTAATAGAAAAGCGTTTGGAGAAGATAGAAAGTCTGCTTCTCGGACAAAAAGATGTATTCACTTTCGATGAATGCTGCCAATACACAGGTATATCGAAGACCTACATGTACAAATTAACCTGTACGAACAAAATTCCTCATTTTAAGCCTCACGGTAAGACCATTTATTTCAGTAAGGAAGAAATAGACCAATGGTTGATGAAGAATCCTATTAAGACGGCAGAACAACGAGAACAGGAAGCAGCAACTTATGTTGTGACTCGCAGTCGAAAGCGATAAGCCATGAACTACATCGAACTGATAAATAACTTTTGGCGAGTGGATGAGCAGAAAGGGTTTAACGGAAATGAGACACGCCTGTACTTTTTCCTGTTACAACTTGCCAATCGTTTTTTCTGGGAGAAAGAATGGTTCGAATACGGAGATGATAAGGTAAAAGCCTATGTCGGAATTTCTTCGGCTGTGTTGCGAACAGCACGGAATAATCTGAAAGAAGCTTTACTTATTGATTTCATTGCTGGAGGTCAGGGATATAGGGTAAAGACAAGGTATAAAATATTGACACCTAATCAGAACCCTATTCCGACATCTAACCCCGAATCATTATATAATAAAACAAAGACAAAAACTAATTATTCTAATTCATCAAAAAATGAAAGATTTTCAAAAAGAGAATTTGTTGCCTCAGGCAGTGACTTCGATGAATAAACTGGATATATGTATGGAGACATTAAAAGCTCGTTTTGCTAGTGAAAAAAAAGAGAACGAATTGTTGCGTTTCCCTTTTCCTTTCGAATATGGAGAGTATAAGCTGTTGCTCGCTCAGAGTGCAAATGTCATATTGGAAAAACGGAGGGAGAAAAATTTGTTTGTTTTCGATGACAAAAACGAGCCGGTTATCAAACAACTCTACCTATATCTGAGAAAGGATGAACGTTTTTCAGGCGATATGCGAAAAGGAGTTATGCTTGTCGGGAAATATGGTTGCGGGAAAACTTTGATTATGCAGGCAATGGCTGAGATGTATAATTCCGTGATTTACTCCCTGCATATACAACGACCTTTGTTGAAGTTCTTCAAATCGTCTGAATTGATAAGCATACTAAAAGAAAAACCAGTTAAAAGTTTTTCCCGGATGCCGTTGATTATTGATGAGTTTGGGAGAGAACCCAAACAAGTCATGGATTTTGGCAACCTGAGGAGTCCGATGATTGAACTTTTATGCGAACGTTACGATACTGGAGCATGGACTCATGGGATAAGTAATTTTACCCTTGACACCCTCTGTTCAGAAAATCAATACGGTAAAATGACCGGAGATAGACTGAAATCCATGTTCAATTTTATTGAACTGAAAGGTGAAAGTCGAAGGAAATAATAAATAATCATGTAGACCGTAGGCTCTACGGTTTTTAGCGGAGCAAGTTTATGTTCCGGTATGCCCGGAACCCACTTGCTCCCTGCTTTAGAACGCGCAGGGAGGTTCATCCCGTTGGTCTGATTGTACAAATTTCAAAAGAAAATATCATGTCGAAAAATAATAAGAAAGGAGGTAGACCTCCGAAAGAAATCGGTCGGAAAAGAGTGTACCGGATCAATCTGAAGCTGATAACAGAGGAATATTATTCTCTTATCGCTAAGGTAAGAGGTGCAAAAACGACAATCAGCGATTTTGTCCGCGAGTGTTTGAAAAAAGGATATGTAAGGGAACGGTTGAACGTGGAGCAAGTTGATTGCATCCGTAAACTTTGCGGAATGGCAAACAACCTGAACCAGATTGCTCGCAGGGCAAACGCTCAAGGTTATCTTTCCGTTGATTCGGAATGCCGGATATTGGTTGGAAAGATTGACGAAATTATCAAACAAATGGAACAATGATGGCGAAAATATCAAAAGGCTGTGGCTTCAAAGGCGTTCTCAACTATATTTTGGATAGTCAAAAGGAAACAAAGGTTCTGGATGCTGAAGGAGTGAGGCTGAAAAACAAAGATTCTGTTATCCAAAGTTTTATTGCACAGGCAAAGTTGAATCCGAAACTGGGAAAATCTGTCGGTCATATTTCATTGGATTTTTCTGCACAGGATAAAAGTAAAGTTACAGATGAACTGATGGTTAAGGTTGCCCGCGAATACATGCAGAAAATGGGAATTGTTAATACCCAGTATATCGTTGCCCGGCATCATGACAAGGAACATCCGCATATTCATCTCTGCTTTAACCGTGTGGATAATCAGTGTAAAACGATTTCGGACAAGAACGACCGTTTCCGAAGTGAAAAGATTTGCAAAGAACTGACCGAAAAATACGGATTATACTTTGCCACTGGAAAAGAGAATGTAAAAATGCATCGTTTGAAAGAGCCGGATAAGACGAAATATGAAATTTATCAGGAATTAAACAAACTGCTTCCAAAATGTAAGGATTGGAAACAGTTGATTTCTTCTCTGGATAAAATGAATACCGGCGTGCAATTCAAGTACAAGGGAAAGACCGATGAAAAACAAGGCATTATCTTTTCTAAAAACGGATATTCCTTTAACGGTTCCAAAGTTGACCGCATGTTCAGTTATTCGAAAATTGATTATCAGTTACACCAAAACGATAAATCTCAAAAAGAAACAGCTTTTCAGCAATCAATTAGGCAGGATAATCATACTTCCGGCCAATCTTCGATATTGGAAAGTGCAGTATCTACTTTGGGTGGTCTATTTGATATACAGCCGTCGCCCAGCTACGATGAGAATGAAGCGGAAGCCTTACGGTTACGTAAGAAGAAAAAGAAAAAAGGAAGGAGTTTATAAACTTAAAAAAACAATTTTATGAATACGAATGAAGTATCAATGATAAGTGTCATGTTTGAGGAAATCAAAAAGTTAATCAAAAAGTCCGAAAACCGGGAACAAAGCACTGTCAGCCCACCAGATTTATCAGGTATAGAAAGTAAAGTCAACCAATCGGAAGAACGGTTATTGTCAAAACTGGATGAAATCAAAGAATTCATTTCTCATCCCGCACCACAAAAACATTTTCACCGGATAAGTATCGACATTGCATCCTCATGGGTGTTTATCGCCTTGATTTCCCTGTCTTTGCTTGTAATTTGCTCTATCGGTATCAATATCAGTCAGCAGAATAAAAACGGGAAATTACGATATAATGACTTGAAATACCGTTATATCCGAATGACTAATGGGATAAGTCCAGAAGACTTGAATTTATTGGAGAATATTTTTAGAAATCCTGATAATAACAAAGTTATCAATAGAATACGCACCGATGTGGAAACTTATGAACAAAAAATAAAGGAACAGGCAGAAAAGCTTCAGCAGATGAACCGGGATAGTAGCGATGTTCAGCAGCTGCAGAAAGAGATCAATGATCTAAAAGTAGGAAAATAACGATTCGTTTGAGGAAACGTCCTCTTTCACAATGGAACAGAGGACGTTTCTTATTAAAGATTACGCTTTCTCACATTCCGGCAAAATATCCCGTAATGTTCTTAAATGAAACACAAATTGGTTGGCTTGTTCATGTATGCTGTCGCCATCAGATTGCATGAGTTGAATTAATATCGAAACATAATCAAATATCAATTCATCTAATAATTGAGCAAATTCCGAAGGAGCAATATTTTCGGAAAAGAACGGTATTAGCGGTTCTAAATTAATTTCCTGTTTTTGTATATTTTCCATAAATGTCCGTATTAAGCCTGATTGTTTCAATCAGGTAAATAATTAATCGCATAACTAAGTTTTGATTATCTGCATTCTATAAACCTTAACCGATTGTACGGACTGACAATACGGATAAAAACAGAACGTTACGACAAATATAGTGAAAGCCGAGAGGCAAGTCAAGCTTGCTTGAACTTGTCCGAGGCGCATCCTATATTCTACAAATATACAAATTGCCCCGGAATGTTAAATACTTTTTCCGGTTTTTTCGTAACTTTGTGTTTTAATATCTTAGAAATAAACGAATTCCTATGAAGAAGTCCATTGCATATTTGCCTAAGCAAAAGCAGGAAGAACTGAATTTTCTTGTCGATTTGATAAAGAAACGGATTCCGCATGCCGAAATGATTATTCTTTACGGAAGTTATGCCCGGAACAAATATGTGGACTATGACGAAAAATTCGAATTCGGAAAGCTTCAATTTTACGTAAGCGATTACGACATTCTGGTTGTTTCCAGTGGAGTATCCGATAGTAGTGTAGGAAAAGTATTGGATAATATCGAAGCGATTTATTACAAGCAAGCTAAAGACCCAGACAGGCAGCCTCCTATACAGTTTATTAATGATGATATAAAGAAGTTGAATAAAGACCTTTCCGAAGGTAGATATTTCTATACCCAAGTGAAAGAAGAAGGAGTTATCCTTTACGACAGCGGAAAGTTTAAGCTTGCCAGGAAAAGGAAACTTCATTATGATGAAATAAAACAGCAGGCGGAGGAGTATTTTGAAGATAAATTTAAAAAAGCTAATGAATTTTATCATACAGCAAAACTTGTATGTAATGAAAAATATTACCAATTAGCATCTTTTCAACTTCATCAAGCCTGTGAAAATTACTATTATGCCATTCGTTTAGTCTATACTCAAGAGAATAATAAACAACACAATCTTTCCAAGCTTTCGGGTTCAGTCAAAAAATATTCCGATGAATTTATTAAAGTCTTTCCGCAGGACACAGCAGAAGAAAAACGACTTTTCAACCTGATAAAAGCTGCTTATGTGGAGGGTCGGTATAATCCTGATTTTCTAGTGACGAAAGAGGATATTGAAGCACTTGTTCCGAAAGTGGAGATGTTGAGGGATATCGCGAAGAGAATTTGTGAGGAGAGGATTAAGGAGTATGGGGAGATGAAGTGAAATGACATGTAATACTCTCGATATTAATATATAGACTTCAAACAATTCAATCAAAAAAGAAACGAACTAAATACTCTTCTCTCTGAGAGCGATGATTTCTTCAAACAATTTGGGAGACTGGACAATACCATGCATTCTAATGGAGTTATTCCAAAAAATATAAGGAATCTCAAATCTATTCAATTTGACAAATACAATTTTTTCAGAAAATTATATGCCGAAAAATACAATATTCAAATAAAATTATATATATTTGCATCGAAAAAATATCCTTGCGGTAACAAGGATACTTTTTCTGCTTGGCAACAACCAAGACTTTATTTAATAAAAAAATTATGAGTGCAAATTTACGAAATCAAAATGTAAAATCAAAACGTAGAATCGTTTCAAGTGAAGAATGTAAAAAAGATCTTCAAAAGGAGTTGCAATTAATGTTTACCGCATTTGGGCAGGCAGTTGTTAACTATGAGAATGAAATCATATTAACTCCTCCCGAATCTCGAGCTCGAGCATTTGAGGCTTCATTACTGAATTCTAAAATGATGCAAAGTATTCAGCAAAATTTTCCTCATAATTGGAAATTTGGAAAATATAGGAGATTTATTCTTAATGTTGGAGGCTATAATGTCTTTTTCAAAAAATTAAACAATAAAGATATGCCGATGAATATAAGAACTCAATATGCTAGTGCAATTGAGAATCAGCAACAAATGTCTTTATTTGATGATTCTTTTGGAATTACTGAACCGATTGTGTTTTTTGGATATAAGAAAAATAAACTAGGAGAGATTATAGATTCTAAATTGGTATATATTGATGAAGGGAAAGTTAATTGGACTATTACCAATGATGATGTGATTACTACCAAAGAGTTTGTTTTACAACAAAATTCAAATTCTTCTAATTTATTATCAGTTCGCCCTGAAATACAGAAAAGGAAAAAAGCTTCTAGCTAAAAATGAATGTTCCCATTTGTTTTTAATTAGTAAAGACGAAAAACATGGAAATCAATTATAAGCAATTAATTTTTGCACGAGAATATCGTGGATATAATCAAACTGAATTAGCCTCAAAAATCAAAGGGCTTTCTCAATCGAATCTTTCTAAATATGAAAAGGGGTTGGGCGCCTTATCTGATGAGGTTTTATTTCGCATTGTTGATTTTTTGGATTTCCCTATCTCATTTTTTGAAAAGAAGATATCCAATGTAACAGAGAATGCACATTATAGAAAACGTGCGAGCATAAATAAATCAGAAAAAGCGAAATTAGAATACAGCAATAAATTGATAGGATATATTGTTGATCAAATGGCTGATTCTATCGAATTTCCTGATTTTTCTTTTAGAATGATTGACGTAGAGGATGGATTTACACCCAGCTACATTGCACAATACATTCGTAAATTTTTGGGTCTAAAAGATGAACCTGTGAGAGATATTAATTCTATCCTAGAAAGGAATGGAGTGATTGTGATTGAATTAGAGGCTGATACAGACCTTTTTGATGGAGTTTCATTTTTAACAGATGAAGGTTATCCTATCATTATTATCAATAAATCGTTTAGTAATGACCGGAAGAGATTTACAGTTGCTCATGAGTTAGGACATATAATCATGCATTGCTCTAGTTCTTTTTTAATTCCTGACTATAGAGATAAAGAAGATGAAGCAAATATTTTTGCATCTGAATTTTTAATGCCGTCTGATGCTATTAAAAATTCACTAAGAAATTTAAAACCATCTCATTTGGTTGAATTGAAACGTTATTGGTTAACTTCAATTGCATCAATTGTAAGAAGAGCAAAGGATTTAGGTTGTATCACTTATGAAAAATATCAATATTTTAATATTGAATTGAGCCGTTTGGGTTATAGGCGAGAAGAACCAGTAAATGTATATATTGATACACCCAATATATTCTTCTCAGCATACAAAATGCATAGAGAAGAATTAGGGTATTCTGATAGTGATATTGCAACTGCTTTTAGTTTGCCTATGGATGTGATTAATAGATTTTTTAATCCACCTGCCAATAAACTAAGAATTAGGCATATATCTAATTAATTTCCATTGAGGTAATTTTGTATTCATATGAAATTTTGTCATTAACTATGACAATAGAAAGTATTTAATAGTTTGATTATTGCAAAAATAAAGGGATTATGACTTTTTGTCACAATTTAATTTTTCGGCATAGGTTTTGTAAATTTTTGTAAAAAAATAATGGATAGAAGTTCGTACCTTCTACCCATTTTATAGAGCGAGAAACCGAGTTAATTGCGTTCCTCATTTGTTTAAAAACGTCCGCAAAGGTAAAAAGTTTTTTTGAAAACCAACACCTATTCTCTCGTTTCTCGCCTTTTTATTATTAATTTTTAAATTATTTTTTAAATGAAAAAAAATCAACACGTTCTTCCTCGTGGAGAAGATTGGGTAGTAAAAGGTGCAGGAAATAAAGCTGCAACGAGAGTTGTTAACACACAGGCAGATGCAATAAAAATTGCTCGGGAGATTGCGATTAATCAGCAATCGGAAGTCGTAATTCATCGTCCAAATGGACAGATACGGGATAAAGATAGCTATGGAAATGATTCTTGTCCTCCAAAAGATAAAAAATATTAACCAAAAACAAATTATCATGGCTGAATTTACTATTAAAAACGTATCAAAATCGAAGTTGACAGATGAAGGAGTTTCTGTTAAAGATTTATTAGAACTGCTAAATGAGGAGGACGAATTAAATAAAGCTTTACTAAAGGCTTTAAATGTTGATGACCTAAAAGATGACTTTATAGAAATCTCTGGAGCTAATCAATTAGTTACTATACAGAAAGGAATCAATAAAGGATTCTATAAAGAAGATTTTATAAGTTCATTGAATAATATTGACATCATGTATAATGATGATGACAAGTTAACATTTTGCTTTACAGATTTAAGCAAAAGTGAATATTTTTCACAATTAAACTTATCTTCTATAGATGCAGCTCCTATATATTCTTCAAAAAGTGACTTTTTCTCTTGGTTATATGGAATGGATAAATACGCTAACGAGTTAATTAAAAATGGATTAGGAGATATACTCTCACAAAATCTTAACTTGTTAAGAGAACAGGAAATAGGGAATAAGGAACGAAAATATCGGATGCTTCAGAGCTTAAATAGCAAACAATTCTATGTTCGTGCCATTATATCCTTAGATAGGTATAATAATTATGATAACAATATAACAAT
Source organism: Bacteroidales bacterium (assembly GCA_031553885.1). Lineage (GTDB taxonomy): Bacteria > Bacteroidota > Bacteroidia > Bacteroidales > Azobacteroidaceae > JAVBKV01. Next base: position 10,612 of record JAVBKV010000010.1, read on the forward strand.
AGTTACTGCATTGTTATCTCTTCACAAAAAGATGAAAGAATCTGGAGTGATTTATGCCTTAAATCGTATTGAATATAGTGAATCTCATATGAGAATATTTTTTGAAGAAGAAGAGAAAAGGGAATTGGAAGGATTGGGATTTGTTAAAAATATTATTGAAGTTTCCAATGATGAAGTAAAACGGGAGGCATTAAAATTTGACGCGATAGGTAATATAGAGTTTATTGATTCAGATAATAATCCCCAAGAAATTTTAATTCAACCTTCGTTCTCTAATCGACCTAAGGTTAAAACTAATATACTCGCAATTGCTCATAGTTTGAGTCCAAACAAATTTATTGAAAAATTATCAGAAATAGACAATTCAGTACAGATACATAATGACCTATTTGAGTTGATAAACGGAATATCAAAAATAACCAATCCGCGACAAATAATATTTTTAGTCAAAGAGAAGGTTAAAAATGCGAGGGATGAAAATTTCAAGAGGCATCGAGATAAAATTCAGACAATTATAGGCACTCATGTAGTCGATAATATGATCCAGTTATTGACTCTATTTAAAAAGATAGAATTAGTAACAGAAAATGATATTGAGGCTAGTGAGTATATACGTTATATAATATATGAATCATTGATTGAAAGAAGGAAGTAATTATTTACACCTTTTTTACACCCTGAAAAATTAAAAAACCCTCTTAGTCAGCCGATTAAGAGGGTTTTTGCGTACCCAGAGCCGGGATCGAACCGGCATGGAAGTGAATCCACTGGTGTTTGAGACCAGCGCGTCTACCGATTCCGCCATCTGGGCTTATCGAAAAGACGGGTGCAAAATTACGATTATTTTCCGAAACTTACAAGACATTGTTCATTTTTTTCTTTTCAAACAGAAAAAATCATTCTCAAAATGCCCCTGCAGTTGTATTGTCTCTTGTTTTTTTGGACCGGCTGCATTAATTTCATACTTTTGCAGAAATAGCAAATTAACAGGTATTCTCAATGAAAACACTCCTTACTTTTCTTGTATCCATTTGCTGGATCTCAATATCATGGGCTCAGAATACCCCGACCCTTACGCAAAATAAACCGGCAGTTATTCCGGCCCTGAGGGAATGGAAAAGCAACGAAGGCCGGTTCGAATTGAAAAAAGGAACCAATATTGTCATGGATTCCAACGATAAGGTTACCCTTGAAAAAGCAGCCCGGATTTTTCAACAGGATCTGTTCACATTCACCGGAATCAAACCGGAGATCAAAACCGGGAATCCGAAAACGGGCGATATCTTCCTCTCCTTGCAGGAAAAAGATGAGAGTATCGGACCAGAAGGTTATGTATTGACAATAAACGATCGCATTACAATCAGTGCATTGAAATACAAAGGATTATTCTGGGGAACGCGCACCATTCTCCAACTCCTGGAACAGGATCCGGCCCATGCTTCTATACCCAGAGGAGTCGCCCGCGATTTCCCCAAATATGAGGTCCGGGGATTTATGTTAGACGTGGGCAGAAAATTTTTCACGATGGATTTTCTCCGGAATTACGTCAGGCTAATGTCTTATTACAAAATGGGCGATTTTCAGATTCACTTGAATGACAACGGATTCAAAATTTATTTCAATAACGATTGGGACAAAACGTATGCTGCTTTCCGATTGGAAAACACCACCTACCCTGCCCTGACTGCCAAAGATGGCTCTTACAGTAAAAAGGAGTTTGTCGAACTACAGCAATTGGCGAATGACTATGGGGTTACGATCATTCCGGAAATTGACGTTCCGGCACACAGCCTCTCTTTTGCCCATGCTATTCCGGAAATAGGGAGTAAAGAATATGGCATGGATCACCTGGACTTGCATAATCCGTTGACTTATCAGGTTGTTGAGAACGTCTTCAACGAATACCTGCAAGGACCGGATCCTGTTTTTATCAATCAGGAAGTACATATCGGTACCGATGAGTACAATAAAAAAGAGGCTGAAGCATTCCGGAAGTTCACCGATCATTTTATCAAATATGTTCAGGGATTCGGAAAAGATGTAAGGGTTTGGGGAGCGTTGACTCATGCAAAAGGAGAGACGCCGGTGACTTCTCATAATGTCACCATGAATGCCTGGTACAATGGATACGCCGATCCGATGGAAATGAAAAAACTGGGCTATAAACTGATCAGTACTCCGGACGGATACTTGTACATCGTCCCGGCAGCCGGTTATTATTACGACTACCTGAATACAAAAATGCTGTTTGAAAAATGGGAACCTATCAATGCCGGCAATGTTACATTTGAAGAAGGAGATCCGACTATCCGGGGCGGTATGTTTGCCGTATGGAACGACATTGTAGGAAACGGAATAACGATGAAGGATGTCAACGACCGGGTATTTCCTGCTATGCAGGTCCTGGCTCAAAAAATGTGGACCGGTACAGAAACCGGTTATACATACGAATCCTTCCGGGAAACTGCCGCCCATATCGGGGAAGGACCCGGATTAAACATGAGAGGAAAATTAGCCGGAGATGAAAATGGTCTGGTTGTTTCCTGTAATTTTGAAAAGAACAAGAAAAAACCCATCAACGCAACCTTCTCCGCCGGAAATACAGGCCAGGCCTTGTGGTTGAAAGGAGGAGCCAGCTACCTGGAATTGCCTTTTACGGAAATCGGCTATGATTATACGGTTTCTTTCCGTGTCTATCCGGAAGAATTGTTCCCCGGAGCAGTATTATTCAGTTCTACTGACGCTTCGGTAAAAATTATGGACAACGGCAAACTCGGATTCACAAGGGAAGGCTACAGCGATGACTTCGAATACGCATTGCCTTTAAGGACCTGGACGACCATTACTATTACCGGTACCAATAAAGGAACATGCCTGTATGTAAATGGAACGTTGAAAACAAAGTTGTATGACAGGCTCAATTTCTACAACGGATTCAAAGATCCCAGACGCAGAGTTCAGACTTTATTTTTTCCGTTGCAGTTGATCGGGGACAAAAAACAGGCGTTCAAAGGGGGAATTGATGATTTCTGTGTTTTCAACAGGGTATTGGATGATGAAAAAATCGGACAACTATTCCGATAAAACAAACGGATAAACAATAGGTATGAACATGAGTAAAATACTGTGGAACGGATTGGAAGAAGACATCAAAGTTTGTCTCAAAGGGATGGATCACGACCACACATTCATTTTGACGGATCAACACACAACCCATGCCTGTCTGCCCAGGCTTTTACAAATGGAGGAATTGCATTCTGCCGGTCTGATCGTTATCCCGGCAGGCGACGAGAACAAAAAACTGGAATCCGTATCCATCGTTTGGAATTACCTTTGCGAACACGAAGCTACACGAAAATCGCTACTGATCAATCTGGGAGGCGGAATGGTCACCGACCTGGGGGGATTTGCTGCCGCTACTTTCAAACGGGGCATACGTTTCATTAACATTCCCACGACCCTGCTGTCGATTGTGGACGCAGCAGTAGGAGGCAAAACAGGCTTCAATTTTCATGGACTGAAAAATGAAATAGGAGCATTTGCTCCGGCTGAAGCTGTGATTATCGATTCTCAGTTCATCCGGACCCTGGATCAGGAGAATTTTCTTTCCGGTTACGCCGAAATGATCAAACACAGTTTATTGGACAGCGAAAAGGAATGGAAAAATATTCTGAATTTCGACCTGGAAAACATCTGTTACGAAGGACTTCAGGACCTGCTGGTTGCTTCGGTTCATATTAAAGAAAGGATTGTAGAACAGGACCCAACAGAAAAAGGCATTCGTAAAGCTCTGAATCTGGGACACACCGTAGGGCATGCGTTTGAAAGCTATGCCATGCAGACAAAAAAGCCCATACCTCATGGCTATGCGGTAGCCTGGGGGTTGGTTTGCGAATTATACTTATCGTCAGTTATCCGGCAATTCGACCGGCAAAAATTGCTTTCGTCCGTCCAATTAATCAAAGAAACGTACGGCGTTTTTTATTTCGACTGCAACCAGTACGAAACACTTTACGAATTCATGACTCACGATAAAAAGAACGAATCGTCGTCTGAAATCAACTTTACTTTATTGGAAGATATCGGAAAAATCCATATCAATCAAATCGTAAGTAAATCCGATATTTTCGAATCTTTCGATTTTTACAGGGAATATTTCGGCTGTTAAGACTTCGATATTATTTCTTATACTGTTCTGCATTATAACCAATTGGAGAACGGGGTTTGTTTAACTCTTTGTTTTTGGTCTGTAATTCGGCTAACGTATCGTTGATTAGTTCAAGTTGCAGCCGGGTATCATCGTTAATATCATTATAATCAGAAAAAACCTCTTCTACATATTGTCTTAAGTTGTCTACTTCTAGTTGAAGTTTTCTCACATCGTTATTTAAAGAAGTCTCTGATATCAATCTCCGCATAGCTATAAATGTTCTCATAATAGAGATATTAACCTCAATAGCAATATCATTATTAAGAATACCTGAAAGCATAGCAACACCTTGTTCTGTAAATGCGAATGGTAATTTTCGAGTTCCACCCCAACTTGAAGTCACAAATTGTGACATCAAGATTTGATATTCTTCCTTTGTCAATTGAAACATAAAGTCAGAAGGGAATCGTTTATTATTTCTTTTTACTGCCTGATTCAAGACTTTTGTTTCCACTTTATACAGCATGGCCAGATCAAAATCCAGCATCACTTTGTAGCCTCTAATTTCGTAGATCTTTTTTCGGATAAGTTGCAATTCCATAGTTAAGGTATAAATTTATTTAATGTTAAGGTTAATTATCTTCAAATTCAATAGTTGAGGTCGTAGGTGACCTCAACTATAATTTGTTTTTAAAACGACTTGAATCCCATTATTTCGCGAACTTCGCGCAGGGTCTTTCCGGCGTTTTCCCGGGCTTGTTCAGCCCCCTGAGTAACCACCTTGTGCAAATAAGCATCATCGTTCTGAATATCAATGATCCGTTCACGGATAGGAGAAGTAACCTTGATTATATCTTCCGCCAATTGTTTTTTCAAATCTCCGTAACGGATTTCACAGGTATTCCATTTTTCATCAAAACAGGAAACAACCTCCGGTGTCGAAACCACTTTCATTATCGTAAACAGGTTCTCAATGCATTCAGGTTTAGGAGAATTCGGTTCGGTCGGACCTGCATCAGTCAGGGCTTTTTTCACTTTTTTCTCGATCGTTTTCGGATCATCAAACAGGTAAACACAGTTTCCTTCCGATTTTCCCATTTTTCCACTACCATCCAATCCTGGAATTTTGATCAGTTCTTTGCCAAAATTATAAGCTGCCGGTTCCGGGAAATAATCGACTCCATATTTATTATTGAAACGCTTGGCATAATTACGTGTCATCTCCAGGTGCTGCTCCTGATCTTTTCCCACCGGAACATAATCCGCGCGGTGAATCAGAATATCGGTAGCCATCAACACTGGATAAGTCAGCAGTCCGGCATTCACATTCTCCGGCTGTTTACGTGCTTTTTCCTTGAAGGAAACCGTTTTTTCCAACTCTCCCAGGTAAGCATGCATATTGAGCAAAAGATATAATTCCGCTATTTCAGGAACGTCGCTTTGTATGTATAAGGTTGCTTTTTCGGGGTCAAGTCCGCAGGCCAGGTATTCCGAAAGTACATTTTTAACATTGACATGAAGCATCTGAGGATCGGGATGAGTAGTCAACGAGTGCCAGTCTGCAATAAAAAAATAACACTTGTTTTCTTCCTGCATTTTCAGGAAGTTAACCATCGCTCCATAATAATTGCCCAGATGTAAATTTCCGGTCGGACGTATTCCACTTAAAACTGTTTTCATAAATTAAAACAAAAAAACTAAAACGAAAAATGCAATAAAAATGACAATTTTCGTTAATAAAACATACGATATCTTATATTAATAGGCAAAGGTAGCGCTTTATTAGAAAAAAGTGAAATGTTTATTTACTTTTGCGCTCAAACTAAACAAAGAATGGCATTAGATCAAAAAAGCTTCTGGCTGACATTATTGCTCAGCCTGAATCTGTTTTCTGTTTTTTCTCAGAACAACAAAGCATTCCGGGGAACTGTTACGGATGAATCGTCGGGAGAAGTATTACCAGGGGCAACCGTATGGGTCAAAGAGACCCAGGGAGGAGCAATCGCTAATGAAGCAGGTGTCTATACCCTGTCCTTACCTCAGGGAAACTATACCCTACGGATTTCTTACGTCGGTTACGAACCTAAGGAAATCAAACTGGAGGCAAATTCCGATACCAAGCAGGATGTCCGCTTAAAACCCAATGGATTGTTGAGTGAAGTGATTGTCTCCGCTACTAAGAAAGATGAAAATGTCACCCGGATTAATATGGGGCTGGAAAAGCTGAGCATCAAAGAAATCAAACAGATGCCTGCCCTGATGGGAGAGGTGGATGTCATCAAGGCTATACAACTTTTACCCGGGGTACAAGCGACTTCCGAAGGGGGATCAGGATTTAGCGTCCGGGGAGGATCTCCTGACCAGAACCTGATCGTACTGGATCACACGACGGTCTATAATCCCTCTCACCTATTGGGGTTTTTCTCTGTTTTTAACAATGACGTCATCAGTGGAATCGAACTTTATAAAGGAGACCTGCCTTTCAAATACGGAGGCCGCCTCTCATCGTTACTTGAAGTACAAACCAAAGACGAGATTCCTTCCCGCTTTCAGGGGACAGGTGGAATCGGAATCATTTCCAGCCGTCTGATGCTGGAAGGACCGGTCGGAGAAAAAACGTCCTGGCTGATCGGAGGGCGGAGAAGTTATGCCGATTTATTTTTAAAGCTTTCTTCGGATGAAGCGTTGCGGAAATCGTCGGTTTATTTTTACGACCTGAACGCAAAAGTGACTCATCGTTTTTCAGAAAGAGATAAATTAGCTCTGAATTTTTATTATGGAGACGATACTTTCGGTGCGGAACCGGGCAACTTCGACTACGGCAATGCAGCAGCTTCTTTAACCTGGAGCCACATGTTTTCCGACAAATTATTTTCCAAGTTCAGTGCTAATTTCTCCAATTACGACTATGGATTAGCCTCCAAGCTGGAAGGCTCCGAAATGGAATGGAATTCCAGCATTACCGATTACATGCTGCGCGCTGATTTTCACCAGTTAATCAATGACACCTGGGATCTGACCTACGGACTATCGTCCACGCTTCACCGCTTCAACCCGGGAGTTGTGACCATGCCGGATTATCCTACATACGAAGTTGAAGGCAACAAAGCTCTGGAACATGGTATCTATTTAGCCAATGAACAGAAAGTCAACGACCGGCTGAGCCTGAAATACGGATTACGCTTATCCGCTTTTCAAAACATGGGAGCGACTACTGTCTTCCATTATGATTCCAACCATGAGGTCAGTGATTCCGTGAGATACGGTTCAGGAGACATCTACAATACCTATATAGCATTGGAACCCCGGATCGGCCTGGTTTATAAACTGACGGATCATTCTTCGGTTAAAGCCAATTATGCACACAACACACAGTACATGCAACTGGCCAACAACTCCGCATCAGGTTCACCGCTGGATGTATGGTTTCCGGCAAGCCCCAATGTCAAGCCTCAACAGGTCGACTTGTTTTCGGCCGGCTATTTTCATAACTTCGAAGATAATATGTTCGAGACATCGGTGGAGTTGTATTATAAAAAACTGAACAACGTCGTTGATTTTGCCGAACATGCCAACCTGATACTGAATCAACAATTGGAAGGTGAAGTGCGAACGGGAACCGGTAAAGCTTACGGTGCAGAATTCATGATTAAAAAGAATACAGGACGCCTGACCGGATTTGCTAACTATACTTTGTCCCGGTCCGAACGAACGATTCCGGAAATCAATCACGGAAAAGCATACCTGGCTCCCTACGACAAGACACACACGTTCAACATAGTGGCTTCCTACGAATTATCAAAGAAAGTAAACCTTTCTGCCACCTGGATATTCGCCACAGGAAACCCGACCACCTACCCTACCGGACGCTTTGAAATCGACGGTGAATATTTCCCCATCTATTCGGGACGAAATGAATACCGTAAGCCCAACTACCACCGGTTGGATCTTTCACTGAACTACATTCCCAATCCGGATTCGAAGAAACGCTGGAAAGGAGAATGGAACTTCTCTATTTACAATGCTTACGGCAAGAAAAATCCATGGACGATCAGTTTCGATCAGGACGACAATACCGGATTACCTTATGCCGAAATGATCTATTTATTTGGAATTGTTCCATCCATCACCTACAATTTTAAATTTTAAGGCCATGCAAAAAACAACAAACAAAAAATACGGAATCCTCTCATTCTTAATTCTTAATTTTTCATTCTTAATTCTCCTTTCTTGCACTGCTCCGATCGACATCGATACCGACAATTCCGAGCCGGTAATCGTCATCTACAGCACACTAACGGATGAATTGAGACAGCAGGAAGTGAGGATCAGCCGTTCTTCCCCTTATCTTGACAATCAGCCCAATGCAACCATATCCGGAGCTTTGGTAACGATCACCTCCTCCGATCTCCAGACTTACCATTTGACGGAAAACCCGGAAACTCCCGGTTTGTACCAAAGTACAGAAACCTGGTCGGTCAAAGAAAATGTCGCTTACTCGTTGGATGTTGAAGTCGACTTCAATTCGGATGGGATCAAGGAATCCTACAAGGCCACAACCGGGAATGTGATTCCCCTGATGCAATTGGATTCAATTAAAATTGTTCCGTTGGACATCATGGGACATACAAACTATGCAATGAACATTTATGGCCTGGATTCACCGGAACACGATTATTACATTTGCAAATTTCTCGTCAATGACTCCCTGATTACCACCCAGATCAGTAAGATTTTTACCGTAGACGATGTGGTTTTTAATAATACGTATGTCGACGGAATCACCTTACGCTACTTTGATGACATCGAGGAATATGAAAAAGATTCGGAAGAACGGCGGAAAAATTCAACCTACCTGCAATCGGGAGATGTTGTCGAGCTTCAGATGAGCCGGGTACCCAAGGGTTATCATGATTTTATCAACCAATGCCAGAAAGAAATGAGAGGAGAAAATCCGTTCTTCGGAGGACCGGCATCCAACATTACCACCAATATCAGCAATGGTGGAGTGGGCTATTTCAGTGGATACGTAATTGCACGGGCAAAAACGACAGTTCCTTAAAAACGAACAAAAAAAACTTGACAATCCCGATTATTTGCCATACCTTTGCACCGGCAAAATTTAAATGACATGATGAGTGTAAATTCGATTCAACCCATAACAAAATGTATGTTCCGGTATACATGTTTCGATACTCATTTCGTTTTTTCAGAAAATAATTATTCATTTCGATGATAGGATGCGTTGGTTTTTCACCCAACGCATTTTTTTTGCTGTAACCATGCATTTATCTATTTTTAAGCAAATATATAAGAAGATGTCAGAAAAGAAACAAATCAAAAAGGTACTGGTCCTGGGTTCGGGAGCACTCAAGATCGGACAAGCCGGTGAATTTGATTATTCCGGTTCGCAAGCGTTGAAAGCATTGAAAGAAGAAGGTATTTCTACCGTGTTGATCAACCCCAACATCGCCACCATCCAAACTTCGGAAGGCGTTGCGGATAAAGTGTATTTTCTGCCTATTACTCCGTATTTTGTAGAAGAAATAATCAAAAAAGAAGCTCCAGACGGCATTCTGTTGGCATTCGGAGGACAAACGGCTCTGAACTGCGGAACGGAAATGTACCTGAAAGGAACGTTAAAAAAACACAGAGTCGAGGTACTCGGAACTTCAGTGGAAGCGATTATGTGTACGGAAGATCGCGACCTGTTTGTTAAAAAGCTGAATGAAATCGATGCAAAAACCCCTGTCAGCCAAGCTGTGGAAAGCATGGAAGATGCGATTGCCGCAGCTAATCGGATCGGTTTTCCGGTCATGGTCCGTTCGGCGTATGCGTTGGGTGGATTGGGTAGCGGTATCTGCGCTAACCTGGATGAATTTCTGACCTTGTGCGAAAGTGCTTTCGCTTACTCTAAACAAATTCTGGTGGAAGAATCCCTGAAAGGCTGGAAAGAAATCGAGTTCGAAGTCATCCGGGACAAAAACGACCACTGTTTTACCGTCGTTCCTATGGAAAACGTCGACCCATTAGGTGTTCACACCGGAGAAAGTATTGTCGTCGCTCCCATCTGCTCCCTCTCCCGAGAACAGATTGTCATGCTTGAAGACATCGCCCGCCGGATCATCCGCCACATCGGAATCGTAGGTGAATGTAATATCCAATATGCTTTCAATGCGCACACCAACGACTACCGCGTCATTGAGATCAACGCCCGTCTGAGCCGGTCTTCCGCACTAGCCTCCAAGGCGAGCGGTTATCCCCTGGCCTTTGTAGCCGCCAAGCTGGCTCTCGGTTATTCACTGGATCAGATCGGTGAAATGGGAACTTCCAACTCCGCTTACGTGGCCCCTTCTGTCGATTACATGATCGTAAAAATACCACGCTGGGACCTGACCAAATTCGTCGGAGTATCCCGTCAAATCGGTTCCAGCATGAAATCGGTCGGTGAAATTATGTCGATCGGAAAATCCTTTGAAGAGATTATTCAGAAAGGATTGCGGATGATCGGACAAGGTATGCACGGGTTCGTAGGGAACAAGGACCTGGAATTCAAAAACCTGGATGAAGAATTGTCCAATCCGACCGATCTGCGTATCTTCGCTATCGCCAAAGCGTTGGAAGAAGGATACTCGATCGAACGAATCCACGAACTGACCAAGATCGATCACTGGTTCCTCAACGGCTTAAAAAACATTGTCGATTACTCTCGCAAACTTCAATCGTATAATTCGATCGAAGAACTTCCTGTTGATGTACTGAAGGAAGCTAAACGACTCGGATTCTCCGACTTCCAGATCGCCCGGTTTGTAGAAGACCCGAACGATAACATGGAAAAAGGGAATCTTAAAGTAAGAACATTACGCAAGAAGAACAATATTCTTCCGACAGTAAAACGGATCAACACCATAGCCTCGGAAGATCCCGACCTGACCAACTACCTGTACCTGACTTACGGAGCTACGGAAAACGATATCCCTTATTATAAAAATGAAAAAAGTGTGGTTGTCCTGGGCTCCGGGGCTTACCGGATCGGCTCTTCCGTAGAATTCGACTGGTGCTCGGTAAATGCGGTGGAAACTGCCCGCAAACTGGGATACAAGGCAATCATGATCAACTATAATCCGGAAACCGTATCGACTGATTACGACATGTGCGACCGCTTGTATTTCGACGAACTTTCTCTCGAACGGGTACTCGACATTATCGATCTGGAAACTCCCAAAGGAGTCATCGTCTCGGTAGGTGGACAAATCCCCAACAACCTGGCAATGAAACTACACCGCCAGCAGGTACCTATTCTGGGGACTTCACCGGTCAGCATCGACCGGGCTGAAAACCGTCACAAGTTTTCCAGCATGCTCGATCAGCTCGGTATCGACCAACCGAAATGGAAAGAGTTGACCAGCATGGATGAGATCAACGAGTTTGTCGACAAAGTAGGCTTTCCGGTATTGATCCGTCCTTCTTATGTTCTTTCCGGAGCTGCGATGAATGTCTGCTACACCAGCGAAGAAATGGAAACCTTCCTGAAAGCTGCTGCCAAAGTATCGAAAGAATTTCCGGTGGTCGTTTCCGAATTTCTGCAGAACGCCAAGGAAATTGAATTCGACGCCGTTGCCAAAAACGGAGAAATCATCGAGTATGCGGTCTCCGAACACGTAGAATTCGCCGGCGTACACTCCGGAGACGCAACCCTGGTCTTCCCGGCCCAAAAGATCTACTTCGAAACGTTCCGCCGGATCAAGAAAGTCAGCAAAATGATTGCAAAAGAGCTGAATATCAGCGGACCTTTCAACATCCAATACCTGGCGAAAAACAACGAAGTGAAAGTCATCGAGTGTAACCTGCGGGCTTCCCGTTCCTTCCCTTTCGTATCCAAGGTGTTGAAACGCAATTTTATCGAAACTGCGACTAAAATCATGCTGGATGCTCCGTTTGAAAAACCGGACAGTTCGGCTTTCGATATCGAATGGATCGGCGTAAAAGCTTCTCAATTTTCCTTCACCCGTCTGCACAAGGCCGATCCGGTATTGGGAGTTGACATGTCTTCCACAGGAGAAGTCGGATGCATCGGAGAGGATTACAATGAGGCTCTTCTTTCGGCTATGGTCGCCGTCGGATACAGCGCTCCGAAAAAAGGAGTCCTGATCTCTTCAGGAGCAGCCAAATCTAAAGTCGACCTGCTGGATGCCTGCCGTTTGCTGGGCGAAACCGATTGCCCGATTTATGCAACCTCCGGCACACAAAAATTCCTGGAAGAAAACGGAATCAAAGCAACTATCGTAGACTGGCCGGATGAAAACGGAAAGAACAACGTGCTGGATATCATGTCGAATCACAAAATCGACCTGGTTATCAACATCCCGAAGAATCATTCCCGCCGCGAGCTGACCAACGGTTACAAAATCCGCCGGGCAGCCATCGATCACAACATTCCATTGCTGACCAATGCCCGACTGGCAAGCGCCTTTATCGAGTCATTCTGTACGATGGGAGAACAGGATATCCAAATCAAATCCTGGCAGGAATACAATTGAAATGAAGAATTAAAAATTAAAAATGAAGAGTTGGTTTATCGTGTAAGCCAACTCTTCATTTTTAGTGACGAGACTGATGTCTCAACGATCAGAATTTAATGATTTCACTTCCGGCCAGCAGGAAAGCTCCGGTACCATATACTTCCCAACTGTCGGCATTAAAATTCTTGCGTGGATCTGCTCCGACGGGCTGAACCCAACCTACACGACCTTCTTCGTTCACACATTTATTAAGGGCGATCCAGGCCTTTTCTGCCACAGGTTTAAATGTTTTCTTATCCAACAGTTTATTGTTGACCCCCCAGGCAAAAGCATAACAAAAGAATCCGGAACCACTGACTTCACCTCCGGGATAAGACTCCGGATCGAGCAGACTGGCTCTCCACAAACCATCGGCCTGCTGTAATTCGAGGATACGGGTCGCCATGTCTTTGAACAATTGTTCGTAAAACGGACGTTCGGGATAATCGCGGGGAAGTTCTTTCAGGATACGAACCAATCCTCCCAGGACCCAACCGTTCCCACGGGACCAGAAAATACGTTTACCGTTGGCTTCATACCGGTCTTTCCCATCACCTTTAATCACGTAATTCAAGTCGCGGGCAAAGAGACGTTCTTCTTTGTTATACAGCAGCTCATAGCATTCTTTAAAATATTGATCGTTGCTGGCCAGGTACTCTTTGTTTCCGGTAGTCATTCCGAGTTTCACAAGAACAGGAGGCCCCATGAACAATGCATCGCACCACCACCATTTGATGACTTCAATTCCTTTGGTAGGATATGGTTTCTCCATAAAAATCTTAATCGTATCGATGGTCGGCTGAATCATTTCCTGTTTCTTTTCTTTACGATACATATCGATATAGGTTTGGCAGATCGCCACATCGTCTGCATGATACCAACGTCTGTAAGGCCTCCATTGTGTTTCATTGCCCATGTCCATCAACGCTTTGTAGATGTCCTTGGATTTAGTTGTTTCCCAGGCAGCATAAACTCCAGCATAAAACGCTCCGTTCGTCCAGTCGTTGGGGGCATGTTTCGGATTTTTCAGTTGCCACTCCGTTGTTTTCTCCATGACGGATTTGATGTACTTCGACTTGAAGTAAGAACGGTCCTGAGCCTGGGCAAAATGGACCATACATAATAATAAAATAACCAGGGATAGTGTTTTTTTCATGATAACTAATTTTGTAAAATTTATTTGAGTATGTTTTTCAGTCTGGCCAAAGATAGAAAAAAAATCTGGAGTAACCTTCATTTAAGAGGGTTTCAGTACCACTCCAAGATTTTTTTTACCATCGATTTTTATAACGATGGGTTTTTCAAAGCGGACGTGCCTTAAAAACCTCGTTTCTTCAACTGCCGGTTGAGCATTGAGGAATGATTCATCGAAGATTCCATCTCCTGCAATATAGGGATTAATTGTAAAATAGCCGACCCCAAATGAAGTCAGATTCTGGAAAAAGTGAGTCCCCTGACTGGGCTCGATCCGATAGTTTTCCAATCCTGATTCCACAATGACCCGTGCGCTGGAAATATGTGGCCATTTAACCGGAATCCCCAACCATGAATCACTGGATCCCCATCGGCCGGGCCCTACCAGGATATATGGCTTCCCTTCATTGGTCATCTGTCTGTTGATTTTTTCAATTTCGTAAGCAATCAACTGGTTGTTGGAAGCCGAAAAGCCTTCTGTTTTAACGTATATGATATCGTAAACATCATTGGTTATTCCATGACCCAATGCATGCCTGGAGTATAAAAGGCATTCTTCTCCGGAAATCAGAGTCAGGTCTTCTTCCATCATTTCTTTACTGTCTACGATCGGACGGATCTGAAGCAAGTAGAATGTGCCTGCAATCTCTTTATTCCGGTCTTCTTCCAGGTTGACGGCAAATTCGATTTCCACCGGACGTCCCATTTCCTGTTGCCCGAGTTTCAATACAAAATCCAGTATACCAGCCAAGGGAAACATATTATTCTGCAACACTCCGGTAAAAGTAATTACCTTCCGGTTGGGTCCGGGATAATATCCTTCCATCAATACCTGGTCGTAATGGTCGTACGTCGAAGCAATCCAAGGCAAGGTGTTATCTTTTTCCGCTTCTTTGACAGGCAGTTTCAATAGATTGAACGCATCATCCGGAGAAAACTGGTCTGCATCCAGAGTCTTCAGTTCGAGCGCATAAAACCGGGTCTGCGTATCCTTTAATGCCAGATCCAGGGTGCTGGTCTGTAAAATATTATGCGGATGCCGGGGCGAAAAACGAAGCGTTATTCCTCCGTCGACGATGTATTTTCCCAATCCTAAAGCCACGTTGGCAATCCCATCTTCCGGCTTTTCTTCCCCCACAGGATAGAAGTTCAGCGAACGAGCTACTCCGGACACAGTCGGGTAACAACGGTCTCCGTATGTTTTTCCAACAACTTCCTGCAATACGATTGCCATTTTTTCCTGATCAATCAGGTTTTGTGTTGCAGTCATGTAAGCCTTACTGTCTTTATAAAAAACAGAAGCATATACTCCCTTGATAGCATCTCCGATCATTTCCAGCATCTGTTCTTTGTCCGGAACCATGGGAACCATATAGGTATTGTATATTCCGGCAAACGGCTGATAATGAGAATCCTCCAGAAGACTTGACGAACGTACTGCAATCGGAGTTTTAACTGCATCGAAAAAAGCAATCAGGTCTTCTTTCAGCCGTTTGGGCAGGGAAGCTTTCAGGAAATGCTTCAGAATCTGTTCATCCGGCAAGTCTTTCAGGGCGATTTCATACAACTCATTGGATTCCATAAACTCATCGAAAATATCCGTACAAAGAACCACGGTTTTTGGTATCCGGATGAGTGCATTTCCAAATTTCGTATCCGCTTCTGCAGAATGCCTTTTGACCATTTGTCCCATAAAAGCAAGTCCCCGGCCTTTTCCCCCCAGTGAATCTTCTCCGATACGGGCAAAATTGGAATATTCGTCGAAACGGTCTTTCCGGAAAATAGCGACTACTCCGGAGTTTTTCATTCTCCGGTAACTGACGATAGCATCAAAGATAATCTGACGGGCCTCATCCATATCTTTATAATCCGAGACATCGATTCCTTTCAGTAACTCGGCTACGGGAAACATGGCCCGGGAGTAAAAAAAGCGGGAAAAATGATTCCGGGAAAGATGATAAATCAGCGAGTCGTCCGGAATCGAGAAAACCTTGGTCTGCAGATCTTTCAATGAAGTGATCCGGGTAATTTCCTCTTTGGTACTGGGATTGATAATGATAAAATCTCCGAATCCGAAGTTGTTCGTGATTTCTTTCCGTAAATCCTGAGGAAATGTCTTGGAATTTTTGTCGATAAAACTACATTTCAGTTCTTCAGCGTATACCTTGTTACTCACTTCCGACGATTCAAAAATAATCGGAACAAAACGATCCACATTTCTCACCATGCATCCGAATTTATATCCGGCATACTTATCTTTTTCACCTTCTCTTTCAAAGCTCATATCACAAACAATACCCAACATATTATTCTGGTATTTCCGATAGAGGCTTTCTGCTTCTTCGTAGGTCCTGGCCAGCAAAATTTTAGGACGTCCTCTCATCCGGAGGGTTTGCTGGTGCGGGTTCAACGCCTCTTTCGAAAATTCTTTGGATTGCTGAAGAACAAACTTATACAAATGAGGCAGTGTGGAAGAATAAAAACGAATCGAGTCTTCCACCAATAAAATAGTCTGTACTCCTACGGAAGCCACATCATCGTTGACATTCATTTTGTCCTCGATCAGTTTAATAATGGCCAGTAATAATTCAGCATTTCCCAGCCAACTGAACACATAATCGATCGAACTCAGGTCCTCCTGCGAAACCCGTTTGGAAACTTCTCGTGAAAAAGGAGTCAGCACAACAATCGGGATCGAAGGATAAAGTTGTTTGATCCGGTTAGCCGCAGCAAATGTATCCGAATCGTCCATATTGGGCATGCAGATAACCAGGTCGAAATGTACCTGTCTGAGGATATTCAGGGCCTCGGTCTCCGTACTGGCCTGCGTAAACCGTGGCGGATACCGCAAACTCAATGAGGTATATTCATTGAATATCTGTTCATCGATCCTGCCATCGTCTTCCAGCATGAACGAGTCATATTTGGTCGCTATCAGCAGGACATTCAGTATGCGTTTATTCATTAAACTGGCAAAAGAAGTATCTTTGAATACCAGTTGTTTCATATTTATTGCCTGATCCATAAAAATTAATTTTTATTTCTATCGGAAAATAAAAAGACAACCATACTTACAAATTGCTAGTTGAACCCGGAATCTTCAGCTTGTTTTCAATTTCAACAAGGGTCTATATCCGAAAAATCAAAACAAAATGTAAGTAAATTACCGGTTTGGCAGTTGTTATTCTCCGATTTATTTCTTACGTTTGCGTCATACAAATGTATAATAATAAATGTAAACTAAAAACAGAACGTATAAAACTTAAATCGTATAATAGTAATGCCATGAAGACAGAAAGTATTTTACAGGCTTTGGAAGCCAAACATCCCGGCGAACATGAATATTTGCAGGCAGTAACAGAAGTGCTTCATTCGATTGAAGAAGTATATAACCAGCATCCCGAATTCGAAAAAGCAGGTATTGTCGAGCGTTTGGTGGAACCCGACCGTATTTTTACATTCAAAGTGCCCTGGGTAGATGACCAGGGGAAAGTTCAGGTCAATCTGGGTTACCGGGTACAGTTCAACAATGCTATTGGCCCGTATAAAGGAGGTATCCGTTTCCATGCTTCTGTTACTTTGTCCAGCCTGAAATTCTTAGGATTTGAGCAAACATTTAAAAATGCACTGACCACATTGCCGATGGGCGGAGGAAAAGGCGGTTCTGATTTTTTTCCGAAAGGAAAATCCAATGCGGAAGTCATGCGTTTCTGTCAGGCATTCATGCTGGAATTATGGAGACACATCGGTCCGGATACGGACGTTCCTGCCGGAGATATTGGCGTAGGCGCCCGTGAAGTTGGTTATATGTACGGTATGTACCGGAAACTGGCGTTGGAAAATACCGGAACGTTTACAGGAAAAGGATTGGATTTCGGAGGCTCCCTGATTCGTCCGGAAGCGACCGGATTCGGCGGGTTGTATTTCGTGGATCAGATGCTGAAAGCACATAACATGGATCTCAAAGGGAAAACCATTGCGATCTCCGGATTCGGGAATGTAGCCTGGGGAGCAGCATTGAAAGCTACCGAACTGGGAGGCAAGGTGGTAACAATTTCAGGTCCGGACGGTTATGTATACGATCCTGCAGGCATCTCCGGAGAGAAGATCGACTATATGCTCGAATTACGTTCTTCCGGCGAAGACATCGTAGCTCCTTATGCCGAAAAATACGGAGTGCAGTTCTTCCCGGGTAAACGTCCCTGGCAACAAAAAGTGGATATTGCCCTACCCTGCGCCATCCAGAACGAATTGAATGAATCTGACGCCCAACTACTGATCGATAATGGAGTCTCCTGTGTCGCTGAAATTTCCAACATGGGTTGTACGGCAGAAGCGGTCGATCTGCTTATTGCCAAAAAAGTAATGTTTGCTCCGGGTAAAGCAGTGAATGCAGGAGGAGTCGCCACTTCCGGTCTGGAAATGACTCAGAACGCCATGCATATTCAATGGACGGAGGCCGAAGTCGATGCCAAATTACACCAGATCATGAACAGCATTCATGAACAATGTTTGATTTACGGCAGGCAAAGCGATGGCTATATCAACTATGTAAAAGGAGCCAACATTGCCGGTTTTATGAAAGTGGCAAGAGCGATGATGGCTCAGGGGGTTATTTAATTTTCAATTACTTTCATCCAGATACAAGGCGGTGGTACAATACGTATCACCGCTTTTTTTTATATAAAGTTTCTCAAAAAATGAAATATTATCGTAACGGATCGTTCACAGTTGGTTAATCCTTCCGGTCTACTTTTGCCTCCGAATTAATAATGAAAAGCAAAAGTAGTCAATGAAAAGAAGAATTACTCAACGAATGTTAATGACCTTGTTAATTATTGTAATTTCAATTGTTAACGTGTTTGCACAACCTGGAGCCAATCCGGTTTCGGGAATTGTAAAAGATGAATCAGGCGAATTATTAATAGGCGCTTCCGTTTCGGTAAAAGGGACCTCGATTGGAGCTATAACGGATGTCAACGGGAGTTTCAATCTGAGTATACCTCCCCAGGGAATATTACAGATAACCTACCTGGGGTACGAACCTCTTGATGTAAAAATTACCGGACAGAAAGACTACACCATAGTCATGAAGGAAACCAAAAACGAACTGGACGAGGTGGTAGTCACGGCTTTGGGTATTAAACGTGAAGAAAGAGGATTAGGATTCAACACGGAAAATCTTTCCGGACATGTGCTGACAGATGCCCAATCCAATAACTGGGCCACTGCTTTGAGCGGAAAAGTAGCCGGATTGAATGTGTTGGGAATAGGTGCCGGTCCATTGGGAACTTCCCGGATTTCCCTGCGTGGAGATAACTCCATGAATATGGATGGAAATAATGCGTTGATCGTAGTGGATGGCGTTCCGTTGAGCAGCCGGATTTCCGGAACGGGTGCAGATGCCTATGCCGCAGGATCGGGAGGCGATGTTCCGATCGATTTCGGAGATGGGATCAACGACATCAACCCGGACGATATTGAAACCGTAACCGTGCTGAAAGGCGCTTCTGCAGCAGCTTTGTATGGAAGCCGTGCTGCGAATGGGGTCCTGATTATCACCACTAAATCAGGAGCCAGGCAGAAGAAAGGAATCGGAGTCACCCTGAATACCGGGGTTAGCATCGAAAACGTATTAAAATGGCCGGATTATCAGTATGAATATGGCCAGGGCACTCAAACCAAAGACAAAAACGGATCATGGTATTATTCTTACGGAGCTTCTGAAGATGGCGTTTCTACCGGAGGAACCAGTAGCGCATTCGGACCGAAGTTCGACGGCCAACAGTTCTTTCAGTATGATCCGACCCCGGAAGGGCAGAGTGCAGAACGGCAGCTTTGGAGACCCTATAAAGATAATATCAAAGGGTTTTGGGAGAATGGATCGACTGTAAATACGAGTGTCGCTGTGGAAAGTGCTAATGATAAAAGTTCGTTCCGTACCTCATTGACCTGGATGTCCAATAAATGGATTATGCCGAATACCGGTTTCGATCGGTTGACTCTCTCCAGTTCTTTCCAGCATAAGGTAACCAGTAAACTGCGTTTCTCCACAAAAGTCAATTTCACCAACCGGAATTCGGACAACCTGCCGGCAACCGGTTACAATAACCAGTCGATTTCTTACTTTATGATTTTTCAGAATCCGAACGTCGACCTGGCCTGGTACCGGCCAATCTGGAAGAGCGGACAAAATCAGATTGCCCAGATACACCCGTTCAGCAGTTACATCGATAACCCTTATCTGATCGCTTACGAAATGGAGAATCCTTCCAATAAGAATACCTTCCTCGGAACCACCAGCGCAATTTATGAGTTTTCCCGCAAACTGGAATTGATGATGCGGGTCAATGCGGAAATGAGCTATGAAAGCCGTGAACAACGACGTCCGTATAATACGGCTAACTACCTGACCGGCTACTACCGGGAAGAAAGTATTCATAACCTGGAAACCAATGCTGATTTCTTATTGACTTATCGGGATAACTTAAGTAAAGAAATAGGAATGAAGTTTTCAGTGGGAGGAAATATGCGGAATAATGAATACAACCGGACGGGAGGATCGATCACCGGTCTGGTGACCCCGGGTGTTTATAAATTGTCGAACGGAGTGACTAATCCTTACCTTATTTATAACGTGCAAAACAAGCAGGTGAACAGTTTGTACGGAACTGCCAATTTCAATTACGGAAAAGGACTTTATCTGGATATTACAGGAAGAAACGACTGGTCGAGTACGTTGCCAATAGACAACAGTTCGTTCTTTTATCCTTCTGTCAGTACCAGTATGGTAATCAGTGAGTGGACTAAATTGCCTTCATTCATGAATTTCCTGAAAGCCCGCTTGTCCTGGGCTCAGGTAGGAAACGATACGCAACCCTATAAGACAGCAAAATATTATACTCCCAGCGAATTTTCAGGTTCGGCGACCATGCCGACGACGCTCTACAATGCAGATTTTAAACCGGAAATATCCACCAATATTGAAGGAGGGTTGGATATAAGAACCCTGAATAACCGATTATCTATGGATCTTACATTGTATAATAATTATACGAAAAACCAGATCCTGGATGTTCCGCTCGATCCTACAACCGGATTCAGCCGGGCTACCATGAATGCGGGAAAAGTGAGGAACCGGGGAATTGAAATCCTGCTGAAAGGAGTTCCCGTTCAACAAAAGAATTTTAACTGGAATGCTTCTTTCAACTGGTCGAAGAACTGGAATAAAATTTTAGAACTTTCCTCCGAAATGGGAGATGAGGATGCTCAGTTGATCGCACAGGCCGGTACGGTTTATTATTACGGAAAAGTAGGCGGATCGATGGGTGATATGTATGGATATAAATTATTACGAACTCCTGATGGCCAGGTGATTTACAACGAATCGGACGGTAAAACGGCCAAGTCACAGGATATCGAGTATGTAGGAAATGCTTATCCTGCCTGGAAAGCCGGTTTGCAAAACGACTTTACAATTAAAAACGTACGCGTCTCTTTTTCTTTCGACGGTCAATACGGAGGATTGGTTTATTCACAGTCACATCACAAAATGTCGGAACAGGGAAAACTGAAACACACTCTGAAAGGCCGGGATTCGGAAGATGGTAAAATTGTAGGGGAAGGAGTCATCGATAATGGAGATGGGACCTATTCTCCCAATACCGTCCGGATCTATCTGAAAGATTATTATGCCGATTATTACCGGAGAGCCAATGTGGAAACTAATTCGTTCGATGCTTCTTTTGTCAAACTAAGAGATGCCCGGGTAGAATATAGATTTACCAAAGGAATTACCGATAAATTAAAGATAGAAGCATTGAGTATTGCTGTTTACGGAAGAAATCTCTGGATGTGGACCAAGTTTCCCTTGTTCGATCCGGAAGCCGCTGCATTGAACAGCTCAACTATTGTGCCGGGAGTTGAAATAGGACAACTTCCTACTACTCGTTCTTTTGGATTTAATCTGACAGCTAAATTTTAATTCATTGATCTTAACAATTCATTCAATTATTATGAAATCGATTTATTCAATATTAATAAGCCTGATTTTAATAACCGGTTTTGCTTCCTGTACCGATGATTTTGAATCATTGAATACAGATCCGAACCGTATCGATAAGGTTTCTCAGGGATCCCTGCTCAGTCCGATCTTGTATGAGGTGGGATGTTTCAACTACAATCGTTCCGATGATTTTACATTCAACATCATGCAGATCGCTCTTTCTTTTCCTAGCGAAAGTTCGGATATATCCCGGTATTACATGTCAACTTCCCAGGGAAATTCTACCTGGACAACTTACTACCGTTGGTTGACTTCCATTCAGGAGATGTACAACCTGGCCGTTCAGGAAGAGAATGTCAATTACCAGGCGATTGCAATGACTTTGAGTAGTTGGGTTTTTCAGAATCTGACCGATTGCTTCGGGGATGTACCTATGACGGAAGCCTGCAAAGGAGAAGAGGGAATTCTGAAACCGGTTTTTGATGATCAGAAGGATATTTATACCCGGATTATTGCCGATCTGGATTCTGCCAATAATCTGTTCGATGTCAGTAAAAAACTAACCTTTGCGGGTGATCTGGTCTATAGCGCCAGTACTGATGCTTCAGGGATTCTCAAATGGAAGAAATTTTGTAATTCCCTGCGAATGCGCTGCCTGCTGAGATTATCCAAACGGGACAACGAGATGCATGTGTACGACGAACTGAGAAAAATGGTGAATAATCCTTCTCAATACCCGGTTATTAGTACCGATGAAGAGTCCGCGTTGTTACCTTTGTCCGGTATAACTCCTGAGTTACCACCGATTGCAAGACCTCAGGATTTTACATCTTATCGGGCTGCAGGCGACTTCTTCGTCAGTCACCTGAACGATTGGAGTGATCCCAGATTGCCTTTATTTGCTACTCATGCGAGAGACCTTTCCAATAAATCAATCGGATACAAAGGCGCACCCAGCGGGTATGCGATGAATACCGTATTTGACTATGTGCCTTCCAATATGAACCAGGCCCTGGCCAAAGCGCCCCTGAAAGTTATTTTCATGAGTCATGCGGAAGTGAAATTCATCCTGGCTGAATTAGCTCAGGCCGGAAAAATAGAAGGGGATGCCAAATCCTTTTACGAAGAGGGAGTGAAAGCTGCTATCCGTCAATGGGGCGTGGAAGTTCCTGCTAATTATTTTGATAATCCCGGAGTTGCTTACGATGGTACCTTAGACCGGATTATGCTGCAAAAATATTACGCCTTGTTTTTTACCGACTACCAGCAATGGTTTGAATACCGCCGGACCGGTCTGCCTGTTCTTCCGGATAACGGAGGATTGGTAAACGGAGGTAAAATGCCTGTCCGTTTTTATTACCCGACGGTAGTGACCGTAATGAATTCCGTTAATTATAAGAAGGCGGTCGAACACATGGGTGGTGATAACGAGAACGTGAAAAACTGGTGGGAAAAATAAAATATTTTAATATTGATTGAATATGAAAAAGTTAGCATGGACAATTATCGTCTTATTAGGTACCTTTATGCAGGTACAAGCGGAGAATAATGAACCTTATGTTTTCTACACCTACGGTGACGGAATTGATCTGAAGCAAGTAAACGATTATCCCGACCATTTGTTGGGAGATACGATTGCGAAACAACTACACGCAGTCAAGGAATTGTATCTGGTTCGTTACGAAACCAAAGTGGGATTTTCCGACTCGGAAATCGAAGTACAGAAGCCGGATATTTTGAATGCAGTTGAAAAAATGGATGCTTATTTTAAAAAAACAGTGAAAAAAGGAGGGATGAACAAGAAAGAAGCTTCCGGCTTGTTTTCGAAATACCTGACCGTTGCTTACTGGGCTTTCTATGAGGAAACAGATGCTTTTGAAAAAGCCCTGAGTAAAATTAAAAAATCGGAAGAATTACTGGCTGTTTTTGAAAAAGTACAATTGAAATAAAATATTCCGGATTTATTATTGCTTTATTGTGCCTCTTTTCCAATGTGAAGGCACAGGATGTTGCCGTTGGTTACGTTTTTAACGACCTCAATGCGAATGGCAAAAAAGATAAGAATGAAGCCGGTATTGCCGGAGTTGCTGTTTCAAACGGTGTTGAGGTTGTAATTTCCGATTCACAGGGGAAATATCAACTCCCTGTCGGAGACAACAATTGTATTTTTGTTATAAAACCGGAAGGATACAATGTTCCGGCTAATGCAAACAATCAACCCCTGTTTTATTATATTCATAAACCGAAAGGATCTCCGGCAACTTTTAAATATAAAGGTGTGGAACCGACCGGAAAACTTCCCAGGTCCATTGATTTTGCACTGGTGAGTTCTCCGGAACCGGAAAAGTTTACTTCCTTGGTTTTCGGAGATCCTCAACCTTACACAGAAGCCGAGGTGGATTACTTTTCCCGTGGAATACTGACTGAAGTAAAAGGGAAGAGAAATATCGGATTCGGATTAAGTTTAGGCGATATCGCCGGTGACAATCTTAACCTGCATCAGTCTTACATCCGGGTGATGAAACAGGTCGGTATACCCTGGTACAATGTAATGGGAAATCATGATATGAATTATGATGCTCCGGCAGATTCGTTGTCGGATGAAACATTCGAGTCCAATTTTGGTCCGGCGAACTATGCGTTCAACTATGCAAAAGCACATGTCATTGTACTGGATGATATTCTTTATCCGGACCCGCGTGGCCGCAAAGGATACTGGGGTGGTTTCCGACCTGATCAGCTTCAATTTATTGAGAATGATTTAAAATATACGGATCGGAATAAGTTGATAATTATAGCAATACATATTCCTCTGTTTCACGAGAATGAAGATTCTTTCCGGGATGCCGACCGGAGGAAGTTATTCGGGTTGCTGAAGGACTTTCCGAATGTATTGGTAATGTCTGCTCACACGCATTTGCAGCGTCATGACTTTTATGACAAAGAAGACGGATGGCTGCAGGAAAAACCGTTACATGAATACAATGCGGGAACTACTTCCGGAGATTGGTATTCAGGAGAACTGAATGATCAGGGAGTTCCTGTTTCCACCATGCGTGACGGGACGCCTAAAGGATATGTTTTCCTGAATGTTTCCGGCAATCAGTATACACTGGATTATAAGGTGGCCGGGAAATCATCCGATTATCAGATTGCCATTTTTAACCCTAAAATTGTTCCGGCGAATAAAAATACTTCGGCTTTGATTGTAGCCAATTTTTTCATGGGGCATAAAAGTAATCCGGTCGAGTTCCGGATCGATAACGGATCCTGGGAAAAAATGAACTATGTTGAAAATATCGATCCGAAATACATGTATGATTTATTGCAATGGGATCAGTCAGACACATTGAAAAAAGAACGTCGTCCGTCCAATCCGGAGATTTGCAAACACCTTTGGCAGGTAAAAATACCAACCAAACTACCGGTAGGAGAACACACCATTGAGGTTCGGGCAACCGATCTGTTCGGCCGTGTTTTTAAGCAAACCAGCAGCTATCGCATCGAGTAAAATTAAGCGATTTCCAGCGGATTTCTGACTTTCTCTTTTAACAGAGCAATGTCCAGTACTTCCCGGATGTCGTCGACATAATGGAATTGCAATCCCCTCACATAAAGTGCGTTGATTTCATCGACGTGCTTTTTGTTTTCCCGGCAGAGAATGATTTCTTTGATCCCGGCCCGTTTGGCAGCCAGTATTTTTTCCCGGATTCCGCCCACAGGAAGTACTTTCCCTCGTAGTGTGATCTCTCCGGTCATGGCCAGGTTATTTTTTACTTTTCGCTGTGTGAAAGCCGAAACCAGAGAAGTCGCCATGGTGATCCCGGCTGAAGGTCCGTCTTTGGGAATGGCTCCTTCAGGAACATGGATATGCACATTCCAGTTTTCAAAGACCTCGTCATTGATCCCTAACTGGGAAGCATGAGCTTTGATGTATTCCAGGGCCAATACGGCCGACTCTTTCATGACATCGCCCAGATTCCCGGTCAATGTCAGTTTGGAGCCTTTTCCCTTGCTTAAGCTGGTCTCCACAAAAAGAATTTCTCCACCAACGGCAGTCCAGGCCAATCCGGTGACTACTCCAGCGTATTCGTTTCCCTGGTATTTATCACGGGTATATTCTATCGGACCCAGATACGTTTTCAGATCTTCTGTTTCCATTGATTTGGGGTATTCCTGCTCTTCGGCAATGGCGCGGGCTATTTTTCTCATAATCTTAGCCAGCTTTTTATTCAGTTCCCTGACTCCTGATTCACGGGTATACGATTCGATGATAGCCTCAATCGTTTTCTTTGGAATATCGAAAGCCTCCTTTTGAATCCCATGCGCCTCCAGTTGATTGGGGATCAGGTGTTTCCGGGCAATTTCAATTTTTTCTTCCGTGATATAGCCACTCACATCGATCAATTCCATACGGTCCAGCAAAGGTTGTGAAACCGTATTCAGGGCATTGGCCGTAGCAATAAACAATACTTTGGACAGATCGAAATCGATGTCTAAATAATTATCGTGAAAAGCAAAGTTTTGTTCCGGATCCAAGACCTCCAGCAAAGCAGCGGCCGGATCTCCTTTGTAATCACGACCAACCTTATCGATTTCATCCAGGATAATCACCGGATTGGAAGATCCTGCTTTTTGCAGGCTTTGAATAATCCGTCCGGGCATAGCTCCGATGTAAGTCCGGCGGTGTCCGCGGATTTCCGCTTCATCGTGCAGTCCTCCCAGCGACATACGTACGTATTTCCGGTTCAGGGCTTCGGCAACCGATTTTCCCAGGGATGTTTTACCTACTCCCGGAGGGCCATACAGACAGACAATCGGTGATTTCATATCTCCTTTCAATTTCAGTACAGCCAGGTGCTCGATGATGCGTTCCTTGACTTTTTCCAGTCCGAAGTGATCTTTATCCAATACCTTCTTGGCTCGTTTCAGGTTAAAATTATCCTGGGTAAAATGATTCCAGGGAAGAGATAGAATATTTTGGATGTAAGTCATTTGCGTGGAATAATCCGGTGAATGCGGATGCAACCGTTCCAGTTTCCGAAGCTCTTTATCGAAAATAAGCCGTACTTCCGGTGAAAAATTAACTTTATCGGCTTTTTCTTTGATTTCTTTGATTTCGATGTCCTGAATACTTCCACCCAGAGCCTCCTGGATATTTTTCATTTCCTGTTGCAGGAAATATTCCCGTTGTTGCTTGTCGATATCGACCTGCGTTTTCCTGCGAATGGATTCTTTGATTTCCAATAACTGTACGTCATGGTTCAGGAGGTACAGCAACCGGTTCAGCCGTTCCTTCACATCATTACAGGCAATCACTTCCTGCTTTTGTTCCGGAGTTGCTTCCACGGAAGAAAATGCCAGGTTGATAATATAATTGTAATCTTTTGATTTTTGCAAATTGTCCAGTATGAAATCCGGAAGTCCCATTTTAGATGTCAGCATTTGTAAGGTGACATCTTTGACCGAATTCAGTAAAGCCTTATATTCCTTATCAGATTTGGCAGGTACAACATCTTCCAGAGCAGAAAACTTTCCTTTCAGGTAAGGTTCTCTGGTTGTTATTTCATCTAACCGGATCCGTTTTGCTCCTAACAGTAAAACCGTAGTACTGCTTTCACTTTCCTGTACTACATTGACAACTTTGGCAACGACACCCACCGGAAACAGGTCTTCCATCCCCGGATCATCTTCGTTTGCGTCTTTTTGGCAGAAAACGCCCAGCAGTCCGTCCCGCTTATGAACTTCATGAATCAATTTAAGCGACTTGCTCCTACCCACATTGACCGGAGTCGGTATTCCCGGGAAAAACAACATGTTCTTCAATGGCAGAATGGGGGTTTCATTCCCTATTTCGTCTAAATTAATGGGTTTATTTTCTATGATAATTTCTACTTGAGATGCAATATTGTCAGTCATTTTTATTATTTTTGTCAATTAGTAACATGTTCTTGAAGAGTCAAAACCCATGCCAAAGCAGGAATAATATTTTTTGTGTCATAAACATTTATTGAACTAACTTGTTTTACTTTATATAAACAGAAGGAAAGGAGAACAATTATGGATTTAATCGAAATTGCCACTTTTACATTTCCAAATGACGCAGACGTCCTGGAAAGTTTATTTCAAGCTGAAAAGATTGAGTATTACCTGAATAATCAGGCAGGAGCTATAATTATTCCCGGAACTGGAGCTGTCCTTTCTGTAAAAGAAAGTGATGTTCCTAAAGCTGTTGAGATTATCAAACAGGCGGGATTTAATAATAATTTGATTATTTAAATAGATTTGACATGAAAAAGAGAGTATTTTTTATTGGCGTATTTTGTTTGTTGGTAGCTACAGTTTCTAACGCTCAAGCCCCATTTCGGTTGGGTGTCAAAGCAGGGGCTAATATCGCTGATGTTTCACTTAGCAATAGTTCGTTTTCTACCGGTAATATGACCGGTTTTGAGGTTGGTCCTATGCTGGAATGGCTGATGATCAAGAATCATTTTGGTATTGATGCTGCTGTACTTTATTCCCAACGGGGGATTAAGATAGATGATGTCAGTGATATAAAGATCGATAAAAATGTCGGTTACCTGGACATTCCTGTTAATTTGAAGTGGGTGATAGGTAGTGCTCATAACTTCAAGCCCTATTTGTCTGCCGGTCCGTATATCAGTTTCAATCTTTCCGGAAAGGATATTTCCGATCAGTGGGAAGCAGAAAGTTTCGGAGCCGGGATGAATTTCGGGGCTGGAATCCAACTCTTTCGTTTCCTGCAGGTAGGAGCTAATTATGGAGTCAGTCTGACTGACGATTATAAAACAATCAAAGGAACAACCGATTATACAGCAAAAAGCCGTACTTGGTCGATTACGGCAGCAGTGCTGTTCTAGCAGATAATAATTGGTCGTCCATCCATAGGTGCGTCAGCACCGAAATCTATATAGCCCCATGCGTCAGCGTGGGGCTATTGTGTTAGAGGGGATTTTTATTTTTGTTATTTTTTCTGTATCTTTGTATAATGATGAAAAAGCGGGCTGTCATTCTTTTCAGTTGTTGTCTGCTCAGTATTTTTTCCATGCAGGCGGAAATCCGGTTGGGATTGAAAGCCGGTCTGAACCTGTCGGAAGCTTCATTTAGCTGGGAGACGCTGGAGTCGGGAAATTTTACCGGATTTCAGGCTGGTCCTGTTTTGGAAGTCGGCTTACCGGTCCTTGGCTGGGGATTGGATTTTGGAGTTTTATATTCGCTCCAGGGATTCAAAATCCATGAACAGACCGAGAGAAATGCGTCCCTCTATTTTCCGTTGAATCTCAAGTATAAATTCAGCTTATTAGGTGCTATAGGATTTTATGGATCTGCAGGACTCTTTGCTGATGTTAAAATCTCCAAGGATGATTTTTCAATCAGCGATATGTACGATTCTTTCAAATATAAAACGTTTGGAGCCGGAGTGAACCTGGGTTTCGGAGTCGAATTATTCGGTAAATTACAGGTCGGACCCAGCTATCAGATACGGTTAACGGATGATTACAGCACTGACGATTACACCGTAAGAACCAAGACATGGTCGATTACGGCCATTTATTTCTTTTGACTTATGTTTGTAGAAATCATATTGCCGGTCCCCTTATCAGATACTTACACTTATTCTGTTCCGGAAGAACTGGAAAAACAGATTCAACCGGGAATCATGGTGCTGGTGGAATTCGGAAGGAACAAACATTATTCCGGTTTAATTGCTTATATACGGCAGATTCCTCCTGCGCCGGATCTGGCGATCAAGCCTATTCTGGCGATCGAGAGCAACCAACCGATCCTCCGTCGTCCTCAACTTCGTTTCTGGGAATGGCTTTCACAGTATTACCTTTGCCGGCTGGGAGAAGTGTACAAGGCGGTTCTACCTTCCGGTTTCCGGACAGAAAGCTCTTCCAACTATAAGCAGAAAAAAGAAATTTTTGTTCGTTTTTCTTCCTCTTATACTGATAAAAATAACCTGCACCAGGCATTTGACAATGTTAAGCGCGCCATCAGGCAGGAACAGTTACTGCTGGCTTTTATTGAGTATTCTCATGCATTTTCTCCTTCGGGGGAAAAAGAAGTTTCCCGGAAAGAACTCCTTTCCCGTAGCGGCTCCAATGAAACGGCTCTGGCCGGATTAATCGAAAAAAACATTTTAGAAACCTACGAAAAAGAAATCAGCCGCCTGCAGGCTTACAAAAAGGAAACCGCCGGATTAAATCACCTCAATGCATTTCAACAGCAGGCCTATACGGAAATCGTTCAATCGTTTCGTCAAAAAGATGTGTGTCTGTTGCATGGGGTAACTTCAGCCGGAAAAACAGAAATCTACACACACCTGATCAGTGAAGCTCTGAAACTCAATCGTCAGGTATTGTTTTTGTTACCGGAAATTGCGCTGACTGCTCAGATTACAGGACGCCTGAAACAGTTTTTCGGTGATCTACTGGGGGTTTATCATTCTAAGATCAGTGATAACGAACGGGTGGAGATTTGGAATAACCTGCTGAATGACGAAGGATATCAGATCATTCTGGGAGTGAGATCTTCTGTTTTCCTGCCTTTCAGGGATCTTGGATTGATTATCGTGGACGAGGAACATGAACCCAGTTACAAGCAACAGGATCCGGCGCCACGGTACCATGCACGTAATGCAGCCATTGTTCTGGCTACCATGCATGCTGCAAAAGTAGTATTGGGAAGTGCTACTCCTTCCATTGAGTCGTATTTCAATGCCCAAACCGGGAAATACGGATATGTCCGGTTAGACAAGCGGTTCGAGGAAACCGAACTTCCGGCAATTATTCCGGTCAATGTCAAAGAACTAAGACGAAAAAAACGGATGAAAACGCTGTTCTCCCCTTTGTTGATTCAGCAAATGGAACGGGTATTGGAACAGAGAGAACAGGTACTCTTATTTCAGAACCGCCGGGGATTCGCTCCGATGGTTACCTGCAAAACCTGCGATTGGACGCCCAAATGCCAGTTTTGTGATGTCAGTCTTACCTATCATAAACAATTTGGCCAATTAACCTGCCACTATTGCGGAAGTACATACCGCTTACCCACCGAATGTCCGGAATGTGGTAACCGGGAACTGAAACCACAGGGCTTCGGTACCGAAAAGGTAGAGGAAGAAATCCGGGAGCTCTTCCCTGAAGTAAAGGTAGACCGGATGGACGCGGATACAACCCGGAATAAGAAATCTTTTGAAGAGATCATTACCCGTTTCGAACAGGGAAAAACCCAGGTGCTGATCGGCACACAAATGATATCCAAGGGACTGGATTTTGAAAAAGTCAGCCTGGTAGGCATTCTGAACGCCGACTCATTGATGAACTTCCCTGATTTCCGGGCGCATGAACGGGCCTATCAACTGATGTCGCAGGTCGCAGGCAGAGCCGGAAGAAGAAAGCAACAAGGGGAAGTAATCCTGCAAACGTCTCATCCGGAACATCCGGTCATCTCCATGGTATTGAATCACGATTACGACGGAATGTATCAGATGCAACTTGAAGAACGGCAATTGTTCCGTTATCCTCCTTTTTACCGGTTGATTTATATCAATCTGAAACACAAGCAGGATGAGGCATTGAAAGAGTTGGCCGAAGTTTATGCAGGTTTGTTGCGGCAAACCCTGGGGCACCGGGTGATAGGCCCGGACAAGCCGGTAATCGGCCGGATCCAATCGCTGCATATTCGCAAAATATTACTTAAAATAGAGATTTCGGCCTCTTTGAATACATTGAGGGAAATACTGGAAAATACGTATTCCAGGATGTCGGAACACCCGGGATTCAAGTATATGATTGTACAATACGATGTAGATCCGGTCGGATAGGAAATACTCAGTACGATTCTTTTTCGTTCGGAAAATCTTTTTCTTTTACGTCCCGGATATAGTCTTGAACTGCCCCGTAAATGGTATCATACAGATTGGCATAACGGCGTAAAAACCGGGGAGAGAATTCCTTATTGATACCCAGCATATCGTGCATGACCAGCACTTGTCCGTCGACATAAGGTCCGGCTCCGATTCCGATCATGGGAATTGTCAGCTCATCAGCCGCCTGTTTGGCTAATTGCGCCGGGATTTTTTCCAGGACAATCCCAAAACAGCCCAGTTCCTGAAGCAACCGGGCATCTTCCAGTAATTTCTGTGCTTCGTCTTCTTCTTTCGCTCTGACTGTGTAAGTTCCGAATTTATTGATGGATTGAGGCATCAGGCCCAGGTGCCCCATAACAGGAATACCAGCACTTAAAATGCGTTCGACAGACTCCTTGATTTCCTTACCTCCTTCAATTTTAATACAATCGGCATGGGTTTCTTTCATGATCCGGATAGCCGAGTGAACCGCTTCCTTGGAATTTCCCTGATACGATCCGAAAGGCATATCGACCACGACTAATGCCCTTTTGACTGCTTTGGCAACCGATTTTCCGTGATAGATCATCTGGTCGAGTGTAATAGGCAATGTGGTCACATTCCCGGCCATTACATTGGAAGCAGAGTCTCCGACCAGAATGACATCCATTCCGGCCTGGTCGATAATCGAAGCCATGGAGTAATCGTAAGCGGTCAACATGGAAATTTTTTCTCCGCGTTGTTTCATTTCAATTAAACGATGAGTCGTTACCTTGCGGGTATCTTCGGTGTACGTAGACATAATGCTGTTTTTTAGTTAAATTGCCCCAAAGATAATGTGTTTTTTTATTTGATAACGTCTTTTACCAGATCATTCAGGTAAACTTCAATGTTTGTATAGTTTTTGTTCAGTGTTTTTGCATTTCCGTCGGAGGAATCATTTAGGTTCAGCCTTTTGCTTTCTTCCCATTCATCGGGGATACCGTCTCCATCGCTGTCTTGTAGCGATGTTCCCTTTTTCAGTTTGGGCCATCCGTTCACCGACGCCTGAGAATCAATAATTCCGCTGTTTTTTCCATACGAATCTCCATGAACGGAAACTCCGGTTCCCGTACTTTGTATGATCCGGCTATCAACATCATCTCTTTTCAGTGAAGCTCCGGTTTTGGCCAGTATGTCGATGTATGCATTTTCAGCCGATTGCGTCTTACTCATGACAAAAGGAAACTCTTTATCAATACGGATTTTAGCAACTACTTCAGCCGGAGCGTCCACGCCTTTCCAGTTGTCACCGGAAACGGCATCATTGGAAAAAACAACATTGCCTTTCAAGTAGAATTGTCCGTAGTTCCGGTTGGTCAGTATGATTGCCTTTCTATTCTTTTGCGTTGCTTGTCCGGGTTTGTAATAATTGTTTGTAACATTGAAATTACCTCCTTCCCCTCCGTATGAAGCCATGCTCCCCCAGTTATATATAATGTTGTTGCGGAAGTCGACCAGTTCTTTGCTTCTTGTCGAATGATGATACAAAGCTCCGGAGAAGTTCGGACTGAACTCGGCATTGTGAGCAAACAGATTATGATGGAAAGTCGCTTTCATTCCTCCCAGTAAAGCACCATATCCCTGAGGCTCAGACTGTCCACCAGGCTTATACAGACTTTCCGAAACAAGACACCATTGCATGGTAAAATCCGCATTGTTGTAAATTTTCAGGTTTTCGCCGGTAGCCCAACTGAAAGAGCAATGATCAATGATAATATCCGTGTAGCCGATTGCAGTAAAGGCATTTGCATTTTTCCCTCCCCGATCTCCCAAACGGAAACGGAGAAAACGGACAATGATGTTATTGGCACGCAAATGAACCGGAGCCCCGGCGATACAAATTCCTTCACCGGGAGCCGATTGTCCGGCGATAGTCAGGTTGGGATGGAAAATTGTCAGTTCCTTTTTGAGTTGTATTGTTCCGGAAACCCGAAAGATCACCATACGGCTACCCACTGTAGATACCGCATTCCTGAAACTTCCGGGACCATCGTCATTGAGATTCGTTACGGCAATAACCCGTCCGTTCCGTCCTCCGGAAGTATATTTACCGAACCCGTCCGCTCCGGGAAAAGCCAGTGGTTTATCGGCTGGAGCCTGGGCCAGAACCGACATTGAAATAAAAATGAAGAACAGAATACTGAGTGCTTTCCTTGACATATCTCTCTTCCGAGTTTTTTTATTGTAACAACTCAGAAGAAACAATGTTTAGCTCATCCTGTTTTTATAATCTTCGTATCCGAACTCCCGGTACATTTCCAATGTTCCGTTTTGTTTCCACAACGCCAGAGCCGGATGCGGGATTCCGTTAAACATGGATGTTTTTACAATGGTGTAATGAATCATATCTTCGAAAATGATCCGATCCCCGACAGATAAAGACTTTTCGAAAGACCAGTCACCCATAAAATCTCCGCTCAGACAGGAATTGCCTCCGATCCGGTAGGTTGGTTTTCCCGGAACAGGCTCCTGATAAGCCTCCCGGATTACCGGTTTATACGGCATCTCCAGGCAATCAGGCATGTGGCAGGTAAACGAGACATCCACAATAGCTGTTTGAATCCCTTTGTTTTCCACAACATCTACCACAGTCGAGAGCAATACGCCTGTTTGCCAGACAAATGCGCTTCCCGGCTCCATTATAATTTCCAGGTTCGGGTACTTTTTCTTAAAACCGATCAATAGCCCGATCAGGTGTTCCACATCATAATCTTTCCGGGTCATCAGGTGTCCGCCACCCATGTTCAGCCATTTCACCTGAGGCAGGAAATCACCGAATTTTTCTTCCACATGAAACAACGTTCTTTCCAGGTCGTAGGAAGAAGACTCGCAAAGGGTATGAAAATGAAGACCTTCCACTCCTTCGGGCAATCTGTTTCCCAGTTGGGAACGGACGATTCCCAGGCGTGACCCGGGTGCGCAAGGATTATAAAGGTCTGTTTCCACTTTCGAATATTCAGGATTAATCCGTAATCCGCAGGATATTTTTGAAGCATTCTTTAATGTTGCCGGATAGAATCGTTCGTACTGAGACAACGAATTAAAGGTGATATGGCTACTGTATTGCATAATCACCGGAAAATCTTTTTCTGTGTAAGCCGGAGAAAATGTATGCGCCGGACTTCCCATCTCTTCGGATGCCAGTTGGGCCTCCCAGGGCGAACTGGCCGTTGAATAAGGAATATATTCCCGGATAATGGGAAACGATTTCCACATGGCAAAGGCTTTGAAAGCCAGTATGATATTTACACCTGCACGTTCTTTGACGGAGCGGATCAGAGAAAGGTTATTCCGGAGAAGTTCTTCTTCCATTACGTAGCAGGGGCTGGGGATTACAGAGAAGTCAATCATAATTGAAACTGGTTAGGATGTTTTATTAAACTGCTGATCCCAAAATAATATTGGCATCGATATTTAGTTTTTGATGCATTCTACGGGCAACCTGCAATGTAGGTTCCGTTTTGCCTGTTAAGTATTCGCTTACCCGGGGAGCGCTTATTTCAAGCATTTCCGCCAAGGTTTTTTGTGATAATCCCAATTCATACATCCTTAATTTTAATACATCAATTAAAGATGGCACTTCGATTGGAAAGTGGACCGTTTCATATTCTTCAACCAGATCCGCAAGCAAGTCTAATTCTGCAGAATCAGGATCATCAGACGGAGTATTCTCATTGACAACCTCCATGAGCTTTTCAACCCTTTTCAATATCAGCTGATATTGTTTTTCATCCTTAATCTTTGTCATCTTTTTATAAATCAATCAAATAGTTGAACAATCGATTCTTTCATACTCTTCATGCGTACCAATAAAACGGATGTACATAATTTTTTGTGAAAAGAGAATTTTTGCCACCAACCGGTAATGGTTACCTTTTATATTAAAAACATAACGTTGATTACCCACATAATCTACATTGCTAAATGTATTTCGAATTTCTTGTAAATTCGTCCATTCTTCTGACTTCGAGATATGATACCAATTTTGAAGCGCAACGGTCGCATCTACATGTTTTTTCCAGAATTCTGCAAGGGTTCGGTGTGCTATGATTCTCATCGATCGAAATATTTACTACAAAGATAAAATGAAAAATTTGATTTTCAAAATAAAATTACAGTATTCGTATTTAAATAAGTGTAAATTTAGCAAACTTAAGCAATAGTTGTTTTTTTCCAAGGTTTTCGAATTCGACTGTAGCTTTGGCGTTTTCATTAGCTCCTTCAAAAGCCAATACTTTACCGATGCCGAAGCGTTCGTGCCGGATCGTATCTCCAACTTTCAGGTCGTACTGATTGGGAGCATTTGATGTTATTTTAGGTATAGCAGGAGAGGAAACCGTTTTCTCGATGCGAGTCAGTTTCTTCGGTTGAGTAAACAGGGGCGTCGCCTCCGGTTTATTTTCCCAGGGACGCTGGAATGTTTCGGAACGGGGAATCCGGGATTCGAAGTGTGACCTACTACCGGAATCCTGTGATTCGAATGCAATATCTAAAGGCAGTTTCAGGTACTCTTTATCTATATCTTTTATGAAACGGCTCGGGGACGACATCCGGGACTGTCCGTTCTGAAAACGGCTTTTGGAATATGTTAAAATGCAGTTTTCTTCCGAACGGGTGATTGCTACGTAAAACAAACGTCGCTCTTCCTCGATTTCCCTCTCGCTGTTTTTACTCAGTTGGGATGGAAAGAGATCTTCTTCCAATCCGACAACAAATACATTCTTGAATTCCAATCCTTTTGCAGCATGAACGGTCATCATCGTTACCCGGTCGGATTGTTCTCCTTTTTCCGTATCCTGATCGGTCATTAATGAAATTTCAGCTAAGAAGTCTCCCAGTTTTATACCTTCAATGCCTTCTTCCCGGCGATTCGACACAAACTCATATAAACTATTGACCAATTCCTCAACATTCTGGATTCGGCTCAGCCCTTCCGGCGTTTTATCCTGGTACAGTTCGGTGATCAGTCCGGTCTCCCGGATAACGGCTTCTCCCAACTCGTAAGCATCTTTCGACACGTAGTCTTTTCTGAATTGCTCGATGAGAGACCGGAATCCGGCCAGTTTGGCTGCGGTTCCACTGTTTATATTCAGGTTGTATTGCTGCGGATCGGACAAAACAGACCACAAGCTGGTGCCGGACTCCGTCGCAGCAGCAATGATCTTATTTAATGTGGTGTCCCCGATCCCCCGGGTAGGATAATTGATAATCCGTTTGAAAGCCTCTTCATCGTCCGGATTGGATATCAGGCGGAAGTAAGAGATCACGTCTTTTACTTCTTTCCGTTGGAAAAAAGAAAGCCCTCCATAAATGACATAAGGAATGTTTCTTTTCCGCAAAGCCTCCTCGAAAATCCGGCTTTGAGCATTAGTCCGGTATAAAATAGCAAATTCGCTGTAACCATAGTGATGCAACATACGCATTTCTGCAATCCGGCTGGCGACTGCGTAACCTTCTTCATAGTCGGAATAAGCACCGATAACCTGAATCCGGTCTCCCAGTTGCTTTTCGGAAAATACCGTTTTTTTGATTTGCTCCTTATTTTTATGAATCAGCGAATTAGCTGCATTCACAATGGTCTGGGTAGAACGGTAGTTTTGTTCTAATTTAAATAATTTACTTTCAGGATAAATCTTTCTGAAATTCAGGATATTCCCGATATTAGCCCCCCGGAACGAATAAATGCTTTGGGCGTCATCGCCTACGACACAAACCCGGTGATGTTCCGCGGCCAGTTGCGTGACAATTTCATGCTGAACGGCATTCGTATCCTGATACTCATCGACCAGTATAAAACGGAATTGATTTCGATAACGGGCGATTACTTCCGGAAATTCACGGAACAGCAAATGGGTATAAAGCAATAAATCATCAAAATCCATGACACCGGAAGTCCTGCAACGATTCCAGTAAGTCATATAAATATCGCGTGTAGCCGGTCTTTTGGACCGGAGATCATCCTCCAGCAGCTCTTTATCTGTAGCATATTGCTGAGGAGTAATCAAGGCGTTTTTAGCTTTTGAAATCCGGCTCTGGATCAAGGACGGTTTGTAAATTTTATCGTCCAAAGCCATTTCCTTGATAATCCCTTTGACCAGGTTTTTAGAATCCTGCGCATCATAAATGGTAAAATCAGAACGGAAACCGATTTTATCGGCCTCCCTCCTTAGTATTTTAGAGAAAACAGAGTGGAAAGTTCCCATCCACAACCGGCGGGACGTATCTTCATCAATGATCCGGGCAATCCTGGATTTCATTTCCCGGGCAGCTTTATTAGTAAAAGTCAAAGCCAGAACATTATAAGGAGAAATGCCGTTTTTCAGCAGATAAGCAATTTTATAGGTAAGTACACGTGTTTTACCAGAGCCTGCGCCGGCAATTACCAGCGAAGGCCCTTCGTTGTACAAAACAGCTTCCCGCTGGCTTTCGTTCAGTTCGATCAAGAAATTATCCATTGTTGGGGAGGGGGTAAAATTCTTAAGATCCTTAAAGTCCTTGAGGACCTTAAAAAATTAGAGAACTACGATAACCTCAATTTCTACTAACCCGTTTTTTGGCAACGTTTTCACCGCTACCGCCGAACGGGCCGGATAAGGTTGTTGAAAATGTTTTCCATAAATTTCATTCATTGCTGCAAAATCAGCCATATCAGCCAGAAAAACAGTAGTTTTCACCACATTCTCCAGTGTAGCTCCGGCTTCTTGTAATACAGCCCGGATATTGTTGAAAATTTGTTCGGTTTGTTCCTTGGCTCCACCCGGAACAAAATTACCAGTTGCAGGATCAATTCCCAATTGTCCGGAAGCAAACAACAGATTGCCCACCTGTACAGCCTGGCTGTACGGTCCGATGGCAGCCGGAGCGTTAGTAGTTGAAATTACTTTCTTCATTTTCATTGATTTAAATTATTGGCTTAAAATCAGTTATTTTCGTTGTCTTACGACCTCATACATCAAAACGGCGGCGGCGGCCGAAACATTCAATGAAGCAATGGTTCCCAGAACCGGAATTGCAACCATTTCATCACAAATTCTCAGGTTATCAGCAGAAATCCCCATATCTTCTCCCCCCATGACCAGGGCAACCGGAGTGGTATAATCGACAACCGTGTAATCGTTCTCTGCTTTTTCAGTTGCCGCAACCACTTTATAACCACAGTTTTTCAGGAATTTAATCGCTTCTGTGATACTTGTTTCTTTACAAACCGGGAGGGTGTGCAGAGCACCGGCAGAAGTTTTGACAGCATCCGCATTCACCGACACACTGTTGCGTGAGGGAATCACGATAGCATCGACCCCGGCACATTCACAAGTACGGGCAATCGCACCGAAATTACGGACATCCGTCACTCCGTCCAGCAATACAATGAATGGATTTTTTCCTTCTTCATATAAAAAAGGTACAATATCTTCCAGTTTCTGATAGGTCACAGCTGAAATAAAAGCGATGACCCCCTGGTGATTTTTACGGGTCAGCCGGTCCAGTTTTTCCTGAGGAACCCGTTGTAACGGGATATTTGTGTTCCGTACGATCTGGAATAGTTCCCGGGAAAGATCGCCCTGCAAATCTCTTTTCATTAATATTTTATCCACTTCTTTCCCGGCCTGTATGGCTTCTATAACGGCACGCGTGCCGAAAATCATTTCACTTTCCTTCATTTTAATAATAATTTAGCATGTTCCAATGCGGCTTCTGTAAGTTCCGTGCCGCTCAGCATCTGGGCAATCTCCCGGATCCGTTCTTCTCCGGATAATTTACGGATATGAGTTTCTGTTGTATCCTGAGTATCGTTCTTATAGACAAAATAATGATTTTTTCCCTGCGCTGCAATCTGAGGCAGGTGCGTAATTGCAATTACCTGCATCACCTTTCCCAGCTCGTGCATAATTCGTCCCATTTTATCAGAAACTTCACCGGAAACACCGGTATCTATTTCATCAAAAATGATGCTGGGAAGAGCCATTGCTCCTGCAATCAATGCTTTTATACCCAACATCAGACGGGAAATTTCTCCTCCGGAAGCTGTCTGGGCTACCGGTTTTAGTACTCCGTTTTTATTCGCTGAAAACAAAAAGCAGATGTCATCCACACCGGTTGCATCAGGCTGTTCCCTGAGTGTCATTTCACAAGAAAACTGCATGTTCGGCATACCCAGCACACTGACTTTGCGTACCAGTTCCTGTTCCAGCCTTGTTGCTGTGTTTTTTCTCGTAACAGTCAATTGACCAGCCAATTGCCAGACGTTCTGCAAGGCGCTTTCACTTTCTTTTTGCAGTTCAGCCAGTTGTTCGTCAAAACGATTGATTTCCTGTAGTTTTTTACTGATCTCATTATACAGATCAATTAGCGCTTCCACTGAATCAACCTTGTGCTTTTTTTGCAGGGAATACAACAGATCCAAGCGTTCATTGACCCATTGCAGGCGTTCCGGATCCAGTTCAAGTTTCTCCTGTTGGGCTCCCAGTTCCTGGCTCAGGTCTTTCAAATCCAGGTAAGCCGTTTGCAACCGCTCGGTCATTTCAAGAGCATGGGGATATAGATTAACCAATCCTTGTGAAGTATTCAACGAATCTTTCAATGCAGAAATAACGCCACGGTCATCGTCTGACAACGTTTGATAAATGCGGTAAATTCCGTTTTTGATATCTTCAATATGGGAAAGAGTCTCCGACTCCGCTTCTAACTCTGCCTGTTCTCCGGGCTTCAGATTCGCTTCCTCCAACTGTCCGAACTGAAATCGCAGGTAGTCCTCTTCCGATGCATCCTGATCCATTTTCTGTTTCAGTTCCTTCAATTGTTTTCCAATCGAAGCATATACATAATAAGCTGACTGATACTGCTTTATCAATTTTTTGTTTCCCGCCAGGACATCCAGCACCTGCAATTGAAACCGGTTATCTCCCAGCATCAGGTTCTGATGTTGAGAATGAATGTCGATCAAATGAGATCCCAATTCTTTCAGATCATTGAGTGATACGGGAGTATCGTTGATAAATGCCCTGGACTTTCCGGAAGACCATAATTCCCTGCGCAAGATGCAATGTGTGGCATCGTATTCCAATTCCCTTTCTTCAAAAAAAGATTGCAACTGATAAGAAGAAATGTTGAAAACACCTTCTATCAAGCATTTATCTTCATTTTGTTTGATCGATTTGCTATCGGCCCTTTGACCCAGAATCAGGGAGATTGCTCCTAATATAATGGATTTTCCAGCTCCCGTTTCTCCTGTCATTACGGAGAATCCATTGGAAAAATCAATTTCCAGCCGGGAAATCAATGCATAATTTTGAATGGTCAGTGAAGCAAGCATAATGTTGTGGATCGTTTATTTTTTCAAAGGCTCCAGTTGGCCGGACTGTGTAGGATATACACTTTTCAGCATGTCGTATATTTCTTTTTTTTCCTCGGCAGTTGCTTTACTTGCCAGGGAGACCACCTCATCCAGTTTGCTGTCGGAAAACATCTGGATCAGGATGGAAGAATTACGGATACTTCGCAGGTCTTTCAATACCGGTAGTGCAGTCAAAATTGTTGTTCTTCCGCGATCCGGATTGGCAGCCATTTCGTCCAGGCCTTTGCGGTGATAGGTATACCATAATTCCCGGTAAGCCTTTAATGACTCATCGGTAAGAGCAGTAATAATGGCATGCCTGTTTTTCGGATCATCAAATGCTTCCCAGCCTTTCCATGCCGAATTTCCCTGGGCCTGCATGGATATGGTTTGCGCCTGACGGAAGAAGACACCACCTCCCATAGGAGAAAAACTATCGAAGTCCAATCCGAGGATCAGGTTACAATAAAATGCAGTGACTGCAACCAGGTTACTTTCAATAACTCCCTGAACAAATTCTATCGGAGCATTTTCTGTATATTCGAATTCGAGTTTAGTATCACGAAAATTGAGGATATTGGTGGAATAAGAAGAATTATAAACCGGACGACGGGCCTGAACAAAAAGTTCTGCAGTAAACATGTTATCGGACGGTTGAGTAATTATTGTCAGTGAAAAAGTACAATCAATCCGTTCATTGGTAGCAAAGGACGAGTTACTCCATTTCTGGGCATTGATGAATTGATTCAACGCTTTTTCCATGGAGGTGAAAATATTTTTATTGGTTGTTTGTATCCGGTCGCTGTTGACCGTTACTTTCGCATTCAGTTCCTGCGCCTCCGTTTGAAATACGAAAGCGAAAAGAAGAACCAACAATACAATCCATTTACTCATTTATTTTTGTTTTAATGCTGTGATTCCGGTTGCATTAACTGCATCAGATAAGAAACGATATCCTCTGCCACATCCACTTTTGTTTTCAACTGAAAATCCAGGCGGGTTCCGTCGTTTGCCAGAATACTCACTTTATTCGTATTAACCTGAAAACCGGCTCCCGGATCGTTCAGCGAATTCAACACAATAAAATCCAGGTTTTTCTTTTTCAACTTAGCCTGGGCATTTATAATTTCATTATTGGTTTCCAAAGCAAATCCTCCAAGCAATTGTTCTTTCCGTTTTATTTTGCCCAAAGAAGCAGCAATATCCGGATTTGGAACCAATTCGACCGATAGCGATTCGCCATCTTTGCGTTTCATTTTTTCCCGGGAAAAATCAGCCGGTCTATAATCAGCTACAGCTGCACAGAGCAACGCCGCATCCATATCCGGAAAACAAGCCATTGCAGCTTCATACATTTCGTTGGCAGATTCCACACTGATCCGTTGAATCTGGGGATATTTTACACTTAATTGTACCGGTCCGGTAATTAATGTGACCGAAGCTCCTCTTAAAGCACATGCTTCTGCCAGCGCAAAACCCATTTTTCCTGAGGAATAATTACCTATATAACGTACAGGATCCAGTTTTTCATACGTCGGACCTGCAGTTATTAAGATTTTTTTTTTTTGATAAGCTGTCTTTTTTTTCAAAATAAGCTTCCAGGACTTCAATAATCCGGTCCGGTTCTTCCATCCGGCCTTTTCCTTCGAGGCTACTGGCCAAAAAGCCGGTAGCCGGTTCGATGAGATAATTTCCGTATGATTTCAGTTTTTCCAGGTTTTGTTGTGTAGAGGGATGAGCAAACATATCCAAATCCATGGCCGGAGCGATAAAAACAGGAGCTTTCATCGACAAGTAAGTTGTTATCAGCATATTATCAGCAATACCATTTGCCATTTTCCCAAGGGTTGCGGCGGTCGCCGGTGCGATCAACATAAGATCGGCCCATAAACCCAGATCAACATGACTGTGCCAGGTTCCGTCATTTGCTGCAAAAAACTCACTGACTACCGGTTTGTTAGTGAGTGCAGAAAGGGTGACCGGAGTAATAAATTCTTTACCGGAAGGAGTAATAACCACCTGTACCTCAGCTCCTTTTTTTATCAGCAGCCGGCACAGATAAGCTGCTTTATAAGCTGCAATACTGCCAGTAATCCCAAGAACTATTTTCTTACCTTGTAGCATACATTCACTGTTCTTAAAAAACGGTGCAAGTTAGTTATTTTTTACAAGCCTCGCAAATATTCGCCTTTTTAGAACAAAATGAAACCTTGTATTGTTTCTTAGACCATTGGTCTGTGTATTTTTTTATAATTTCAGACGATAATTTTACGCATCTGTATTTTTTAGTCTGGTATTATGTTTATTTTTGTGTTAAAAGAAACAAAATAAATTGATCTATTTTAATAAAATAAAAATTTGGCCTGTTTTTTGTCGAATTTGAAATGAAATTCAGATTTTAGGTTAAGACAAGCTACAAATTAATCAGTAAAAGGGGAGTCATTTTTTTTGTGAAAAATATACAAAAAAAAACAAATACGATTAAATTAATGTATCTTTGTCGCATAATAGTAAGAGTTGTACATCTTTACATACGCGATACATATTGGAATGAGTTGGTATTATTGGAATGACGTGAATAATAAAATAGGAACGTAAATTTATTAATAATCTAACTATCTATAAATTAAATGAAAATGAAAATGAAAATGAGAAAATTATTCTTTTTTATTGTTGTGATGTTGATCCCGGCATTCTATGCAAGTGCTCAGCATAAGCCTGTTTATGCAGATGAAACGGATCGGGATACTTCCAGAACAGCCCTCAGAACTACTTGGGAAAGTGCTCGTCCAGGCGATAACTGGTTTGTTACTGTTCATGCTGGTATTGCTGACCTGATGAGTGAAGAATCTCGCTATGTAAAGTTTGGTGATCGTATCAACTTTCCGACATTTGGTCTTTCTGTAGGAAAATGGATGTCTCCGGTTTGGGGGGTGCGTATGAACATAACCGGTGCTAAGTTACAGGGATTTGCTGTCTGGGAAGATGGAGTTGGCGGTTTAGGAAACTGGTATGTCGGTAAAAATTATACCAGCCCCAGCGGTAATCCTACCAATAATTACATCCCGGCATGGGAATCGGCAAATGCTAAATTTATCGAAGACCGCTTTCTGAA
The DNA here is from genome assembly GCA_031553885.1 of Bacteroidales bacterium. Lineage (GTDB taxonomy): Bacteria > Bacteroidota > Bacteroidia > Bacteroidales > Azobacteroidaceae > JAVBKV01. The sequence continues at coordinate 54,884 of JAVBKV010000010.1, forward strand.
CATGGACGACAGGATTGATACAAAACAAGGCGACGGTTACTCCTATGATTTCAAATATGCCGGAGTTTCTTTCGATTTCCTTTTGAATCTGAAAAACTTCTGTATGAAATACAACGAAAAAGCGTTTTTCAACCCTATTCTTTACGGAGGTATCGGTTTTGCTCATACATTTAAGGACAAGGATAATCAACGAACAGCCGTTAACAGTATCATGGAAAAATTCGGTTTGATGTTGGATTTCCGTTTGAGCGACGCCTGGAGTGTCAATCTGGATGGACAAATGATGATTTTACCCGAATTTTTTGACCGTCGTGTCGGCGATGGTAATACCCAGGATGGTTTAGCCAACTATACCGTAGGTATCACTTACCGTTTCAACGATCGTTATTTCCACAAAGTAAACCCGGCTAATCCGGCTGAAATCGATGCGTTGAACAGACAAATCAACGAACTCAGAAATCGCCCGGTCGTTGTGTGCCCCGAATGCCCGAAAGCATGTATTGATGTGGATATCAACGGTATTGTTAAAGATAAAAATGGCAATGTACTCAGTGATGCTTCTGTTTTTGTTTTGAATAATAACCAGCAAACAGTTACCGTATTGCGTACGGATGCCAATGGTAAATACAGAACAATTGTTCCTTGTGGCGCTTCATTGGTCATCAAAGCGGTTAAGAGCGGTTACAGCGATGATTGTACTACACTTACTGCTCCTGCTGATAAAACCGGAGAAACGATTATCAAGCAGGTTCCTGATCTGAGTCTGGAAAAATACAGAGTGGGACAAACCTTCAAGATTGAAAACATCTACTATGATTTCGATAAATGGAACATCCGTCCGGATGCTGCAGCAGAACTGGATAAGACTGTTGCTTTCCTGAAAGAAAATCCTCAGTTGACAGTTGAATTGGGATCTCATACCGACAGTAGAGGTTCTGACAGTTACAACCAACGCTTGTCTCAACGTCGTGCCGAGTCTGCTGTAAAATACATTGTGGATAACGGTGTCGACAAAAAGAGAATCACTGCCAAGGGATACGGAGAAACCCAATTGGTAAATGAATGTAAAGACGGTGTTAAATGTACTGAAGAACAACATCAGGCCAACCGGAGAACCGAATTGAAAATTACCGGAGTTGAGGAATCCAAAACTACGATAGTTAATGTTTGGGACAAATATTCAGGAGGTCAGGTTGTTAGCGCCAGCGAATTCCGTAACGGATTTTTCAAATGTAATTAATATATTATAAATTTAAGAAGAAGGCACCTCAGGATTGGGGTGCCTTTTTTTATTATTATTCCACTGATTTTCCGCTTCTGATAGGATCATTTTATTCTAAATGATGTAACTTTGCAGGTAATTATGAAAGAAACTATATGAAACGGGTATTCCTGATCGGCTATATGGGTTCCGGTAAAACGACTATCGGAAAAAAGATAGCGGAGAAAATCAATATGCACTTTATTGATTTGGATCTGTTCATTGAAAACAGGTACAGAAAGAATATCCGGCAGATTTTCGAAGAAAAGGGGGAAGCTGTCTTCCGTAAAATTGAGGCTCAGGCGTTAAAAGAAGTCGCTGAATTCGAAGATATTGTTGTCTCGACAGGAGGAGGAGTTCCTTGTTTTTTTAATAATATGGCCCTGATGAATACCTGGGGTACAACTATTTACCTCAAGGTGTCAGTTGAAGAATTAGTAAAACGCCTGAACGGCTGTAAGCAAAATCGTCCGTTAATTAAAGATAAAGATCCGGATGAGCTGAAAATATATGTATCGGAAAGTCTTAAGGAAAGAGAGCTTTTTTACAATCAGGCCTCTTTTGTGCTCGATACCGAACAACTTTTGACGGAAACAGATGTTGATACAATGGTTGATTACCTGATTCGATATTTATCCAAAGATGTAAATTCATGAAAACAACTCAGTCTCAATCTCAAGAGCCGTTTTTTGTTCCTCAGGAATTAGTTAAGGAACTGAGCCATTCAAGATATCCCACGTTGATAGGAATTCCTAAAGAGAATCTTAATCTGGAAAAACGGCTGGCCATAACACCCGAAGCGGTCGATATGATTACCGAAGCCGGTCACCGTGTTATTCTGGAAGAAGGAGCCGGAGCCGGAATTAATTATTCCGACGCCAAGTATGCAGAAGCCGGAGCCGAAATTGTATCTTCTAAAGAGCAGGTCTTTCAATGTGACATGATCTTTAAGATAGCTCCTGCTGTTCTGGAAGAAATCTTTATGATGAAAAGTAAGGCTACGGTTTGCAGCATGTTGCAACTTCCGGATATCACGCCGGAGGCGATTAAGGCAATGAGCAACAGGAAAATTAATGCAATCGGTTATGAATTGATGTCGTATGACGGAAAATCATTTCCGGTACGCAATTCCATTTCGGAAATAGAAGGGGCAGCATCCATTTCAGTAGCTTCCGAGCTTCTGAGTAATGAGCGGGGAGGTAAAGGTGTGCTCATGGGAGGAGTCCCGGGAGTCTCTCCTACAGAAGTCGTAATCATCGGAGCCGGCCTTGCCGGAACGGTAGCAGCGCGTGCGGCATTAGGGCTTGGCGCCATCATTAAAGTTTTTGACAAAGATATCTGTAAACTCCGTTGCCTGCAAAATGACCTGGGAAGAGTTGTTTTCACCTCCGTTTTCCAACCTAATGTCCTGCTGAATGCGTTTAAATCAGCCGATGTCGTTATCGGAGCCATGCGTTACATCAACGACCCTGTGCGATATGTCATTTCCGAAGACGTGATTAAATCCATGAAAAAAGGAGCTTTAGTCATCGATCTGAGAATCAACCAGGGCGGATGTTTCGAAACGACTTGTTTCTTACCGGATCAACATCCGGTTATTTTTGAGAAATACGGAATTACGCATTATTGTGTCCCTAACCTGAGTTCCCGTGTTGCCCGGACTACATCCATGGCTTTAAGCAATATCTTTACACCTCTTATTGTTCAGATCGGAGAATCCGGAGGTGTATCCGGTATGGTTAAAACCGATAATATGTTCAGATCCGGACTGTATATGTATGGAGGGAAGTTAGTCAATGCATACGTTGCGCGACATTTTAATATGCCTTCAAATGATATTGGTTTATTTTTGTCGGTTTATTAAGCAGAATCAATAAAAAATGTTACTATCTTTGCCCGAATATTATTTTTACTGCGGGTTATAATTTATAAGAACACTTTTGTTATGACAAACGAAACTAAGATCAAAGAACTGGAGCGGGTTGTGATCCGGTTTTCCGGAGATTCCGGAGACGGGATGCAATTGGCCGGTACGATCTTTTCCAATCTTTCTGCCGAACTCGGCAACGACATTATTACATTTCCTGACTATCCTGCTGAAATTCGTGCTCCCCACGGGACTCTGAGCGGTGTTTCGGGATATCAGATGCAACTTGGAGCCAGAAAAATATATACTCCCGGAGATAAGGCCGATGTTCTCATCGCCATGAATCCGGCAGCATTGAAGGTAAATGCCGGTTTCCTGAAGCCGGACTCGGTGGTGATCATCGACTCGGATTCTTTTCAGAAAGCAGATCTGGAAAAAGCATTGTTCAAAACCGAAGAGCCTTTTGCAGAACTGGGGCTGAATTCTGTTCAGGTAGTATCCGCATCGATCACTACTATGTGTAAAGACTGCCTGAAAGATGTAGCCGACAATAAACAGGCACTTCGTAGCCGGAATATTTTTGCATTGGGTTTGGTTTGCTGGCTATTCAACCGTCGGTTGGAAACCGCAGAACACATGTTGAAAGAAAAGTTCAAAAAGAAACCGGACGTATTGAATGCCAACCTGTTGGTATTGAACGCCGGATTCAATTATGGCCACAATATTCATGCAACGGTTTCTACCTATCGCATTGAAACGACTCCGGTCGAAAAGGGTTTTTATACAGACATCAACGGTAATAAAGCAACAGCTTACGGATTGATTGCTGCCGCTGAGAAAGCCGGATTGCAGTTATTTTTAGGAAGTTATCCGATTACTCCGGCCACAGACATCATGCAGGAATTGACCGCCCGTAAGGAGTTAGGGGTGAAGGTTATGCAAATGGAAGATGAAATAGCGGGGATCTGTTCGGCTATCGGAGCTTCTTTTGCCGGATGCCTGGCTGCAACTTCCACTTCGGGTCCCGGACTGGCTCTGAAAAGTGAAGCCATCGGACTGGCTGTTATATCCGAGATTCCTTTGGTGGTAGTTGATGTACAACGCGCTGGGCCTTCCACTGGTATGCCCACGAAAAGCGAACAGACCGATCTGATGCAGGCGCTCTACGGACGCAATGGAGAGAGTCCGGCTGTTGTCCTGTCTGCAATCTCTCCTACCGATTGTTTCGATGCGGCTTACTGGGCATCCAAAATTGCCCTGGAACACATGACACCGGTTATTTTATTGACTGATGGCTATATCGCAAACGGATCTTCAGCCTGGAGAATTCCGGATCTGGAAAATTATCCGGAAATAAAACCGCCTTATGTAACTCCGGACCTGCAACCGGGCTGGACCCCTTTCCAACGGGATGCAGTAAGTAAAATCCGTCGCTGGGCGGTTCCGGGAACAGAAGATTTTGCCCATCGTATCGGAGGACTCGAAAAAGATTACAAAACGAGTGTTATTTCCACAGATCCGGATAACCACCAACTGATGACCAATACCCGTCAGGCTAAAATCGATTACATTGCCGAATGCATTCCTTTGCAGGAAGTATTGGGAGATCCGGATGCGGACCTGTTGGTAGTTGGCTGGGGAGGCACTTACGGGCACTTATATGAAGCCGTGGAGAAAATTCAGGAAACCGGAAAAAAAGTCGCGTTTGCACACTTCCGGTTTATTAATCCATTACCTAAAAATACACCGGAAATTTTTAAACGGTTTAAAAAAGTAATCGTGATCGAACAAAATAGCGGGCAATTTGCCAATCATTTGCGTTCAAAAATTCACGGCTTCAATCCTTACCAGTTTAACCGGGTGAAAGGTCAGCCTTTCCTTGTATCCCGTTTAGTGGAGGAAATTTCTAAATTATTGGAGGAATAACAGATGACAACAACAGAAAAAACATACGAACCGAAAGATTTCAAAAGTCCTCAGTTAGTACGCTGGTGTCCCGGATGTGGTGATTACGGCGTGTTGAACAGCCTGCACAAGGCAATGTCTCAATTGGGTATAGCTCCGCATAATACGGCTGTTATTTCAGGTATCGGATGCTCTTCCCGCCTGCCTTATTACATGAACACTTATGGGTTTCACACGATTCATGGCCGGGGGGCCGCTATCGCAACCGGAGTAAAAGTGGCCAATCCCAACCTTTCCGTCTGGCTGTCTACCGGCGACGGAGATTGCCTGGCCATCGGAGGAAATCATTTCATTCATGCTGTCAGGCGGAATGTGGATATCAATATCATCCTGATGAACAATCGTATTTACGGATTAACGAAAGGCCAGTATTCTCCAACCTCCGAACGGGGCTTTGTCTCTAAATCATCTCCTTTCGGAACCGTGGAAGATCCTTTCCGTCCCGCTGAGCTGACCATTGGCGCCCGGGGACGTTTCTTTGCCCGGACAATCGATGTGGATGTAAAAAACTCGGCTGATATTATGATTGCTGCAGCTCGTCATAAAGGAGCTTCTGTGATTGAGGTTTTATTGAACTGTGTCATATTTAATGATGGGATTCACGATAATATCGTATCCAAGGAATGGCGTGCGGAAAAAACCATATTTGTCCGCCATGGGGAAAAAATGATTTTCGGTGAAAATAATGACAAAGGGCTGGTCCAGGACGGTTTTAACCTGAAAGCTGTAACCATCGGAGAAGGCGGTTATACGATGGATGATGTTCTGGTTCATGATGCACATGCCGCCGATCCTGTCTTACACCTGAAATTAGCTCTGATGGATGGAGATCAGCTTCCCGTGGCTTTAGGTATCATCCGGGATGTGGAAGCTCCTGTTTATGATGAAGAACTGGAAAAACAAATCGCTGAAGTGCAGGCCCGGAAACCTGTTCGCAAACTTCGGGATTTCCTGATGTCCGGTGAAGTTTGGGAAGTAAAGTAACCGATCATATTTTGCATTATGAACAAAAAAAAGATTTTTAGCCTGGCATTGACACTTATTTGCCTGGTTGTGTTTTGCTCGGGATGTGATTTCTCTAAAAAAAAATCATCCGTCGACCTGCAATCAATGATGCAGATTGCATCTGAAATTAACAAAGCCTGCCCTGTATTTGTGGATTCGGATACCCGATTGGATAATGTACTGGCCCTTCCCGACAAAAAACTCAAGTATAATTATACGCTTGTGAATTTAGCGAAAGAATCGATCGATACAGCTATCCTGAAAACGAATCTTGAACCGGTGATTATTAAAAACATCCAGGTATCGAAAGAAATGGAAACGCTCCGGGATAATGATGTGATTTTTATTTATTCTTATAAGGATATGAATGGAGATCCTGTTATTGAAATAGAGATCACCCCTGATTTGTATAAAGGTAACTAAATATGAAGTCTGCTTTTGGCAAATTGCTGATTTTGATATTGTCACTATGGGTCGTTTCAGGAAAGTCAATCGGACAAAATCCCCAAACACCCATGATGGGGTGGAGTTCCTGGAATACATTCAGAATCCACATCAACGAAAGCCTGATCAAAGAAACTGCAGATGCGATGGTCGATAAAGGCCTGAAAGATGCCGGGTATACATTTGTCAATATAGACGACGGTTTTTTTGCCGGACGTGATGCGAAGGGAAATTTGAAAAACAACGATGCCAAATTTCCGGGAGGAATGAAAAACGTTTCGGATTATATCCACAGTAAAGGACTGAAAGCAGGAATATATTCTGAAGCAGGACATAATACCTGTGGTTCGATATGGGATGCCGATACGATTAACGGATCGAATGTAGGCCTTTACGGGCATGAAGAACACGATGCCAATCTGTATTTCAAAACCTGGGGTTATGATTTTATTAAAGTGGATTACTGCGGTGCCGAAGTTTTAAAGCTTGACGAAAAAACGCAATATACCAAGATCCGGGACGCCATTCAAAAGACAGGACGGTCCGATGTTCGTTTTAATGTGTGCCGCTGGATGTTTCCCGGCACCTGGGTTACCGGAATTGCCGGGTCCTGGCGTATTTCCCACGATATCAGGAATAACTTTGATAACACCTTAGGAGTCCGGGATGTACTGGAACACAACCTGTATTTATCGGCCTATGCCTCTCCCGGTCATTTTAATGATATGGATATGATGCAAGTGGGCCGGGGAATGACCGAGGATGAAGAAAAGAGCCATTTCGGATTGTGGTGTATCATGAGTTCTCCCTTGATGATTGGTTGTGATTTGCGTACAATCCCTTCAACCACACTTACTACCATTACCAACAAGGAAGTAATTGCCCTTAATCAGGATATACTCGGATTGCAGGCCCAGGTCATAAGCCGCAACGGCAAATGCATTGTTTTAGCAAAGCAGATCGAAGCCGACCAGGGAAAAATCCGTGCTGTAGCGCTTTTCAATGGAGATAATCAGCCTCAAATGCTGCGTGTCAGTTTCAACGATATTCAACTGAGTGAGAAAGCAAGAGTGAGAGACCTGTGGAATCATCAGGATCTGGGGGAATTCAACTCGTATTATGAAGTTTCCGTGCCTGCTCATGGAACAGCGATGTTGAGAATAGAGGGCCGAAATTCTTTTGACAAAACGGTTTTTGAGGGAGAAGATGCTTATATTAATGAATATAATGCGGTACAAATCAGCAAAAAGGATTACAACAAAGCAATTTTCAGCAAAAAAGAAGGAGCCTCGGGTGGATACGTACTGAGCGATCTGGGAGGAAGCGATAAGCCGGAAAATTGGGCCGAGTTCAGGAGGGTATATAGTTCCCGGGGGGGTAAGTATTCCCTGAAACTATTTTATTATTCCGGAACCGATAAAGCCTTGTCTGTGATTGTTAATGGACGGGAATACAGCATGAAAAATCTGAATTCAGGTGGAGATAATATCCAGGGCACAGCTTCCATCCATAAAATTGAATTGAAACGAGGGTATAATATTATTCGTTTTGCCAATACAGGCGGTCCGGCACCTATTATTGACAAGTTGATTGTCAGCCCTCAACAAAAAAGTAATCAGAAAAAAAATCAGTAAGGCTGGCTGTTCCTCTCCCAAAAAATACCATCGGTATATCCCTGAATTGCCGGATTCTCATCTGCCAGTTCAAGTCGTTTCTCCGCCCAGCAGGCATACTCCGGATTCATTTCTATTCCACAATACCTGCGGCCCAATTTTTTAGCCACGACGGAAGTGGTTCCTGATCCTAAAAAAGGGTCAAAAACAATGCCGTCTTCCGGACAACTCGCGAGGATCAGCTTGGCAATCAGTTTCTCCGGTTTTTGCGTGGGATGATCAGTATTTTCCGGCATCGACCAGTAAGGAACAGTTACGTCGTCCCAGAAATTGGAAGGATGAGTGATCCGAAACTTTCCGTCTGCCGTTTCCTCCCAATCCTTGGGTTGACCGTTGACCGTATAAGGCGCTATTACTTTCCTGCGAATCTTAACCGCATCGAGATCAAAATAATAATCCTTGGGGTTGGAGACGCCGAACCAGATGTCTTCCATGCTGTTCTTCCAGTTTCTCAACGCACCCTTGCCTTTTTCCCGTTGCCAGGTAATCCGGTTCAGCACAGTCAGGTTTTCGTTCATGACCGTGCATAAGGCAGCTGTACATTTCCAATCACCGCAAAGGTATAAGGATCCATTGGGTTTAAGCCTGGAAACTACCCGGGAAAACCAGGAACGGAGGTATTCCAGGTAGTCGTTTTCTTTCATCCGTTTGAATTTGGTTCCGGCAAAATCTTTGGTCAGGTTGTAGGGCGGATCGATAATAATCAGATCGGCAAAAGCACTTGGCATAAAATCAATAACTTCAAACAGATCCCCATTGATCGTCCGGTTGATAACCGATTCAACTTCAACCGGAGCATTCAACTGTAGTAATTTCTTGCAGAGCAGGTCCTGTTCATTTTCCTCCACTTGCAACGTCCTGTTTTTCGGAGACTTTTGCTTTTTCATTGTGACTGATTTGCTTCCAATGCTTTTTTTACCGAACCGTATTTTAATAATTGTTCCCGGGCTTCTTCTTCCGGAATATGGAGTTCCTCCATGATCATCCGGGTACCCCGGTTTATCAGTTTGTTATTTGTCAGTTGCATGTTCACCATTTTATTACCTTTGACTTTTCCCAGGCGAATCATAAGGGTAGTAGAAATCATGTTCAGCACCAGTTTTTGAGCAGTTCCGGCTTTCATCCGCGTACTTCCGGTCACAAATTCCGGTCCGGTCACGACTTCAACCGGATATTCAGCGGCCTGAGCCAGGGGAGAACCCGGATTACAGGTGATGCTTCCGGTAAGGATACCGTTTTCCCGGGCTGTTCGTACTCCTCCGATCACATAAGGAGTGGTTCCGGAAGCAGCTATCCCGATGACTGTGTCCTGCTGGTTGATAGTTAGTCCCTGTAACTCTTGCCAGGCTTTCTGCGTATCGTCTTCCGCATGTTCAACTGCCCTGCGTAAAGCAACATCCCCTCCGGCAATCAGCCCGATAACCACACCCGGAGTCACTCCGAATGTAGGAGGAAGTTCAGAGGCGTCCAGTACTCCCAGACGACCACTGGTTCCGGCCCCGATATAAAATACCCGTCCTCCGGAAACCATTCTTTCCAGTATCCGGTCGATTAATTGTTCCAGCTGAGGAATTGCCTTTTCAACCGCCAGGTGGACACCTGCGTCTTCCCGGTTGATTCCGGTCAGCAGTTCATGGACGGATAGTTGATCCAATTGTGCGTAGTTGGAAGGAGCTTCGGTAATATTGATCATGATCAGATTATTCTTATGAGTTGAGTTCGTTATTGTGTATATGCAGGTGATAATCGATCAGTCCCGGCATGGGATGCTGCATGATACGCCCCGGTATCAGGTTATTTTCAATCATGACATTCATCAGTTGATCCCGGAAATGATAAGCAATACTGCCCGTAAAATGAGTAAAAATCTGTCTGGATTGTTTGTATTGGAGCAAGTTTCTCTTAACAAACTCACGAAAACAATCCTCGACCAGTCCTGAAACGGCTGTATCTTCAATGTGTTTGGCGATAAACCGCGTAAAACCGGACAGAAAACGATTGGGGAAAGGTTTCCGGTATACATTTTCCAATATCTCAGAAATTTCCATCGGATAAGCCCCGAAGAAATCTTCTTTCAGATACTCCGGCAATTGATTTTTTAAAAGGTCGGAAAGGAATCTTTTCCCCAGATTAGCCCCGCTTCCTTCGTCACCCAGGATAAAACCCAGTGGAGAAACATGGTCGGAAATTTCTTTTCCATCGTAATAGCACGAATTCGATCCGGTTCCCAGAATACAAACGATTCCGGGCTGGTCCTTGCAGAGAGAGCGGGCTGCTGCCAACAAGTCCGTATGAATCACAACTTCCTGTGTATTAAAAAATTCACTCAACGGATATGCTATAGTCCGTTCTTTTTCGGGGACACAACCGGCTCCATAAAAATAAACGGAAGAAACCCCCTCTTTGGGAAGCGTAAATTCTTTATTTAATAATTGTAATATTTCTTCTTTTTCAATAAAAAAAGGATTGATTCCCTGAGTTTCACAGGAAAGAACGTCCTTGCCCGGAGCAAGAATACTCCAGGTTGTTTTAGTGGATCCGCTATCGGCTATTAAAATCATGGATTAAAATTTATTCAAACAAATTTCAAATGTACAAAATTAATCCGATATTCCGGATTTTCAGAATGGGTCGTATAAAAATCCGGAAAAAAGCAGGAATGGAATCCTTTTTTGTATCTTTAACCCCCGAAATAGTCAATTGGTCAGATATGAAACAAAAAATCACCTGCCTGTTACCCGTCGGAGATGCAACTGAAATTCTGCAAATCATCCATGACCTTCAAACCGGATCTCCGGTTAAAGAGGTCATCACACTAGAGATAAAGGAAAGCCTGTCGCACACCGGAACATTAAAAAAATATTCGGAAAAAATTACCACGGAATATACCTTGATTTACATGCAACCTCGCCGTTTACAATGGGGCGCTTATGCACTTGACCGGATGTTGAAAGTAGCAGAAGATACCGGAGCCGGGTTGGTATATTCAGACCGGTATAAAATCAGGGAAGACCGTTTACAGGCTTTTCCTGTAATTGATTATCAGAAAGGTAGCCTGCGGGATGATTTCGATTTTGGCACAGCGCTTTTATACCGTACAGAAATGCTGAAAAAAGCGGTTGCCGAAATGGATCAGGAATACCGGTTTGCCGCTTTATACGATTTACGGTTGAATGTTTCCAGGTTGACGCATATTTTCCGGATCTCTGAATTTTTGTATACCGAACCGGAAATCGATACCCGTCGTTCGGGGGAAAAAATATTCGATTATGTCGATCCAAAAAACCGGGAAGTCCAGATCGAAATGGAAGCGGTTTGTACACATCACCTCAAAAAAACAGGAGCCTGGCTTCAACCCGAATTCAGGGAAGTTTCATTCTCCGAGGATTCTTTTCCTGTGGAAGCTACCGTAGTAATTCCCGTCCGCAACCGGGAGAAAACCATTGAAGATGCGGTCCGGTCAGTCTTTCAGCAACAAACGGATTTTGCGTTCAACCTGATCGTGGTCGATAATCATTCGACGGATGCTACGACATCCATACTCCAACGACTGGCCCGGGAAGATTCGCGGTTGATTCATGTTCTTCCCGAACGTAACGACCTGGGTATCGGTGGCTGCTGGAACGAAGCAATCATGCACCCGCAATGCGGAAAATTTGCCGTTCAACTGGACAGTGACGATCTGTATATCAATGATCAGGTATTGACCCGGATTGTTCTTGCTTTTTATGAACAACAGTGTGCAATGGTGGTAGGGACATATAGCATGGTCAACTTCCGGCTGGAATCCATTCCTCCCGGAATTATCGATCACCGGGAATGGACACCGGACAACGGGAGAAACAATGCCCTGCGGATTAACGGACTCGGTGCTCCCCGGGCTTTCTACACCCCGGTTCTGCGTGAGATCAAAATCCCGAATGTCAGTTATGGAGAGGACTATGCCATAGGATTAGCTATCTCCCGCGACTACAGGATCGGACGGATTTACGAACCTCTTTACCTCTGCCGGCGTTGGGAAGATAACTCGGATGCTGCATTAGACGTTCACAAAATGAACACGTATAATCTTTATAAAGACAAAATACGTACATTCGAACTAATAGCACGGTTACGAAAAAATGGAAAATGAAAAACAAGTAGAAGATTTATTCAGGAAACAACTGGTGACCTGGGAATTGGCAAAGCGAAATTATACCGGTTTATCTTCTGCTCTTTACAGGGAAATATACCTGGATGGTTTCAGACTGAAACTGCAATTCAATCCGGATCGCGTCCGGTCGTCGGCTGCAAAAACAGACGAACTGTCGATCCGGGAGCGCCCTTGTTTTTTGTGTCCCCAAAACCGGCCTCAGGAACAGAAAGAACTTTCTTTTCTTTCGGATTATGAGTTGCTGGTCAATCCTTTTCCTGTTTTTCCCAGGCACCTGACAATTCCAGATCGCCGGCATACCGATCAATTGATCCGGGACCGGATCGGCGATATGCTTCACCTGGCAGAAGGGTTACCCGGCTTTTTCATTTTCTATAACGGCCCGAAATGCGGAGCCTCTGCACCGGATCATTTTCATTTCCAGGCCGGGATCAAAGGAGAATTGCCGTTGGAAAAAGAACTGGTTTCGTTCGATCGGAAACTCCTGATTTACGAAATGCCGGAAGGGAAATTGTTTTCCATGGAAAATTACCTGCGAAAAACACTGATTTATGAAAGTACGGACCTGCAGTGGCTGAGCCGAAAATTTGAAGAGTTATTGTCTGTTTTACAGTCCATGCAGCCGAAAGAAAAAGAACCCTTGATTAACCTTTGGATCTCATATAAGAACGGGACATGGCAATTGGTCGTTTTCCCAAGAATAAAACACCGCCCTTCTCAGTTTTTCGATTCCGGAGAAAAACAAGTCCTGTTCAGTCCGGGCACTGTGGATTTTGCCGGAATGCTCATTCTGCCGAGAAAGGAAGACTTTGAGAAATTGGATTCGGGAATTATTATGGACATGTTCGGTCAGCTTACTTGTTCGGAAGATGTATGGGCCGAAATTGTAGAAAAATTAAGAATTAAAAATTAAAAATGAAGAATTAAAAGGATATGGAAGTACCGGAGATTGCAGTTGGTATTTTGTCGGTTCCGGTTGTACGGTTTGGTATGAATTCGCCTTATCGGTTAGTGGAGACGGGAGAAGTTGTCTGTGGAGAATATCAGGTAAGTACAGGTGATGTTTTACCGCTTACTTTTGAGCCGCTTGATCCGGAGGAGACTTGTTTTGAGCTTTATGATGTGACAATCGGTGTTGATTTTCATTGGGAACGGAAAGAAAATCAACGATTCAGAGGGAAACTGAAACTGATCGCAGTAGATAACGCTGTGATTGCCATCAATGTTTTACCGATCGAAGATTACCTGATCAGTGTGATTTCTTCGGAAATGAGCGCCACTTCTTCGCTTGAGTTCCTGAAAGCACATGCCGTTATTTCCCGGAGCTGGCTGATGGCCCAGAAAGAAAAAGCATCCGGACTGAAACATACCCCTACAACTTATTCTTCCTGCAAGGAAACAGAAGACGAATACATCCGCTGGTACGACCGGGAAGATCATGAGCATTTCGATGTATGTGCCGATGATCATTGCCAACGTTATCAGGGCATTACTAAAGTATCTACTGAAATTGTAAAGGAGGCTGTTGAATCTACGTATGGAGAGTTTCTTACTTACAAGGGTAACATTTGTGATGCCCGTTTTTCCAAATGTTGCGGAGGCCTCACCGAAAAGTTTGAAAATAACTGGGAACCGGTTCCCCATTCCTACCTGACTTCCCTGGCGGATAATCCGGAAAATCCGGTTGGATATGACCTGAATCTGAAAGAGGAAAAGGCTGTTAAAAAATGGCTTCTGGACTCTCCCCCAGCCTTTTGTAACACACAGGACAAGTCTGTTTTAACCCAGGTACTCAATAATTACGACCGGGAAACTTCCGATTTTTATCGTTGGAGAACAGAAATATCCCAGGCTCAGATCAGTGAATGGGTTCGTCGGAAAACCGGAAGAAACCTGGGTGCAATTACGGACCTGACACCTGTGGAAAGGGGAAATTCCGGACGATTGATCCGCTTGAAACTGGTAGGTAACGAGGGTAGTTTAACCATCGGAAAAGAGCTGTTTATCCGGAAAATCTTGTCCGAATCCCATTTATACAGTTCTGCTTTTGTTGTAGAAAAAGGAGAACTGGTAAACGGCATCCCCTCGATGTTTATTTTGCATGGAGCCGGATGGGGGCACGGAACCGGATTGTGCCAGATCGGAGCAGCAGTTATGGGAGAAAAAGGATATACTTACAACGAAATATTAGCGCATTATTTTCCGGGAACTTTATTGGAAAAGAAATATGAAAAAAGCTAACACAACCCCCTGGTCCTGGATTCCTACCTTGTATTTCGCGGAAGGACTCCCCTACGTGGCCGTCATGACCATTTCGGTAATTTTGTACAAGCGCTTGGGTATTTCCAATACTGATATCGCTTTGTATACCAGCTGGCTTTACCTGCCCTGGGTCATCAAGCCCTTCTGGAGTCCGTTCGTGGATATGTTCAAAACCAAGCGCTGGTGGATTCTGATCATGCAACTCTTTATCGGAGCCGGATTGGCCGGGGTTGCCTTCATGATTCCGGCTCCTTTTTTCTTTCAGGCGACCCTGGCATTCTTCTGGCTGGTGGCGTTCAGTTCTGCAACACATGACATTGCTGCCGACGGATTTTATATGATTGCTCTCAACACCCACCATCAGGCCCTGTTTGTCGGTATCCGAAGTACTTTTTACCGGATCGCCTCAGTGACGGGACAAGGTTTGTTGATCGTACTGGCCGGTTGGTTGGAGTCTTCTACCGGCTTGGAACCTTTACAAATACAGGTTACTGCAAATCCGGACGCTCCCGCCTATACGGTATCACCGGATCCCGGCGAGCTACCTCATGAGCTATCCGGAACATCCGCTTGTTTTCTTGCTTTTCCGGAAACCATAGTGTTAAATACAACTCCGATTCCTGCCGACAGTGCAGCTAAATTAAAAGCTTTTGCCCGGGAACAAAATCTACTCAATGGTTTTATTCCGGATCAGAAAACCCTTAAAACGGCCAACGACAGCCCGGGATCGTCCTGGTGGAGTGACCATGTATCCGGCCCGCTGGGAACCTGGATCCGGGTGCATTTGGGAGAACAAAAGAAGAAAGACGACCAGCCTGCGTTGGAAGGAAATATAGCTTTAGTACAGGTTCGATTGAGCCATCCGCCCGACTCCGGTCAAAAAAGGGTCCTGGTCCTTTCGCTTAAGAAAGGAGACAAGAGCATTTTTCCGGCAGGAAGTGACCGGTTTGAATTCACAGAATCCAACTGGAATAAACCGGTCTGGATTCCGTTTCAGTTGGATGCCAAACTGACTACAACGACACAGGCTACCTTTGAAGGATCGTCCGGAAATATCCCCCTGGCCTGGTCGATTACGTTCTTTATCATGGCCGGATTATTTCTGGCATTCTTCATTTATCACCGGTTTGCTTTACCACATCCCGAAGGAGATAAACCGGCAAATCAGGGTGGAGCCTCCGGTATTTTCAGTGAATTCATCCATACATTCAAAACCTTTTTTCAAAAGAAGCAGGTGCTTGCCGGAATCTTTTTCATGCTGACTTACCGCTTTGCCGAAGCTCAGCTCCTGAAGTTGGTTACGCCTTTTTTACTGGACTCCAAAGAGATCGGAGGACTGGGACTCACCACCGGAGAGGTCGGATTGGTTTATGGTACGGTAGGAATTATCTGCCTCACTGTAGGGGGAATCATAGGAGGAATCGTCGCAGCGAAAGGAGGACTCAAAAAATGGTTGTGGCCCATGGCGTTGAGTATGATCCTGACAGCTGCTACTTTTATGTACCTGGCGTATTTTCAACCCGAAAACATCTTGATTATCAACCTTTGTATCGGACTGGAGCAATTAGGTTACGGATTCGGATTTACGGCCTACATAATGTACCTGATGTACTATGCCGATGGAGAACACAAGACCTCACATTATGCCATCTGTACGGCATTTATGGCTCTGGGAATGATGCTCCCGGGAATGTTTGCAGGATGGATACAGGAACAATTAGGGTACAGCCGTTTTTTTGAATACGTCATGATATGCAGCGTCATTCCTTTGATTGCGACAGCATTATTAAAGATCAATCCGGAGTTTGGGAAAGCGAAGAAAAAAGAATAAGATCATTCTGTATACAACAAATAAGGTTTTCGTTGTTGCTTAAAATTCTCGACATCTGTTTTCCATCTGGACTTGATCTCATTGGCTGTTTTGCCGTCCCTGATCATTGTTCGTACATAATCTGCTCCGGTCAGCTTTTCAAAAAAGGATGTAAAAAAACGGTCTCCCATTTTCAGGTTATTGTATGCATCGATCAGGTAATTCAGATTAATTCCTTCTTTCCGGATTGTCTCGTCCGGAATGGTCCTGAGATCAACGCCATAACAGGTTTGATTCAACAAAGGAGGATTTTTAGCTCCCGGGATACTTTTGGGCGTAAAAGAAAAAGGGCAGTTTTTCATCTCCGGATGCCCGTATACCTGAAAAGGAAAGGATGTTCCCCGTCCAAGGCTGACCACTGTTCCTTCAAAAAAACAGGTAGATGCATACAGGTAAACCGATTTCATATTCGGCAAGTTGGGAGAAGGGGCTACCGGCAATTGGTACAAAGTCCGGTGCGTATAGTTTTTGCAAGGAACTACGGTCAGTTTACATTGCCTCCCCTGGGGAAGCCATTTTTCCCCATTGATCATCAAGGCCAGTTCACCCAGCGTCATCCCGTGAACCACCGGAAGGGGTAACCAACCAACTCCGGATTTATGTTTCATATCCAGAATGGGACCGTCCACATAGTAACCGTTGGGGTTGGGACGATCCAGAATAATCATTTCTTTTCCATATCCGGCGCAGGCATCCATCATTTTCATCATGGAGATGTAATACGTGTAGTACCTTAACCCGACATCCTGCATGTCAAAAAGGAGAATATCGAAAAGTTGCATGGAGGCTTTATCGGGTTTACCCGTATTACCTCCATACAACGACCGGATGAGAATGCCTGTTTTTTCATCCTTTTCACTGACAACATGCTCTCCTGCATCCGCCTGCCCACGAAAGCCATGTTCGGGAGAAAAAATGATTGTAACCCGAAAGCCCGAGCGTTTCAATAAATCGACCAGATGCTCGTTATCCACCATCCCTGTGTGATTGGAAAACACAGCCACTTTTTTCCCTTTGATCAGGGGGAAGTAATCGGATGTACATTCCGCTCCGACTCGTACTTTTTCTTCCTGGGCATACGTAAATACACAGGTAAAAAAACAGAAAAGGGAAAAAAGAAAAGTCTTCATCTGAATTATTCGTTGGTTTCGTACGTTTCTTCGTAAGGTTGAACAATGACCCAGCCCTCGCCTTCGAATTTCATCTGGAAACTTTCACCCGAACCTCTTCCGATGAATGTTTTGAAAGAAACATCCGTTTTCAGACTCGGAGCCAGGTTTCCAGACCAGGCTACCGTAGCATTGGGATCCGTATATACAGGCTTTCCGGGTTTAACGAGCAGGGTCAATGGCGTTCCGTGGGAAGTCAAAGCAATGTGCCCTGTTCCGCTTAGACTTACCTGAAAAAGTCCTCCTCCCATCATACCCGCAACACTTTTCATCATCCGGATATCGGATTTGACAGATTCTTCGTGAGCCAGCACATCGTTACCGTTGATATGAATGGTTTCGTTTTCCAGGTAGAGGATGCGTACCTTCTTGCCGCAATCAGCCACATAAACCCGTCCTGTTCCCCTTGCTTTCATCATAGATGTACCCTCTCCACTGACTGCTTTCTTTATCATATTGGCCACTCCCTTGCTGAACATGCCTTCTCTTTCGAATTTGATCTCTCCATCGTAAGCGACCATAGCTCCTTTTTTAATGATCATGGTTTGGTTACGAATGTTCAGTTCCAACAGATAGTCTGTTTCAAGTTCAAATAAACCGTTTTTGGATTCTTTCTGGGCCGTTTCTTCAATGAATGATTGAATTGAAAATTTGTTCATAAATTATCTTTTATTAAAAAGTGAGTGCCAGCATTGTTTTCAGGTGTTGCAAAACTACTATTTTCATAAGAAATAATCAATTCTTACGCCATCGTTTTTATAAAAACGGCTGAATATTGTACTTTTGTAACCGCATTCGAATTTTGAAACAAGAAACTATTCTTATGAAATTATCCTGGAAACCATATCAACTGCAACTGAAGCATGTGTTTACACTGGCAAATTCTTCACGCAGTACAACCCCAATTATTTTGACACAGATCGAATACGAAGGTTTAACCGGATACGGGGAAGCCTCACTGCCTCCTTATTTAGCAGAAACCCAAGCCTCTGTGATAAAATTTCTGAAGAAAGTCGATTTGTCTCAGTTCAATGATCCCATGCAGTTGGATGAGATTATCACTTATATCGACCGGATTGGCAAAAATAATACGGCAGCCAAAGCTGCAGTCGACATTGCTCTTCATGACCTTACCGGAAAAATAATGCAGAAACCCTGGCATCAACTCTGGGGGCTGAACAAATCGGATGCTCCCGATACTACCTTTACCATCGGAATCGATACGGAGGAAATTGTCAGGCAGAAAACAAAAGAAGTGGCTTCCGATTTCAATATTCTTAAAGTCAAACTGGGCCGGGATACCGACAAACAGATGATTGAAGCAATCCGTACGGTAACGGATCTACCAGTCGCTGTGGATGCCAATCAGGGCTGGACGGATAAACACCAGGCGTTGGAAATGATCCATTGGTTGAAAGAAAAGGGAGTCGTCATGGTCGAACAACCTCTCCCCAAACACGACCTGGACGGAAATGCTTTTGTTACCCAACACAGCCCGTTACCCACTTTTGCAGATGAGTCGGTTCAACGACTTTCTGATATTGAACGGATCAAAGGAGCCTTTTCCGGAATCAACATTAAATTAATGAAATGCACCGGCATGAATGAAGCCCGGAAAATGGTAGAAAAAGCCCGCTCACTGGGTATGAAAGTAATGCTGGGTTGTATGACCGAAACTTCCTGTGCGATTTCTGCTGCCGCCCAACTATCTCCAGCCGTCGATTTTGCGGATCTCGACGGAGCCCTGCTGATCAGTAATGATTGTTTTTCCGGAGTTAAAATAGAAAAAGGAAAAATAATATTGAATGACCGACCGGGGATTGGGGTGGAAGAGTTAAAAATTAAAAGTTAAAAATGAAGAATGAAGAATTAAATTTAATCATTCTAAAAATGTTCAGGGTTCTGTTCTTTTTCTGAACAGGTCCAGCAACCACTGGTTTTGTTCTGCGATTGTAATATCCGAATTATCCAGGACAACGGCATCCTCCGCTTGCTTCAACGGTCCGTCCTTGCGATTGGAATCAATAAAATCCCGATCATTAACATTTTTTAACACCTCTTCGAAAGTGGTCGTTTCTCCTTTAACCATCAACTCATCGAGCCTGCGTTGTGCCCGGACTTCCGGGCGTGCCGTAACAAAAACTTTCAATTCGGCATCCGGAAAAATAACTGTTCCGACGTCACGACCATCCATGACAATTCCTTTTTCTTTTCCCATTGCCTGTTGCTGAGCAACCAATGCTTTCCGGACAAACCCGACAGCAGCTACCGGACTCACCTTATTGGCGACATCCATACTCCGGATAAGAGATTCTACATTTTCTCCGTTCAGAAATGTATCGGAGCGTCCGGTACTTTCATTGAACCGGAACGAAATATGAATCTCGTCCATGGCTTTCGTCAATGCTTCCAGATTCAACTGTTCTCCCTGAAAAAAAGAATGCCGGATGCTGTACAAAGTCACGGCACGATACATAGCTCCGGTATCAATGTATTCATATCCGATTGATTTGGCCAGGTCTTTGGCCATGGTACTTTTTCCACAGGAAGAATGTCCGTCGATCGCTATAATGATTTTTTTCATACGTATATTTTATAACTTCATTTCTGCAAATGAGGTAGTTAAACTAATCATGAAAGAAGTGGCCCCAGGATGATACTGCCCCACTGAACATCCAACCTGGAAGGCTTTTACCTTTAATCCGGCTCCGATAGAAAATCCGGCCATCTTGTTTCCCTCCTGTAATTTCATATCTGCTCCCCTCTTCACATTATATCCCACAGCAATCCAAAGGTTGTCCGAAGGAATAAAATCAACACCTAATACCAGATGTTTTCCGAATGTGGTAAGAAAAGGATCTTCCTCTCCGTTCGGGTTTTCAAATTTCCATTGGTTAAAATACATTCCGGTCACCGAAAACCGGATGGGGGCATGCGCCAATCGCTTGGAAAACCCCAGGCGGATATCCCAGGGCATGGCTCCGGACTCTTCATCGTAAGCCTTAATCTGACGCCCGAGGTTTTTACCGACCAGTCCGATCGAAAAATCCTTCTCCCGGTTATAATAGCTGAGGCCGAGATCAACACCCAAACCGATTGCCGTATACTGGTCATAGGCTGAATAAACAAATTTAGCAGCCACACCTCCACGGATCCGGTCCGTCAGGTCCCTTGAAAAAAAAGCATTCGCGCAAAGATCGCTCCCCGAAAGATCTCCGACAATGGTCTGATCTTCCCAGGTCTCTTTCATGTTTCCGTAATTGGAATAATTAACCCCGAGTCCCCAGGCGCTCCGGTCTCCCAGGGCCTTCGCAAAAGTAACGCTTCCCATTCCGATGTCCGCGATATAAGACAAATAGTTCAGGTTGAGTTCAAGATCCATCTCCGGCCCTAAAAAACCGGGATTCTGATAAATCAGCGAAATATCGTTTTCGATAACGGAAACGTTAGTTCCTCCCAACGCTGCAGCCCGTGCCGATGCAGGCAACTGCAAAAAATCGAAACTGGATTTTCCTTCTTGCGCAAAAACGGATGAGGTAAAATATAGTAGAATGCCTATTAAAATGCGTTGTCTCATGTTTTTTTGAATGATATCGCAAATATACGGATTTACTTGCTAATAATACAAACGTATAAATCGCCAAAAAGGTATATAAATCAGCATTTTTTTTGTACCGGCCCATGAAAAGAATTGTATCTTTGCGTTCAGTATACCGCTTTATGGAAGTTAAAAAGACACCACGGGCCGATCTGGAAAATGAGCGAACAACCTTCCTCCTCCTGGGGTTTATCGTCGCTTTATCCATACTGTTTGTCGTTCTGGAATGGCAAACAAAGGATGTGTTGGAACTTACCGAAGCCGAACTCAATCGTCTTTTTATTGAAGAGGAAATTGAATTATCAGGTACAGAAATCCTGTTACCTCTTCCTGCCGAACCGGAAATAACAGAGCCCCCGACTCTACCACAACCTCAGGCAGTCCTGGAAGACTTCAATCCGGTAGAGAATACCCAAGACATTCCCCAACCTTCTGAAATCGATTCTGCCAAAGAAAAACCGCAGGAAAATGCAATTGCAGAACAGGTACCGAAAACCCAGGAACAATCGAAAACCAATGAGGAAGTCGTAACCGATGCAGAAATAAAACCTGAATTTCCGGGAGGACACTCCGCCATGCTACGTTTCATTTATACCCATCTCCAGTACCCTCAGGCTGCAATAAAACAACGCATACAGGGAAAAGTAATCTGCTCTTTTATCATCAATAAAGACGGAAGCATTTCCGACATACGACTGGAAAAAGGGGTTTATATATTTCTGGATGATGAGGCCATACGTGTCATAAAAACAATGCCTTCCTGGAAACCGGGTACTACCAACGGCAAGCCGGTAAGGTACAGGTATTACCTTCCCCTGCTTTTCCGGCTCCGGTAATTAAATTTGCTTACTCCAAATAAATACCCTACTTTTGGGTGAAAATCAACAATCATGATCACATTTCAAGAAGCTTTAGATCTCGTCAATCATAAAATCGAATGCATCCAATATCCCGAACGTCCTGACGGACTGTACCTTCCTATGCGCTACATTCTCTCATTGAAAGGAAAAAAAGTTCGTCCGGTGTTGACCCTGCTGGGATGTAACTTATACCGTGATGACGTGGCCGAAGCCGTTTCCCCTGCGTTAGCCTGGGAAATCTTTCACAATTTCACCCTGATGCATGATGATGTGATGGACAAAGCGGATGTAAGGCGCGGCCTGCCCACCGTACATAAAAAATGGGATGAAAACACAGCCATTTTATCCGGTGACGCCATGTTGATACTGGCTTACCAACACATGGCTCTCACCCCTGAAAATAAGCTTAAATGCCTGTTGGATTTATTTTCCCGAACAGCAGCGGAAATCTGTGAAGGTCAACAATACGATATGGAATTCGAACACCGGCTGGATGTTACCGAGAAAGAATACCTGGAAATGATCCGGCTGAAAACGGCTGTACTGCTGGGAGCCAGCCTGAAAAGCGGTGCCATTATCGGGAATGCCGGAGACAGTGATCTGCAAGCCTTGTACGATTTCGGCATCTGGTTGGGCCTGGCATTCCAGATCAAAGACGACCTGCTGGATATTTACGGCGAATCGTCTGTTTTCGGTAAAAAAACCGGAGGTGATATCCTTTGTAATAAAAAAACATATTTTCTGGTAAACGCACTGACATTATCCGACGCAAAAGACCATCAGGAACTGATTCTCTGGTTACAAACCTCCGACAATGATGATGGAAAAATAACAGCAGTCACGTCTCTTTACAATAAACTGGGCCTGAAAGAAAAAGCGGAAGAAAAAATGAAGGATTTATACCAGAAAGCCCTGGATGCATTGTCCTGCGTTCGGGTCGATGAGACCCGGAAAAAAGTGTTGTTGGATTTTGCCCGGGAATTGATGGGCAGGAATTATTGATACCCAGTTGAATCATGCCTCGTAAAAAGTTCCCGGATACGGATGAAGATCGATTGATCGCGCTACGCAGTGCCATCGACCAGGAGGAATTATGCAACCTCAACGATATGTCGATTCCTCTTCAACTGCTGTATGAAGCTAAAAATTTCCTGCTCATTTTCGAAGGTGCCGGCTTCAGCTACAAACAAGCCCTGGAAGACCAGGGAAAAATAGAAACACACTATATGGAACGGTTGGATCTGGCCCGCCTGTACATTTCCCATTTTATTCAGGTACTGAACCTGGCTGTTATCCGTAACGAAATAAAAAAAGAAAACAAATCTTCGTACTGCCTGGATCCTGAGAATCAGGAAGAAGTACCAAATCTTTCCGATGCAGAATCCATACTGGATTGGGGAGAAAAAATCATTCAGGGGGAAAACGAGCGCACGAAAAAAGGAGGAGTTCCCATCTACAATCCCGCAATCGCCAAAGTCAAAGTGCATTGTGATATGTTTCGGGAAATCTGCCATAAATTCAAAATCTGCAGTCAAAATACGGAAAGGACTGGGGAAGTACTGGCTGACCTGAGGGTAAAAGCCGACGAATTGATCAATAACATCTGGGAATATGTGGAAGATAAATACAAAAGTTACTCACCGGATGAGCAGATGAAAAAATTCGATAAGTATCACATTGCGTTTCATTACCAAAAAGGAGAACAATTGAATGTATTTCGTTGATACGCATACGCACATTTTTCTGGAAGAATTCGACGAAGACATCGATCGGGTACTGGAAAGAGCATTCATGTCCGAAGTCCGTCACTTCTGCCTGCCCAATGTCGATGAGTCTACGATCGGGCGTCTGCACCGCCTTTGCGATGCTCACCCCTCCTGTTGCCATCCGATGATGGGTCTTCATCCGACCAGCGTCCAGGCTTCCTTCGGGCAGGAATTAGAAAGTATCCGTAACTGGCTCGGAAAACGAGCATACATCGCCATAGGAGAAATCGGGATCGATCTGTATTGGGACCAGACGTTCGTGAAAGAGCAAATGGCTGTCTTCGAAGAGCAATTACGATGGAGCATCGATCTGAATCTTCCGGTAGTCATTCACAATCGGGACGCCTTCCCCCAGGTCATGGAGTGCCTGCACAAAGTGGGAGCTGACCGGCTGCGGGGAATCTTTCACAGTTTTGGCGGAAGCCGGGAGGAACTGGAGGAAATCCTCCGGTGCAAAAACTTTCTGATCGGAATCAACGGAGTCGTGACGTTCAAAAATTCCACGTTCAGAAACTATCTGAACGAGGCGCCCCTGGAACGGATCGTACTCGAAACAGATGCCCCTTACCTGTCGCCGGTTCCTTTTCGAGGTAAGAGAAACGAGCCTTCTTATATTATAAAAACAGCGGAAAAACTGGCTGAGATTTACAATCTGCCCATGGAAGAAATTGCCCGGAAAACAACTGAAAACGCGTTACAATTATTTGATTTATAATATTTATCCCGGTTTCTGTGGCCATTTCGGATTCGGAATATAACACTCCAAACAACATATCAAATGCAAAAATCCGGCTATTACTAATGCAACATCCGGATTTTTTTTAATTTAATGTAACCGAATTATTTCACTTCCTCAAAATCGCCGGGTTTCCAGCTACCATCGAAAGCAGGCGCTTCAGGTCCATAAATCCGGAAATAGGAGAACCAACCCTTATTGGGTATAGTTTGAATCCAAACGCCTTCTTTACCTTCCGGAGCTTTGGGCCCGAAATACAAATCGACGGTAGCGCCTTTCTGGTCTTTCAGCTCAAACATCGAACGCAGGGCTGCTTTGTTTTGTTCGGTAGCAATTTCGCTGCGGGTTTCATTATCATAAATGGTTATCGACCAGAATAACTTGCCCGGAACAGGTTGCGGAACCGTCAATTTATAGGTTTTGCTTCCGTCCAGATATTTTCCGGTATTATCCTTTAAACCTAACCAATACAAGGAACCAGCGCCCGGTGCGCGGTTGAACATGGCAGGCGATTCGATTTGAGCCTGATAGAACCATTTTTCGCGGGCATACAGGTCAACATAGTTTTCAGTATTGAATTTTCCATCGCCGGCATAGCGCAATACAGCCCATTCCCATTGGCGGTCTTTCCATACAATACGGTCGGTGCTGCGGTCGGCAAAGGCTTGTACACGCATAATGGCATTAGCGGTTTTAGCCGCTTTTTCCAGAATGGCTTTCATGCGGGCATCTGGGTTGAACGGTTTTCCTTTTTCAATACCCAATTGGGCTAATTCGCCGTACCAGGTTCGGTATTCGGGATTGGCAGGTTCTTCGTTGATGAATCTGGCCAGGCGGTCCCAATAACCGATATTGTCGTCCCATCGGACAGGGGTAAAATCACCCGGTTTATCATTCAACCGTATCCAGCCAAGTTCCGGTGCGGGGGTTCCCAAAGGATATACTTGGAGGGATCTCATCAGCAATTCACCTGTTTCGGGATTATTATCCAACGGAATGGCGCGTAACCATACCAATACCTGATTGGTTGTTGATTTTCCCACATAATATCCGGCCGGTACTTTCCCTGTGTAGTTCGGCGGCAGGATGATATGCTTGCCTCCCTTGCCCTTATCGGGGCCGGGCATGCCGATATCCATCACCCACAGTT
>JAVBKV010000077.1:0-38041 GCA_031553885.1 Bacteroidales bacterium
GCTCTTTGAGGTGATTATCTTTATTCAGGCTGTTTTCGCTTCCTAATCCGAAGATTTCAAAAGGCAGTACATAGGTAGTAAATCTGTTGCTTAACTGCTCTATATTCTTCCATTTAGCCTACCGGAAGAATACAGCGAAACAACGCCGAATAAACCTAACTACCAAACACTTACTCTATTCTTCCTAATTTTGCCTATCTTTGCGAGATTCTTACTATCTTTGTGCAAAATTCATTGTATGGTAAGTTATCTTCAGGTAGACGGGTTGACCAAGAGTTTTGGGGACCTGGTTCTTTTTCAACGGATTTCTTTCGGAATTGCTGCGGGTCAGCGCATCGGATTGATTGCCAAAAACGGTACAGGAAAAACAACTTTACTTAATATATTAGCCGGAAAGGAAGATTATGATGCAGGGGATGTGGTTTTCAGACGGGACCTGAGGGTCGGTTACCTGAATCAGAACCCTCAGTATCCCGCAGGGCTTACTGTTATGCAGGCTTGTTTTCAGTCCGGAAGCGATGTGGTCAGGCTGATTGCCGAATACGAACAGGCGATGGCTTCGGGAAACCACAACGGCTTGGACGATTTATTGGTCCGGATGGATCACCTGAAAGCCTGGGATTACGAGCAACGGGTCAAACAGATTCTTTCCCGCTTGAAAATTACAGACCTGAATCAGAAAGTCGAAGAACTTTCCGGCGGACAACTGAAGCGGGTTGCTTTAGCTAACGTGTTGATAACCGAACCGGATTTACTGATCCTCGATGAGCCGACCAATCACCTGGATATTGAAATGACCGAATGGCTGGAAGATTACCTGAGCCAGACGAATGTCAGCCTGCTGATGGTTACACACGACCGGTATTTTTTAGACCGGGTCTGTTCCGAAATCATCGAGATTGATAACCGGCAACTCTACAGTTACAAAGGAAATTACACTTACTACCTGGAAAAACGTCAGGAGCGGATCGAAACCCAGAATATGGAACTGGACCGGGCCAATAACCTGTTTCGTACGGAACTGGATTGGATGAGGCGTCAGCCTCAGGCCCGCGGAACGAAAGCCAAGGCCCGGATCGACGCTTTCTATGATCTGGAAAATAAAGTTAAGCAGGAACGTACTCAGGGAAATGTGAGATTAGATGTAAAAGCTTCTTACATAGGAAACAAAATTTTTGAAGCTCAGCATGTTTACAAAAGTTTCGATTCCCTTAAGATTGTGGACGACTTCAATTACGTCTTTGCCCGTTATGAAAAAATGGGGATTGTCGGTAATAACGGAACCGGAAAATCGACATTTGTTAAAATGTTGATGGGAAAGGTACAACCGGATAAAGGATGTTTTGATATTGGAGAGACGGTTAATTTCGGTTATTACAGTCAGGATGGATTGTCGTTCGACGAAGGAATGAAAGTGATTGATGTGGTTCGGGAAATTGCAGAAGTAATCGATCTGGGCGGGGGGAATAAACTGACAGCGTCTCAGTTCCTGCAACATTTTCTTTTTGCACCGGAAAAACAACATAGTTTTGTACACAAGCTCAGCGGAGGAGAAAAACGGCGTTTATACCTCTGTACGGTATTGATTAAGAATCCGAATTTTTTGGTGTTGGACGAACCAACGAATGACCTGGATATTATTACCCTGAATGTGTTGGAAGAATACCTGGCTGCGTTCAAAGGTTGCGTTATTGTGGTTTCACACGATCGTTATTTCATGGATAAGGTTGTTGATCACCTGCTGGTATTCAAAGGAAATGCTGAAATAAAGGATTTTCCCGGAAACTATACACAATATCGGGACTGGAAAGAAACTGAAGAACAGATCGAAAAAGAAAAACTGAAACAAACCCAACCGAAAGTAGAACGGAAAGAAGAACGGTTCAAAACTTCTGATAAACAGAAACTTTCTTTTAAGGAAAAACGGGAGCTGGAAACACTGGATGAGGAAATCCCTGCCCTGGAAGCCGAGCAACTGTTTCTGGAACAGGAACTTTCCACCGGAGTGCTTTTGCCGGATGAATTATTATCGAAATCCACCAGAATCAGTCAGATTATTGCGGAATTAGATGAAAAAACCATGCGGTGGCTTGAATTATCGGAAAAAATATAAAAAAAAGATTACCTTTGTATAGTCATTTACCTTTTTAATTTAAAAATCTTGAACCCCATGAACTTTCCACACAAACACATTCTGTCCATTTTATGCGTCTTGTTTTGCATCGGAAATTTACATGCACAACAGCAAAAGACAAACCTGCCTACGGTTTATATCACTACCGAGGGCGGCGCTCCCGTTACCAGCAAAGACACCTGGGTCAAGGGTAACATAATTGTCAAGAGCTCTGATTCTTCCGAAGAATTGAATATGGTGACGGAAATCCGGGGTAGGGGAAACTCAACCTGGGGTATGCCAAAGAAACCATACCGGATCAAACTGGATAAGAAGACCAATTTTTTAAATTTACCAGCGAAAGAAAAAAACTGGGTATTCCTTGCAAATTATGCAGATAAAACATTGGTGAGAAATGCTGTAGCTTTTAAAATCAGTAAAATTGTCGGACTGGAATTTACTCCTTCTGTTCGCTTTGTTGATTTGGAATTGAACGGGGTGTTCGTTGGAAACTATATGGTTACCGATCAGATTGAAGTGGCTACAAACCGGGTTCCGGTAGAAACTCAGAGTACAACGGAAACTCAACTTCCCGGAATCTCGGGTGGATATTTGCTTGAAATCGATGGTTTTGCCGATGCGGAACCAGTAAAGTTCATAACCGATAAAGGGTTGAAAATTACAATAAAATATCCGAAAGACGATGAAATCAATACCGCACAACGGGAATACATTACTAATTTTACTCAAAAATTTGAAAATGCCCTGTTTTCCTCGGATTTTAAAAATAAGGATACCGGTTATCGCTCATTGGTTGATACCACCTCCCTGATAAACTGGTATATTGCATGCGAACTGACCGGAAATTCGGACTCATTCTGGAGTACCTACGTTTATAAATACAAAGATGTGGACTCGTTATTTTTTGGCCCGTTGTGGGACTATGATATCGCTTTCAACAACGATGACCGCCTAGGGGATGCCACTCAGAAATTGATGCGGAACGATGCTCACGAACCTAAAACCTGGATCAAACGGATGTGGGAAGACGAATGGTTCCGGGGTGCTGTTAACCGGAGGTGGAAACAGCTGGTCGATGCAGGAATACAGAATCAGCTTCTCAGCTATGTAGATGAAACCGCCGGTCTGCTCAGTCAATCGCAACAGATGAATTTTGAACGCTGGCCTGTATTGAATACGAAGGTTTATCGGGAACTAAGCTTGTTTCCTAGCTATCAACAGGGGGTTGATTTTCTGAAAAATTACCTGAAGAACCGGGTTGCTTTCCTGACAACAAATTTTGCTTCTACTCAGCCGGAAGAACCATCCGCTCCTTTTGTTGCGGAAAACTATTACTATATGATTATGAATAAACGAACCAATAACCTGATTGAAGTACAGGATCAATCTCTGCAACCTGATGCCAAACTCCAACTGAGTGGGGCGAGGTCGGATGATCCCAGTCAGCATTGGGTAATTCAATCGTTGGGGGGAGGTAAGTTTCAACTGATTAACCGGAATTCCGGTTTGGCTATAGCCGGAAACGGACGGAGCCAGAATCTGATTCAGGTAAATCCGGATGCTTCCGACCCTGCACAACAATGGAAAATTACACCGGTCAACACCGGTAATGTTTATGGACTGGAGAATGTTAAATCCAACTATTCGGCCAATAATAGCGGAGGCTCTTTTGAAAATGGTACTCCGGTCATTGAATACGATAACCGGATTGCTGAAAGTGAGAACCAGCAGTGGTATATTCAGAAAGTCGAAACGATTATTACCGGAATCGAACCTGTTACTCCTTATTCCGCCGGTCTGCTGGTATTTCCGAATCCGGCAAAAGAAACGGTATTTGTCGGATTACCTTTGAACAAAACAATTGGTTTTACGTTGCAGTTATACAGCGTTGAAGGCAAATGCATATACCGGTTCAGCGGACAACATACCGGCTTTGAAAATGATAAGATCTGGATTCCTCTTACCGAAAACGGTATCCGTCCGGGATTGTATTTCATAAAAGTCCGGACTAAAGACGGAAAAGAGTTTTCTTCCAAGCTGATTGTTAAATAACGGATAAACAAACGAATGCTTATTGAACGAATTTCCATATTGAATTTCAAAAACATAGAAGAAGCCGATCTGACTTTTTCTCCTCAAATGAATTGCCTGTTCGGAAATAATGGAATGGGGAAAACAAATTTGCTGGATGCATTGTATTATCTGTCTTTTTGTAAAAACCATACCAATCTCAACGATTCCCAATTGATCCGGCACGATCAGGATTTTTGTGTTCTGCAGGGTTATTACCGGGAAGGGGATATGCCGGAAGAAATTTATTGTGGAATGAAACGCAAACAACGCAAGGTGTTCAAACGAAATAAAAAAGAATATGAGCGCCTTTCCGAACACATCGGACTGATCCCGTTGGTTATGATTTCTCCTGCCGATACTGATCTGATTCAGGGTGGGAGTGATGAACGGCGTAAGTTTGTGGATATGGTTATCTGCCAATACGAGAAAGAATACCTGCATGCATTGATCCGCTACAACAAGGCATTGCAACAGCGTAATTCCTTATTGAAGAACAACAATCCTTTTCAGGATGATTCTTTATTTGAAATATGGGAAGAACAGTTGGCCGCTAACGGACAATTGATTTTTGAAAAGAGAAGACATTTTGTGTCTTCTTTTCTACCTGTATTTCAACATTATCATAAAATTATTTCCAATGAAGGAGAATCGGTCGGGCTGAAGTATGATTCCCAGTTGGAAGGACAGGGTTTGCTGACTCTCCTGAGACAAAAAAGAGAGCGGGATAAATTATTGGGATACACCGGTTGTGGCATTCATAAAGATGATTTTCATTTTTTACTGGATGAATACCTGATGCGAAAAGTCGGGTCGCAAGGGCAGAATAAAACGTATCTGATTGCGTTGAAATTGGCTCAATTCAGTTTGTTGGTACAAACCGGTTCATCCACTCCTTTGTTATTGCTGGACGACATCTTTGATAAATTAGATGCACAGCGGGTGGAACAGATTATCCAGCTGGTGGCACAACCTCAGTTCGGACAGATTTTTATTACCGATACCAATCGCAAATACCTGGATGAAATCCTCTCCGGAATGGAACACAATTATAAGTTGTTTCAGGTGGAAGATGGTATTATCAGAGAATTGGAGGTGAAATCATGAAGCGGACCCAGACTCAATCATTAGGTAATGTCCTGGCAGAATTTATGCAGGAAAATCCGCAATTAGCTGAAAAACTGGCTGAAACGCGGCTGATCAACGCCTGGGAAAAAGTGCTGGGAAATTTGACCATGCGGTATACGACCAGCCTTTTTATTAAAAACAAAGTCCTTTATGTGAAGCTTTCTTCTTCAGTGTTGAGGAGTGAACTCATGATGTGCCGCGAACAACTGGTGAGGAATTTGAACCGGGAAGCCGGCGGCGAAGTTATTCGGGACATTGTTTTGTCGTGAATACGAAAGCTTTTCTTTACTTTTTGAAGCAATAGACTCCGGCAATGCTTCTCCTTTTTTTATTGCTTCCACTGCCCGGCGGATCATCGGATCATTGCTCATATACACCGGATAAAAAGCATCGTCTCCGAAATAATTCCGGAGGATACAGGCATGAGTTACCGTGATAATGTGACTGGCTGAAATGTTGATCAATGTGCTTCTTCTTTTAATCCCTTTTCTTTCGGCAAAATCTACAATCTCGTTTAGGAAAGACTGAGTTTTGAGATATGCCAGCATGGAAGGATAGTCCTTGTAAGTATCCAGTTTTCCTCTGTTTTTATCGATATAGTAGAATGCATATTGCTGGAAGATATCTTTGTTTTCAAGATTTATGAAATAAGAGGTAATTCCGGCTGTGTCGGCAGGAACAAAAATATCAGGCATAATTCCTCCTCCTCCGTAAACTGTACGTCCGGAATAGGTCGAATACTTGAGCGATTTGTCTAATTTGATACTGTCCTCGGAAAAACTTTCTCCATGGGAGAATTGGTCGAGCCATTCCTGATTGTAAGCCTCGGCTTTTCCTAATTCGTATTTCCTTTGTATGGACCTTCCGGAAGGGGTATAATAACGGGCAATTGTCAACCGGATAGCCGATCCGTCCGAGAGTGCGATTTGATTTTGTACCAATCCTTTACCGTACGATCTGCGGCCAATGATCAGGCCTCTGTCGTTGTCCTGGATAGCTCCGGCTACAATTTCGCTGGCAGAAGCCGAGAGTTGATCCATCAGAATAACCACCTGGCTGTTCTGACAGGTTCCCGTACCATTTGAAATCGCTTCAATCCTCGGATAGGATTTCCCTTCAGTATAAACGATCAGGCGTCCCTGCGGTAAAAATTCATTGACGATATTGACAGCAGCATCCATAAGCCCTCCGGCATTCATACGAAGGTCAATAATGAAAGATTTGCATCCTGCATCAGTTAATTTGGCAATAGCCATTACAAATTCATCGTAGGTGGTCCTGCCGAATTTATCGTATATCTTTATGAATCCGATTCCTTTGTCTACCTCGTATGCAACTTTGATCGTTTTTACAGGTATTTCCCCCCGGGTAATTTCATAGGGTACAATCTCGTCGGAAGATTTTCTTTTGATTCCAAGCATGACCTTGCTGCCTGTAGCTCCTCTCAGGGTGGAGAGAATTTTATCCTGAGTGATTTTCGGTCCTACAAACAAGGAATCGTCCACCATCACGATTCTGTCTCCGGATCTCAGACCAGCTTGTTCTGAAGGACCTCCCGGAGATACAGATACGACCATAACTGTGTCGTCCTGTTGGATATAATTCACTCCGATCCCTCCGAAATGACCATCCATGTCCTCTTTTATTGCTTTCAGGTTCTCGCTGGGAATGTAGTTGGAATGAGGATCTAGCTCGCTGACTAATTTGGGGATTGCTTCTTCAACCAGGTTTCGCATGTCGACCGTATCTACGTAATCTTCATCGATAATATCGAGGATCACATTGATTTTATTTCCGGAAGAAAGAAATAGTTTTCGGCCCACTGCTTTGCTGGAGAAAAAAGTGCCCAGGACAAATCCGATTATTAAAGTCAGCAGGATAATGATAACCGTCCACCAGAATGATTTTTTTGAGGCCATTGTTTATGCGAAAAACTTAAACTATATTATTATATTTTATCTATCGTCCTTATCTATAAAGATCACTTCGATATTGGCTCTTTTTAAAAGTTGAATACCGTCTTCCAACCTGTATTTTTCAGAATATACAACTCTTTTGATACCTGCCTGAATAATCAGCTTGGCGCATTCGATGCAGGGAGATGCAGTTACATACAAGGTGGCATCCTTACTACTGTTACCGGAACAGGCGATTTTGGTAATCGCATTTGCCTCAGCATGCAGTACGTAGGGTTTTGTCTGGTTGTTTTCGTCTTCACAGCAGTTCTCGAATCCGGAAGGAGTTCCGTTGTATCCGTCGGAAATAATCATTTTGTCCTTGACGATAAGTGCTCCTACCTGCCTCCTTTTACAATACGAATTCTCGGCCCAAATAGCCGCCATACGCAAATAACGTTTGTCTAATGCCGATTGTTTCTGATCCGGAGTATTCATTTATACTTTTTTTGGGTTTGCAAAATTACTAAAATTATTCTTAGAATAACAGACGGGGGTCAATTTCTTTTATTGTTTTTTAGAAAAATACGAATTTACTTTGTCAATGTTTAAACTTTGTATTATCTTTGCAACCCGAAAATAATATTTACACTATATTTCAAAAATTATGATTATCGTTCCGTTAAAAGAAGGTGAAAACATTGAAAGAGCTTTGAAAAAGTTCAAAAGAAAATTTGAAAAAACAGGTATTGTTAAGGAACTCAGAAAAAGACAAGCCTTTACAAAACCGTCTGTCGATAAAAGAAAACAGAAAATGCACGCTGTATACGTGCAAAAACTACAACAGGCAGAAGAGTAAGATTCTATCTTAGTTGATGAAAAAAAGTAAAGAGAATGAAATTTTTTTTCATTTTCTTTATAGTTTTCATTGTTTTTATTATCTTCGTTGCACAAACAGCAACGTGCTTATGTTGATCGAATCATTTTTGCAATATCTTGGCAATGAGAAGAACTATTCGCCTCATACGGTGCTTTCCTATGAGAATGATTTGCTTCAATTTAAGGAATTTGTCTGTAATAAAGAAAAAGAGTTCAATCCCCGGGAGATCGATGTGCCTGTCGTTCGCCGGTGGATTGTTTCGTTAATGGAGCAGGGGTATTCACCTTTGTCTGTAAACCGGAAATTAAGTTCATTGAAATCTTTTTTCAGGTATTTACTCCGGTATTCCTATGTTGATAAGAATCCGTTAAAAAAAGTTTCTGGTCCGAAAACGAACAAACCTTTGCCTGATTTTGTTAAGGATAAAGATATGAATGATGTTCTTTCCGGAATGGAAGAAGATCAGACATTTGAAGGCAGGCGTGACAGAGCGATACTGGATGTTTTTTATACGACAGGGATGCGATGTGCGGAATTGGTCCATTTGGGAACCGGAGATGTGGATTTTAATGCCTGTTTGCTGAAAGTAACCGGTAAAAGGAATAAGCAGCGGCTTATCCCGTTTTCCGAAAACCTGCGAGAAACGTTGCTGGCTTACCTGGAAGTCAGAGAGGAGTCTGGCCCGGCAGTGGAAGGTGCGTTTTTTATTCGTCGTGACGGTCGTCCTTTGTCCAATAGTACAGTTTATCGGATCGTGAATAAGCGGTTGTCGGAAATTCAGAATTTATCTAAGAAAAGTCCTCACGTGTTGAGGCATACGTTTGCAACAAGTATGTTAAACAATGGCGCCGAGCTGAATGCCGTAAAAGAATTGTTGGGGCACGCCAGTCTTTCGTCGACAGAAGTTTATACGCATACAACTTTTGAAGAATTAAAAAAAGTGTATCACCAGGCTCATCCGAGAGCTTAAAATTACTAAGGAGGTATAATTATGGAAATCAGAATTCAGCCTATTCATTTTGATGTAAGTCAACAATTGGAGTCATTTATTCAAAAAAAGATCGGTAAATTAGATAAATACCATGACGGTATTATTGCAGCAGAAGTAATTTTGAAGGTAGTCAAGCCCGAAGCGTCCCAGAACAAAGACGCATCTGTTCGTTTGCTTGTTCCCGGTCAGGATTTTTTTGCAACGAAGGTCAGCGATACATTTGAAGAATCGATTGATGATGTGGCAGAAGCATTGGAGCGACAATTGCTCAAGTTTAAGGAAAAACAAAGAAGTAAATAAAAAAATAGCATAAAGTTTTTGTCAATACAAAAATAATACCTAAATTTGCAGCCGTTTCGACTTTTTGAGGAGAGTTGGAGCGGCTGTTTTAGTAAAAAGCCTCTTTAGCTCAGCTGGCCAGAGCACGTGATTTGTAATCTCGGGGTCGTTGGTTCGAATCCGACAAGAGGCTCCAAAGGAGGCGAATTGGAGGATCGGCCTGGTTCAATCCGACAAGAGGCTCGATTTTAGGGCAGTTACCAGAGTGGCCAAATGGGGCTGACTGTAACTCAGCTGGCTTACGCCTTCGGTGGTTCGAATCCATCACTGCCCACTTGAAATAATGGAGAATTAAGAATGGAGAGAGGAGAATTAAATTGTCCATTTTCAACTCTCAATTCTCAATTAAATTGCGGAAGTAGCTCAGTTGATAGAGCATTAGCCTTCCAAGCTGAGGGTCGCGGGTTTGAGCCCCGTCTTCCGCTCTCAATTGCCTATGTAGCTCAGGGGTAGAGCACTTCCTTGGTAAGGAAGAGGTCACGGGTTCAATTCCCGTCATCGGCTCAAATGAAATGAAAGTAATCTTTCATTTTCTTCATGGAAGAATAGAATCATTTATTAAATAAAGAACAAGAATTATGGCTAAAGAGAAATTTGAACGCTCGAAACCGCACGTGAACATTGGTACAATTGGTCACGTTGACCACGGTAAAACTACGTTGACAGCTGCTATTACTACTGTATTGGCAAAAAAAGGTCTTTCTGAAGTAAAATCTTTCGATCAGATCGATAATGCTCCGGAAGAAAAAGAAAGAGGTATCACTATCAATACTTCTCACGTTGAATATCAAACTGCTAATCGTCACTATGCACACGTAGACTGTCCGGGTCACGCCGACTACGTTAAGAACATGGTTACCGGTGCTGCTCAAATGGACGGTGCTATCATTGTAGTTGCTGCAACTGATGGTCCTATGCCTCAAACTCGTGAACACATCCTGTTGGCTCGTCAGGTAAACGTACCGAAACTGGTTGTTTTCATGAACAAATGTGATATCGTTGATGATGCTGAAATGTTGGAACTGGTTGAAATGGAAATGCGTGAATTGCTTTCTTTCTATCAATTCGACGGTGACAATACTCCGGTTATCCAAGGTTCTGCTTTGGGTGGATTGAACGGAATTCCTCAGTGGGAAGATAACATCATGGAATTGATGGATGCTGTGGATACTTGGATTCCGCTGCCTCCGCGTGATGTTGACAAACCATTCCTGATGCCGGTTGAAGACGTATTCTCTATTACAGGTCGTGGTACAGTTGCTACCGGTCGTATCGAAACAGGTATCATCAAAACAGGTGAAGAAGTTCAAATCATCGGTTTGGGTTCTGAAGGTAAAAAGTCAGTTGTAACAGGAGTAGAAATGTTCCGTAAGATTCTTGACGAAGGTCAGGCTGGTGACAACGTAGGTTTGTTGCTTCGCGGTGTCGATAAAGACGAAATCAAACGTGGTATGGTTATCACGCACCCGAACAAAGTGAAACCTCATACTCGTGTTAAAGCCGAGGTGTATATCCTGAAAAAAGAAGAAGGTGGTCGTCACACCCCGTTCCACAACAAATATCGTCCTCAGTTCTATATCCGTACATTGGACGTAACAGGTGAAATTACTCTGCCCGAAGGAACTGAAATGGTTATGCCGGGTGATAACGTAACGATTACTGTAGATTTGATTTATCCGGTAGCATGTAGCGAAGGTCTTCGTTTCGCAATCCGTGAAGGTGGACGTACAGTAGGTGCTGGTCAGATTACTGAAATCGTCGAATAAAATAATTGAGAATTGAGAAAGGAGAATTGAGAATTAACACTCTCAATTCTCAACTCTCAAGTCTTAATTGAATACGGGTCTAGCTCAGTTGGTAGAGCATCGGTCTCCAAAACCGAGTGTCGGGAGTTCGAGTCTCTCGACCCGTGCTAAAAATCTATAAGTTAGATGAAAAAGATTATTAACTATATCAAAGAATCTTATAACGAACTTGTATATAAGGTTTCTTGGCCAACCAGGCAGGAATTATCAAGCAGTACCGTTGTAGTAATGTCAGCTTCCCTTATACTTGCGGTAGTGGTGTTTATTATTGACTTAGGATTTGAGAATATTGTAAAGTTCTTTTACGGAAAAATCTTTTAATCAAAGATGTCTGAAATTGAAAAGAAGTTTTATGTTCTGCGTGCCGTAAGCGGTAAGGAGAACAAAGTTAAAGAATACCTTGAGGCGGAAATAAAAAATTCTGACCTTAAGGATTATATCTCTCAAGTCATTATTCCTACTGAAAAAGTTTATACGGTACGTAACGGAAAGAAGGTTCTGAAAGAACGGGCTTATCTTCCCGGTTACATCATTATCGAGGCGGCTTTGGTAGGTGAAGTCATGCACTTCCTGAAAAATGTAAACTATGTGATCGGTTTTCTCGGCGGTAATAAGCCGGTTCCTTTGCGTTCATCTGAAGTCAACCGGATTCTCGGAACGGTAGATGAGTTGCAGGAGCAATCAGAAGAGTTGGATATTCAATTCTATGTTGGGGAAACGGTTAAGGTTACTTTCGGACCTTTTAACGGTTTCTATGGTGTGATTGAAGAAATCAATACCGAAAAGAAAAAGCTGAAGGTGATGGTCAAAATCTTCGGTCGTAAGACTCCCCTTGAATTAGGGTATATGCAGGTGGAAAAAGAATAAGGAGATTGGTTACGCATTTCTACTTATCGTATAAGAATTAAATTCAAAATTTATTAAACAATGGCTAAAGAGATTGCTGGACAGCTAAAATTACAGATTAAAGGAGGAGCAGCAAACCCTTCTCCCCCCGTAGGACCTGCATTGGGTTCCAAGGGTATCAATATTATGGAGTTTTGTAAGCAATTTAATGCCAGAACCCAAGACAAGGCAGGTAAGATATTGCCCGTGGTAATTACTTATTATGCTGACAAATCTTTTGATTTTGTCGTTAAAAATCCGCCGGTAGCGATCCAATTATTGGAAGCTTCCAAACAAAAAAGCGGATCTGCAGAGCCCAACCGTAAAAAAGTTGCGGAAATTACCTGGGATCAGGTAAAATTGATTGCAGAAGATAAAATGGTGGATTTGAACTGTTTCACGCTGGAATCAGCCATGAAAATGGTTGCAGGAACTGCGAGAAGTATGGGTATAGCAATTAAAGGGACTTTCCCTGTAAATAATTAAAAACTTCAATAGAGATATGAGTAAACTTACAAAAAATCAAAAGTTGGCTTTAAGCAAAGTTGAAGCAGGGAAGAATTATACACTGAAAGATGCGTCTGCTTTAGTGAAAGAAATTTCTACGACTAAATTTGATGCTTCCGTTGACATTGATGTCAGATTAGGTGTAGATCCCCGTAAAGCTAACCAAATGGTAAGAGGCGTGGTGTCACTGCCTCACGGAACAGGTAAGCAAGTCAGGGTTCTCGTATTATGTACTCCAGATCAGGAAGCTGCTGCTAAAGAAGCAGGAGCTGAACATGTAGGACTTGATGAATATATCGACAAAATTAAAGGTGGTTGGACCGACATTGATGTGATTATCACACAGCCGGCGATCATGGGTAAAATTGGTGCTTTAGGTAGAGTATTAGGTCCTCGCGGATTGATGCCTAATCCAAAGAGCGGTACGGTTACCAATGATGTAGCTACTGCTGTTAAAGAAGTAAAACAAGGTAAAATCGACTTCAAAGTAGATAAAGCTGGTATTGTTCATACTTCTATCGGTAAAGTATCTTTTACTCCCGATCAAATTCGTGAAAACGCGAAAGAATTCGTTGCCACGTTGATCAAGTTGAAACCTACAGCTGCTAAGGGTACGTACGTTAAGAGTGTTTATCTTTCAAGTACTATGAGTCCGGGTATTAAGATTGACCCTAAATCAGTTGATGAAAATTAAAACAATTGAATTATGAGAAAGGAAGATAAAGCATCTGTTATAGAGCAAATTGCTACTACTGTAGGTCAGTACGCCCACTTCTATTTGACGGATATTGCAACGTTGAATGCGGAAAATACCAGCAAATTAAGAAGAGAGTGTAATAAGCAGGAAGTCAAACTGATGGTTGTAAAAAATACCCTGTTTGAAAAAGCATTGGATCAGGTTGAAGGTGATTTTTCACCCTTGAAAAGCGCTTTGAAAGGTAATACGGCTATTATGTTTTGTAATAATGCCAATGTACCGGCCAAATTGATCAAGCAGTTTTCTAAAGGTACGGATATTCCGAAACTGAAAGCCGCTTATGTTCAAGAAGGTTTCTATGTCGGAGCCGAAAACCTGGATATGCTTATTGCTATCAAGAGTAAAAATGAGGTTATTGGTGATGTTATTGCCTTGTTGCAATCTCCGGCTAAGAATGTTATTTCTGCTCTTCAATCAGGTGGTCAAACCATCCATGGAGTTTTGAAAACTCTTTCAGAAAGATAAATAAAATTAAGAATTAAGAATGATTCTTAGTTCTAATAAGTAAGTAACAAACATTTAAAACTATACAAAAATGGCAGATTTGAAAGCTTTTGCTGAACAATTAGTGAACTTAACCGTAAAAGAAGTAAACGAACTTGCTGAAATTCTTAAGTCAGAATACGGAATCGAACCCGCAGCTGCTGCTGTTGCTGTTGCTGCTC
Organism: Bacteroidales bacterium; assembly: GCA_031553885.1. Lineage (GTDB taxonomy): Bacteria > Bacteroidota > Bacteroidia > Bacteroidales > Azobacteroidaceae > JAVBKV01. The sequence continues at coordinate 14,057 of JAVBKV010000077.1, forward strand.
CTGCAGCTGCTGCTGAAGCCGTAGTGGAAGAAAAATCTTCTTTCGATGTAATTCTGAAAGATGTAGGTGCTAATAAATTGGCAATCGTTAAATTAGTAAAAGAGTTGACCGGTCTTGGTTTGAAAGAAGCAAAAGACATCGTTGACGGAGCTCCGGCACCCTTGAAAGAAGGTGTTGCTAAAGATGAAGCTGAAGCATTGAAAAAATCTTTGGAAGAAGCAGGAGCACAAGTTGAACTTAAGTAACTGTTCCTATAACTAGGTCTTTGGTTAAGAATCTTCCGAAAAGAAGGTTCTTAACCTTTTTGTGTCTTTCATATTGTCAAAGTTCCAAATCCAGCAATAAATGTCTTCAACAACCAGTAATAATCAAAGAATAAATTTTGCCACGATAAAGAATCCGTTTGCCTATCCGGACTTTCTCGAAGTGCAATTAAAGTCGTTTCAAGACTTTCTTCAGTTAGATACACCTCCTGAAAAAAGAAAGAATGAGGGATTATACAAAGTATTTGCTGAAAATTTTCCGATAGCGGATACACGTAACAACTTTGTACTTGAGTTTTTGGATTATTTTATCGATCCTCCTCGTTATACCATTGAAGAGTGCATCGAACGCGGCTTGACTTACAGTGTCCCCTTAAAAGCCAAGTTAAAGCTTTATTGTACGGATCCGGATCACGAAGATTTCGACACCGTGATTCAGGACGTTTATTTAGGGCCTATTCCCTACATGACGGAAAAAGGAACATTTGTTATCAATGGTGCCGAACGGGTGGTTGTATCTCAATTACACCGGTCTCCTGGTGTATTCTTCGGTCAAAGCATTCACACCAACGGTACCAAATTATATTCAGCCCGGATTATCCCTTTCAAAGGTTCCTGGATTGAATTTGCTACGGATATAAACAACGTCATGTATGCTTATATCGACCGTAAAAAGAAATTACCTGTTACTACACTATTGAGGGCCATCGGCTTTGAAAGTGATAAGGACATACTCGAAATATTCAACTTAGCCGAAGAACTCAAGGCTAATAAAACGAACCTGGCTAAGGCTGTAGGTCGTAAACTGGCTGCCCGTGTATTGAAAACATGGGTGGAGGACTTTGTGGATGAAGATACCGGAGAGGTGGTTTCTATCGAACGGAACGAAGTGCTTATCGATCGTGAGGTTGTGATAGAACAACACCATGTCGATGAAATTCTGGATTCCGGAGTACAAACCGTTTTATTGCACAGGGAAGATCAGAATCTTTCCGATTATGCAATTATTTACAATACTCTTCAGAAAGACCCGAGTAACTCGGAACGGGATGCTGTCGTATTTATTTACCGTCAGTTGCGTAACGCAGATCCTGCCGATGATGCAAGTGCCCGTGAAGTTATTCAGAACTTATTCTTCTCTGAAAAACGATATGATCTTGGTGAAGTAGGTCGTTACAGAATCAATAAAAAATTGAATCTGTCAACAGGTATCGATGTGAAGGTTCTTACTAAAGAAGACATCATCGAAATCATCAAGTATCTGATAGAATTGATTAATTCCAAAGCCAACGTAGACGATATCGACCACTTGAGTAACCGTCGTGTGCGTACTGTTGGTGAACAATTATATAACCAGTTCGGTATCGGTTTGGCACGTATGGCTCGTACCATCCGTGAGCGTATGAACGTAAGAGATAATGAGGTATTTACCCCGATCGACCTGATTAATGCGAAGACCATTTCTTCCGTTGTCAATTCATTTTTCGGTACCAATGCTTTGTCTCAGTTCATGGATCAAACCAATCCGCTGGCTGAAATTACACATAAACGCCGGATGTCGGCGTTGGGCCCTGGTGGTTTGTCCCGTGAACGTGCCGGATTTGAGGTGCGTGACGTACACTATACCCACTATGGACGTTTGTGTCCGATCGAAACTCCGGAAGGACCGAATATCGGTTTGATTTCTTCGCTTTGTGTTTATGCTAAAATCAACGATCTGGGTTTCATTGAAACTCCTTACCGCAAAGTGGAGGATAAGAAAGTGGATCTGGGCCAGGACGGTATTATATTCTTGTCTGCGGAAGAAGAGGAGGGTAAGATTATCGCACAAGGTAATGCTCCGTTGAATGATGACGGAACATTTATCAGGAATCGGGTAAAATCGCGTCAGGATGCGGATTATCCGGTAGTTGGTCCGGAAGAAGTGGAATTGATGGATGTGTCTCCCACGCAGATTGCGTCGATTGCAGCCTCTTTGATTCCGTTCCTGGAGCATGATGATGCGAACCGTGCGTTGATGGGATCTAACATGATGCGTCAGGCTGTTCCGTTGTTGCGTCCGGAAGCTCCAATTGTCGGTACCGGTCTGGAAGGACAATTGATCCGGGATTCCCGTACACAGGTTACAGCAGAAGGAAGTGGTGTGGTTGTATTTGTTGATGCTTCCCGTATCGATATTGAATACGATCGTACGGCGGATGAAGAATTCGTTAATTTTGACTCTGCAGTTAAAACATACACTATTCCGAAATTTCGTAAAACCAACCAAAATACAACTATTGATCTCCGTCCGATCTGTAAAAAAGGAGACAGGGTGGTCAAGGATCAGATCCTGACTGAAGGTTATTCCACCGAAAACGGAGAATTGGCTTTAGGAAAGAATCTGAAAGTGGCATTTATGCCCTGGAAAGGATACAATTTCGAGGATGCCATCGTAATCAACGAAAGAGTGGTGCGTGAGGATATTTTCACTTCCGTTCATGTGGATGAATATATTCTGGAAGTCCGGGAAACCAAACGGGGAGTTGAAGAACTTACTTCAGATATCCCGAACGTGAGTGAGGATGCTACTAAAGACCTGGATGAAAATGGTATTATCCGTATGGGAGCCAGGGTAGAACCAGGTGATATTCTGATTGGTAAAATTACTCCGAAAGGAGAATCCGATCCTTCTCCGGAAGAAAAATTATTACGTGCTATCTTTGGAGATAAGGCTGGAGATGTGAAAGATGCGTCCCTGAAAGCTTCTCCTTCGTTGAGAGGGATCGTTATCGGAAGGAATTTATTCTCCAAAGCAATAAAGAAAAGAAAATCCAGGTTGGCCGACAAAGCCATGTTACCTAAACTGGATGAAGAATATGAAAATAAAACTGCGGCACTGAAAGAAATCTTGGTCGATAAGTTACTTGTGCTTACCGAAGGTAAAACTTCTCAGGGAGTAAAAGATTTCATGAATGTAGAATTAATAACCAAAGGTTCTAAGTTTACAAGAGAAGACCTCAATAAGATTGATTATACAGCTGTTCAGGTCAGTAAGTGGACTGCGGATACGCAGAAAAACGATATGATCCGGGATGTTATTGTCAATTATCTGAAGAAATACAAGGAGTTGGATGCCGAGTTAAGACGTCATAAATTTGATTATACCATTGGAGATGAGCTTCCCACGGGAATTGTTCAAATGGCCAAAGTGTATATCGCTAAAAAACGTAAATTACAGGTAGGAGATAAGATGGCAGGTCGTCACGGTAATAAAGGTATTGTATCCCGGATTGTACGGGAAGAAGATATGCCTTTCCTTTCTGACGGAACTCCGGTAGATATCGTATTGAACCCGTTGGGTGTGCCTTCCCGTATGAACCTCGGACAAATTTTTGAGACAGTATTGGGATGGGCTGGACGTAATCTCGGAATTAAGTTTGCAACTCCTATCTTCGACGGAGCATCGCTGGATGACCTCAATGTCTGGACGGATAAAGCCGATATTCCCCGTTACGGAAAAACATATCTGTATGACGGAGGAACCGGAGAACGCTTCGACCAACCGGCAACCGTAGGGATCATCTACATGCTGAAACTTGGTCACATGGTTGATGATAAGATGCACGCCCGTTCAATCGGACCGTACTCGTTGATTACTCAGCAACCGTTGGGTGGTAAGGCTCAGTTCGGAGGTCAGCGTTTTGGAGAAATGGAGGTTTGGGCATTGGAAGCATTCGGTGCATCTTACATCCTGCAGGAAATTCTGACTATCAAATCGGACGATGTCGTTGGTCGCTCCAAAGCATACGAAGCAATTGTAAAAGGAGATCCGATGCCGGCTCCGGGAATTCCGGAATCTCTCAATGTTTTGTTGCATGAGATGAAAGGCTTGGGACTTAATGTAACTCTCGAATAATTGAGAATGGAGAGTTGAGAATGGAGAATTAGAAATGTATTAACTCTCCATTCTCCATTCTCCATTCTCCATTGAAATATAGGTTTTCAATTGTCAATTGTCAATTAATAGAATATGGCTTTCAGAAAAGATATAACAACAAAAAGCAGTTTTTCCAAAATTTCCATCGGTTTGGCATCTCCGGATGAGATTCTTAGTAATTCCAGCGGGGAAGTTTTGAAACCGGAAACGATCAACTATCGTACTTACAAGCCCGAACGCGATGGTTTGTTTTGCGAACGTATATTTGGTCCGGTGAAAGATTATGAATGTCACTGCGGTAAATACAAGAGGATTCGTTACAAAGGAATCGTTTGCGACCGTTGTGGAGTGGAAGTGACGGAGAAGAAAGTACGCCGGGAACGGATGGGACATATCCATCTGGTAGTTCCGGTTGCCCACATCTGGTATTTCCGTTCCTTACCCAATAAAATCGGATATTTACTGGGTTTACCCACTAAAAAATTAGATTCGGTAATCTATTACGAACGCTATGTCGTAATTCAGCCCGGAACTGTAAGCGACAGGGCAACTTATGATTTGCTTTCGGAAGAAGAATACATGGACATTCTGGAGACACTTCCTAAGGAAAACCAATTACTGGAGGATACCGATCCCAATAAATTCATTGCCAGAATGGGTGCTGAAGCCATTTATGACTTGTTATCCCGGTTGGATCTGGACGAGCTTTCCTACGAGTTACGTCACAAAGCCAGCAATGATGCTTCCCAACAAAGGAAAAACGAAGCGTTGAAACGCTTGCAAGTGGTAGAGTCTTTCCGAATATCGAAGGGTAAAAACCGTCCGGAATGGATGGTCGTAAAGGTTGTGCCCGTGATTCCTCCAGAACTGCGTCCGTTGGTTCCGCTGGACGGAGGCCGTTTCGCTACTTCCGACCTGAATGACCTGTATCGCCGTGTAATTATCCGTAACAATCGTCTGAAACGGTTGATTGATATCAAGGCTCCGGATGTGATCTTACGTAATGAAAAACGGATGTTGCAGGAGTCTGTGGATTCGTTATTTGATAATTCACGTAAATCCAGCGCCGTTAAAACCGATGCTAACCGTCCGTTGAAGTCGTTGTCCGACAGCTTGAAAGGGAAACAGGGACGTTTCCGTCAGAACCTGTTGGGTAAGCGGGTCGATTATTCAGCCCGTTCGGTAATTGTTGTCGGTCCGGAATTGAAAATGCATGAATGCGGTTTGCCTAAAGATATGGCTGCCGAATTATATAAACCATTCGTTATTCGTAAGCTGATCGATCGCGGAATTGTAAAAACAGTGAAATCAGCGAAGAAAATTGTGGACAGGAAAGAACCTGTTGTTTGGGATATTCTGGAACACGTAATGAAAGGTCACCCGGTATTGCTAAACCGTGCTCCGACATTGCACCGGTTGGGTATCCAGGCCTTCCAGCCTAAACTGATCGAAGGAAAAGCTATTCAATTACACCCGTTATCTTGTACGGCATTCAACGCTGACTTCGACGGTGACCAGATGGCAGTTCACCTTCCGTTGGGTAATGAGGCTATACTGGAAGCTCAAATGCTGATGCTGGCTTCTCATAACATTCTGAACCCGGCTAACGGAGCTCCGATTACCGTGCCTTCTCAGGACATGGTATTAGGACTGTATTATATCACAAAAATTCGTAAAGGAGCCAAAGGCGACGGCCTGGTTTTCTACGGACCGGAAGAAGCTATTATTGCTTTCAATGAAGGAAAAGTAGACATTCATGCTCCGATTAAATTATACGTCGATGATATCGATGAAAAAGGAAACATTATTAACGTGATGCGTGAAACTACGGTTGGACGTGTTATGGTTAATGAAATTGTTCCTAAAGAAGTTGGTTATATCAACGAGGTTTTATCTAAGAAATCATTACGGGACATCATCGGTAATGTGATCAAAACTTGCGGAGTAGCAAGAACCGCTCAATACCTGGATGAAATCAAAGACCTGGGTTACTACATGGCTTTCAAAGGAGGTTTGTCTTTCAACCTGGAAGATATTATCATCCCGGAAGAAAAGCAAACGCTGGTAGATGACGGATATGCTGAAGTAGAGCAGATCGTTGCTAACTACAACATGGGATTCATCACTAACAACGAGCGTTACAACCAGATTATTGATACCTGGACACACGTTAACTCCCGTCTTTCCAACATTCTGATGAAACAGTTGTCGGAAGACGATCAGGGATTCAACTCTGTTTATATGATGTTGGATTCAGGAGCCCGGGGATCTAAAGAGCAGATTCGTCAGTTGTCCGGTATGCGGGGATTGATGGCCAAACCGCAAAAGAGTGGGGCAGAAGGTGGACAGATCATCGAAAACCCGATTCTTTCTAACTTTAAAGAAGGTCTTTCGGTACTGGAGTACTTTATTTCTACTCACGGTGCCCGTAAGGGTCTTGCCGATACGGCTTTGAAAACTGCCGATGCTGGTTACCTGACCCGTCGTCTGGTTGACGTTTCTCATGATGTGATTATCAATGAAGAAGATTGCGGAACCTTGCGCGGATTGGTTTGTACAGAGTTGAAAAACAACGAAGAAGTGGTGGCTTCTCTTTACGAACGTATCCTGGGACGTGTTTCCGTACATGATATTCAACACCCGATCACCGGGGATATTATTGTCGAATCCGGAGAAGAAATTACGGAAGATAAGGCTAAGGCCATTCAAAATTCACCGATCGAACGGGTGGAAATTCGTTCGGTATTGACCTGTGAATCCAAGAAAGGTGTTTGTGCGAAATGTTACGGACGTAACCTGGCTACCGGACGAATGGTTCAAAAAGGAGAAGCTGTGGGAGTTATCGCTGCCCAGTCCATCGGAGAGCCGGGAACTCAGTTGACACTGCGTACATTCCACGTAGGGGGTATTGCTTCTAATATTGCTACCGAAAACAGTGTTGTCTCCAAGTATGAAGGTATTCTGGAAATCGATGAATTACGTACGGTGGATACTGCGGATGAATCCGGAAAAAAATATAAGATCGTCATCAGTCGTTTGTCGGAATTACGTATTGTCGATCCGCATACGAAAATTATTCTGCATACACATAATATTCCGTATGCATCCAAACTGTTCTTCAAGAGTGGTGACAAAATTAAAAAAGGAGATGTTATTATTGAATGGGATCCTTTCAACGCGGTTATCGTTTCAGAAGTACCGGGTAAGATCTCTTTCGAAAACCTGATTGAAAACGTAACTTATAAAGTCGAATACGATGATCAGACCGGATTGAAGGAAAAGATCATTATCGAGTCCCGTGATAAAACAAAAGTGCCGGCTGCCCGGATTATCGATGCGGAAGGTAATTTGTTGAAAACGTACAACCTGCCTTTGAGTGCTCACGTAATCAAGGAAGACGGAGACGCTATCAAAATGGGAGAAGTATTGGTGAAGATACCTCGTGCTGTTGGAAAAACCGGTGACATTACCGGAGGTCTTCCGCGTGTAACCGAGTTGTTTGAAGCCCGTAATCCTTCTAATCCTGCAGTCGTATCCGAAATTGATGGTGAGATCTCTTTTGGTAAGATTAAACGGGGTAACCGGGAAGTTATTGTTACTTCCAAAACCGGAGAATTTAAAACATACCTGGTGCCACTTTCCAAACAGATCCTGGTACAGGAAAATGACTACGTTCGTGCGGGTACTCCGTTGTCAGACGGAGCGACAACACCTTCGGATATTCTGGCGATCAACGGGCCGACTGCTGTTCAGGAATACATTGTGAATGAAGTTCAGGATGTATATCGTCTGCAAGGGGTGAAGATCAATGATAAACATTTCGAGGTAATCGTTCGCCAGATGATGCGTAAGGTTGAGATTGTAGAGCCGGGAGATACTCGTTTTCTGGAGCAACAGTTGATCGATAAGCACGAAGTGATGGAAGAAAATGACCGGATCTGGGGTAAAAAAGTGGTTATTGACAGCGGTGATTCACCTAACCTGAAGCCCGGACAAATTGTTACAGCCCGTAAACTCAGGGATGAAAACAGTGCTTTGAAACGTCGTGATATGAAACTGGTGGAAGTCAGGGATGCTGTTCCTGCCACTGCCAATCAGATCCTTCAAGGTATAACGCGTGCTGCACTGCAAACAACCAGTTTCATGTCGGCTGCTTCCTTCCAGGAAACAACGAAAGTATTGAATGAAGCTGCTATTAACGGTAAAGTTGATAGGTTGGAAGGTATGAAGGAGAATGTAATTTGTGGCCATCTGATTCCTGCCGGTACTGGTTTGCGCGACTATGATAAATTAGTTGTGGGAAGCAAGGATGAAATGGAAAAAGCACATGTTGCATCCGGTAGAGTTAGTCGTGCTTTTGCTACAATCAGAGAAGACGATTAATCGACTCTAACAATATTTCAAAAAGGACTGTAAGGTCAATAAAGACAGTAAGATGTAAATTAAAAATCTTACTGTCTTTATTGACCTTACAGTCCTTTTTGTTTGTATGCGTATTTATTGTACATTTGTAAATTATAATGTATTCTATTCCAATGACTTTATGAGAAATATCATTTTCTTTTTTATTTCTTTATTTTTATTTGCCGGATGTGATGGAGTGAAAGAAAATCATTTTCTGACGGATAAAAATTACCGGGATCAGGTTCATGAACAATTTCTGAAACGAAAAGGAATGGCTGCTTCCCGGGAGAAAGTCTTGTTCGGAGTGTTGGAAAATGATTCATTGTCCCTGGAGCAGCGGGAGGCGTTGGAATTTTTGTATGCTTACATGCCTTTATGCGACCTGGCAGATTATGATGGACATTTTTTTCTGGATCAGGTCGATGCTTCTTTTAGGGCCCGGGATTATTTTCCATGGGGGAAAACAGTTCCGGAGGATGTTTTTCGTCATTTCGTACTGGTACACCGGATCAATAATGAAAATTTAGATATTTCCAGAATGGTCTTTTTCGAAGAATTAAAGGATCGAATTAAAGGAATGAGCATGGAAGAGGCCGTGTTGGAGGTTAACCATTGGTGTCATGAAAAAGTAACCTATAAAGGAACGGATGCACGGACTTCGGCTCCCTTGGCTTTGGTTCGCACGAGTTGGGGACGTTGCGGTGAAGAATCTACTTTTACAGCAACTGCTTTACGTGCTGTGGGTATTCCAGCCCGTCAGTGTTATACTCCCCGTTGGGCGCATACCGATGATAATCACGCCTGGGTGGAGGTCTGGGTAGATGGCAAGTGGCACTACATAGGCGCCTGTGAGCCGGAAGCAGAACTGGACGTAGCCTGGTTTACCGCTCCGGCAAAACGTGCAATGATGGTGCATACCAATGTTTTCGGTTTGTATAACGGCCCGGAAGAAAAGAACCTGGAAAAACCGTTGTATTCTAAAATCAACCTCACATCCAATTATGCAGAAGTAAGAAAACTAAAGGTGAAAGTGTTGGATGAATCCGGGAAATCGGTGGAAGGTGCTGATGTTCGTTTCAAATTATACAATTATGCTCAGATCTATCCGATAGCAGAAACAACTACTGATAAAGAAGGACAAGCTTCATTGCTTACCGGATTGGGAGATCTGGTTGTATGGGCAAGTGTGGGAGAAAAATTTGGATATGAAAAAGCAGTTTCGACAAACAATTTGGTAGAAATTACACTGAACAAAAGAATGGGGGATACCTATAACGAAAATATGGAACTGGTTCCTCCGGTTGAACAAAAGATCAAGGAAATTGCAGCCGATAAACAGGCTGAGAATGCCCGGCGTTTTGTCTATGAAGATTCGGTTCGTAATGCATATATGGCATCATTTATGAGCCAGGAGCAGTCGGATGTCCTGGCAAAAGAATTGAATCTGGCTAAAGATCTGGTATGGAAATACATTCAATCAGCACAGGGAAACTGGAAAGAAATTTCCTGTTTCATCAGGCAGGAAAGCCAGAATCCCTATTTATTCCCTTTCCTGGCATCTTTGTCTGAGAAAGATTTGCGCGATACTCCGTCCCAATATCTTCGGGATTTTCTCAATAAACGTACCGTTACCGGCTTGAATGAAACTATTGCTAAAGATAAGGATTTTGCAGCCAGGTATGTTTTGTCTCCTCGTATTGGTCTCGAACTGATTCGTCCATGGAATTCGTACCTGAATGCTCAATTTGCCGATGGTAATACTAAATCGTTGACTGCTTTAGGTGTTATGAATTGGATTAAAAATAATATTTCGTTGAATGAGGATGAAAATTATTATAATTGTGCAATAACACCGATAGGAGTGTATGAGTTGAAAGTTTCGGATAGATATTCAAGAGATCTCTTTTTTGTTGCTTTGTGTCGTAAAGAAGGGATTCCTGCCCGTCTGGAGCCTGCGACCGGAAAACCTCAGTATTACGAAAATGGTGTGTGGACTGATGCTGTGTTTGAAGCAGAAAAACCTGCATTGGTTGAAAAAACGTCGGTTACTTTTACTAACAATCCATCCAACCTGGTTAAATCGCAATATGAAGTTCACTATACATTGGCTAAATTTGAAGGAGGAGATTTCGTTCCTCTGGATTATTGGGATGATCCGGCATTGAAAAAGTATCCGGCGACTCTTTCGGTAGATACCGGTTATTATCGTTTAATGATCGGTAGTCGGGCCAATGATGGTTCGGTGACGACATCGACTTCTTATTTCAATTTGAAAACGAATCAGAGAAAGACCCTGGATCTCAAACTTCCGGAAGTACAGGGAAAGATACGGATAATGGGAATTGTCGACATGAATACGATTGTACAATTAACTGATCGGACAAAGAAATCCCTGAAAGAACTTTCCAATGGAAAGGGACTGATGCTTTGTTTTGTGGATCCCGATAAGGAGCCTTCCAAGCATGTGTTGCAGGATCTTCCGGCTTTACAGGCTGAATTTGAAAACTGGGGAGGAGGAATTGTCCTGATGACTCCGGAAGATAAGCTTTCCGTGGCTTTTGATCCGTCAACGTTTAAGAGACTCCCGAAGCAAACGATCTGGACAGTAGATCTGAATCGTACATTATTAAAAACAGTATCTACTACCTTGCAATTGAATTTTCAGAACAATTTTCCATTGACGCTTCTGTTGTCGAACAACGGAGGAATTCTGTACTTCTCCGAAGGTTACCGGATCGGAATAGGTGAGAATATAATGAAAACAATACAAATGCAAAATCAGCAATAATAGGATTCCTGTTAACGATGAGGGGGCAGGCATTTACAAAAGAAGAAAAAATACCGGATGTTGTTGGAATCAGAGGATATGCCGGAATAAATAATCAAAACGACGGAACGATTCGATACGAATGAAATTGTCCTGCGGTTGTATCCAGTATAGTGGCAGGTCGTTATAAAACGCAGCCATTAAGGAAAAAGTACTGGGAGGTCCTATCAGGTAATTACAGTGGGAAAGCATGCATAAGTCTTCTCCCGGATTACCGTTCAGGATAGATACCCGTTCAGGAGTTAAACGGTCTTTGTACCATTCTATATCCAGATTTTTATCGTTGGTTGAAATGAATACATGTACCTGTTGATCCGGGAACAGTTTCTTGAATTGTTCTACCAGGTTCAGATAGCGTTCGTCATCAAAAAAATAATTACCTCCTTTCCAGGTAGCGTAATCTCCCCTGCGGATGTGTAATCCTAAACGAATTTCTCCTTTCCGGATGGAAGCAGCCATAAAATTACCGACTCTTTGGCCTATTTTCTTTTTAAAAGAGAAAAGCTGTTTGATCTCCTCTCGATTTTTCAGAAAAAGTTCATAATCGCGCATATACCAGCCTTCAGCCAGTATGAATCCGGACTGTTTAAGTAATTTCATGCGTTCGGATGTTACTGAATCTTCACTCCCGAATGTAACAGTGGGGAATAATTTCATTTTAGCCCCATATTTGGCAAATAAATAGGTAAACCAATTGTATTCTTTTTGTTTACTTATAATGAAAAAAGGATGCTTGTAACAAAAGCGCATCGCTATCACTTTTACTCCGTTTTCTTTTCCCCATGCATAAAAATGCCCGAATTGGAGAATGTTGTTGCATATCTGACCAAAACCTGTTACAAAAACCATATGACCCTATTTTATCTTCTTGCTGTAGTGTTTGGCTGTCCTAATGGAGGCCATTCTTCCAACGGCTTGTATTTCATGGTTTTTATGTTATAATAAGTAATCATTTCTACATATTTATCTACATCAAAACCTCGTTTTTTAGCATATTCTGTACCAATTATCTTTAACATTTCTCCACATGAATCCAACCGGTGAAATGTTCTGTAACTCATATCTTCAGTTACTTTTTTAAAAATCATCCGATTGACATCAACTAAAGCAAAAGAGATATTTCCATTTTCTTTTTTGAATAGGATATTTCCATTTGAGTAATCCGGATGGTAAATATTTTCATTATGTAATTTTGCGGTGAAAGCTCCAAAGGCAGTAAGAATATCCTCTTTACCTTCCATTGTTCCCGGCCGAAAATCGAATTCTTTGAAAGTCCGGTTATATTCACAATATTTATAGATATAATAACTCTTATTTAAGAGTCCACATTGGAATATTTCTATATATGCAATGGGATCAGGTGTTTCACTCCCTTTTTTTATTATTTTAAGACTGTATTCATATGATCGTTTAGCTTTTGAAGCTCGAAAATAGGAGTAAGCAATTTTGTTGATAATATGTGGGATTTTGAAGGATTTTACTACTAAGATTTGTCCATTGACATCCATTTTTTTTACTTCATTTCTTCCTTTATAAATGGTTTCGCCCCAATCATTAAAATGATCGGGAATATCGTTGACAAATTTTTCAAAATTATGATATGCCGGGTTAATAATGATATTCATTATTCAGGTAAGGTATTTTTATGTCCCCAGGCAATAATGCAATTATTCTTCTTAGTCAATGGTTTTTCTTCCATTATAACAGAATCCTCAAACATGCCAGATAGTTCTTTTTCATTATAGGAAGAAAAATAATCAGGATTGATCTGATTATAAGTGATGTATCCTTTTTTTGTATTTAAGATGATTTTCCTTAGATAAACATCCTGAATGCTTCTGGGTAATTCAGTAAATGCATAATTGCTAATAACCAAATCATAGGATTTTATCTCCAGTTCATTCATTGTTTTATAATCCACAACTGAATTTAAGATATAATTATCCAGATAGCGTTGAGTCAGCATTAGCGCAGGTTTGATATCAACTAAAGTGTAATGGCTTGGTTTATATATTGAATTGATGATCCTGCATTGTCCCCCATATCCTACACCTATTTCACAGATGTTCATATTGTCCAATGACCCGAATAGTAATTCAAGATCACTCAGAACTTTTATATATCGGATAGTGGAAGGATTTATAATTCCAATGCCTGGATAATCATATATGAAAGGATGCCCCCAATTGTCATTCTCCCTGAATTTTTCAATATGATCAAGAATTTTACTGTTTTTATTTATTTCTTTAAGGTAAAGTTCTCCTTTTTCCTTATCGACATGTTCCAATATGCGTCTGTAGTCGCGATTTCTTCTGAAATTATTAAAAGTCTTCATATCTGTGCTTGCTTTCAGGCAAGCATCAGGATATGTTTGATTATCTGATAAACTGGTTGAATAACGGGTTTTCTTTTTGAATAACTTTTTCATTGCAGATTGATAAGAGTTACTTTTGAAGTCACAAAGGTATTGTTTTTTCATAAGAAAGCCAATTGTAACCTATTGTATCACTAAAATTTCGTTTTTTCCAATTCCTGACGTTCGATCATTTTAGCTATAATCAAGAATTTAGCATAAGCCCTCATCCGTGCAAACAGGAAGCCGGCTACTCCGTCCCTGAACCCTCCTTTGAGAATGTAGATTTTGAAAAAACGGAATCCCGGTTTAAAGATCAAACCGGCAAGCGATTCTTTTTTACCTTTTCTTCGTGCCAGGTCACGTTCGGTATATGTATTCATCTTGGCGGCCATATCGATAAGGCGGTTTTTGTCGAGATGAATAAAAGAGAGTGCTTCTTTTGCCGGAATTTTATCAACCCTTCCATTGATTTCCGGAGAAGAATGAATGACGGGTGCCCAACCTGTAAATTTACTTTTTTTGAAGAAACGGAGCTGGTAGTCCGGGAAGGTAGAGCGCATGAATTTGTTCATGAAAAAGTTTTTCCGGGGTATCCAGAGACCGTCGGGGCAATCGCTTGTCTTTATCAACGCATACAGGTAATCGTTGAGTTCAGGAGGAACGATTTCATCTGAGTCGACAACAAAAATCCATTCATTCGATGCAGATTGTATTGCAAAAGGCCTGGCAGGCTCCGGAATTCCTCCACAGGGTTCGTGCATCACAACCTTGCAATTATATTCTTCAGCGATAGAAAGTGTATTGTCAGTGCTGTACATATCACAAATAACGATTTCATCGAAATTTTTTACAGCTTCGAGGCATTGACGAAGGATTGTTCCTGAATTTAATGTGTGTATAACTACAGATATTTTCATTTTACAGTTTCCTTATTCCGTTAGGTGTTTCAATAATTTTTGATTTCCGGGTGTTTTTACGGATCATCCGGTTCTTTTCCAGTGTTTCCTTCGTTTTATAAGGACGCTTATGATACAAATGCAGGCAAATGGCTGAGTAACGGATTTGTTTGGATTTAATGCCTAGATTGAACAGTCGTTCTCCGAATTCCCGGTCCTGTCCTCCGTATTGCATATCTTCGTTGTAACCGTTGATTTTCAGCATATCTTCTTTCCAGCCGGAGGCATTGCAACCGTTCCAGCTTGCGTTGGCCGGAGTAATGGCATTCATAAACTTACGGAAAGCATGGTTTTTGACCAGTTTGGTACATTTGAAATTTTTTTTCAATCCTTTTTCAAACAACCAATTCAAATCGAATGCCTGTCCGGAAACAATGTTTTCCTGGATAATTGCTTCGCTGATCGGTAGGGGTAATTTGAAATACCCTCCGGATAATATGTATCCCGGTTCTGCGTAATTCAAGTGAGTCTGGATAAAATCATTTCTCGGAATACAGTCCTGGTCGGTAAAGATCAGGTATTCGGAAGAAGCCGCAAGAATTGCTTTATTCAGGATCTCCGATTTCCGGAAACCATTGTCCGGCTGCCAGATATGTGTAATCCGGAGTATTCCTTTTTCTTTGAAAGAATCAATCAATTCCCGGGTTTCCGCAGTGGAGCCATCGTCGGCAATGATAATTTCAAAGTTGCAGAAAGACTGATTTTCATATCCCCACAGGGTCTTTTGAAGCCACCGGGGGTTGTTGTATGTTGAAATAACGACTCCGACACTTTGAGGTATGATAAGATTGCGATTACTCATAAACGTGTTTACTTTTTTATTTTGTAAACGATTTCGTTGTCATAATCTTCCTTGCCAACCATTCGTTTCTCAGGAACTTTATATTCCGGAGAAAAAATACTTTTTTCAGGGTCGTAATCCGTATATTGGAGACGGCAAAGGGTAGATAATGAAAATATGACGTGTTCAATGCTGTATGGCCGGGTGGTGTCGATGGCAACTTCCGGCACTTCTTTTTTATATTGTTCCGAACGCCAGAGAACAAACGGAATTTTACATTGACAAGGATATACATTGTCCATGAAATGTCCGCGTGCGTCCCGGGTATCGTAAACTTCTTCTCCGTGATCGGAGAAAAAGAGGAAGTATGAAGAGATTCCTTTTTTTTCTTTTATTTTCTGAAGGATAGAATGATAAACAAAATCACCGTAGCGAATCGAGTTATCGTATTCATCAATCGTTTTTTTCATGTGGTCGTTACGGAAATCCGCTTCCAGGTCTCCCCGTTTTTTGTAGTCAAAGTATTCGAAACCATTGGGGTACCGGCAATTATATTCATGATGGTTGCCCATTACGTGAATAAAAATGATTTTGTTGCTCCGGATACTGTCATTCAATATTTTTTCTAAGTAGGGAACAACGACTTCATCGGTTTTTTTTGCTGAGCTCAGGTCATAGATATGTTTAGATTCTTCAGCAATGATACCGTAGCTGCCGCCCCATTTCGTCAGGAAGGCTTTATTGGATATCCAGTAAGT
Organism: Bacteroidales bacterium; assembly: GCA_031553885.1. Classification (GTDB taxonomy): domain Bacteria; phylum Bacteroidota; class Bacteroidia; order Bacteroidales; family Azobacteroidaceae; genus JAVBKV01. The sequence continues at coordinate 30,321 of JAVBKV010000077.1, forward strand.
CTCGAATCCTGCTGAATTGAACATTTCCACAATGGAAGGCTTTTGACGGAAATATTCGGGATGTTCATTATCAGCGAAAGTAAGCACTTTTTGCATTACTCCAAAGGTATGTGTGTCGGGAGTGATAACATCCGTATATACATCCAGTTCATCTTTTAGTGAATCCATAAACGGAGTTGTTTCCCGGGGATATCCGTAAAGACTCATGTGGCAGGCCGTGGTAGATTCTCCCAAAAGAACAACAACGACATGTTGTGTCGAATCCGGTAGTAGGCACTGTACCTCCATTTTAAGGTTTTTACGGAGCTCTTTTTCCTGTTGAAAAACGAGATTTTCTTTCCAGAAAAGAATCCGGCTTTTATAAAGTTCAAAAGTAGGGATGGCCTGACTCAGGTACTGTAAAAACATACTGGTCAGAACGATTGCAATAGAAAGTATTAACAAAGCTCCGTATTTCTTTGGAGAAATCGAGTTGACAGATCTCGCCTTGAGTAGAAAAAAGAGCCCTAACAGGAGATACGAAAATCCGGCTACCAATAATTCCCAGGAGATAAATTCCCTCAGGAATTCGGTCGATTCTCCGGTATGGGAGGTAAATATTACCCAGTACATATCCCGTTTCATGTAAAGCCTGGAAATGAATAAATAACTCCAAACAATAATATTAGGAACAATTGACAGGATAAACAGGATACTCAGGTATAATTTTTCTCCCCGCTTTTTAAGGAATAGATCAATGCAGGATAAAGCCAGCCCGACAACCAAACAGGTAACCCAAGTCATACACTTGTCTTTGATATTGACGTTTTCCGCCCAAAAGAAGAAACAGGGGTTGAACAGCAATATAAAGAAAATCAAGATAAAAGCCCATTTCTTTTCCAACAGGAGTTTTCGGCTGATATTCATAAAACTACTATGCTATTTATAGCGCAAAAGTAAGCATATTTTTTCATAAACGGATGCATCTCCTGTTTGTTTCCGGTTTTGGAATGTTTTTGCAGGAACCTGATTTTATTTCTTTATCTTTGTTTCATCATTTTACCGTAATAGAGTGTTATATAAATAACTCACGGTTGAAATCGTTTATATATGATTAAAGTAGAAATAGATAAAGACTCCGGTTTTTGTTTTGGAGTGGTGAATGCGATTAAGCATGCGGAAAAAGAGTTGGCGGAAGGAGGAGAATTGTTCTGTCTGGGTGATATTGTACATAATAGTCAGGAAGTGGCCCGCCTGCAAAAAAAAGGATTGGATACTATTAACCATGAACAATTAGAGCAATTGAAAGGTAAAAAAGTCTTGCTTCGTGCCCATGGAGAGCCTCCGTCCACTTATCAGACTGCTGAGAAAAATCAGATCCGGATTATTGATGCTACATGTCCGGTTGTTCTCCAACTGCAGAAAAAAATTAAGAAGCAATACCAGAACTCCGATATGGAGCATTCCCAGATCGTTATTTATGGCAAAATCGGACATGCCGAGGTCAATGGGTTAGTAGGCCAAACAGATGGGAAAGCTATTGTTATCGAAAAGAAAGAAGATATCGATCGCCTGGATTTCAGTAAGGATATTTATTTATTTTCCCAGACAACGATGTCATTGAATAGCTTTCAGGAAATTGTAGAAACGATTCAGGTTCATTTGCCGGAAGGTATCCGGTTCAGTTATTTTGATACGATTTGCAGGCAGGTGGCTAACCGGATGCCGCATATCAAGGAATTTGCATCCCGGCATGATTTGATTTTGTTTGTGGCCGGAGAAAAGAGCTCCAATGGTAAAGTACTTTTTGTAGAGTGTCAGAAAGCGAATCCCAATACACATCTGATATCCGGTCCGGATGAGATAGACCCGTTCTGGTTGAAAGGAATCGGGTCAGTGGGAATTTGCGGAGCTACCTCTACCCCCAAATGGTTGATGGAAGAGGTAGCCCGTAAAATCCTGGAATATTAAACCATTTTCCAATATTGTTCCCATTCCTTGCGGGGAGGAGGACCTACCAGCATGTCATTGGCCATTTTATTGTTGGTGATGACTTTTTTCTTACGATCGAAAATCAGTTTTTCGTTGAGTCGCTGAGCAAGAACTCCCAGGCTGAATACCTGGCTGAGCGGTCCGGCTATGTAGAACGGCGAGCGGCACTTTTCTTCTCCCTTACATGCCAGCAGGAAGTTTTTGAAGTGGTTGGACGGGCGTGCCGGAACATACGGTAATTTGGATTCCATTTCCTTGGCTTTTTCGGCCGGAATGATGCTCAGTGTTGATCCGTGTGAGCCTCCCTTGAAAGTCAGGTCCTTGCTATAAATAATCTTACCGGGGTTCAGTTTAGCCGGTTGGATTTTGCCGGTTCCTGTAGGCGGAATGTTCGGATCCAGTTCAGAAACTCCGTATCCGTCGGGAACAGAAGGAATGTTGTTTACTCCATCGTACCAGGTGATATCGAGTGCCGGCATTTTTCCACGTTTGGGGAACCGGAACATTAAGGTAGTTGACATCGGGTAGAAGAACGGATTGTGTCCTTCTAGTTTGATCGGGTTAATTTCATAAGGTAATCCCAGATCCAGGAATTGGTGAGCCGTATCCAGGATGTGTGCACCCCAGTCGCCCAACGCTCCTAATCCGAAATCGTACCAGCAGCGCCATTGACCGTTGACAAAATCTTTGTTGTAGTCGTGGTACTGGCACATGGTGAGCCATTTATCCCAGTCCAATGTAGAAGGGATCGGTTGTGCAGGAGGGAATGCCTTGATGTTTGGGTCCCATCCGTGCCAGCGACGGGCTGAGTTCATGTGAGCGGTAATAGCAGTTACGTCCTTGATAATTCCGGCGTCTACCCAGGCTTTGAATTGGAAATAGTTGGCCTCGGAATGACCCTGGTTGCCCATTTGTACGGCTACCTTATTATACTTCTTTTCAGCCTTCATTAAGAGTTCGATTTCGTTGAAAGTCCGGGCGAGCGGTTTTTCTACGTAAACGTGCTTGCCTAAGGACATTGCGAGCATAGTGATCGGGAAGTGAGAATGGTCGGGTACGCCCACGGAAACGGCTTCAATTTGATTTCCCATCTTGTCGAACATAGCACGGAAGTCCTGAAACCGCGGAACATTCGGGAATTTTTTCAGAATGGCTTCCGTATGGGGAGCTCCCATATCGATATCGCAAAGAGCTACGATATTCGCCAGTCCGGTGTTGTAAAGATCATTGATAATGTCGGCCCCACGGAATCCGATTCCGATACATGCAAGGTTGACCCGTTCTCCGGGTGCTGCTAAGCGGGTGGGGGCGGGTTTAGCCTGAGCTTTTCCCGGGATCCATATTCCCGGCAATGCTGTTGCAGCTGAAACGGCAAGTGCCTGTTTGAAAAACTTCCGGCGTGATACATCGTTGTTTGCTTTCATGTTCAAACTAAAGTTAAGTTATTATTAAGTTTAATTTTTACCTGGATTGGAGGGCCAAATATAATTATTTTTTTTCAAAGGAGGATAAAATGAACGATTTATTGACTTTTCTATATCATTTTTCTTCCAGCATTTTAGCCATATTCCACAAAGCATCCATTTCTTTTAGTGTCATATCTTTCAATGAATTACCCTGTTCAGTAGCTTTTTGTTCCATGTAATTGAATCGCTTGATGAATTTCTGGTTGGTTCTTTCCAGTGCATTGTCCGGATTGATTTTATAAAGGCGGGCAGCATTGATCAGGCTGAAAAACAGATCACCGAATTCATTTTCCATTTTATCCGGATCCATGTGATCGATTTCCTGCTTCAGTTCGGTAAATTCTTCCAGTACTTTGTCCCAGACATCTTCTTTGACTGTCCAGTCAAATCCTGCATTCCGGGCCTTATCCTGAATCCGATGAGCTTTGGGAATGGCCGGGAGGGATGCAGGAACGCCTTCCAGTATGGTTTTGTTTCCTCCTTTTTCCTTCAACTTGATTTGCTCCCAATTGAGTTCCACCTGTCTGGATGTATCGGCTTCAGCAGATCCGAACACATGAGGATGTCTGAAAATCAGTTTGTTGCAGATTGCGTCGCAAACATCCTTGATGTCAAAAACACCTTTTTCTTCTCCGATTTTGGAGTAAAACACGATATGAAGCAGAACGTCGCCCAATTCTTTCATGATTTCCGTGTCGTTGTTTTTTACGATCGCTTCACATAACTCGAACGTTTCTTCAATGGTGTTTGTACGCAGGCTTTCATTGGTTTGTTTCCGGTCCCAGGGACATTTTTCCCTCAGTTCATCCATGATATCCAACAGGCGGCCGAAAGCCTGCATTTTTTCTTCTTTATTATTGTGCATAATTTTGTTTACAATCCGTTTTTTCTTCTGATTTTGATCCGGATGGAATTTTCGATCGGTTCTTTACTGACCAATGCCAGATAACCACCGCCTCCGGCTCCTGCCAGTTTCCAGGCCAACGCTTTATTTTTATAAGGTTCGATGGCCGCTTGTACCTGAGCAGGAGCCATAGCCGGAAACATCCGGATCTGGGCCTCAAAAGAATTCCGGTATCCTTTGGCAAATAGTTTCAGGTCTTTTTTCAGGATTCCTTCCCAGGTAATATTGGCGGCTTCAGTAAGGGAGCGAACATTTTCTTCGTTGATATAGGTTTCTTTCAACAGGTTGAGATCGGAAGCCCTCGGCCAAAGTAGTACCAGGTAAATATGTTCTTCCAGCCAGGATAAAATATCTTCGTCGTGTACGGATTCTATTTTTTCCGGCCAGAAATTGTTATCATAATAATGGCGGTTTAATCCAGGCATACAAATACCGATGGAATCCTGAGCTCCCGAAATTTCTGTTCTCCCCGGTTCGTTTTCATAACGGAACAATAATTCGGCTAATCTTTCCGGATGCATGGTCGGGAGTTCGTAAGGCCATAGCCGGGCAGCAGCATTACGGGTAGATGTCGACATCCCGCATCGTTCGTTGAATTCGATTACCGGTTCCAGGGAAATGGTCAATGCCCATCCAGGATGATACCTGGATACATACGGCTGATCGATCCAGGTTCCCGCCAGGTCCAGGCGATAAGGAAGCCGGGAGGTGACTGTCGTCCGCAAAGAGGTGGTTGAGCGGGCGGGAAGACCGCTGTCAGGAATACGTTTCAGTATTTTATACTCGATACCGAGCCTGTCGCATATCGATTCTTTGGCAGGGGAATGTCCGTCTTCATTGACCACAAATATGTCGGGACGAAAGGTTACCAGGTCCTCTTCAAAGTCCATGATTCCTGATCCTCTGTTGACCCAGGCATCCGTTACATAACGGACCGATTTAACCATGTACAGGCGCTCCTGTTCACTGTTGACGGTAGACCGACCTTTCAGGTCCCGGATTGTCAGGTCGGAGCCGATACCTACATAAAGATCTCCGAAAGAAGCTGCTTCTTTGAAAAAAGCTACGTGGCCGCTGTGGAGTAAATCATAACATCCGGATACGAATACTTTTTTTTTCATTATTTTTAGCGTAACATTAACGGTAATATTGTGATTGAGAGGTCAAATTTCGTGCAAAGATATAAAAAAAATACTACTTTTGTAATTTGTTTCAAACGTAAAAAAGATATTTATGGAAGCTGAAAATGATGTGTTGCAGGGAAAGGAAAAACCCCGGAAAAAGAGAAAATGGTTGCGGAATATTCTGGTTACCTTTTTTACTGTATTTTTCCTGGTGATAGGGGGTTTTGTTTATTTTCAATATTTCTTTGTTTTGGGAACGGGAGTAAAAACCGGTCAGTTGAATTATGTAGTCTATAAAGGGTATGTGTTTAAAACTTACGAAGGAAAACTGATCCAGGCCGGATACAGTCCGGGTAAAGGGTCTCCGACCTCGGTTCAGTCGAATGAATTTGTATTTTCCGTATCCGACAAGAACGTGGCAGAACAATTGATGTTGGCCGGAGGAAGGGAAGTCAAACTTCATTACAATGAGTATAAAGGTGCCGTTCCTTGGAGAGGTTACAGTAAATATGTGGTAGATAGTATCATTGATATTAAAAAAGAACCTTAATATTTGATTTTTAATAAAATAACTCTAATTTTGTGCCAGAGCTTGAAAAAAACAATGTTTTTTAGAAATCAATAATCTTTAATCTTTAAATTTAATAGCATGAATAACAAAATTACAAGAAGAAACTTCTTGAGATCCGCTGCTTTCGGTGCCGCCGGGGTGGTTGTTTTTCCTCAGTTGATCGGATGTAAATCCAACGGATCAGCAGCTGATATTAAGGATGGCGTAGTTCGTATCGGATTCATCGGTTTGGGTCAGCAAGCGATGTATTTACTTAATGGTTTTATTAAACTTCCCGGAGTAGAAGTCGTTGCCGGTTGCGATGTTTACGGAGTGAAACGGAAACGTTTCGAAAAAAGGGTGAACAAGTATTATATGGATAAAGCCGGAGATGACGAACAGGCCAAGAAAAAAATTAAAATCGATACCTACGAAGATTACCGTGAATTATTGGCACGGAAAGATATCAATACGGTAGTGATTGCCACTCCGGATCATTCCCATGCTTTCATTGCTATTGCTGCATGTAAAGCTAAGAAAGATATTTATTTGGAAAAACCGTTAACGTTCACAATTAAAGAAGGACAGGCTTTGATTAAGGCTGTTCGCGAAAACGATATTATTTTGGCTGTAGGTAGCCAGCAACGTTCGGATCCGAATTTCCAACATGCGGTAAAAATGGTTCAGGAAGGAAAGATCGGAAAAATCGAACGCGTCAATGCTTATGTGGGAGCTCCTCCTACGCCTTATAACCTGCCCGAACAACCGGTACCTGCCGATTTGAACTGGCAAATGTGGTTAGGCCCGTCAGAATATGTACACTATAATTCGGAATTGAATCCGCCGATTTCTTTGGATCCGGAAGAAAACGAAAAAATGTGGGGTGCATGGCGCTGGTATAAAGAACTGGGTGGCGGATTTACGACCGACTGGGGTGCTCACATGTTCGATATTGCACAGTGGGGACTTGGTATGGATAAAAACGGTCCGGTTGAAATTATTCCGGCCGGTTATGAAGGAACTCAATTCCTGACTTACAAATATGCCAGTGGTACGGTGATGACCGAGGAGCCGTTTGACGAAAAGAAAACCAAAGGGGTTAAATTCTGGGGAGACAAAGGATGGATTGAGGTTTCCCGTGGACATTACCTTGCTTCCGACGACAGTTTACTTCCTCCCAAACAGGAATCAGACGGTACGGCTTACGAAACCAAGGCATCTCACCATGCCAATTTCATCGAAGCTGTTCAAAAACACACCGATCCGATCGTTCCGGTGGAAATCGGACATAGTACCTGTACTGTTTGTACGCTGGGTAATATAGCTTACGATCTGATGCGTCCGTTGAAATGGAATCCTGAAGCTCAAAAATTCGTGGATGATGCGGAAGCAGATGCAAAAATGACCAAGACATACAGTCCGGGTTACTCCATTTAAGGTCATTATTTAAAAAGATAAATCTCAATAAAAGGGGCTGTCCAAAAAGTCGGACAGCCCCTTTTACATTTGGTTATTTCGCTAAAATATAGTATCTTAGCGTTGCAAAACAACACAATGCCATGGCCAAGATAGTATTTAAAGAGTTAACATCCAACCAAAATGTACTCTTTCCGGTAAGTTTATCGGAAAGAGTCCCGTCAAATCATCCGGTTCGTCTTGTCAATCAAGTAGTTGATTGTTTGAACCTAGATAAGCTGTTATCTAAG
>JAVBKV010000052.1:0-22473 GCA_031553885.1 Bacteroidales bacterium
ACTCTTCCGGGAATACCCTGTCATGGAAGAAGCTTACCGCATATCCATGGAATTGACACAGATCTACAATACAACAAACAATAGGGAGATGGGACTTACACGCTTAGCCCGTTGGTATAATAAAGTAGAAAAGCTAAATCTAAAATTTTTCAAGAGTGTCATCGATACGATGCAAAATAATTATGGGACAATCTGCAATTACTTTGATAATCGTTCGACTAATGCTTCTGCTGAATCTTTCAATGCAAAAGTCAAGGCTTTCAGATCCCAGTTCAGAGGAGTAAGAGATATACCCTTCTTTATTTTTAGGCTAACTAAACTGTTCGCTTGATAATTATTCCAACCGGATTTTCCACTTGACCCGTTATTTACTGAATCTCCCAATTTATTACGGCAAAGTACAAAAAAAGAGGCTTACAATCTTGTAAACCTCTAATTTTGATCCGTCGAGGTACCAGGATTCGAACCTGGGACCCCCTGCTCCCAAAGCAGGTGCGCTAACCGGACTGCGCTACACCTCGTTTTTGCGACTGCAAAGGTAATCATATTTTTATTAAACGAAAAGTTTTTCCGGATTTTTTTATTTTGCCGGTATCTGCAAGTTTGATTTGATTTACTTAGATAAAAATTCTTCTTTAATAATTGAGTGTAGCTTGTTAAACATTTCTTGCTGATTTCCGGGCCTCGTATTAGCTAACATTACATACCCGTAATGGTCGTCGATACGGGAGATAACAGCGGAAGTGCCTGGAAGAGAGCCGGTATGTATCCATTCGTGAAAATCAAAATAAGTTTGTTTCAATGTTTCAGGCCTAATAAAGTCACAGGCTCCCGGATTCCGGTCGATTTTAGCCAGAAACAACAGCAGGCTGGAGGCAGAAGCTATCCAGCCCCCATGTGAATCCATCCGGTGAACGGCCATATCGTATGCTCCGGTCGATTCCGAACTGTAATATACGACCTCGCCAGGCAAACGTTCTCCGGGTTTATCACCACCGATATACATCTGTTGGATGCTGCATGGACGAAGAATAAAATCGTAAACGTATTGTTCATAAGTCATTCCGGTGATTTTTTCAATAATTCGTCCCAATACACAATAGCCAAAATTAGAATATTCATCTTTTTCTCCCGGTTCATATTCCGGAGGACGGGAAGCGAGTATTGTTGCAATAATTTCTTTTGAACTATACTCTACAGGCCAAAACATGGGGTCATCAGGGTTATTTACCCATCCCGATCTGTGTAATAACAGATGCCTTACAGTGATTCGTTTTGTCCGGTCATCCATTTCTATTCCGTTGAAATCATCGGTTAATATTCCATTAGGCCCAAAAACGGTCCGGTCTAAATCCAGGATCCCTGTTTCAGCCATTTTCAGAATTGTAATTGCAGTTATCGGTTTCGAAAGACTGGCAATCCGGAACAGGGATGTATCCGACACCAATTCTCCCGACTTTTTGTCCGCATAACCGTAAGATTTCAAATATAAAATAGTGTCATTTTTCATGACTGCCAATTGTAATCCTGGTATGGAGAATTCGGTCATGAGCTGTTTGACCTTTTCATCTGTATCCGGATTATTTTGTGGAGAAAAAAACGACAACAACCAACAGGATAGTAAAACGAACGACATATCAACGATTTTTGGTGCAAGTTAATTCTTTTTTAATTATCCTTCTGCATCTTCATTCAAGAATTATCATGTATATTTGCAATCTCATTTTATTAGGTTTGGATCTCATCTGTTTTTATAGTCTTTTCTTATGATTTGATACTATAACCTATTAAATAACAGAAAATTAAGATTGTAATTTAAAAATATTATATTTATGTACAGGAACAGGACTTGCGGTGAATTACGCATGGAAAATTTGGACCAGGAAGTGATCCTGGCAGGATGGGTGCAAAAGATTCGTAACATGGGAGGAATGACCTTTATCGATATTCGCGATCGTTATGGAATTACTCAACTGGTTTTCAATCAGGAAACTGATGCAACATTGTGCGCTCAGGCTGAAAAACTGGGCCGGGAATGGGTGATCCAGGTGAAAGGAATAGTTAAAGAGCGTTCCAATAAAAATAAAAATATTCAGACAGGAGATATTGAAATTATTGTTTCCGAACTGAATGTACTGAATGCTTCTGAAGTTCCGCCTTTCACTATCGAAGATAATTCCGATGGAGGAGACGATTTGCGGATGAAGTATCGTTACCTGGATTTACGTCGTTATCCGGTTCGTTATAACCTGGAGTTACGTCACAAAATGGCTTTTGAAACCCGCCGGTATTTGGATGAGCGTAATTTCCTGGAAGTGGAAACTCCTGTGTTGATCGGCTCTACTCCGGAGGGAGCCCGCGACTTTGTAGTTCCTTCCCGCATGAATCCCGGAGAGTTTTATGCTTTACCTCAATCTCCGCAGTTGTTCAAGCAATTATTAATGGTTTCCGGTTTCGATCGATACTTCCAGATTGTAAAATGCTTCCGTGATGAGGACTTACGGGCCGACCGCCAACCGGAGTTTACACAAATCGACTGCGAAATGTCTTTTGTACAGCAAGAGGATGTATTGAATATGTTCGAAGGCTTGACCAAGCACTTGTTCAAAACAATCAAAAACATCGATGTTCCTGAATTTCCTCGGATGACTTATGCCGAAGCCATGGAATTATATGGTTCGGACAAACCGGATATCCGTTTTGAAATGAAATTTGTGGAAATCAAAGACCTGACGGAAGGAAAAAATTTCGTTGTTTTTGATGGCAGCGAATATGTGGGAGCCATTTGTGCTGAAGGCTGTGCGAGTTACACCCGCAAACAACTGGATGAATTGACAGAGTTTGTGAAGCGTCCTCAAATCGGAGCCAAAGGGTTGGTATATGTACGTTACGAAGCGGACGGAAGCCTGAAATCCTCAGTAGACAAATTCTATTCTCAGGAAGATCTGCAATCCTGGGCTGAACGTTGTCAGGCTAAACCCGGGGACTTAATTCTGATTATCTGTGGAGAAACGGAAAAAGCACAAAAACAACTCTGTGAGCTTCGCTTAGAAATGGGTGCACGTTTGGGCTTACGCGACAAAAATAACTATAAATGCCTTTGGGTGGTAGACTTCCCTTTGTTAGAATATGATGAAGAATTGGATCGTTATTTTGCTAAACACCACCCGTTTACCAGTCCGAAACCGGAAGATATTCCCTTCCTGGATACCAATCCGGGAGCTGTTCGTGCCAATGCATACGACATGGTAATCAACGGTGTTGAAGTAGGAGGGGGATCAATCCGTATTTATGACAGCCAGTTGCAGAAAAAAATGTTCAGTGTGTTAGGATTTACGGAAGAAAAAGCGCAGGCTCAGTTTGGTTTCCTGATGAATGCTTTTAAATATGGAGCACCTCCTCATGGTGGCTTGGCTTTCGGATTGGACCGTTTTGTTTCCCTGTTTGCCGGATTGGATTCTATCCGTGACTGCATCGCTTTCCCGAAAAATAATTCAGGACGTGATGTCATGATCGACGCTCCGGCCCGGATCGAACAGGAACAACTGGATGAACTTAATCTGGTTATAAATTTGAAGAAATAAGACAAATAACTTAAAAATAAATCTGCGTCAACCTGTAAGATCTGCGGGATATAAATAAAGAGAAATGAAAAAGAAGATTGTTCCTTTATTATTGATCACTCCATTGGTTTATCCTTATCAGGATACTTTGGCTAAATCGCCTAATATCATTGTTTTCCTTGCCGACGATGCTGGTATGGATTTCGGTTGCTACGGTAACAAAGGCATTAAAACGCCTCATATAGACCGCCTGGCTACACTTGGCGTCAGGTTTGAACATGCTTACCTGACTTCACCGCAGTCAAGTCCTTCGCGGACTTCCATGCTCACGGGAAAATTTGCGCATACTATTGGCACGGAAGACCTTCATGTGCCGCTTGATACTTCGGTCGCCATGTTGCCCGAATACCTTCGTAAAGCGGGGTATACTACCGCGTATGCTTTAAAAACGCATTGGGGCGATCAAAGTAACAGGAAGTTTGACACATCCATCAAAGGCGGCTACAAACCCAACCAGGGCGGTCTTACAGATGTTTTTTTCAATAATTACACTTCTTTTATCGAAAAGAACAAAACAAATCCTTTTTTCCTTTGGGTGGGATTTATGGATCCGCACCGTCCTTACAACAAGGCTAACACTCCGCAAATCAACCGTCCTCAGGATACAACGGTACCGGCTTACCTGGTCGACGACCTGGAAACACATAATGACCTGGCCGATTATTACAATGAGATTTCAAGAATGGACAGCGATATAGGACGCATGATTGAAGTTCTTGAACGGAAAGGATTGATGGATAACACCATTATTATTTTCCTGAGTGATAACGGAATGCCATTTCCAAGAGCAAAAGGTACCCTGTACGATTCGGGAATACAAACGCCATTGGTTGTTTACTGGAAGAACAACACCCCTCAAGGTGCCCTTCACAGTAACGGGCTGGTAAGTACCATTGATCTTACTCCCACTATCCTCGACATGGCTGGGATAAGCACTCCGGCCGACATGTATGGAGCATCGATACTACCGCTTATCAAAAATCCCACAGAAAGGGGGCGCGATTACATCTTTTCGGAACGTAACTGGCACAATTGTGATGAATACATACGATGTATCCGTTCCGAACGATACAAGGTGATCTACAATGCCTATTACGAGTTACCCCATGGCACAGCTTACGATCTCAGCACCAGTCCAAGCTGGTATTCGTTGAAAAGGATGCAACGCGAAGGATTACTTAAGCCACAGCAACAGCAGGTATTTACATCACCCCGTGCCATGATTGAGGTGTATGATCTGAAAAATGATCCTGACGAATTGGACAATGTAGGAGATTTACCTCAACATCGGACTGAGGCAGAAAAATTAATCCGCCTATTGGTCGACTGGCAGGAAAAAACAGGAGACCAGCCGTATTGGAAGCGCCGTAGGCCCGATCAAACCGATCGGATAACCGGTCTGAAATACCTCCCGGGACAACCGGAGATGATAGATGATTGACAGATAAGGATTTTTAATCCTTATCTGCTATAAAGTCTGCTGCTTTATTACGGGCATCCTTGATGGTTTGTTTGGCTTTATCCGACCATTCTTCAATCGTATCCTGTGCCTTATCTGCCCAGGTCTGAGACTTACCCGAAAGTTCATACCATGCCTGTTTAGCTGATTCTGACATCTTTTTTGCTTTACTTTCAATAAATTCTTCCCAATCCAGTTCCAGGTCATTCTCGATCATATAACTGCGGACGCAACCAATCGTTTTCAGAGCTTGTTCATGACTCAGCCCCACTTCATTTTCCAATTTTGTGACTAAACTTTCCATAATTGCTTTTTTATAAATTTTAGAAGTTTCGAATTAAGGACTGTAAGGTCAATCAATAAGGACAGTAAGATGTAAATTGAATAATCTTACTGTCCTTTTAACCTTATAGTCCTTATTATAACATCCTGGCCCGGCAAAAGTTTTCAATAATGCCCATCGGCATCATCGGCCTTAATTTTAGATTTATCCAACGACCTCCAGGCATACCAGATGTAAGCGGCAACAAAAGGAATAAACAAGGATACCACCGACATCGTTTTCAAGGTAAACAAACTTGAACAACTATTGGTAATAGTCAACGAACTCTGCGGATCTGTCAACGAAGGATAAAAGGCTGTGTTATTGAATCCTGCAATTAAAAATAAAACCAAAACTACAAATACGGTTCCGCTTCCGGCAAACCATATTCCATAGATAAACCTCGGTTGAAAGATGCTGCGAATAAATCCATACAACACTAACACAACACCGATCAACAACAAAATCAGCGCCCAGGGCATGGCTAATAAATTATACCAATACTTGAATGGTTCAATCGTAATAACCCCTGTTTCAGGATTTACCGCCCATCCGTTTTTTAATAATAAATAAATGAGGTAGGGGAGAAAAAACGCCAAAAAGCCGATTGCATTATATAGGAGTTGTTTGCGTGCATTACGGCGTATTTCTTCATCATCGATATTATTGATGAAATAAAGGCTCCCCAGGCTGCGAGCAAGAAAAAAAACAGCCAGACCGAGAGACAGGTTCCAGTAATTAAATAAAATTTCGAGACCATGCAATGGATTCTGCCAGGAAGAAATCACCGGCATAGCAATACCGGTAATATTATCTTTATTTACAATGAATTCAGATCCGGTGAAAAAAGTCGAAACTGCTGCTCCTAATAAAAGTGGACCGAGCAAACCATTGATAAATAAAAAGCTTTTGTAAGTTGACTTTCCAAGCAAATTACCTTTTTTAGAGATAAATTCATAGGAAACAGCCTGTACGACAAAGCTAAAGAGAATAAGCATCCAGGCCCAATAGGCCCCGCCGAAACTGGTCGAGTAGAAGAGAGGAAAGGAGGCAAAAAAAGCGCCACCAAAAGTAACCAGTGTTGTAAATGTCAATTCCCACTTTTTGGATAATGCTCCCAGCATCATGCTTAAATGCTGTTCTTTCTTTCCCAATGAATATATCAGTGATTGTCCTCCCTGCACGAATAGTAGAAATACTAACAATGCACCTAATAAAGAGATCAGGAACCACCAGTAATGTTGATAAAATGAATAATCCATGACTTTAAAATTAAGAATTAAAAATTAAGAATGAAGAAATGAAGAAAATGCTTAGGAAGTTTTTCATTTTCTTTATTCTTTTCATTTTTTCATTTCCTCCGGTCCTGCTTTAATTTGCTTTACCAGAATGCGGATTTCCGCGATCAACAAGATTGTAAACAAAGCCAGAAAGATAAAGAAAGTCAGTTTTACAGAACCTGTATCGATTGCTGAAATTGAAGCGGAAACAGGAAGTATGTCCTGAATCGCCCAGGGCTGACGGCCCACTTCAGCAACAATCCAGCCTGATTGAGATGTGATGTAAGCCAGTGGTATGGACCACAGGCAAACCCATTGCAACCAGCGCATGCTTGAAAACTTTTTCTTGTAGGTAAAAAAGCAAACCAATGCAAACAGCAACAGGAAAAAGCAGCCAAAAATAACCATTATCCGGAAAGCGTAGAATACCAAAGGTACATTGGGAATAGCATCCGTAGGAGATTGAAAGTATGCATACCCAAAGTAAGGGAAATTCTCGTCCAGAAGTTGTTTTACCTCCGCAGCACGAGACTGATCTCCTTCCTTTTTCGCAAGCCGGTATTCATTCAGAGCATCATGTGCTATTTTTCCTTTTTCCATTTTTTCTGCGATTGATAGGGCCTTTCCTTGGGAAGTTTCGTATCCTCCTTCAACTAAGTTGTTAATCCCCGGAACGAAACCGTCCATTTTACGTTCGGCCAGTAAGGACAACGCTTTAGGAATCTGAATATTAAAAAGGAAAGGATCTTTACCGTCATTGTACTGCTTTCCGGGTGTAGGAACTCCCACGGCAACCAGACCGACTCCGTTGCCTCCTTCATAAAGTCCCTCCATGGCTGCCAGCTTCATGGGTTGTTTCTGAGCTACCTGATAGGCCGAACCGTCACCGGTCCAGGCAGAAAGGATTACACCGATTAATCCGACGGCAGAAGCTATTTTTATACTGTCCATGGCAAAAGGAATCTCTCTTTTCTTGAGAAGAAACCAGGAACTGATTCCGATAACAAAAGCAGCGCCCAGCAGCCAGCCGGAAAGTACGGTATGGATAAATTTATTGATAGCGATCGGTGATAAAATCAGTGCCCAGAAATCGTTCATCTCATTTTTTACCGTGTCCGGATTAAATTCCATACCTACGGGATACTGCATCCAGGCGTTGGCAACCAATATCCATAATGCAGAAAGTGTGGCGCCGAATGTAACCAGCCACGTGGAAGCCAGGTGAAAACCTTTGCTTACTTTATCCCAACCAAAAAACATGACTGCAATGAAAGTCGCCTCCATGAAAAAAGCGAAAATACCTTCAATCGCTAACGGCGCTCCGAAAATATCTCCGACAAACCAACTGTAATTCGACCAGTTAGTTCCGAATTCGAATTCAAGGATAATCCCTGTTGCGACTCCTACGGCAAAGTTTATTCCGAATAATTTCATCCAGAACCGAGCCGTTCTTTTCCATTTGATTTCACCGGTCCGGTAATAAAAGGTCTCCATCACCGACATGATGATCCCCAGCCCTAAAGTCAAAGGCACAAACAACCAGTGATACATGGCAGTTAATGCAAATTGTGCTCTCGACCAGTCAATTAATGATACATCAATCTGATTCATTTGAAACGTTTTTTTCGTTGTGTTGTCTGTTTATTAACTCCTTGGATACATATTCGCTTTTTTCCTCTTCCGATTTGAACCTGCTATTCAGAAAATCAGGAAAAAAGAAGACCTTAAGAATGGCAAACATAATGAATAGTTTTACTAAAATTATAATCCATAGCGGTTTACCCCATGATAGGTTTTTAAATCCGTCCACATACATGGCAATAAAGTCAGAAAATGACCTGATTTTTTCCATCTGATTCCGATTTTAAAATAACATCCGATAACAAAGATAAAAAATAATTTATTGAAAGGAAACATCTTGGTTAAAATAAAACAAAAATACAGAAATTATGTTTGGTTATTCATTAAAAAAGACTATATTTGCATCGCTTTTTACAAAAAAGCCCAGGTGGTGAAATTGGTAGACACGCCACTTTGAGGGGGTGGTGCCGGTTTTCGGCGTGTGAGTTCAAATCTCGTCCTGGGCACTAAAAGCCTCTGTATTTCAAAAACTTACAGAGGCTTTTTTAAATTAATCTATATTTATTCCTATGAAAATTAATAATTTACTTAATTTTTTTGCTCCTAAAGATCAGAAATTCATTCCGTTACTAAAAGAAACTGCTGATACGATGAAACGTTCTGCCGATTTGTTGCAGGAATTGTTCACCATTTCGGATATGGAGCAAAGAAATGAATGTTGCCGGTTGATAAAGGCGGAAGAAATAAAAGGTGATAAAGCAACCGGACGTATCCTGAAAGCATTGAATGAAACTTTTATAACTCCTTTTGATAGGGAGGATATCGATACATTGGCCGATGAAATGGATGATGTAATCGATGCAATCAACCGGACAGCTCAAAAAGTAATGTGGTATGAACCCCAATCTTTTCCGGAATGTACTGCGCATTTAACACGTGTGATCAAGGAAGGAACAATCGAAGTTCAGGGAGCCATCAATGAACTGGCTCACTTCAAAAGAAACGACCAGGAACTCCGTAAACATTATAAGCAAATTAAAAAACTGGAGGAAGAAGCTGATGCTCTGTACGAAAAAGGAATCATGGCGCTTTTCCACGATGAAAAAAATGCACTGGAATTGATCAAATCAAAAGAAATCATCCAGGAATTGGAGAAAACGGCGAACAAGATCAACAACACCGGGAAAGTATTAAAAACTATTTTCGTTAAATACGCTTAAAATAATATAATATGACGTTATTGATTGTAGTTATTGTTTTAGCGATCATTTTCGATTATATCAACGGATTTCATGATGCGGCAAACTCTATAGCTACTGTCGTTTCTACCAGAGTACTAACTCCTGTTCAGGCTGTAATATGGGCCGCATTTTTCAACTTTGTAGCCTATTTTATTGCTAAATACATCATCGGTGGATTCGGTATTGCTGATACCGTATCCAAAACTGTAATTATGGATTACATAGCCAATCCATCACTGGTCATCGTAGCCGGTTTGATTGCCGCTATCATCTGGAACCTTCTTACATGGTGGTTTGGGATCCCTTCCTCTTCTTCCCATACTTTAATCGGCGGATTCTCCGGAGCGGCTATTGCGGCTTCCGGCTTTTCAGCGATACATTCCGGAAAAATAATGCTCATCGCTTCTTTTATTGTTCTAGCCCCTCTGATCGGTTTGCTTGCCGGTAATATCATTACTCTGTTAACAATGCATATTATAAAAAAGGTAAAACCTTCGACTGCAGACAAATGGTTCAGACGATTGCAACTGGTTTCTTCCGCCGGACTCAGCATAGGACATGGATTGAACGACTCTCAAAAAGTAATGGGTATCATCGCAGCCGCCCTGATCGCTGCCACTAATAGTGGTGTAGAAGGCCTGCCGAACTGGATGAAAATGACAACCATGAATGAAATTCATGACTGGATTCCTTTGGCCTGTTTTACTGCAATTGCCATAGGAACGATGAGTGGTGGATGGAAAATCATGAAAACCATGGGTTCAAAAATTACAAAAATAACCTCCATTGAAGGGTTTTGTGCTCAAACCGCAGGTGCAGTTACCTTGTTTCTGACCGAAATATGGAAAGTTCCTGTCAGTACTACCCACACCATTACCGGAGCCATCATGGGAGTAGGGGCCGTAAAAAGACTTTCTGCCGTTCGTTGGGGTGTAAGTATTAATTTGCTCTGGGCATGGATATTAACAATTCCGGTAAGTGCTTTATTGGCCGGGTTGATTTATTTATTTCTTAATTTATTGAATATAGGCTAATTATTATAATTAATCTATTTTATACTTCCATTTTATCCATTCTAATAGTTAACATCAAAAATGAAAAAGTTAGTTTTATTACTCTGCTTGGCAATAATTAGTATGGCTTGTGTAAAGAAAGAACAATATACGATTTCAGGTACAACCTCTGACACGAATCTGGAAGGTAAATATGTATACCTGATTCAGTATGACAACCAGAATTTGCCTGAAAAATCGGATACAGTGATCATAAAAGATGGAAAATTTTCTTTTGAAGGAATAATAGATTCTGTCAAAGTGTGTTATATCGTTGTCGATTATGGAGATGTTCAGAAAAATAGAGCTATCTTACTGGAAGAGGGAAGTTTATCCGTTTCAATCGACGAAGATATTGTTGTTAATGGAACCCCTCTGAACGATGCCTACGAACAATGCCTGGTACAGGAATCCGGTTACCAGAAACAAATGCAGGAGGCGGATGAAAAGCTGGATCAGGCCAAAGCGGATGGTTCGCTTACCGATGAATTGGATAAGTCATTGGAAGCTGAATACATGTCAGCCTATGATCAGGTGAAAGCACTTTATGCCGGTTATTTTGAAAAAAACATCAATAATCCTCTGGGAAAAGAATTGATGACCAAACTCCCCTGGACAAGAAGACTTTCCGAAGATCAACTGACAAAAGTGCTGAGCCAGGCGGATCCCCAATCCCAACAAACAAACCTTTATATAAAGCTTAAAGAAAGATTAGATGCAATGAAAAATTCTGCTGTGGGTAACCCTTTTACAGACATCGTTTCGAAAGATCCGGATGGAAAACAAGTGGCTTTATCGGATTATGCCGGGAAAGGTAAGTATGTATTGATTGATTTCTGGGCTTCCTGGTGCCCGCCCTGCCGCAAAGAAATGCCGAACCTGGTCAATATTTATCAGCAATTTAAAGATAAAAACTTTGAAATCGTGGGATATTCGCTGGATAAGAATGAAGACGCCTGGAAAAAAGGACTTCAGGATTTGAATATGACGTGGCCACAATTGTCTGACTGCCAGTATTGGGATTCCAAACCAGTTATGTTGTACGCGGTTCAATCCATACCTCATACGGTTTTGTTGAATCCGGAAGGTGTGATCATAGAACGGAACCTGCAAGGCAAAGAATTGCTCAATAAACTGCAGGAATTGCTAAAATGATAACTTTTTTTCAAATTGTTAAATGTTACTAAATTTATAATAACCAATAGATTGTGCGATATTTCTATTTTTTAAAAAGCTAAAATCATATAAAAATATGTTATATAATATGTTTTTTTTTTTGGCTGGTATAAAAAAATCGTACATCTTTGTACCCGATAACCTAAAACAATCTTTTTGCCTTAAAAGACTAATGCCTATTAAAAACTGAATAAAAAGGTCCATTGTGAAGTGGACCTTTTTGTCATTTAAATAGAATTCCGTATCTTTGCACAACAAATTTTAATCATTTCTTTTCATCCGATGAAGCATATCCGTAATTTTTGTATTATCGCACATATAGACCATGGCAAAAGTACTCTCGCCGATCGATTATTAGAATATACTCAAACTGTTGACGCCAAAGACCTTCAGGCACAGGTACTGGACAATATGGATCTGGAGCGGGAGAGGGGGATTACAATCAAAAGCCATGCCATTCAAATGCAATATAAATACAAAGGTGAAGCCTACACGCTTAATCTGATTGATACCCCGGGACATGTGGATTTTTCTTACGAAGTTTCCCGCTCTATTGCTGCCTGTGAAGGTGCTCTGCTGATTGTGGATGCTGCTCAGGGAATTCAGGCTCAGACCATTTCCAATTTATATATGGCCATGGAGCATGACCTGGAAATAATTCCTATCCTGAACAAGATCGATTTGCCAAGCGCCATGCCTGATGAAGTGGAAGACCAAATCGTGGAATTATTGGGTTGCCCCCGTACAGATATTATACGTTCCAGTGGAAAGACAGGAGAGGGTGTTTATACGATCCTGGATACAATCATTGAAAAGGTACCGACTCCAAAAGGTGATCCCGACGCTCCTTTGCAAGCATTGATCTTTGATTCGGTTTTTAACCCTTTCAGAGGAATCATAGCTTATTATAAAATAGCTAACGGGTCGATCCGGAAAGGAGACCTTGTTAAATTTGTCGCTACGGGAAAAGAATACGATGCGGATGAAGTGGGCATCCTGAAACTGGATATGTCCCCCCGGGAAGAAGTTACCTGTGGAGATGTGGGATATATTATTTCAGGAATTAAAACATCCAAGGAAGTAAAAGTAGGAGATACGATTACGCATGTGAAAAACCCATGCCAAAAAGCCATCGAAGGGTTTGAAGAAGTCAAGCCGATGGTATTTGCTGGAGTATACCCGATCGATACCGAAGATTTTGAAAATTTACGTTCTTCCCTGGAAAAGTTGCAGCTAAACGATGCATCTCTTACTTTTCAACCGGAATCTTCCGTTGCACTGGGATTCGGCTTCCGTTGCGGATTCCTTGGTTTGCTTCACATGGAAATAATCCAGGAACGGTTGGACAGGGAGTTCAATATGGACGTGATCACTACCGTGCCGAATGTGTCTTATAAGGTTTATGATAAACAAGGTAATTGTAAAGAGGTTCATAATCCGGCAGGATTGCCGGACCCGACTCTGATCGATCATATAGATGAACCGTTTATCCGGGCATCGGTAATTACCAGTACAACTTATATTGGTCCTATCATGACGCTTTGTCTGGGGAAACGGGGAATATTGGTCCGCCAGGACTATATTTCCGGCGATCGGGTAGAAATTATCTATGATATACCCTTAGGAGAGATTGTGATTGATTTTTACGATAAATTGAAAAGTATCTCCAAAGGATATGCTTCCTTTGATTATCACATGCACGACTACCGTCCTTCCAAATTAGCTAAATTAGATATTTTGTTGAATGGAGAACCGGTAGATGCTTTGTCCACATTAACCCATGTCGATAATGCAGTTACTTTTGGCCGCCGGATGTGTGAAAAATTAAAAGAGTTAATACCCCGTCAACAATTCGATGTAGCTATACAGGCTGCTATCGGTGCTAAAATCATTGCCAGGGAAACCATTAAGGCTGTACGTAAAGACGTGACTGCCAAGTGTTATGGTGGTGATATTTCCCGGAAACGAAAACTACTTGAAAAGCAAAAAGAAGGGAAAAAGCGCATGAAACAAGTCGGTAACGTTGAAGTTCCTCAAAAAGCATTTTTAGCCGTACTCAAATTAGATTAACCCTTTTTTTGTTAATTGTAAAAAAATTGTATCTTTGGGGAGAATCTAATAACCCTTGAATAGTATGAAACGGTTTTTATTTATTCCCACACTTTTTATTATCGGCTTTTTATCTGTATACGGACAGAAAAATTACCTGAATGATGCCGGTAATTGCTTTAAAAAGGGCGATTACGAATGTGCCCTTAAAAACTATCAGATTTATCAGGAAGTATCCGGTACCGGAGGACAAGATGTTACTGCTTTAATCAAGCAATCAGAAGAATGTTTGAAAGCTTCCCTGATTGCCGATTACCTTTATCAGGAAAAAATGTATGAAAAAGCAGTTGGGATGTATGATAAAATACTAAAAATCAACCCTTCTGATACTCAGGTCAAGCAACGTTATGATTCTTGTGTGAGTCAGACAAAGACAGAACCTGATACTCCGGTTGCTTCTTCCCAACCGATGGAGCCAGGTTTGCATAACGGACTGCTCTATGTGGCGGGTCCTAATAGTTACACCTCAATCGCTATTGAGATGGCAGAGGTGAAAGGAGGTACATTCGTTATGGGTTGTACCACGGAACAGGGTGCCGATTGCGAAGAAGATGAAAAACCGGTTTGTAAGGTAACAGTAAGTGATTTTCATATGGGGAAATATGAAATAACCAATGAACAATTCTGCGCCTACCTGAATGCGACCAAGAGGGATTTTGACGGCTCCGGAGAAATCTTTAAGCAAGGTAACTTTTATACCGTGAGGAGAGGATTCAAAAAGCATCCTGTAACTAACGTCTCCTGGGCCGAAGCCGATGCTTTTTGTAAATGGGCAGGAGGAAGACTTCCTACTGAAGCAGAATGGGACTATGCTGCCCGCGGAGGAAACCAAAGCAAAAATTTTAAATATTCAGGAAGTTCCTTGATCGATGATGTGGCTTGGTGCGACAATGAAATCAAAGATAAACTGACTCATCCTGTGGGACTTAAATTCAGTAATGAACTGGGAATTTATGATATGAGTGGAAATGTCTGGGAATGGTGTAACGACTGGTGGACAAAAAGCTATCCCAATAATCCTCAAACGAATCCGAAAGGCCCCGGTAGTGGGGAGCATCGTGTTTTCCGGGGTGGGGCCTGGAATAATTACGCCCGTTTCTGCCGCGTTTCCCACCGTAACGGAGGAACTCCCAATATTAAAGGCAATGACCTGGGATTCCGGATTTGCTATTAATACCTTTATTATTTATTATTACAAACAAAAAGAAAAACAATCTGTAACCTTTCTTTTTTTCTGCGTCCAATAGATGTAAATGAAAAATGAACGGATTGTTTAACTTTTAATAGATAAATTTATGGATGGTAATTTAATGGGTGTTTTAATCATAGGTATTATTACATGGGGAATCTATCGGCTGTTTGAATTGTATGCCAGAAGGAAAGAAAGGCTGACAATGATTGAAAAAATGGGAACGATACAAATGAATCCTTCTGATATGGAAAATATGTTAGGTGTTTCCATGATTAGCAAATTGAATAATTTATGGCCTTCTTCCTGGCCCTTGAGGATTTCGTTATTGCTAATAGGAATCGGAATCGGAGCTCTCTGTGCTTTCACTATTCAATATGCAGTACTGGGTGAGAGATTACTTCAAACAAGAATCGACAATGATTGGGAATACAGGAACAACCTGAATGGATTCAAAGAAATGATTTATTTTTCCTCTATTTCAGTATTTGGCGGAATCGGACTGCTTGTCGCATACCTGATTGAAATGAAAAATGCAAAAAATAATAAGATCGAAAATAAATAAGCGATTTTATTTAGCTTTCATTAACAAATAAGTCTTCAAAGTTAAAATAATATAATAGCTTTGAAGATTTATTTGTTTTTAAGTAAAATAAAAAAATAGATTTTATCTTTGCGGTGTACTATTTAAATGGTACACAATGCAACTTGTGTTTTAGTGATTATAACCCTTTTAGATGCAATTTATGAAAAATTCTCTTCTGTTTGTTGTGTTACTTTTTATAGTAAATACTTTAAGTTCGAATGCTCAAGTTATTGAAAATAATACAAATAAAAAATCAGAAAATATAAATCCCAAGTTTAATGTATTGATAAAGGGGCAGGTGATCGATTCATTGACCAACGAGACAATTCCTTATGCAACCATTAATATCACCAGGGCAGATAATCCAACAAAACCAATAAAAATGCTGGCTTCCAATGAATCCGGAAAGTTTGAAACGATCCTGAATATTCCCGGTAATTACTTACTTGCCATCAATTCCACAGGAAAAAAAATGTTGGTGAAGCCATTTACCATAGCACCTGCAGATAAGGAAATCAACCTGGAAAAACTACCGGTAAGCGACAGCCAGGTTTTAGGAGAAGTTGTTGTAACAGCATACAAACCATTGGTTAAAGTTGATTTGGACAAAATAACCTATAGCATTCAGGATGATCCGGATTCCAAGACCAACAACGTATTGGAAATGCTGAGAAAAGTTCCCATGGTAACGATTGATGCTCAGGATAAAATCGAGCTGAAAGGATCTTCTTCATTTAAAATTCACCTGGATGGAAAACCTTCCAACCTGATAACCAATAACCCGGCCCAGGTGCTGAGGAGTATGCCGGCCAACATGATAAAAAACATTGAAGTAATTACCGATCCCGGAGCCAAATACGATGCAGAAGGGGTAACCGGTATTATCAATATCATTACATACAAACAACCGATGGGAGGTTATACTGCTAATTTCAGCGGAGGAGTCAACGCATTAGGTGGATACGATGGAGGGGCCTACCTTTCTATGAAATACGGAAAACTGGGCTTTACCGGAAACTATAATTATAGTCATTTCAGAAATCCGGAATCGAATTATGATACTTACCGTGAAAATTACACCAATGACCAGCACAGGTACTTGTTTCAGGATGGTAAAAACAAGTACGAAGGAGATTTCCAGTATGGTTATGGTGAGTTAAGTTATGAAATTGATACACTGAACCTTATCAGCGCTAATTTCAACCTGATGGGAGGAAAAGGAACATCGAAAATGAACTTAGATGTTTCGGAACAGGATATTAATAAAAATAATGTTTATTCCTACAAACAAAGTACGGAAGGAGATAATACCTTTGGAGGATCGGGATTCAATCTGGATTATCAACGCACGTTCAAGAAAAAAGATGAGCTGCTTACCGCTTCTTACCGGTTAGGACTTTCTCCCAATGACAATAATTCCGAAACAAAGATCGATGAAGCAGTTAATTTTCCGGAATCCTGGCAAATTTCCAAAAATAACGCCAGCGATAAGGAACATGCTTTCCAGTTGGATTACACAACTCCTTTAGCCAAGATTCATACCATTGAAGGGGGAGCTAAATACATTATTCGCCTGAATGAGAGCGAAGGGGACCGAAGCCGCTATGATTACACAACAGAAGAATGGAAACCGATAATCACAGATAACGATCAGTTCAAGTATCGTTATGATATTCTTGCTGCTTACCTGGGTTACAATCTCCGGTTCAAAGACTATGGATTCAAAGCCGGATTGAGAATGGAAGACACTAAAATCGAAGCGGATTATCCCTTGAATACGGACAAAAATTTTGATACGGAGTATTTTACACTGGTTCCTTCAGGTACGATCACTTACCGGTACAAGATGGTACATTCTTTCCGACTGGGTTATAACATGAGGGTACAACGGCCGGGAATCTGGTACCTGAATCCCTATTCCAGTTCCACAGACCCCAAGTATATTTCCCGTGGAAATCCTGATCTGGATGTTGAGAAAGGACATAATATCAGCTTGAACTACAGCGTTTTCAAGCCTAAAATCAATATGAATGTGAGTTTGAACTACGGTTTTATGAACAATTCCATTCAACAGGTGACCGAAGTGATTGAAGATGTGAGTTATACGACTTATAAGAACATTGGAAAAAATAATCAAACCAGTCTGAATGTTTATTTCAACGGAAACCTGACCAAACAATTCCGGTTCTATGTAAACGGTACACTTGCCTACATGGATATAAGGGCAAATAACGGATCCGGATTGAAAAATCATGGTTTTTACGAAAACATTACTGCTAACCTGCAATATTCATTGCCTCACAATTTCAGAATTATGTTGAATGGAGGAATCGCGTCTCCCCGTGTGAATCTCCAGGGCGAATCATCCGGATACCATTATTCAGCCCTCGGATTAACTAAATCCATGTTGAATAATAAATTGAATTTCTCTTTGTCGGTTTCCAGTCCTTTCGAAAAGTACCGTGATTACTACTCAGAACGTTATACCAGCGATGAGTTTTATCGTATGAACAGCCAATACGTTGCCCGTAACATCAGTTTCAGGGTTTCCTACCGGTTCGGAGAAATGAAGCAGCAAATCAAAAAAGCGCAGCGGGGAATAAATAACGACGATACCAAGGCGTCAGAAAGTAGTAACAGTGGCAGCAGTGGAGGATCCGGAGGAGGAAGTGGCCAATAATTAATTTTACTTAATCAATTGGGTAATTCTAAATAAAACCTGTATTTTTGCATTTTAATCAGGTTTAACCCTTTCAATATGAAGATTAAGTTCTCTGCAAAACAAATAATCCGTTGGTTCTGGATTGTTTTCTTTTCCGGTATCGTGCTTATAACCATTACGTTTATCCTTATTGCTAAAGGATACATTGGTTATATGCCTCCGGTGGAAGACCTGGAAAATCCGATCAACAAATATGCTTCCCAGGTGATTTCTTCGGATATGAAGCCGTTGGGAACTTTTGCTCAAAAAAACGAAAACCGTATTTATGCCAATTATCAGGATTTATCGCCTCATATCGTACATGCATTGATTGCTACCGAAGATGCCCGTTTCACCAAGCATTCCGGAATCGATGCAATTGCGATGCTCCGTGTCGTATTCAAGGGATTATTTGATAAAAATGCCGGAGGAGGAAGTACCATTACCCAGCAATTGGCCAAACAGCTTTATTCCCCGACTGCAGAAAACTTCCTGGAACGCATGTTCCAAAAACCCATTGAATGGGTTATTGCCGTACAATTGGAACGCTTTTATACCAAAGAGGAAATCGTGAATATGTACCTGAATAAATTCGATTTCCTTTATAATGCCGTAGGAATTCAATCCGCCGCATGGGTTTATTTTGGAAAAACACCTAAAGATCTCACGGTTGAAGAGGCAGCTACGTTGATCGGGATGTGTAAAAACCCATCATACTATAACCCGATCCGGAGAAACGGAATGTATAAAGACCGTACCCTGGGAAGACGAAATGTAGTTCTTGACCTTATGGAAAAACATGGATATATTACGAAAGCAGAATGTGATTCATTACATAACTTGCCTTTGGTTACCCGTTTCCATAAACTTGACCATAAAGACGGACCTGCCCCGTATTTCCGTGAATACCTTCGGTTAACGTTAAGCGCTCAAAAGCCGCAGAGGAAGAATTATCCGGAATGGCAACGGTATAAATATGCAGAAGATTCATTGGCCTGGGAGACTAATCCGCTGTATGGCTGGTGTAATAAAAACAAAAAGCCGGACGGTTCGAATTATAACCTGGCAACCGATGGACTAAAAATTTATACCACGATCAATTCTCAGATGCAGACTTATGCGGAAGAAGCTGTCGTCGAACATATCGGAGGAACGTTGCAACCGTTGTTTTTCAATGAAAAGAAAGGACGAGCAACAGCTCCTTTTGCCAGTTCTACAGGTAAAGAAGATATTACCAGGATATTGGATCGTGCAATGAAACAATCCGAACGCTACCGGTTGATGAAAGACGAAAACCTCAATGAGAAGGAGATTCGTGCGGCATTTAACCAACCTACGGAAATGACCGTGTTCACTTGGAAAGGGGTAAAGGATACGATTATGACTCCCATGGATTCGATCCGTTATATGAAATCGTTTCTGCGTTCCGGATTTATGGTTATGGACCCGCGGACCGGATCTGTTAAAGCATACGTGGGAGGGACTAATTTTCAGTATTTTCAATACGATATGATTAATACGGGAAGGCGCCAGGTGGGATCTACCGTCAAGCCATTCTTGTATTCCTTAGCTATGGAAAGCGGATTTACGCCTTGTGACGAAGTACTACACGTTGAACAACAATTGATTACAGAAACCGGAGTTCCCTGGAATCCCAAGAATGCCAACAAAGAACGAATAGGAGAGATGGTTACCGTAAAATGGGGGCTTCAGAAATCGGATAACTGGGTAACCGCTTACCTGATGAAGCAACTTTCCCCTTATACTTTTGCAAGAAAACTTCATTCTTTCGGACTGATAGGACCGATAGAGCCGGTAGTCTCACTTTGCCTGGGTTCCTGCGATGCCAGCGTTTCGGAAATGGTATCCGGATATTCGGCGTTTGCTAACAAAGGAGTGCGGGTAGAACCTAACTATGTAACCCGTATCGAAGATAAGAACGGCAACATAATTGCTTCATTTTCACCACGTATGGCGGATGTGCTTACTGAAGATGCCTCATTCAAAATGCTGGATATGCTCAGAAGTGTCATCGATGCCGGAACCGGAGGACGTATCCGTGGGCGTTATGCAATCAGCGCTCCTATGGGAGGTAAGACCGGAACTACTCAAAACCATTCCGACGGTTGGTTTATGGGCTTTACTCCATCCTTAGTCGGTGGTGTATGGGTAGGTGGAGAAGAGCGTTCCATCCACTTTGACCGCATGGCAGAAGGACAGGCCGCCAATATGGCGCTTCCGGTTTTTGGAATATTCCTGCAAAAGGTATTTGCCGATCCGAAACTCGGCTATTCTCAAACCGAAGGATTTGAAGTACCGGCAAGATACATGAATCCTTGTGATAGTTCGCTTAACATTGAAGAGGATATTATGGATGGTCCCCGGGGGATTGACGATATTTTTGAATAAAGCTGCGGGCAAATTTGGTATATTCACATAATATCATTATATTTGCACCCGCAAACGCGAAAGTAGCTCAGTTGGTAGAGCATAACCTTGCCAAGGTTAGGGTCGCGGGTTCGAGTCCCGTCTTTCGCTCCAAGTTAATAAGACAACTTAGGAATATTGTTGAATAATGCCTTTCAAATCAATGGTTTGGAAGGCATTATTTTTTTGAAATGTTTGCATCTTTCACACATCTTTTTAGGTTATATCGCTTCTGATATTGATTTGTGATACAATTTTAGATTTCAATGTATTTCACTGTACGGGCCTGATTACAATAGTTACGATTATACATTTGCCAAACATTTTAACTTGTCGATCATTCTTTTGATTGAAAATTGTGATATTTCCCAAGAAAGTTTCGATACAAAGAAAGGAATCATGATAAATTCAGGCTTTTTAGAATGCCTTACACGGTTGATGAGAAGGGTTTAGTGATATGATTGCTGGAAGTTGATAAGTTTTTGTCTACCGAAAAAAGAATGATTGGACTTATAAAGAAAAAGAAAAAAATTAACAAAATACTATAGATGTTTTATGGACAAATTACAAGATTCTGTAATTAAAGGGGTTGAAAATGAAACTAAAAGGTTTGAATACATTGACGCATTAAAAGGATTTGCTATATTTTGTGTACTGTGGGGACATTCTATACAATATCTCAAAAACGGATATAATTTTTTTAGTAATCCTGTATTTGAATTTATTTATTCATTTCATATGCCATTATTTTTTATGGTAAGTGGATTTTTTTTTCGTTCATCATTAAAACTGAATTTGAAAAATTTTTTATACAAAAAAGGTATACAATTACTATTGCCTGGTGTTATTTCGGCAGTGATGTTTTGTATAATAGAATTATCATTAACAGGAATAAATGATATTGATAATTGGCTCAAATATTTATATTTAAGTTTTCCTTGGTTTTTAAGGGAGTTGTTTATCAGTTATTTTATTGTTTATGCAAGTCTGAAAATATTGAAAAAAGATTGGTTAGCATGTTTATTGAGCATTTGTTTTGTATTATCTGCTCCATACTGTGGATTTCAACAAATACTTCTGCCTGTATTTTGGAGCGGAATTTACTTGAAAAATAATTATCAGCTTATATTACAATATACAAAGCAAATATTGATAATCTCAGGCATAGTATTTAGTATGTGTTCCTTTTTGGGGGATAGACCTTGTACAATGTATGGATATCTTCCGGGTTTATTGAAAATATTTAGTTTGAATGATTTTCAAAAAATAGGCATTTTCATTTTTCGTTTACTTATAAGCTTTAGTGGTTCTTTATTTTGGTTTATGTTATTTAAAATGACTTATAAGCAACATAAATTCTTTATAGGTCTAGGGAAAATAGGAATAAATACTTTAGCTATATATTTAATACAGAGACTAATAATTGAATCTTTATTTAATAGAATAATTGATTTTCCTACTATGAATATTTGGATATATAGTTTAATAATTACACTTTTGATTGCATTGGGAGTTCTTGGATTTTGTATTGTAATAATTAAAATTGTCCAAAAAAATAAATATGCAGAATTATTATTATTTGGGAAAAATAAGTAATTTAAAATATTTATTGTCGTATTATTGTTTATATGATTAATATTTTGTACATTTACCTCATAATAAATGAATTATGAGATTTGTAAAATTATCAGAAGAAGAAAAGATTCAAGTAGCCAATTTGTATAAAA